>JAGCFW010000021.1 GCA_017649895.1 Alphaproteobacteria bacterium | reverse complement strand
TTGATAATCTGAGAGCAGGAAGGAATGAAAATGGTTTTTCCCCAGATAGAACGGGAAGGCCGGTAGGTAATTGGTTTTTTGATAATCTGAGAGCGGGTATAGTTGCAGAACCTTCTTTAAAGGTT
This sequence comes from Alphaproteobacteria bacterium, assembly GCA_017649895.1. Lineage (GTDB taxonomy): Bacteria > Pseudomonadota > Alphaproteobacteria > UBA3830 > UBA3830 > UBA3830. The sequence continues at coordinate 19,479 of JAGCFW010000021.1, read as the reverse complement.
GAGGTACGTCCGAAGAAGGAATTGAATGACACTCAATCTGATGATGAGTCATCTATGTCGGAGACTGTCTTAGTAGTGGAGAATTCCAGCAAAAATGAGAGTTTCTCGGGTGAGAGTGATGAGGATACATTGAGTCTGAGGTCGGACGGTGAGGTCTTTTCTGATGTAGAGACCCTCGAAGAAAACGAGAGTGAAGTATCGGAAGGGGTGGGTATAGTTGCAGAACCTTCTTTAAAGGTTGAGGTACGTCTGAAGAAGGAATTGGATAAGACTCATCAAAGAAATAGTGAGGTCTTTTCTCAGGTAAAGGGCTTGGATTTTTTCCCTGAAGAAAACGATTCGGGATACGAAGTTTTAATTGGAAATAAGGATATTCGAGGGACGATAGGGTATCTTGTCGGAAGGCTTGGTTCGAAAGCGAAAATACAGAAAAAGAGAGAATCTCTGACGAAATTTTTGAGAAGTCATGACTGTTTTTCCGCCTTACAAAAAGCACGCGAGGAAGGAAGGGTTAGTTTAACAGTAGGAGGTCTTAAGAAGATTATTTGTGAAGCAGGTGATAATGAGGAAGATAAAGTAAGGGCGGTGTACAATGAAATTGCAAGAGCGGTGAAGAAAGCCGAGACCTTAATTGATAAAATAGGGGCGGATAGAGTTGCAGAACCTTCTTTAAAGGTTGAGGTACATCCGAAGAAGGAATTGAATGACACTCAATCTGATGATGAGTCATCTATGTCGGAGACTGTCTTAGTAGTGGAGAATTCCAGCAAAAATGAGAGTTTTTCGGGTGAGAGTGATGAGGATACATTGAGTCTGAGGTCGGACGGTGAGGCCTTTTCTGATGTAGAGACCCTCGAAGAAAACGAGAGTGAAGTATCGGAAATTGCAGAGACTGAGGGAGAGGTCGCTTTCGCAGAGATGGAGAGGACTTCCGATACGACCAGTAATGTGTTGCCGGAGCGCAGTAGTAGCAAAAGAGCCCGGAAACGCAGAAAAAAGACCAGTTGGAATAACAGAATCAAAAGAAAGTTGTATAGAAGCAATGGGAAAGCGAAACGGTGGAAGAAATAAAGCTTATTTTTGATGTATTCCCCTCCTCTGTGAGGGGGATTTTTGTATCCAGAAAACCACCAGATAGTCTGGTGGTTCCGGAAAGCTTATAGCTATGCGTGAAAGAACTCCTCTGATATAAATCAAAAAGCGATCTGACCGATTTAAGAAAAGAGGAGTTCTCATGAATGTGAATAAGATATCACACACGAGTTGGAATTGTAAGTATCACGTGATGTTTGCGCCGAAGTACAGACGGAAAGCGTTTTATGGAAGTCGAAGGCTAGAAATAGGAGCAATATTAAGGAAATTATGCAATTGGAAAGGGATAAATATAATAGAAGCGGAGGTATGTATAGATCACGTACATATGTTGATAGAGATACCCCCCAAATACTCAGTATCAGGAATAATGGGCTATTTGAAAGGGAAAAGCAGCCTATTAATCTACGAGAAATGGGGAAACTTAAAGTACAAGTATAGGAACAGAGAGTTTTGGTGCAGAGGGTATTATGTAGATACGGTAGGAAAGAATACAAAAAAGATATAGGAATACATAAAGAATCAGTTAAGAGAAGATGCGGAAAGCAGTCAATTAACGATGGAATTAGACCCATTTATGGGTAGTAAGTAAAGGTCGCACGGTCAGATCAGGGTACGCCCTTAAGGCGGAAGTTAGTAAAGAAGCTTTATAGGCGCATATGCAGAACCACCAGCTTAGCTGGTGGGTACCTGTTAAGAAAACTAATCCGATACGGGCAAACTAATTCCGGAAGAAGAAGTCACTTCTTCTTTACGAGGCATGCGCGTTTTCAAAAAATCAACAATATCCCAATGCCGGCTTGAAGCGGCGAACCGTAATGCTGTCGATCCGTCATTAGCACAAGCATTCATGTCAGCCCCCTCATTTACCAAATACTCTACGATACTGTAACGTCCACGACGAGCTGCTTCCATCAAAGGAGTTAAGCCGTTATCTCCATAAGCATTGATATTCACACCTTCTTTCACTAATGATTTTATAAATTCCAAATGCCCCAACTGACATGCTTCAATCATTTGTTTAGAGTATTGTCTCTCTAAAACCCGCCCAGTTTGCTCGACAGATATTTTTTTAATCTCAGTTTTTATCTGCTTATGGTCATTACGTTGGAATAAATCATCCGGCGCAGCAAAGGAAACCTGCATACATAAAAGTGACAACACGGGCCACAAATTTAAAAACTTCAAATTCATTTCTATCTCCCAAATGGTTTTATTTACGAAAACACCTAAACTATCCGTAAAGCTCTTATATAAAGCATATAATTAAAATTATCAATAAAAAACTTATATATTTTACTAATATGTTACAAAAAATTAGATATTTAAATAAAAAACGAAAAATTTATCACGAAACATCATAGATAGTTTCGGTAATTTTTTCTGAGCAGATGCATTACAGAAATTGAATTCCATTTCAGGTGGTATTAAATATACTTATAGTTGCAATTTTTCTCTGTTTTTGTTAGACATGGAAAATAGATAGTGAGATCATTTCGATTTAGTGAAAATCTCGGTCTGGGGTGAGATAGGTTGTGCTGTTGGCGATGAGAAAGGGAAATTTTTTGTGTCTCTCTCGTTCTTGAGTCTATAAAGTTCGTTGAGTTTTACACTTGAGAGGGATTTTACGCCAATCTGATAATGTGTAATACCGTGATCAGAAAATTGCAGATATTGGCGAAATCGACGCAGCGATATTTTTTTGCAAATTTGTTTATATCCAGCATTTTTAAAAAGCAAGAAATCTAAAAAAACTTCCTCCTCTTATGCTAATATTCAAACAATGGGAGCAAGACAGATGACAAGAGCAAAGCCTGATAAAATCCTTGTTCGAGGAGCAAAAGTTCATAATCTCAAAAATATCGATGTCGATATTCCGTTGAACAAAATTGTCGGAATTGCCGGGGTTTCAGGCTCGGGGAAATCCTCTCTCTCCCTTGGCGTTTTGTATGCCGAAGGTTCTAGACGGTATTTGGAATCTCTGTCAACCTATACAAGACGAAGAATGACTCAGGCGGCAAAGGCGAACGTTGATGAGATTCTGTACGTTCCGGCATCTTTGGCTCTGCATCAAAGGCCTGCCGTTCCGGGAATTCGCTCGACCTTCGGCACGGGAACAGAGCTCTTGAATAGCATAAGATTAATGTTTTCCAGGCTCGCCAATCACAGATGTCCAAACGGTCATTATTTAGAGCCGTCGTTGAATGTTGCAGCGGAAAAGGAACTAATCTGCCCCAAGTGTAAAGCTCAGGTTTTCGCTCCGGGAGCCGAAGAATTGGCTTTCAACTCGCAGGGAGCATGTCCGAAATGTAACGGAGTCGGCACAATTCGAACCGTTGATGAATCAACTCTTGTACCCGATGAAAATCTGACAATTGATGAGGGAGCCGTCGCACCGTGGAATTCGCTGATGTGGTCTTTGATGACCGACATCTGCCGGGAGATGGGAGTCCGCACAAATATTCCATTTAAGGATCTAACCGACGCGGAAAAAGAAATTGTTTATCACGGACCTGCCGAAAAAAAGCACATTTTTTATCATTCTAAAACCACCAATCAGGCCGGTGAATTAGATTTCACTTATTTCAACGCAGTCTACACCGTCGAAAATGCCCTCGCAAAAGTCAAAGATGAAAAAGGCATGAAGCGAGTCGAAAAATTCCTGAAGGAAAACCTTTGCCCTGAGTGTGGAGGAACAAGATTGTCGGAAAAAGCGAGAGCTCCGAAACTGCGTGGAATATCCTTGGCGGAAGTCTGCAAAATGACTTTGTCCGAGTTGATCGAGTGGGTAAAAAGCGTTCCTGGTTCTCTGCCTTCCGAAATGAAACCAATGGCAGAAGCAATCTGCGAGTCCTTCTTTGTAACAGCAAAAAGATTGATGGATTTGGGGCTGGGATATCTGACCCTCGACAGAACTGCTTCGACTTTATCGACAGGAGAAAGGCAAAGAATGCAGTTGGCCCGCTCCGTCAGGAATAGAACTACGGGAGTATTATACGTTCTCGATGAACCGTCGATCGGTTTACATCCCGCGAATATCAAGGGATTAAACGCCGTCATGCACGATCTTGTGGCGGACGGAAATTCCGTCATTTTGGTGGATCACGATACACAGATTTTATCGGAATCCGACTGGATAATCGAACTCGGTCCCGAATCAGGAGCAAATGGCGGACAAGTCATTAGTGAAGGAACGATATCCGAAACGATAAGCAATCCGAACTCAAAAATCGGACCATTTTTATCCGACAAAACAGACAGAATCATAAGACAGCGCATTGAAAAATCCGAAATGTTCGATGAGGGTGAGATTAAACTGAACACATCGAAAATTCACACCGTAAAGCCTCTGAAAATGAGAATTCCGAAAGGCAGGCTGACTGTCGTAACGGGCGTTTCGGGGTCAGGGAAAACAACTCTCATCTTGGAAAGCCTCATCCCGGCCTTGGAAAACAAATTTTCGGGGAAGAAATTACCCGAACACGTGAAAGATATCCAAGCCGACGGCATCAAGCAAATTAAACTGATCGACGCAACACCAATCGGAATCAACGTGCGCTCGACGGTCGCGACCTACGCAAATATTCACGACGAATTGAGAAAAGTTTTCGCAAAAACCAAGGATGCAAAAGAGTTGGGACACAAATCGGGAGAATTTTCATACAACACAGGCTCATTGAGATGTCCAACCTGCGACGGAACGGGAAGCATTGTCCTCGATGTTCAGTTTCTGCCAGACGTCGACATCCCCTGCCCCGACTGCCAAGGTTCGAGATATTCCAAGACGGCCGAGAAAATTAAATATGTGACGAAATCCAACGAAATTTATACTCTGCCCAAAATCATGGCGATGGACATAAACCATGCTCTTGTCGCATGCCGCGAAATCAATCCCGTAAGGCAGAGACTTCAGACCCTGAGCGATCTGGGCTTGGGATATCTGATCTTGGGAGAAGCCACTCCGAGTTTGTCGGGCGGTGAAGCACAAAGATTAAAATTGGCATCCGAAATGGGCAGAAAACAAGAGGATACGATCTTCGTTTTCGACGAACCAACCATAGGACTGCACCCACTGGATGTTAAGACGTTAATCGGAGTATTCCAAAAACTCATTGCGAATAACGCAACAGTCATCGTCATCGAACACGACCTCGATCTGATTAAAAACGCGGATTACATTATCGACATGGGCCCGGACGGCGGAGATAAAGGCGGCGAAATCGTTTTCGAAGGCACTCCCGAAGAAATCTGCAACTGCGAGAACAGCAAAACCGGAGAGTTTTTGAAAGATTGACGGTTTCTTGTAAATTCGATGCATGTATTTTCCTGAAAAGTATATCATCTAGGTCGTGGCACTGACCCTCCTCCATAATCAGGGGCCATTCCATAATTGGGGTTTTTAATATCCTGAGCAATTTTTTCCAACGCGTCATTCAACTCATCTGGGGTTGAAATATCATATACATATGGCTCTTTCCATTGCTGAGGATACGATACGCAACTCCTCAAATTGTTATAGAAGTAATCCAATTCTACTCCTGTTTCGATTTTATACTTGGTTTGTTTACGATACTTTATCACATATATTCGCAAATCTTCACCCCAATCTTCCTTCAGTTTTGAACAAGCATCCGAAGTAATGCTCATCGCAACACCGCTAGCACTCTGAACAATGTTATAATTCCCTTCTTTATCAAGCTGATAGTGACTATCATAGTATACTGCAGACTCAGAATTTTCCAACTTTTCTCTCTCAAAAGCACCTATTGGTATCCATAATGAAGCGTTAATCGGCAATGTCATAGTTCCCATCATCCAATATAAAGATCCGGGATTATCATTCTTATACTTCGGCCACCGAATTGTATAATCTGCTATAGTTGGCTTATCTTCCCAGTCCACAAAAATTCTGTTTAATCCTGCTGTTTTAAACATATCATATTTCCAATAGGTATTGTTATTGTCAGAAATTGTTCCATTTGCGTGGTACCTTAATGCGTCATATGACTTATCTCCATAGCCAATCACTGTGTAGTCGCCACTGGGATAGTAATTACCAAATAATCCATCACCAGTGCTGTCTGTATTGGTCCAGTATCCGTTATTAGTATTATATTCCCAGTGATTATAAAACTCACTGTTCACAGATATTTCATTAGTATCGAGCGGATTTTGTGAAAAATCAATTACCCGACTCCTTTTCGGTAACTGCAATTTTTCAGAAATAGGTTCCCATTTTGCGTATAGAATCACTACACGCTCAGCACCGATATCCATATAATAATTGGAACCGGTATCAACCATATCCGAAGCATTAATTGTAACAGTAGTTTTTGATGAAATGGTTTGCGATGTGGTATTTGTCCCATATTTCTGCTGAATTGATCCATCTACCGATTGTATCGCCGGAGCAACCACAAGACGGATATTTCCTCTTTTCGTGGACGCAATTCTTGCATCAGATGAGGAATTGACAACGTATAATCCGTTAGAAACTGCACCCGTCCAATTGCTGGCAGATAACACCCCATTTTGTCCGTTAAAACTATTTGCAAAATCAATGACATCATAGACTGATTCCGTAATAGTACCGTCCGCGTCTGTGCTCGAATATGTGTAACTTGCTGAAACCATTGTAATATTATCCATATCAAACTCAACGTAGTAGTTACCGTTTGAGCCACCTGTGAGCTTATCCGCGCTAATTGTAAAGGGCGTTTGGCCATTAATCGAATGCGCTGTATTGTCATCAGACACATTGTTGAACTTTATCTGCGACAACTGTGTTTCATGTTGCTCCTTAACCGTTACGCTCAACTGTCCGTCACCTTGGAAGCAGATCCACTTTTCGTCGTTGTAATCCGCGAGATAAACTCCCTTATTTGATATCAAATCCGGATATTCTATCGGGTTTGTTGTTATGACTATCGGTTTATCATTTTCGTCTTTCTGAAGAGTCTTGTCTTGCGTGTTTTGGATATAATACTGATACAATGGAGACATCGTTCCTGACGGAGACGATAATTCTAGCCTTATTGCGTCGTCTAATCCGGAAGGATTCGAATAGGTAACATATGACCAACCATGATTACTTACATTCTTGTTTATGTCACGCTGAAATGAATCACCATATCTGTCTTCGTCTGCATAATAGTAGGAACATGTTGCCGCTTTCTTAAAAGCGTCAAAATTCACATTAACTGGAGCAGATACCCCAGAAACTTCGACATAAAGTGGTACAGTAATATTTACTTTATACGCTGAATGGTCATCATCTCCGCCATAATATAAATATTCACTTAAAGGTTTTATACAGGTCTCTCTAAATTTCGAAATATTTAAATCGTTACTGTCTCCAACATAGACTGTTTTATTCGAAGTCATGAAAAATGGATCAGCTCTCACGCTATAACTTTTACTACCTTCCTTTATCGCCCTACTACCATCACTTAATATCAACACTTTTGGGTCAAAGCCATATCCATATTTCCCTATGTAATCCCTCAATATTTGACTTTTTAGTACACAGTCTGAAATCTCCGCATTTGATAATGAATATCGAACTTTTTTTACACAGAGATTATGTCCAAAATTCGGTCCGTTTGAACTATTTCGGGCCATACTACAACTTTGAGCACTAGCAGCAGTATTTCCGTGCATACCCCCTCCATTAAATACAAATGTTCTCTCACCAGATACTGTTCGAGCCTCTCCTAATGGTAGCAGATTACTATCACCTGATATTCTCAGACTGCTGTTTGTACTGATACTGTCCGTTATGTTGTCCGAATAAAAAGTCGCTTTCCCTGTAGGAAGAGCCATCGTCAGCGTTACTTGTCCTTTATGTGGAAAAGACAATCGTCCTGTAGCAGAACCTTCACATACTCTTCCTGAACTATCATATGTTGTGGTTCCGCTGGTGGTTGAATAACTGAGATATCCGTTGCTGCCCGCAGTGGCTCCCGATGAGAAAGTAATCGAGTCGGATTCACTCGTATATTTCACATTGTTTACATAGGTCGCCACGATGGGAGTCACCGTCACATACGGGCGATTAGTAATCTCCGCCGATATCAGCTTAATGTTATTCATGCTAAACTCGATATAATATTCTTCACCGTCTGAGCCGCCTGAAACCTGATCCGGTGTAAATGTATATGTTTTTTCTTCAGTGATCGTTTCTTCATTGAATATATTCGTAAATGCAATTTTTGATTCGGATTCAGCTGCAGTCACAGGGGTGACGGTAACAGAAAGTTCTCCGTCGCCATTGAAGCAAATATATTCTCCCGCAACGATTTTATCGCTCAAATTTGTATCCAAATTTACCAAATAGATCCCCTCGTTTTCCGACAGCCCTGTCGGCACACTTGAATATGGAGATGTTGATTGTAATATTTTATTTACGCCATTTCTGAGGTAGTGTTGAAGCACAAACCCAACTCTCATAAACATTACCTCTGCATTCAATGGTAAATTTAACGAATAATTACTCCAATGTTCTGCTGTCTTATTATTTCCGTAATCCGTGTCACTCTCATTCGGATTTATATAAAGGTATGTACGTTTGTTTTGCCCTAACACACAAAACAGACAATTCCCTTGTGTTCCAAGAGCTCGACATTCATAGTTATTGCCTCTTCCTCCGTTACTTCGATATTCAGCAAACCTTTCGTCCATATATATTCCGTATATGTTCCAAACGCTGTAGCATGGATCCCGAAATCGTGGCAAATATATATCAACTAAATTATTATACATTTCCGATCCTTTTATATATTCTCCAGATGCAAGTCCATATGTATAAGCAGGATTATATGTATTTGCTGCTTCGCTTCCGCTTTGCTTTGCAAGAGTCCCATCACTTAAGATCAATGGCTTGTAGTTAGTATCGGCACCTCTTGAATATTGACCTGAGTAATCCCGAATCCACTGATTCGTCAAAGTTGCTGATAATATATGACAATTCCTACAAGAGTATCTGACTTTATATAGGCTCAAATTATGCCCGAAATTCGGTCCGCGAGTTGAATTTACAGCTATATATTTACCGCTCGGCTCCTGCCCTCCAGTGAAAGTAAACGTCTTTTCTTCATCGATTGCATGGGTACCCACATTGTCAGCTATTTCGTTGTCATTGTAAAAGCTGATGCTACCGACAGGGGGAGCAACCGTCAATCTAACCGTTCCTTGTTTTTTCGGAAATGTCAGGCGATATGTTCCTTTGCCGCATTCGTAGAATCCGTTATTTCTAACCAGATCATCTCCTCTTACTTTTTCTAATTTCAATATCTTTTTTGCGCCCTGAATCGTTCCATCATAACTCGATCCGTCTGCGAATTTTTGAGTTGTGTCGGAATAATCGATTTCTCCGCTGATGGTGTCGGATTCATACATAGGAACTTCTGAGAAATCATTATCGAAGCCCAAATAGGTCAGCTCGCCCGGTTCGAACCAATCAGGTTTGTTTACGATCAAAATCAGTGCTTTTCTGCGGCCCGGTGTCATTTTTGACGGCGTCGACAGCCTGCCCAAATTCTCTGAATCATCGCTAGTATTCACCGCAGAATTCTCTCCCGTAGCACTCCAACTCTGCAGCAGATTATTTGCCCAAGTCACCGGAATAAATATGAAATTCGAGACATTGCGGTCATCATAATACGGATAAAACGCTCCCAACATATTGTAAATAAATTTTACATCAGGATTCAGTTCTAAGATGAAATACGGATTCATCCAATGTTTATTGCAATCTTTTTCGCACTTCATTGACAGCAAATTGGCATATCCCGCATAGCACGGATTGTAGATCATCCTTCTAAATTTATAGTTTTTCGGATTCTCCGTCGACAATAAATCTCCCAGAGTTATTGTATTTCCGTTATAAGATTGGGTTTCACCTCGGCATAGCAATCCATAACCATAAATAGTAGGTGATTGATTTACTCCGGCATAGTTTCCAATCGACGTTAAATCTGCACCAGCTGTTCCATATGTTCCGTACATCATTGATCCCATTATCATTGGCGGAGAGCTACCATCAAGGAAATAATCTGGTACAAATGTATCTGGATCTTTTACCCAATTTGATCGATCTTTTCGCAGCGACACTTTTCCCGAATAAGGTATTACACCGACATTTACACCTCGCGTATAGAAGAAATTCTCCTTCAAAAATTTTTGATAAGCGCGAGTTATTTGATAGATCGGCGTCGATTTAGCCTCGTCTGTCGGTGTTTTCGATGTTGAGATATACGGAGTACCCGACGTTACAGTATTCTTATCTAGATTGTCCGGATTCATGGCTGCGCTGTTTGTCGGAACCGTTAAAATTATATCTACATTACACTCCTCAGGAACAGCATAAGCAACATCGTCGTCTGTCGTCACCTTTATCTTGTCGTCCTCAATTTCTATTTTTACAGTTTCATCATCCAGATCCGTTCTCGTTGTGTAGCTTTTTGTCCCGACACTTGGTGACCCGTCTTTATCGAACATACCTACCACTTCCGGCCATGTCACATAGTGGTACCACCCTTTTCCAAAGGGATCAGAAGTATTACTGCAATAGTAAGTGTAATCCGTGTACAAATCTTCATCCGGCGGAAACAAATTGGCATTTTCTCTCTTAAATGAGTTATACATAATGTAAAAATGATATAAAGCCATCGGTGCTCTGTATGTTGAGTAAAAATAATAAAAATAGTACCTATTCATACTTGTTGTTTGCGACGTGCGCGCTATTTGCTTTAGTGACGGAGACAAGCCTTCATCCGACAGCGTGCGAGTAATTTTTATTGGGTCGTAAGCTCCGCCTTTGCTTATCACTTCCTTTGGTATATCTATTCCGTGCAAGGCTTGAGTTATCAGCGAAATCTCATATGTCGGCGACGCGTTGTAAATTTCGTCGGCGATTCTCAGCATTGCTTCCCGCTGTTGCTTATAGGTCAAAGCAGGATTCCACTTCGCCGCCACAGCCTGCGCCGCATCTTTCGCACAGAATTTCACCAACCTCTTGCCCTCCAATGATGAATCCATCACTTTGCGGTCCAATAGCGTCCGATGGTCCAATAAGTATTTCGCGCCGTAAAGTAAAACCGGAAGAGCCACCACCGTCAAAATCAGCACGTAACCTGAGGTAAAACGTCTAAAACTGAAGAAATTTTTTAAATTCAAAAAAAGGTAGACCGAAAATTTGATTTTTTGATTTAGAAAACGCAAGGTGGTCACAAAAGTAGTCAAAATTCTGATTAAAATTGAATGCTTTTCTTCTTTTTCAATTTTGTTTGACTTTTTCACGCTTTTTCTAGTTTCATCAGTCATTGCAATTCCTCTAAAACTTTCTGAACTTTTTCTCCCGCGTATATTTTTGCAAATATTTGTAAATTTTTCGTTAATTTTTGAGAGATTTTTCGACACTACAATCGACCACAAAAACCGATTAAGTATTCCGATTTTTACGAAAAAGAAGTAGGCTACCGTTGCTAGTTCTTTCTAGTTTTGTATCAATTTCCAAACAAGATTGCTGTAACATAATGAAGAAGATTAGTCAAAGGATTAGAAACGGCGATTTATAGCGAAAATTTATGCGTTGAAACGAAAATTCGAATCCATTTTTGATGCTATTCAATACATATTATCAAATTGAAAAAGGTATATTTCGGCACAAAAAAATTCTCAGAATCAGCGAACTAATGAAAGTTGAAAGCTTTACTTGGTCAAAAAAACTCAATTATGCTAAAATGCTCAGCAAAAGGGAGAGTTAAAATTGTTTAATTCATTTTCTGAGAGAATTTCCGGTATTTTTGATAAGTTGAGGCGCAGCGGCGTACTGAAGGAGTCAGATGTTGATACGGCTCTGCGAGAAATTCGGATAGCTTTGCTGGAGGCCGATGTTTCATTGGATATCGCCAGGAAGTTTATTTCTGAGGTTAAGGAAAGAGCTGTCGGACAGAATGTTTTGAAGTCTGTTTCCCCCGGGCAAATGGTTATCAAAATAGTTTACGATTATATCGTTGAGCTGTTGGGAGAATCCGAACCGATCAATTTGAATAAATCTCCTTACAAAATTATGTTGGTCGGGCTGCAGGGGGCTGGAAAGACTACCACCGCCGCGAAACTCGCGAATTTTTTCTCCAAAAAAAATAAGAAAATTCTGTTAGCTTCGACTGATATATACCGTCCAGCCGCGATTGAACAGTTGAAAATTCTGTCTGAAAAAGTTAAAAACTCCCTTTTCTTGCAAAACGAAAATGACAAAAAACTTTCGGCGGCAGAAATAGCCAAAATTGCTTTGAAAAATTTGAAAGAAACTAATTCGGATGTCTTGATAGTTGACACTGCTGGACGTTTACAGATTGATGAAGTCAAGATGGACGAGCTGGCTGAGCTTGAAAAAATCATTCAACCGGACGAAATTATTTTGGTTTCGAACATCATGACCGGACAGGAATCGTTCAACGTTGCGAAGCGTTTTTCAGAAGTTTTAAAAATCAGTGGAATTATTCTCACTCAGGTTGATGGTGATGCTCGAGGCGGAGTCGCCCTTTCAATGAGATCAGTCACAAATTGTCCAATCAGATTTTTATGTGTCGGGGAAAAATTAGAAGATATCGAACAATTCAATGCCGAACGAATTGCCGGCCGCATGTTGGATATGGGGGACATCATTTCGCTTGTCGAAAAGGCACAGGAAAATTTTTCACAGGAAGAAGCATTTGCGGATATAAAAAAGATGCAAAGCGGAGTTTTCACTTTCGATGATCTTGCGTCCCAAATGGAAAAAATGTCCAAGATGGGCGGATTGAAAATGATTGTAAAAATGCTGCCGCAAAGCAAACAAATTCAGGACGCGATGGCAGCTCAGGGGTTATCGGATAAAACCATTGTAAGAAGTTTAGCGATTATAAAATCCATGACCAAAAAAGAAAAAATAAATCATAAGTTACTGAACGGATCGCGCAAAAAGAGGATTGCGAACGGATCGGGAACGACAATCCAGGAAGTTAACAAGCTGATTAAACAGTACGAAAATGCGCTGACCTTATTTAAACGAATAAAAAAAGGCGGCGGTTTCTCAAAGTTGTTCGGAATGATGAGATGATAAATGAAACAGCCGGTGAAGTTTTTTGATGATATAGAAAAGCTGCGTGGGTTCGCGTGCATTCTCGTTTTGCTTCAGCATTTGATTTGGATTTGTCCCTACTATTTTCTGATTAGCATTGTGCCGAGCTGGCTTTCGATCGGAAGTGGTGCCGTACATATCTTCTTCGCAATTTCGGGATTCGTTATTACATACTCGCTGTCGAACAAATTAGAAAATTTAAACGGAGATTTTTTGGAAAATCTGAAAAATTCGCGAGATTGGATTTCAAAATTTTATTCAAAAAGATTTTTCAGAATCTTTCCGCTGGTTTTGGTCGTAACAATTATCTGCGGAGCTTATCTGCAAATGATCGATGCAAAACCGGATTGGCAATCGGCTTTGTTACGAAGCCCTTTTGAGATTTTGATCGGAACCTTTAACAATTCCGTGGAAACTTTCGTATCCAAAAATATTATCTATATTTCAGGAATGGGACCATTTTGGACTTTGGCGGTTGAAGCTCAATTTTACATGTTATGGCCGTTGGTCTTGATCTTTTGCAAGAATGATAATCAGCGAGCAACTGTTTCATTGTCACTGGGGTTGATATTTGCTTTGTTTGTAACTCCGTTGAGCAATTTATATCTGGGCGACCATTATTACTGGACTTCAAATAATGTCGCGGAGTTATTTTTGGGGTCGTTTTTGGCTTGTTTATACAAAAGTGGATTCAAGATCAATTTATCAAAAACAGAGGCGAATTTTTTTTCATTATTTTTGGTATTTGCAATTTGGTTTTATTCGTCTGCGCTTAAGGATGTCGAAAAAGTATTTTTCGGAAATATAGTGGAGATAGTTTCTTCTGTCCTACTTGTAATGCTGTGCGTATTCAGCGAAGGAAGTTTCAGCTTTTTCGGACTTAACAAGATATTCACGTATTTGGGGCAGAGATCGTTTTCGTTTTATTCAATACAGTTGACCCTTGCGAATATGGTAGTATGGTTCACCAACTCGATATATTTTCCGAAAGACAGCCTAGCTAGGGAGGAATTTTTCTTTTATCAGTTTTTAATTTTTTTGGGGCTCTTGCTGACATGCACAGAGTTGTTGTATAGATTTATAGAGAGGCCAAGCAGACGGTTAGGGCGTTAGTTTGGTTTTTGAATTGGGAGGAAGAAATGAAAAAGAATGTAGCGTTCTTGGTTGGTTTTGTTTTTTTGTTGTTCGGATGTGCAGGTCCGAATCAAGATAGCGAATCGGTTCATTTGATAAGAGTTGCTCAGAAAGCTCGAAACAGCAGCAATCCAGAAGCAGCTCTGAATTTCTACAAGAGAGCGAAGGAACTCGACCCAGAGAATGGTCAAATCTATTTGGGAATGAGTGAAACTTATACGGATATGAAATTACTGGATGCTGCGACAGAATACCTAAAAAAAGCGGAAGCCCACGGTGCTTCCGAAAGCAAGATCAGCTATCTTCGCGGAAAAATTCATTTGTTGTCGGGAAGAATAGACCTTGCAGAAAAGGAATTTTTAAAATTTGAAAATGCTGACTCTTTAAACGCGTTGGGGGCAATTTACGACAATAAAAACCAGCATGAAAAAGCTCAAAAATTCTATAAACGGGTCATAGCAAAAGAGCCGAGTTATATAGACGCGTACAATAATTTAGGATTGTCGTTACTCCTGCAGAACAAATTTAAGGATGCCATTTTCTATCTCGAAAATGCTTGTTCATTTCCTGATGCAAACATAAATTACCGAAGCAATTTGGCGTTAGCGTATGGTTTAAGCGGCAACATGAAAAAAGCCCGAGAAATTTACGCGAAAGATTACGAAGATGAAGCACTCGAGGAACGAATGGCAAACCTCGAGGACATACTTGCGGATCGACAACGCCGTTAATTTGTTTCGCAACACTGTCCCTTTATAAATCCCGTTAGGTATAACGACCCGGTAACAACGATGAGGTCGTTGTCGAGTGCTTTTGCGACAGCCTTCTCCAACGCTTCAATCGGATATATCGATGAAAATTCTGTTGTGGATCTTACAAATTCCGAATAATTTTCTATATTCAAAGTTTTTACGGGCGTTTCCGTTAGGTATATATGAGAATTTCTGATTGAACTTAAGATTTTAATCATCTGATCCGAATCTTTGTCTGAACAAATTCCTATTACGAAATGAATATTTTCAAATTCAAAATTTTGCAGAATTTCCATCAAACTTTGAATTCCTTGCGGATTATGATCGCCCGATAAAAAAACGTCTCGATTTTTGTATTGAATTTTTTCCATACGACACGGCCAATTTACGTTTTTCAATACGCTAAGATGTCTTTCGTAATCCGGAACCAAATATTTGAAAATTTCTACCGCTAAACTTGTATTCTCTACCGCCCGTTTTCCAAGCAAGCTCAACTTATAGCTTTGCCCATTTATGTTTACAAAATATTTCGGATATTTGTTTTTGCAAACGAAGTAATCCAATTTTTGAGCTTTAAAAAAACGCGCATTTTTTTCAACCAGACACTTCGAATAAATATCTGAAATTTCTTCGGGAAACTCAGTATGGAACACAATATTATTTTTTCTGATAATTCCGAACTTATTTTCCGCAATCGATCTCAGATCTTTTCCGAGAATATCTTCGTGCTCTATTCCGAGACGAGTTATGACACTTATGTCATGATCGATAGCATTGGTGGCGTCCAAAGTTCCTCCTAATCCTATTTCAAAAATCGCGAAATCAATTTGTTTTTCAAAATAAAAATAATAAGCAGCAATTAAAGTTAGATATTCAAAAAAACTAAGACGAAAATCCGCTAATTTCGCTCGGACAATTTCGAAAATTCGGGAAAAATCCGCGTCAGAAATATTAATTCCGTTGTATTTTATTCGTTCATTGATTTTTATCATGTGAGGGGATGAAAAAAATCCGACATTTTTTCCTGCAGCAATCAAAAGCGTCTGTAGTGTCGCACAAGTAGAACCCTTTCCATTCGTTCCCGTTACCAAAATTACTTTTTGCGGCGGAAATTTTATACCTAAAATTTCCAAACACTCCTTCAGTTCATCCGGCGTATGATATTTATTTTGCTTTTCCAAAAAACTCAAAATTTCTTGCATGGATATCTCCGTTTTGCGGTGCTATTCTATAGTGGTTTCGTTATGGAGAAAATGGCTATGAAAAAATTATTCGGAACAGACGGCTTACGAGGAACTGCAAATGTTTATCCTTTGACTATTGATGTATGTCGGAAGTTAGCACAGGCGATTTATAAAAAATTTCTAAGCCATGATTTAAAAAGGAAAACCATTTTTATCGGAAAAGATACTCGTATTTCCGGAGATATTTTCGAACATTCATTAGCCGCGGAATTTTGCGCGATGGGCGTGGATGTAAAATTGTTGGGTATCATCCCTACCCCGGCTGTTTCGATATTAACGAAAAAATTCGGAGCAGATTTGGGAATTATGATCTCAGCATCTCACAACCCATACAACGACAATGGAATAAAATTATTCAATTCACTAGGATTAAAATTAAGCGATGAAGATGAACTTGAGTTAGAGGATCTGATTTTTAAAGACAAAGGAGATTATGCCGTATCGAACGATAAAGTCGGACGCGCAACCTGTGATCACATGGCACCAAAAGTCTATCAAGATGAAATTGAAAGGCATTTTTCCTTCGACAAAGAAGTTACAGACAAATTAAACATTGTGGTTGATTCCGCAAACGGAGCGTTATCCAAAATCGCTCCGTGGATTTTTCAAAATTTTGGCTTCAATGTCGTCAGTTTGTTCGATAATCCAAACGGATTAAATATTAATGAAAATTGCGGAGTGACCCATCCTGAGGTCCTGTCTCGCGCGGTTACAAACAACAATGCGGATTTCGGAATTGCCTTCGACGGTGATGGAGATCGTGTTTTAATTTGCGATGAAACCGGACAACTATTAAACGGGGAGGACATTCTTGCAATCCTATCTCTTGAAGGGAATCACGAGGAAATTGTTTCAACAATCATGGCGAATTTCGGTTTCGAGAAATATTTAGAACGGCGCGGAATCAAATTGACGAAAACCAATGTTGGCGATCGCTACATTTCGGAATATCTGAGATATAATTCCGCAGATTTGGGAGGAGAACCTTCGGGACACATCATCATAAAGTCGCACGCTCCAACGGGAGATGGGCTCTTTTCCGGATTAAAAACCATCGAAACGATGTTGCGCAGCGGAAAAAAATTCAGCGAATTGCGATTATTTGATCCGTGTCCGTCAGTAAATAAAAACGTAAGAGTCGCAGATAAATCTGTCATCGAAAACGAAAAAATAAAAAAAATTATCGAGAACTGCAGGTCCGAATTGTCAGGAAAAGGCAAGCTGATCGTACGTCCATCCGGAACGGAACCGTTAATTCGAATAACCGCGGAAGGAGAAAATCCGAATCAACTCCAAAATATCGTGGAAAAAATTTCTGTAGCCATCAGGGATGCTTAAAATATGATTTCGGTGACTTTTTTAATAACAGGAGCATGTTTTTGCGTTGCCGTAATTATTTTTCAGCTAATCGTAATTCATAATCTCAACAAGAAAAATTCCTTCCTGCTTCTGGAAAAGGTTCGGCTCGAGGAAAGATGCAACGGTCTTGAATCTTTCGAAAAAAAATACGAGAATTTGTCCGAAAGTTATTCTGAATTAGAAAAGAAAAATGTTTTACTGCAATCTAATTTGGAGCAGGAGAAAAAAAATCTGGCGGAAAAAATCACTTTGCTGCAAAATGCCGAAACAAAGTTGAGCGATACTTTTAAAGCACTCAGTTCCGATGCTCTTTCGAAAAACAATCAGTCATTTTTGGATCTGGCCCAGGTCGCATTTTCTAAATTACAGGAAAAAGCGAAATCAGATCTCGAACTCAACAAAAAATCCGTTGGTGACTTGGTTAATCCGATTAAATCTGCGCTGGACGGAGTGGAACAGAAACTCGGCGATCTCGAAAAATCTCGCGTAGGAGCCTACGAAGCGCTGAAACAGCAGGTCGGCGATCTGATTATTTCCCAAAATTCTTTGAAAAATGAAACCAGTCGTTTGGTGTCGGCGCTAAAAACTCCGAACACTCGCGGACGCTGGGGGGAAATTCAACTGCGTCGAGTTGTCGAACTTTCCGGGATGGTCGAGCATTGCGATTTTCGTGAGCAAATTTCAATGAGCAACTCCGATACAAAAATCCGTCCCGATATGGTTATATATTACCCGGGAAACAAACAGGTCGTTGTCGACTCGAAAGTTCCGTTAACGGCCTATTTAAAATCTCTGGAAACTCAGAACGAAGTCGAAAGAAGAATTCTCTTGAAGGACCACGCGAAGCAACTGCGCGATCATGTAATAAAGCTCGCAAAAAAGGAATACTGGTCTCAGTTTCAGGATAGTCCGGAATTTGTGATTATGTTTCTGCCGGGAGAGATCTTTTTTTCCGCCGCGATAGAGCAAGATCCAGAGCTTATCGAATTCGCAATGCGAGAGAGGGTGTTGATTACAACCCCAACGACACTTTTAGCCCTGCTCCATACGATCGCATGGGGATGGCGTCAGGAGAATTTGGCAGAAAATGCAAAACAAATCGTAAAAATGGGTCAAGAACTTTACAAGCGGCTGTGCGACATGTCGCAGCATTTCGCAAATCTGGGAAAAAGTGTCTCCAGTGTCGTCAACCATTACAACAGAACGGTAGCTACTTTGGAAGGTCGCGTTTTGGTCAGTGCCAGAAAATTTACGGAAATCGAAAACCACGAAAAAAATATTATTGAACTATCCGAAATCGACGACAGCGTAAGGCAAGTTAACGAAAAATTGTAAGATTATTGACATAAGACGATGGGATATTTGAAAATCTGAAAATCTGAGGAGAAATAGCGTGAGCAAATCTGTGATTATAGAAAACAGGTACCCACCAGCTAAGCTGGTGGTTCTGCATATACGCCTGTAAGGCTTCTTTATTATAACCTGTCGTCACAAGATATTTCCCCAAACAGCCAAACATCTGATCTGAACAGAAGCAAGGAATGAGGACAGATTTTTGCAGTATCTGGTAGCGATTCCGCGCCAACGTTTCAGATGTAAAAATGCGTTTTCGACTAACCTTCTGATTTTGTAGGTATTTTTGTCGTAATTTCGCTGAACTTTTCGATTTTTGCGAGGAGGGATAACGACTTTCATGCCTAAATTTTCAGCATTTTGCACAATTTTATCAGAATCGTATCCTCTGTCGGCGATTAGCCCTCGTGCTCCGGTGTTT
>JAGCFW010000005.1 GCA_017649895.1 Alphaproteobacteria bacterium | reverse complement strand
TTGATGTCGTTCGAGGGAAAATTTTTTCTGCGCAAACGCTCTCTCGTAGATATGGTTTTCGACAACCTCAAAAACAAATTCATGCTCGAACACTTCCGGCATAGATCCTTTATAAACATGCTCGTGCACATCATTTTTACACTTACTGCCTATCAGTTAAAGCCTTCTAAACCTTTGGTTGCTCGTCGTTCCTTTCTACTTGCGAATCCATAATTGGGGTTGTTAATTTATCTTCAACCTGCCTAACAATTCCCCTATATTCCCCGTCTTTATAGAATGGAGTAATATTCCCTGTATTTTTCTAACCTTTTTCACTGGTTGCTTTTGTACATTTATCCCCGTAAGTGCATCGACATTGATATAATCATCATCCACATCATTAAATCCGACATTCTGAAAAAAACGACACGCATCACTGACTGGTTTTGGGTCATATTTGGCATTTACGTATCGAGCCATATTGACTATCTTCTCATATTCAGACTCACTAAAGTTATCTAAAGAGTGTGAAGAAAACAATCCTGCAACATAGCTCTTAGTCTTCGGTTTTTCCATCTTCATCCGAACACCCACAGGAACAAAACCTGGATAATCAGTCACCTTTGTAACTGCATCGGGTTTCTTATGAACACATATAATGTTTTGATTACATATAAGATCATAAAGTAACTCTCTTCCTTTTTCGTTAACAACACCAGGAGCAGAAAATGCAAATACTTTTATCCGATTTTTCTCACGAAACTTGGAAAGCACGTTATCGTCTCCTATTTTCGTTTTTACGTATGACGCAAATTTATAAGCAGCTAATATGGCTTCACCGCCCCCCTTACTATGTCCAGTAAACCAAATTTCACTGGCGTTACCGCTCTTGCTCTTGATGATTTCTATCATGGCGTCAAAAACTTCCATAACGTCTTTTGAGAATGCAGCATGGATAGAAACACCTTGCAAAGAAGAATATCTGCCGTCACTTCCTAAAAACTTAATGTCTTTAATAGTGTCACCTACACCTTCTTTCCTGCCGAATCTTGTTCCTGGAAAGGATACTATTAATTTATCTTCAACCTGCCTAACAATTCCCCTATACTCCCCGTCTTTATAGAATGGGGTAATATTCCCTGAGCTGCCTACTTTTTTCGAATCCTTAAACCTATCCCGATCATCGTAAGCCAGGCTACAGCTCTGATGCAGTTCTTGAATAAAACTCTGCGATTGTTGACTCGTAGCAATTGCTTCAATCGCTGTAGAACAAAATCCTGAATTTACCCGATTTGTTGATGTTAAGTCATTTGTTGAATTATCAATATCATAAAAAAATACTGTCTCAGTTTTACCCTGTTTATCTTCCAAAACCAACGAAGATATGCTAAGTGTTTCAAATCTATTATATTTTTTTCGGTTTTCTTTCTCTGAAGGACCAGAATAACCTATTGTATCGATCATCTCATGATTATCATATGATCTGGCATCGAAAAATACGTCGCTATCTTCAAAATCCTCTCGAGCATCAAAGAACTCCTTCTCATCAGAATTCGGAACATGAACTACCTGCCAATCCGCTGATATTGACTTTTGCACAACTGGCGCACGTACAATCTCCCAGTTGTCATACATTTTTGGATTGAACGCATTTGTACATGCATTTGCATAAAACATAGTCGCGGATGCGAACAACACATTCGAAACAACTAAGACCTTTTTCATTGTATACAATCCCCTCATGCGTAATAAATTAGACAACACCTCCACTTTGCAAGTGTGCCTTCGCCCCTATGATGTTGATAAAGCACTCATCAACACCCTTCTGTGACCAACTAGATCACAAAAACTCTTTAATTTTTCAGTACAAAAACTACACCAACTACCTAGATGAGGCCTTTTAGCATATATCAATATTGTTTTCAAGAGAATATTAGACAATTTTTGAAAGCTTTACCTTAATGTTCAGTCCCACATTGTAGAGAAGGAGAATATAAGTTAGAATGTAAAGTAAAGAAGGTGTTATGGGACAGATATTACACGGCTGCGCCCGGACGACGGAGGCGGTGCGTCGAGAGATACAAAATAGTAAAGAGAGCGTGAAAGCGCTGTCGGAGAGGCTTGGTCTCAATTATAAGACGGTTTCGAAATGGAGACATCGGGACTTTGTGCACGACATGCCGATGGGACCTAAAACCCTCATTCTACAGTGCTTACACGCGAAGAAGAAGCTGTCTGTGTTGCGTTTCGCAAGCACTCTTGCTGCCTTTGGACGACTGTCTGTTCGCTCTGAGAGAGCAGATTCCGCACCTTTCGCGCTCATCGCTGCATCGGCTTTTTCAGCGTAACGGGATCAGCAAACTGCCTGAAAATGAGGAGAAAAAGCCGAAAAAGAAGTTCAAGAAATACCCGATCGGCTATTTTCACATTGATATTACTGAGGTTCGCACGGAAGAAGGAAAGTTGTATCTTTTTGTCGCGATCGACCGCACGAGCAAGTTTGCATACGTCGAACTGGCTGAAAAACAAGGGAAAATCCAGGCTGCCCAATTTTTGAAAAACCTGATCGAGAAGGTTCCGTACAAAATTCACACAATTCTGACGGACAACGGCGTGCAGTTCACGAATCAGGCTCAGAACCACAGGGCGTTGCCTCATATTTTCGATCGAGTTTGTGAAGAAAATGGAATCGAGCACAAGCTCACTCTCGCAGCGCATCCGTGGACAAATAGACAGGTCGAGCGAATGAATAAAACGATTAAGGATGCGACTGTCCATCGGTATTATTATGAGTCGCAAGCCGCTCTGCAAGAGCATCTTCAGGCCTTTATCGACGCGTATAATTTTGCAAAACGATTGAAATCTCTAAACGGTCTAACTCCCTGGGAATTTATCATTAAGGAGTGAAAATCTGAACCGACATTGTTTAAAATTGAATCAGACCTCTACAATATGGGACTAAATAGCTAGATAGAGTCGTCACAAGATGTTTTCCCAAACAGCCAAGCATCTGATCTGAACAGAAGCAAGGAATGAGGACAGATTTTTGCAGTATCTGGTAGCGATTCCACGCCAGTGTTTCAGATGCAAAAAGGCGTTTTCGACTAACCTTCTGATTTTGTAAGTATTTTTGTCGTAATTTCGCTGAACTTTTCGATTTTTGCGAGGAGGGATAACGACTTTCATGCCTAAATTTTCAGCATTTTGCACAATTTTATCAGAATCGTATCCTCTGTCGGCGATTAGCCCTCGTGCTCCGGTGTTT
>JAGCFW010000004.1 GCA_017649895.1 Alphaproteobacteria bacterium | reverse complement strand
TTGATGTCGTTCGAGGGAAAATTTTTTCTGCGCAAACGCTCTCTCGTAGATATGGTTTTCGACAACCTCAAAAACAAATTCATGCTCGAACACTTCCGGCATAGATCCTTTATAAACATGCTCGTGCACATCATTTTTACATTTACTGCCTATCAGTTAAAGCCTTCTAAACCTTCGGTTGCCAGTCGTTCCTTTCTGCTTGCTAATCCATAATTGGGGTTAGTAATGCATCTTTATCAGTTTATCCAGAATATTTTTGTAGCAAAAACACCTCAATAATGGTCGTCACGCCTCTTTTCGAAACGGATGAATTAGGTGAATTATTGACTCAAATTGCCTTGAAATCTGCTTAAATTCTCTGAAAAAGTTAAAAACAACAATATATATATATCTAATATATTGTTGTTGTTGGTAAGCGCGTTTTTTGTGGATAACTTGGGTATTTTCTCAAATAACTCTTTGATTTTATTATAAAAACACACTAAAAATCGGACCAAAAATCTGTGGATAAACATGTGAGTTTTTTGTGGATGAGTGTGGATAACTCGCCGAATTTTAACTTATCCACAAATTATGCACAAAGTTGTACACAAAGTTATCCACAAGCTGATCGGTATGTCATCTGATGAGTCATTCGATTGATTTGGTCAGAGATTTGTGCTAGCCTATTCCATGGGTAGTTGTTTTGCATAAAAACTGTTTCGTGAAAAATCTTGTGCGAGAGAGCGGTTTAAGAAAAAATCCGAAAAATATTTGATATTTTTTGTCATAAACGGAGTGGCACTTGATATCAGTAAGTTATTGTAGATATTATGAAAAGTGTAGCGGTATTGAGAAAGAGAAAGTTTTTGTGGGGGTTGTAGCATGAAAAAATTTGCAGTTATTTTGAGTTTCGCGACTTTAACGTCGAGTGTTTTGGGGATGAATAATCGTAATTTTCAACAGTGGAATGAGGGGACAAGTTTTAATACCCGAGATCCGCATTTCAATCTGTCCGGATTTGGTAATCCCAAGATTGAAGAATATGCGAAAAATGAGAAACCCGATAATATGGTGTTAGTAGAGTTAAAAAACGTAAGTAGTGCGGATGAAGCGAGTAGGTTTTTATCACTTTTACAAAGTTCCATAAGAAATGGAAATATTTCAAAGATAGCTACCTTGTTGGAAAAAGAGCCGGGGGTGTCAGTAGAGTATGTCTTAATATATGCAGCTGGATATGGAATGCTTAATGTAGTGAAATGGGGGATAAAACAAAATGCCAACGTAAATTCAATAGATGTTTTCGGAAACACTGCGTTGACGGCTGCTGCTAAATGTAATCACTTTTCGGTAGTAAAATACCTGGTTGAACACGGTGCTAATGTAAACGTACAGAATAACGATGGGGATACTCCTGTGCAATTGGCGGGAAAAAACAAAAACCGGGAGATGGTCAAGTTTCTAATTGAGAGCATAAAGCCGGCTACTGCGGCGTAATATTTAAATAGTCGACAATGGGGTTGTAGAACTTTCAATCTACTTTCTTGTTGTCGGCTCTTTCTCCTTGAATTTCCCAATCATTTGCGGTAAAAGTGTACGAGTCCGAGTTTATTCGGGCGCATGGAGGTAGTTATGAAAATTAAACCATCGGAAATTGGTTCAATATTAAAGGAAAGAATTCTGAATTTTGACGCCGGTCCGGAGTTCGTCGAGGTCGGAAAGGTTCTGTCGGTCGGAGACGGAGTCGCTCGCGTTTACGGTCTGGATAATGTCGCGATGAACGAGAAGGTTGTGTTCGAGTCGGGTACTTCAGGTTTGGCGATGAACTTGGGAGAGGACACGATCGATGTTGTGTTGTTCGGAGAAGACCGCGACGTGCACGAGGGCATGGAGGTTCGCCGTACCCACAAAATTTTGGAGGTTCCGGTCGGAAAGTCTCTGCTGGGGCGCATCGTGAATCCACTCGGAGAACCAATCGACGGAAAAGGTGATATTGAAGCGGCCGAATTCAAGCCGGTGGACATCAAAGCACCCGGAATTATTTCGCGAAAATCGGTGTTCGAACCGATGCACACGGGACTGAAGGCGGTCGATTCGATTGTCCCGATCGGGCGCGGACAGAGAGAATTAATTATCGGGGATCGTCAAACGGGAAAGACGGCCATCGCGATCGATACGATTATCAACCAGAAATACGCTTTCGATCACAACATTGAGAGCGAAAAATTGTACTGCATCTACGTCGTGATCGGGCAGAAGAGGTCTTCGGTCGCTCAGATCGTCAAGACTCTCACAGACGCAGGCGCCATGGAATACACTACGATTGTTGCCGCAACGGCTTCGGATGTCGCGCCGATGCAGTATCTCGCGCCTTATGCGGGTTGCGCGATGGGAGAGTATTTCCGCGACAACGGCATGCACGCGCTGATTATTTACGACGATCTTTCGAAACACGCTGTGGCTTATCGTCAGATGTCGTTGTTGCTGCGTAGACCTCCTGGGCGAGAGGCATATCCGGGAGATGTCTTCTATTTGCATTCGCGATTGTTGGAGCGTGCGGCGAAGTTGGATGAGTCTCTGGGCGGCGGATCGCTGACGGCTTTGCCTGTAATCGAGACTCAGGCGGGAGATATTTCGGCCTACATTCCGACGAACGTGATTTCGATCACTGACGGGCAGATTTTCCTCGAAAATGAGTTATTCTACAAGGGAATTCGTCCGGCGATAAATGCGGGAGCTTCGGTCAGTCGTGTCGGATCGGCGGCTCAAACGAAATGTATGAAGCAGGTCGCGGGAAAGATCAAGCTGGAGCTGGCGCAGTACCGAGAAATGGCGAGTTTCGCGCAGTTCGCTTCGGATTTGGATGCATCCAGCAAGCAGTTGATTGCGCGCGGAGAGAGGTTGACGGAAATTTTGAAGCAGCCGCAATATTCTCCGATGAAGGTTGAAGATCAGGTGATTGCGATCTACCTAGGAGTTCACGGATATCTCGACGGTTTGAAGCTTTCGCAGGTTAAGGATTTCGAAAAATACGTGTTGGATCGTATCAAGCGCGAGGCGGAGGAGATCGTTGCAGACATTCGCTCCCAGAAGAAGATCACCGAGGAGACCGAAACGAAGCTGAAGACAGTTTTGGATCAGTATCTGAAGGATTTCGAGGGCAATGATTAATCTGAGAGGATTCGGAGACAATGGCTAATCTGAAGGAGCTGCGCATCAAAATCGGCGGAATCAGAGCGATTCGCAAGGTTACGGCTGCCATGAAGTTGGTCGCCGGAGTGAAGTTGCGCAAGGCAGAACAGCGCGCTTTGGCCTCCAAACCCTATGCAAATGAACTGAAAAAAATTCTGGCGACGATCAAAAGGGAAAATCTCGCAAAGAGTTACGAGCTGTTTGACGGTCGAGAGTCCGTTAAAAGCGAGGTTTTGATCGCCTTTGCATCCGACAAGGGATTTTGCGGAAATTTCAACTATTTGCTGAGTAAAAAACTGAGGGAAATTGTCGCGGAACGTCGTGCGGCAGGTGTCAAAATTGAAATTCTGTGCGTCGGAAATAAATTGTATCAAATGCTGAGACATGCGCTGTCGGAAAAGGAATCTTTAGAATTGGTGGCTGATTTTTATAAGGGCGAAATTCTTGAAAACTCGCGCAATCTTGCGGCTCGGGTGATCGAAGAATTTCGTAAAGAAGCGGTCGACAGGGTTTCTCTCGTTTTCACTCACTACTATTCGGCTATGAGGATGACCGTCGGCGAAGAAAGTCTGATTCCGCTTAAGCGAGAGGAAAACAAAGACGTCACCGAGACCATTTTTGAGCCGAGCGCGGATGAAGTGCTGGAAAATCTGCTGCCCTACAACTTGGGAATCCAGATTTATCAGGCGGCTTTGGAAAGCATGGCGAGCGAGCAGAGTTCGCGTATGAGATCAATGGATAACGCTACGCGTAACGCCGACGAGATGCTGGGAGATCTTACGATAAGGTACAACCGCACGCGTCAGTACGGCATTACACAGGAGCTGACGGAGGTTGTGGCCGGTGCGAGCGCGGTTGCGAATGATTAGAATTATGAATAAAACTTCGGAATGAGGGTAAGAATATGAAACAGAATAAAGGGTATATTTCGCAGGTTTTGGGAGTCGTTGTGGATGTTGTGTTTCCCGACAAAGTTCCCGACATTTTGAACGCTCTTGAGGTAATGAACGGCGGAAAAAAGCTGATACTCGAGGTTGCTCAGCAGTTGGGGGAGAACGCCGTCCGTACCATCGCCATGGACGTCACCGACGGATTGTTTCGAGGTCAGGAAGTCATTGACACGGGACGCATGATCGAGGTTCCTGTCGGTCGGCAGATGCTCGGGCGAATCATCAACGTTATCGGAGAGCCTGTGGACGAGCGTGGTCCGATAAATTCCGACACGAAATATCCTATTCATCGCGGAGCGCCTGAATTCGTCGATCAGTCGACCGAGTCTGAAATTTTGGTTACGGGAATTAAAGTCGTCGATCTGCTTGCTCCTTATGCGAAAGGTGGAAAAATCGGTTTATTCGGAGGTGCCGGAGTCGGAAAAACCGTTCTGATCGAGGAGCTGATCAACAATATCGCAAAGGCCCACGGAGGATTTTCGGTTTTTGCCGGTGTAGGAGAGCGTACGCGTGAGGGAAACGACCTGTACCACGAAATGATTGAGTCGGGAGTTATCGATCCGAAGGGCGATAAATCCAAGGCCGCACTTGTCTACGGACAGATGAATGAGCCTCCTGGAGCAAGAGCGCGTGTCGCACTTACGGGGCTGACTTTGGCGGAATATTTCCGTGACGTCGAGCATCAGGATGTGCTGCTTTTCATCGACAACATTTTCAGGTTCACTCAGGCAGGATCGGAGGTTTCTGCGCTGCTGGGACGTACTCCGTCGGCGGTCGGATATCAGCCGACTTTGGCGACCGATATGGGAGAGCTGCAGGAGCGAATCACCAGTACCTTGAAGGGGTCGATTACTTCGGTTCAGGCGATTTATGTTCCGGCGGACGACTTGACGGACCCTGCCCCGGCGACATCTTTCTCACATTTGGACGCCACCACGGTTTTGAACAGAAAAATCTCCGAGCTGGGTATTTACCCGGCCGTCGACCCGTTGGATTCGACTTCGCGCATGTTGTCGCCGTTGATCGTCGGGGAGGAGCATTACCGCGTCGCCCGAGAGGTACAGCGAATTCTGCAGACCTACAAATCTCTGCAGGATATTATCGCGATCATGGGAATGGACGAGTTATCGGAAGAAGATAAATTGGTTGTCGCGCGCGCTAGAAAGATTCAGAGATTCCTGTCGCAGCCGTTCCATGTTGCCGAGGTTTTCACCGGATTGAAAGGAAAGTTCGTCGATCTTGCCGATACGATCAAGGGATTTGGCGCAATCATCGACGGAGAATGCGACGAGCTGCCGGAATCGGCTTTCTACATGGTCGGAACAATCGAGGAGGCCTTCGAGAAAGCGAAGAAAGAGGGGTAGGAGACGTGACTTATGCAAGCTTAAACAGAGCCTCATTTTTGAGGCTCTGTTTTTACTTGCCCCTATTTTTTTCCAATCTTTTAAAATAATCGTCTGGATCAGAGCCATAGGCTTTGATAAGCGCCTTGTAAAAATCCAGATTTATTCCAACTCCCCCTTTTATTAAATAAGCTAGACTCGGCCACACTACGCAGTTATCGAAACGCAGAAGGAAATTCCGATCTTTTTTATCTCCGTTATGATCCACTCGTATGTAATTCCCCGTAAGAACCGAATTAGCACAGTCCGACAGTTTGTTGAGATACAGCACGTTCTGACCATTATGAATGCCGGAACTTATCCCCATGATTTGCATTAATTCCACGGGACGATGGAAAAGAAAAACCCTTGTGTAAAGAGCATCAGAAGAACCGAGTTTTTCAAATAATTTTATCTTACTTTCTCTTTCTTTTGGTAAAACGATTTGCGAATTCAGTCCCAATACTTTCATGAATTTTTCTTTTATGAAATCGGATGCTCGACCTCCGGTGCAAAAGTCTGCGAAGTTGCCCAATAATTGCAATCCTTTTTTTACAGAACGATTCTCATTTTGTAGGATTATAGACTCCCCCGCAATTTCCATAGCTATGTCGGAAGATTGTTTGTTCAAATATGATTCTAAAGATACATCTGTCGCAAGAGCCATATTTCCTGAGATGACGTGTCCCATTTCATGAAATATCGAGTTTTTTTCATTATATGCTAAGCGATGAGACGGTTGATTCTCGGATAATCCATAAAGGTAGAAATTTCCCGGACGATTTTCAGATAGATCCAGATCAATATTTTTATAAAATGCCTGAGAACCCGTTTTAACCGCGCGGAAGGTAGTGGATCTATTCTGCCATTCGCTGTCCATAATGTACGGGTACGTCTTCTCGCTGTCCATAATGTACGGGCACGTCTTCACATCATACAACGCTGGTTCATTTGCTTTCGACCATGCAATAAACGCAATAGTCTCATCTCTGTAAATCTTGGACTTCTTTGCTCCTCTCACGAGTACATTTTTTACGTGTTCCCGTAAATAGCCCTCTTCATTTGATGGATCGGCTTCTTCATTAAATTTGGAATTTTTAATAAAGTCTTCTATCTCATTTTCGATTTCTTCCTGAGTCCCTTTTTTCAACAGATCCTGAAATCGATCCTTTTCACTTTCATCCAAATGCAAAGCATTTATCAAACTTTCGGCATCGATTATTCGAATTTCATTCACTCCGTGTTTTTCCGCAATCAACCGCAAATCCTGTAAATCTTCGATTTCTTTTTCATTCGGATTTCTCGAAGACTCGTAAATTTCCTTTTCGATTTTGTTGGTGAGTATCTTTTCTGCATTTAATTGTTCCTCTGTTTTTTCATCAGGCATCAAACCAACTTCGACCATTTTCGCATTTAAAAATGCGTCGTTCAGCTGCTTGTATTTATTGAGGAGACCTTTAAACTTCTCTTGATTTGAATTTCCACCTGCAATATATCTTTCAATAGTCTCTCTCAAATCTAGACTTACTTCAGGAATTTTCTGCGCTGAAGATATCAGAAATGATTTCCATTCCAGATTATTTATATCGGAAATTTCGTGATCAAACAGCATCCATTCTCTGTCGCTTACTAAGTGTTTTTTCAGAATATCTTTCTTAATCTTTTTGATATTTTTCTCGGTTATGGATTTCATTTGATTTTTAAATTCATCAAACAATTTTTGAGTTTTGCTGTTCTGCTTCAAGAAATTGTCAAGACAAATATATTCCTGATTACTTTCCATCCAACACCCTATTTTTATATCTCCCAGTGACGAATTGTTAGTTTTAAAAAATTCCCATTTTGGGTTATTTTTGAAAAATTTATCCAATTTACCAATCAATTTTTCATATTCTTCTTGCTCTTGCTTTTTAATGGACTCGATAATTTGCGTGTCAATCCCTTTCTGTCTCATGAAATCAAAAGCATCAATGGTTCGAGATACTTTGCACACGGATTCTTCGCGGATATAGTCCAACAAATCTGATATTTGATCCTTTCCGCACTCATCAGCTATCTTTTGGATATCTTTCACGATTTCCCGATCAATTCGATCCAACCGCAGTTGATAACCGCTTTTTTGCGATATTTCAAAGCAACTAAACCGTTCCGGCAGATTTGCCGCATGGACTGTAGAAAAACTTAATATACTAAAAAAAATTGCTAAATGTTTTTTCATTGTATTTCTTTAATTTAATTTTGCATATTATGTATAAGAATATTAAAAAAATGTCAATAAATATTTTTGTCTTTTTTTCTTCTCGATTTTTTGGCTGATATTTAGTATCATCGGCCGTGTGAAGTTTTCAAGAAGAAAAAACGCCTCGAGGTAGGCCGTTCGGATCGGAAGCAGAGGGTGAAAAGGCATGAAGGTCAAAATTTTCAAATCGGAAGAAGTTGTGTACGAGGGCGAGGCGGAGAAAGTAACCGTTCCGGCGCAAAACGGAGAAATGACAATTCTTCCGCATCACATCTCGATCGTCACGAATTTGCAGCACGGGCGGCTGATCGTCCACAAAAAGGGTGGCGAAAAATTTCAAACCGAAATTGGCGGCGGCGTGTGTTCTTTTTCCGACGATTGCCTCTCGGTGCTGGCGGAAGGGTGATGCTGCGGAGTAGACGTCTTTTTTTAATGGTTAATTTGACGGATTTTTAACTTTTGTGATTTTTGTAGAAGGGGGTCCGTAAAATGCGCAAAACTGAGTTTCGGGGATATTTCGGAGAATTCGTCGCGACAATTTTGTTGTGGTGCAAAGGATATCGCATATTGGAACATCGGTATAAATTGAGTGGCGGAGAAATCGACATCATCGCGAAACGCGGCAACAAAATCTCGTTTGTCGAGGTTAAAACCCGCAAAAGCGAGGAAAAATGCCAAATCGCAATTACCACGCAACAGTTGCGCAGAATTCGCAACGTATCTCAATTCTTCTTGAAAAACAATCCGAAATACATGAATTGCGACCTTAGTTTCGACGTAATTTTAATTGCGGATTGGTGTTTTCCGAAACATATCGAGAATATTTCGATTTAAAGCCGGGGAATGACATGAAAATGGAAATAAAAACCCGAGAAGTCGACACGCAGCATCTCAAACATCAAACAAATCAATGAAAACTATTAAGCAGTAGGGGCTGCCGGAGGAGCAATCGGCCTGGAAAATCTTATTCTGGGCGATTCTTTCTTATTTACGTTATTGTACTGCGAATTCCGAGATATTTCCCTTTTGCGATAACGGTCGTCCTCGTCATTCGTCAAAGTTCTGTCGTCATCATCAATTGAGTTTTTTCTTAATGATGGTGATTTTTGTATACCGTTTAGGAACAAGTTGCGATCAACGTCGTCCTCGTCATTCGTCAAAGTTCTGTCGTCATCATCAATTGAGTTTTTTCTTAATGATGGTGATTTTTGTATACCGTTTAGGAACAAGTTGCGATCAACGTCGTCCACATCATTCGTCAAAGTTCTGTCGTCATCATCAATTGAGTTTCTTCTCAATGATAGTGATTTTTGTATACCGTTCAGCAACAAGTTTTGCATCCCCTTAAAACAGAATTCAATTGACCTTTGTACAAATTTCAAATTTGGATCATTTGAGATACCGTGATCCTGCACATTTTGGATTAAATTTTGCATGCGTGAACTGAGTTCTACAAGCTGTTCGGCCAAAAACTCAACTTTTCTCTTGGCTTGCCATTTTAACGGCACAATTCGATTAATTTTCTCCTGTTCTCTTTCTTTATTTTCGCGCTGGCGCAATTCTTCATTTCGAATTTTTTCCTGTATTGAGGTAATTAATTGCATTTGCTGGTATTTTCTTTCTCTCTGTTGCTCCGGGTTGAGAGGTAAACCATTTTGTTCCTGGCTTTTTAAAAATATTTCAAATTGTTTTCCTAAATTTTCCATTTGCCTGAGTTTTTCTTGTTCTTGAGCAGCTTCATATTCTTCGAACTTTCTCAGTTTTTCTTGCTTAATAGCCTCTTCTTCACGCAATTTTTGTTCATGAGCTCTTCGCAAATCGTCGAGTTCTCTCTGTTCCTCAAGCCTTCTTTGTTCTTGAGCTTTTTTCCATTCTTCAAGAGTTCTCAGTTCCTCAAGTCTTTTTTGTTCTTCGGCTGATTGAAATTCTTCGTACTTTTTTTGATCTTCGAGCCTTTTTTGTTCTTCAATCTTTCGCAGTCTTTCGATCTCCCTCTGTTGGTCTTGATCTCTCAGATAAAATTCATAACTTTCGGAGTTTTTGACCGGGTAAGTATTGTAAGCTCCGACTTTGTCGTAATATCTGAGAAAGTCAAGATCCCTGTCGATATAGTCATCAGAAGGTCTGATTGAATCGTAGTTTCCGTAGTACGAGTCGGCATTCGCGCCGGAGGAGGTCAAGCCCAAAATTGTTAATCCGAAAATCAGCGTGCAAACTCTTTTCATTCTATCCTCCTAAAATTCATCAGCATGAAGCAGTTCATCGTCCAGCGATTTGTATCTGCGAAGTCGATCACTGTTTGTCGGAACCAATTGATATCCATCATAAAGGCCTCCCGATGATGTCGAATATTGATCGCTTTCGTTCCAATAAGGATCTGTCTCGCTGCGAATGTAATCTTCTACGGAACTACCCGAGCCATGAATGTAATCTTCGACGTCCGAGCCATGAATGTAATCCTCGACGGAACTATCCGAAGCATAAACTCGGGCGGAGTCTCTACCTGAAATTCCTGAATTTTCTCCGAATGTTTCGAATTCGTTGGTTTGCTCAAAATTTTGTCGCGATGCCGAAGCGGAATTCCTCTGAACCGACTGTTTGCCGGAGATTTGTCGAATCTGTTGATTAGTTCGCTTGGATTGAGAGGTCTGAGCTGTACGGGCCGACGTTTTTGATTGTTCGAAAATCTCCTCGTCTTCGTCCGCTTCTACATCTTCCGAATCGGAGTCACTATCGACGGTGCTTTTTGCGTCGGAATCGTTAGCGGCAGCGCTTTTTTTCGAGGACGTGGCTTTCTTGTCGGAAGAGGTATCTGCGGCATCATCCTCTTCTTCATCTTCCTGATTATTTTCCTCTTGCATAGCTTGTTCTTTGGCTTCTTGTGCAGCAGGTTGATTGTCGACAGTGGATGACTCTAGTATTTTGTCTTCATCGAGATCGTCTGAGTTTATCACTGCGTCGTCGTCTGATATCACAGAATCCTGCTCGACTCGGTTTACAGCTTGTTTTTTCGTCGGTTGTCTGTAAAAATCTTCATCATATTCGGGCTCAATCCGGTCGGAATTCAATATAAGAGCACCCATCCCGCCTACTCCAACCACTCCTCCTATAATGCCGCCCATGCCGATTCCATCATCGTCATCATCGTCGTTTTCTATTCTGTCATTTGATGACTGGACAGCTTCATCAGCGCCATTTTCTTCGTCATCGTCATTTTGAGCTGCGTCATTCGCCGCGGGCGGTTGATTCTCTGCGTCGTTAGCGTCGGCATCGGAATCGGCATCGGAATCGCTATTTTGCCCAGATTCGTCATTTCCTTCTTTGTTTTCTTTAGCATCTGCATTTTGTTCATTATTCTTCGAATCTGGATTTGCAGCACTTCCGTCATTCTGCGCACTGCTATCAGAATTCGGATTTGCATCACTTCCGGAAGCGGAATTATCATTTTGCATTGTTGCTACCGTAATAGTTGGCCCATTCCCGCCAATCGAAGTTGCCCAAATATCTCCGATAGGCATTGATTCTTCGCTTTTGAGATACAGGTTCGGATACTTCAGGTGTCGGATCATAAGGTTTAAAACATTGAACAAAAAATTAAGGTTTCCGACGCGTTCATCGATTTTTTCCTTTTCTTTGTTACGAAGCGGAGCGGTGGTATCTTTTAAAAGCTTGTTGTTGATGATGGACGGATCGTTTTTCAAAATTCTGTAGAGATTATATACCGTAATTTGAAAATCTTCTCTGATTTTTTTTAGTTCTTGAAGCCGAGCCTCGGGAGAATTTTCCTCTGTGTTTCTTTGTAATTCAGGATTATTCACGAGATTCTGATATTGTTGAAGTAAGCTTTTTAAAGTAGCGCTGTTTTCGGCATCGCTTTTGGACATTTGGCTATTAAGATTTTCATCCAAAAATAACTTGGGGTCCAATTCTCCTCCATTTTTAATATAATTCTCCGCCGATTGAAAAATTTTATCATAATCTTGCACTCTCGGCTGAACCGGAGCTAAAACGTCGCCGCTATTGTAGGTTCTTCCGGGGTTGCTGGAAACAGGGGATGCATTGTAAATTCCGTTTTGATCGTAATTTCCGAACAGATTACCGCTTTGAGGATCATTAAAAGTCTTGCTGCTGAGAAAATCATTTATCATGGACGAATTGAAGGTTGGCGCGTTGGCGAACAATTTCGTCGTGGAAAAAATAAAAAACAGCTGCAGCAATAAAAATAAATATCTCATAATCTATCTCTTTTTACATTGTAGCCATTAATTGTTAAAATTTCGTAAGTTTTTCAGAATTTCGGGGATTTTGAAATGAAAGTTACGATTTTGGGTTGCGGATCATCTTTGGGAGTTCCTGCGTTAAAGTACGGATGGGGTGTATGCGATCCGAAAAATCCGAAAAATCGGCGAACTAGGTCTTCTGTCATAATTGAGGAAGCAGAAACTGTGTTGCTGGTAGACGCGTCACCTGATCTTCGAGAGCAATTGCTGCGTTTCGGAAACCAAGATATCGATGCGATTTTGTTCACCCATGCCCATTTTGATCATACCAACGGAATCAATGAGCTGCGTCCTTTATATTTGAAAATGAATAAGTCGCTGGATATTTTTGCGACCGCCGACACTCTTGCGGAGCTCTACCAAAATTTTTCGTATTTATTTGAGCATAATTCTCATGACATTTACGATTCATATTTGCGCGCAAACGAAATTTCTTTCGGAAAATTTTCCGTCAAAAATATTTCGGGCATTTGCTTTGAACAGGATCACGGATTTTCAAAATCGCTCGGGTTTCGCGTCGGGAATTTCGCCTATTGCACAGACGTCACGGGATTTTCCGATTTCTCTGTGTTGGAAAATCTCGATATTTGGATCGTCGATTGCCTGAACAGCGACGAAAAAAGGCCGACCCATGCGAATTTGGAGCTGGTGCTGAGCTGGGTAGGCAAATTGCATCCGAAAAAAACATACCTTACCCATATGGACACGTCGATGGATTACGACAACTTGATAAAATCCCTGCCGCCCAACATTGAGCCGGCCTACGATGGGCAGGTTTTGTACTGTAAGTAGTTAAGTGGCAAGCTCTGCATTTTGGCGATTTTATTTCGCAAAACCCAGCAATCAGCTAACTTACAGTTACTTAGTATTTTTCCAATCATTGAACATTTTTCTCACTTCTGCGTCATTGCTGCCGTTAATTTTCTCTGACTTTCTCCAAGATTTTGTTTTTGGAAAATATGTCGAATTTTAACTTCTCGGATACAATGAGGTTAACAGAAAGTGAAATTTAAGGAATCTTGACTATTTCGTGCCACCATTCCGCGTTGAAATTAAAGGAATTCTAACAATCTTGCATAACTTTACCTAGTTGAAATCAGGAGAGTTTCGAGCATTTTTGTTCTATCTGTGTAAGGAAATTTCGGTTATTTACGCTCTTTCAGTTGAAATTAAAGGAATTCTAAC
Source organism: Alphaproteobacteria bacterium (assembly GCA_017649895.1). Classification (GTDB taxonomy): domain Bacteria; phylum Pseudomonadota; class Alphaproteobacteria; order UBA3830; family UBA3830; genus UBA3830. The sequence continues at coordinate 35,047 of JAGCFW010000004.1, read as the reverse complement.
AATCTTGCATAACTTTACCTCGTTGAAATCAGGAGAGTTTCGACTATTTTTGTTTTATCCAGGTTAAAATCAAGGGAATTTTAACCTTTTGACACTATAATCCCGAGGGTGAGGGCTGCGGGGCAGGTGTTTTTCAAATAGTTAACAAAAGGTTAATTTAACAATTTATCAATTTTTTCGTGCTACCATGCTCAGGGTGGGGAGTGAGGGGCGGACAGTAATTTAAAATTAACAAAATCTTAACCTTTTGATCTCTCTTTTCCGAAGAATAAATTAGAGTTCATGGAAAGAAGCAACTCACAATCTACGCAATTTTCAATAACTTCTTCCCATTCTTTTTATTTCTGAGTCGTTTTGTTTTGGCTCTAACATTTTTTTCATGGCGACGTATCCTTTTACTTTTCCTGTATTTATACCGCCTTGCAGGAAGACTATATCGTCGATCGGATATTCGGAAAAGTTGCTTAGTTCGAGAAGTTTTTTTGCGCCTTTTTGATTGATTATGTATCCGAACATTCCGTAAACCAGATTAGTCGGTTGGATTTTCGCGACATGCGGATGATTTTCGACATTATCGATATCTCTGAAAATTTCTCCTACGCAAACGAAATACCCATATTTGTTGTGCCTGCGTCCTATACCGAGAAAAGCGATGTCCCAATCATCCGGGAGGTCTGCAATATATTCCGCCAGGTTTTTCTTGAAATCTTTATCGAGGATAACATCGTCTTCGAAAACCATGACTTTATCGTAATTGTTTTTGATCATTTCTTTCCAAATTTCTCGATGACTGCAGGCAACACCGATTTCTCCCAAAGAAAATCGTCTTTTTCCGACGAAAATTTTCATCAGCGGACGTCCGTGCAAAGCGACGTTATATGTTCCGGGCCTGTTCTTCCAAGAATATTTGTAAAAATCCTTCTTTTTTTCTTCGGCAAGAAATTCTCCTGTTTTTGTATTTTGAAAATCCAACTCGTATCCATCCACTGCTTTAAATTTCTCATACTTGAGATTTTGCTCATCAAGCTGTTTTTTTACGAAAGCGAATCGCTCGGGTGTTCGATCTAAACTGATTACATATGTTTTTATTTCTTCAGCGGGATTGCTGTTTTTGTCACCGAGACAGGCACATAAAAACGAACATAAAATTAAGGCGACTTTTTTCATTTTTTACTGTCCTAATTTTGCAATTTCCGAGTCAAAATGATTCCCTGATACTAATTTTATTTTTGAAACATACAGATTTAGGCTGTTTGCGTGATCTATTATTGCCACATCGACGGGAATATCTGTATTTTCGGTTAATTCCAACAGTTTCTCAGCAGATTTTGAACTTATGCAATAGGCATGCGATCCCCAAATTTGTTTTGTCCTTTTTAATTTTGCGTAATATGGCGACGGAGTATTTAACAATCCGTTCAACCAAAATCCTGCGGATACGAAAAAAGTTTTTTCGGCGTGTGGTTTATTCTTACCTATATCAAGGAAGAAAATATCAAAGTCGTCAGGTATGTTTTTGATGACTTTCGCCAGATTTTCCTTAAAATTATCACGAAACTCTACGTTATCTTCGAAAATTATCGCTTTTTTGTATTTATTTTTGATGATATCCTGCCAAACAGCTCGATGATTTGAAAAATAATTTTTATCGGCGTCGCGAAAATTTACGCGTTTGAATCCGAATTTATTAAGCTGATTTTTTACAAACTCTGATTTGTGCAGGGTTTTGTCGAGGGAAATGACATATATTTTGTCGAGGATCTCATTGGGACACGCAAATATATCATGGATCGAGAAAAAACCTAACAGCAGTAAATATGACAAAATTTTCATCTCAATATCTCTATTTTCAGCAACCACGACATGATACAATGAAATATGTTGCCGTATCAACTCAATAAAATTAAGAAAATCTACTCTCAGGGAAATGTTTTACATAGCCCGCATAAGTCTCAAGATATTTTTATACCTTATATATTCCGACAATGACAAAATGACTGATTCTATATCGTCTTTTCCATACAGATCTGCGGTATTATTTATCAAGTATTTTTTTATATTTTCAGACACCATATTAGCGTCGGCGCCATGACTCAGCAGATATCTCACAATACCTACGTGACCGTTTCTAACGGCCATCCACAAAGGAGTATTTCCTTTTGCCGTTGACTTATTGACGTCCGCGCCATGTTCGACCAGATGTTTCACCAACTCAAAATAATCCTTTTTTGCCGCAATCAGCAGAGGAGTGTCCTGATATTTGTCTTGCGCATTTACATCCGCACCATGCTCAGTCAAATATTCTACCAATTTTTTATTTCTGATTTCTGTCGCGATGATAAGCGGAGTACTTCCATACAAATCGCACCTGTCTATGTCGGCACCATGCTCAATCAGATACTTGACTAATTCAAGAGAGTGATCCGCCCATATAGCCATCAACAAGGGAGTGTCTCCTTCATCGTCGGATAAGTTTACATTGGCGCCGTGCTCTGTCAAATATTTCACTAATTCAAGATGATCTGCCCAAACAGCTGTCATAAGTGCAGTGTTTCCATGATTATCGGGATAATCAATGATGTCCTTTACTCTTTGCTCCTGCAGATCGAGGTATTCCCGTAACTCATCTTCGCTCCACGCTTCCCTATATTTGTAAGCCAGCAAAAGCCTCATAACCGTGTGGCCTTTGTTGTCCCAGACGTTGTTTATAATTCGTTTTACTGTCGGGGCGTCATTAATCCTTACCGCAGCAATCAGCGGATTTTTCCAGCTTTGATCTGATGCAGGAGGTCTCTGTTGCATTTTTATTTTTGGGATACCATTGACCCTTACTGCGGTAATCAGCGGATTTTCCCAGCTTTGATCTGATGCAGGAGGATTCGTTCGCATTCCAAACGCGCCAGCAGATGCAAACAACATAATTGTAATCAGAATTTTTTTCATTGCCTTCATTTCCTTTTTTCTGAAAATAACAGAGACTCTCGTGCCGCGCAAGTTGAGTTGGGCCTGCGATACGGATTTGTGCAATAATTTTCTAGTTCAGAAAACAAGTGAAGAGTTTTTCAAAGACTTTCGTTAATTAGCGGAAATTTCTCTGCTTCTTGCGATTAAATTCGAAAAAGCTTAGATCCGGGGGAATACAAAATTTGAACGATGTTACTATCCAGTCCGTAAAATTCCTCAGCTAAAGAAATTGGAGTTTTTCCCTCTGTGTTTTTAATATTCACATATGCTCCTTTTTTTACCAGATATTTTACTATGTCTTTGTTTTTGGAAATTACTGCATAATGCAGGGGTGTATTTAAGTATTTTCCGTATACCCGATTTATATACGCGCCACACTCGACCAAATACTTTACCAATTCATTATTATTTTTTTCTATCGCCCTTATCAGAACAGTATCTCCCCATGTATTTTCTGAATTAACATCGGCGCCGTGTTCGACTAAATATTTTACCAACTCATCATTATCTTCTTCCAGGGCTTTTATCAGGATAGTATCTCCCCATCTATCTCTTAAATTAACGTTCGCGCCATGATCTATCAAATATTTTGCTATCTCATTATTATTTTTTTCCAGAACATTTGTCAGAACGGTATCCCCCCACCTGTTTTTTGAGTTAACATCCGCGCCGTGGTCTATCAGGTATTTTGTTACTTTTATACTTTTCCACCACACAGCCTTTATAAGAGGGGTATCACCGTCTTTGTTTTTGATATTTGGATCAGCACCTTGATCGACTAAATATTTTATTAGTTCAATATTGCGATCCCATTGGGTAATTTTATTCAGAGGAGTGTTCCCGTCAGCGTCTTGCTCATTAATGGAATTTCTTACCCTTTGATCTTGCAGGTCGAGGTAATTCTGCAACGCTTCACGGCTCCATGGTTCTTTATTTTTATAGACTAATAAAAGTCTTACAACTGTTTGTCCTTTGTTACTCCAGACTTTATTGATGAGTCTCTTCACTTTTTGGATATCATTGACCCTTACTGCGGTAATCAGCGGATTTCTCCAGCTTTGATCTGATGCCGGAAGATTCGTTCGCATTCCAAACGCGCCAACAGACGCAAATAACATAATTGTAATCAGAAATTTTTTCATCGCTCTCATTTCCTTTTTTCTGAAAATAACAGAGACTCTCGTGTCGCGCAAGAACGACAAGATCTGCGAGCATTTCAGAATTCGGAAATTTTTTCGAAAAGAGAAAGACTGACCGAAATTTCTTTTGGAAAAAACCGAGGCAGAAGATTTTCTACTTCTGCCTTTTGACTAGGTTTATCTGAATTGTCCACCAGATTAATCATCTGCAAAGGCATCAGAAGGCCAATCTTCAGTTATATTTGATTCGACATCCCATTCATTGTCATTAGATTCAGATATATTTGATGAGACATCCCATTCATTGTCATTAGATTTAGGCTCACCCACCTTACTCTCAGAGTTATCAGAATGTTTTATATTTTTCTCTTCTTCAGTTATATTTGATGCGACATCGGATTCAGGCTCATCCACCTTACTCTCAGAGTTATCAGAATGTTTTATCTTTTTCTCTGTTGTTACATTTTCAGAAGCTGATAAACTTTTATCCAATAAACTTTTATCCAATTGATCAAATCTCTCACGATAAAACGTTTCAATTGACTCATCCTGTAAACGTTTTTCTTCCCGTTGTTGATCAATTTTCGATTGACGTTGCGCAGCTATGATTTCCAGATGTTCTATGATATCGGAAATTCCTTTTTCGCGTGCATAAAACAATAGGTCATTTCCACTTTTATCTGTTTTATTAACATCAATATTCTTATCTATCAGATATTCTACAATATCGGAATGACTATTTTTCATTGCCACAATCGCTGCAGTACATCCATCTTTATCTGCTATATTAACATCAGCACCGTGCTCTACCAGGTATTTTACGACATCGAGATGTCCTTTTTGTGCTGCCCAAATCAACATATTTGCCGTATCAAACTTAGCGCCATTTTCGATCAGATATTTTACGATATTGGGATTATTTTGATTTCGTGCAAAATTCAATGGAGTAATTTCTGCATTAGTTGCTTTATTAACATCAGCGTCGTGCTCTACCAGATATTTAATGACATCGATATGTCCAGATTGAATCGCGTTAATTAATGGAGTAATTCCTGCATTAGTTGCTTTATTAACATCAGCGTCGTGCTCTATCAGATATTTTACGACATCGAGATGTCCTTTTTGTGCCGCACAACTCAATGGAGTAATTCCTGCATTAGTTGCTTTATTAACATCAGCGTCGTGCTCTACCAGATATTTAATGACATCGATATGTCCAGATTGAATCGCGTTAATTAGTGGAGTACCTGCACCTTTTTCTGCTTTATTAACATCGGCGCCGTGCTCCATCAGATATTTTACGACATCGAGATGTCCTTTTTGTGCCGCACGCATTAACGGAGTATATCCAAAATCGTTGCTACGATTAACTAACTTAACAACATCCGGAAAAATGCGAGAATAATGTTCCTTTAATTGAGTGTCAGACATACTCTGTTTGTTTTTATAAATCAATAAAGAGTCACGAGTCGTAGTCGTTGTTACATTCATATGCTTACCAATTATTTCTTTAACTTTTTCCAAATCATTTTTTCCTGCAGCTGCCATTAATTCAGAAAAATCTTGTTCCATTTTTTTCTCACGTTCGTTGTAATCTGTTTCAGTTTTTTGTGAGCCTTCTTTAACTTTATTTGCACCTTTTTGCGGGCCTTCTTGAGTTTCATTTGCACGAGAATGCATTCCAAAAGCACTCGCCGAGCACAATATTAAAGCTCCCGACAAGCAAAAAATTTTCCATTTTAGTGTTGTATTGTCCATAGTTGTATATCCTTTCTATAAATTACTCTTATTTATAGGATAGCAAAAAATAGTTAACAATTTGTAAAAAATTCTAAAAAATATTTAGAAATTTTCCAAAATTCAAAATCTACGTATTGACAATCACAACTCGTGCCAGAATTCCTTTACTTTAGCGAAAAAGCCTTCTGATTTCGGGTGAGCTTTGTGGTCCTTGTCGAATTCTCGCAGCAATTCTTTCTGGTGATCTGTCAAATTGACAGGCGTTTCGACGTTTACGTGTACGAACATGTCTCCGCGCAGCGAACTTCTCACCACCGTCATTCCTTTTCCGCGCAGTTTGAGAATCTGCCCCGACTGAGTTCCTGCCGGCACCTTTACCACGGCTTTTTTCCCGTCAATTGTCGGAACTTCAACTTCTCCGCCCAATGCTGCCGTGATTATCGAAACAGGAACTTCGCAGTGAATCGAGCTGCTTTCTCTCGTGAACAATTTATGCGGTCTGACCGTGACAAATATGTAGAGATCTCCTGCGCGACCGCCTCTGATTCCAGCTTCGCCCTCTCCCGAAAGTCTGATTCTTGCGCCGTTTTCGATACCCGCAGGGATCGAAACTTTGATGTTTTTGGTTTTGCTGACACGTCCTGCGCCGCGACACTTTTTGCAGGAATTTTCGATGATGTGCCCCGTTCCGTTACACGCCGAGCAGGTTCTTTCCACCGAGAAAAATCCCTGTGCGAATCTCATGCGGCCTGTTCCTCGACATGACGGACAGGTTTTCGGCTTGACTCCGCCTTCGGATCCTGTGCCCTTACATTCTTCGCATTTTACGTTGGTGCGCATATTAAGTTCGATGTCTTTTCCGCGGAAGGCCTCTTCCAGAGTGATTGTCGCGTCGTATCGCAAATCGTTTCCGCGCATCTCGGCTCTGCCTGCGCGAGCTCCGCCGCCCATCGCGCCACCGAAGAAATCTTCGAAAATATCTGAAAATCCCGATGCGTCGCCGCTGAAATCAAATCCGAACCCGCTGCCCGAAAATCCTCCGAATCCACTTCCTGCTCCCGGATTGAATCCGCCTCCGTTGGCCGCATTTTTGTAGGCATCGTGTCCGTAGCGATCATAGGCCGCTTTTTTCTGCGGATCTTTCAGAGTTTCATAGGCTTCATTCACCTCTTTGAACTTTTCTTCGGCTTTTTTATCTCCCTTGTTGCGGTCGGGATGATATTTCATCGCCAATTTTCGATAAGCTTTCTTGATTTCATCTTCTGACGCGTTTTTGGATAATCCCAAAGTTTGATAGTAGTCCATGACAATTCCCTTCGACAGAAAAAAGGCGCATGCACAAACACACGCCTTTCAGAAAATAGGAGATTATTTACCTTCCTCTTCTTTTACCTCGTAGTCGGCATCGACAACGTTGTCATCTTTCTGAGATTCCGCATTTGCCTGAGCTCCTGCCGCATCTGCTCCAGGTTGCTGAGCCTGCTGAGTTGCCTTGTAAATCAACTCGCCGGCTTTCATCATAACCTGCATTAATTTGTCGGACGCCTGCTTGATCTCTTCGGTGTTCTCGCTCTCCAAAACCTTCTGAACATTTTCGGTTTCCGTTTTGATCTCGTTTTTCAACTCTTCGGAAATCTTGTCACCGTTCTCGGACAGCATTTTGTTAGCTCCGTTGATCATTTCCTGAGCAGCGTTGCGCTGTTGGATTAAATCACGACGCTTCTTGTCTTCATCAGCATGAGCTTCCGCATCTTTTACCATTTGATTGATTTCATCATCGCTCAATCCGCCAGATGCTTTGATGCTAATGGACTGCTCCTTGTTCGTCGCTTTATCTTTCGCCGAAACATGAACGATTCCGTTGGCATCTATATCAAATGTAACTTCGATCTGCGGTACTCCGCGCGGTGCCGGAGGTATATCTTGCAAATCGAACTGTCCGAGAAGCTTGTTGTTTGCTGCGATCTCTCTTTCTCCCTGGAAAACTCTGATCGTAACACCACTTTGATTATCCTGCGCTGTCGAAAAAATCTGACTCTTTTTCGTCGGAATGGTCGTGTTTCTGTCGATCAATCGAGTAAACACACCACCGAGAGTTTCAATTCCGAGAGACAACGGGGTAACATCGAGCAACAAAACGTCTTTCACGTCGCCCTTTAACACTCCGCCCTGAATTGCCGCTCCGACAGCCACGACTTCGTCCGGGTTAACTCCCTTGTGCGGTTCTTTTCCGAAGAATTCTTTTACGCATTCCACGACTTTCGGCATACGAGTCATACCACCGACCAAAACGACCTCATTGATATCCTTTGCCGACACTCCAGCATCCTGCAACGCTTTGCGGCATGGTTCGAGAGTCTTCTTGATGATGTCGTCCACCAAAGATTCCAACTTCGCTCTTGTTAATTTCACGGTTAAGTGCTTTGGACCTGTCGCATCCGCTGTGATGAACGGAAGGTTGATGTCTGTCTCCATCGCGCTGGAAAGTTCGATCTTCGCCTTTTCCGCAGCTTCCTTCAATCTCTGAAGAGCCATGCTGTCATTTCTCAAATCGATGTTGTTGTCGCGCTTGAACTCCTCTGCTAAGAAATCAATGATTCTCTTATCGAAGTCTTCACCGCCGAGGAATGTATCTCCGTTTGTCGCTTTGACCTCGAATACTCCGTCGCCGATTTCAAGAATGGACACATCGAAAGTTCCACCTCCGAGGTCGTAAACTGCGATCATTCCCGAACTTTTTTTGTCCAGACCGTAGGCCAAAGCAGCTGCCGTCGGCTCGTTTATGATTCTCAAAACATCCAAACCGGCAATCTTTCCGGCATCTCTGGTCGCCTGTCTCTGAGCATCGTTGAAATAAGCCGGAACGGTAATAACGGCTTCCGTCACTTTTTCTCCCAAGAAATTCTCAGCGGCTTCTTTCATTTTCTGAAGAGTGAACGCGCTGATCTGACTTGGACTATATTTTTTTCCGCGAGAAGAAACCCAAGCATCTCCGTTGTCCGCCGACACAATTTCGTAAGCCGGCTGATATTTTTTCAAGTATTCGTCGCTTGCTCTTCTTCCGATTAATCTTTTGATTGCATAAAATGTGTTCTTAAAGTTAGTAACAGCCTGGCGCTTTGCAGCTTGTCCGACTAATTTTTCTCCGCTGTCGGTAAAAGCCACCACAGACGGCGTAGTCCTGACTCCTTCCGTGTTCTCAATAACACGCGGATTCGTGCCATCCATAATCGCGACACATGAGTTGGTTGTTCCTAAATCAATACCAATAACTTTAGACATAATAATCCCCTTTCATAAGGCAAATTGTAAACCGTGAAACCCAAAAGGCGTCTCACTCACCAAACGGACCGAACCCTACCATAGGCATCCGACTCCGGCACGCGACATCATCGCCACGCACGTTACCATCTATAACTCTTTTCATCCAAAATGTCAAGAATTTTTGGAGGGAAATGTTGAGAGAAGAAAGAAATGGAGTTGATAAAAGGACACCCACATGGAGTGCCCTATTTGATATCGGATAAGAAAATTACTCTGTAGCACCGTGATCTTTGAGATACTGAATAGTATTTCCAACAAATGATCTGTAAAGATCGAATGTTGACTTTGCATCATATACATCCAAATTGTGCTCCTTCATCTCATAATTAAGATCCTCACAAAAATTGTTCTTATCACCTTCATCTAGTTGAGACAGACATAAATCTATCTTTCCTAGATCCTCTTGAGCGGCTTGTAAAACAGTGAATCCTCGAGAATCTCTTAGATTAGGGTTAACGCCATTCTCAACAAGATATTTCACAATATCCGCTTGCATAGAATAAAAAGCCTGAAACACAGGATAACTCCCCAAATGCTCTCGATTAACATCTGCGCCATGAGATACAAGGTACTTTACCATGGCTATGTCACCTTTTTTAATCGCCTTACATAACAGAGTCTCTCCTCCTTCAACACCTGCATCTGGTTGATCAACTTTCATGCCAAGATCTATTAGAGATTTTACAACATCCTTATATCCTTTTTCGTAAGCGTAATGCAAAGGATGTTCCTGCATGCAACATTCAATCATATCTGAAAAATTCTTGAAAGCGGAAACTTTCAGACCCTTAATTTCGGCATTTGTTAACGGTGTTCTGTTCTTTCCCGAAAACAAAAATTTTAAAATATTATCGGAATCAATTACTTTCGAATACTTGATAATAGCAGATACCAGGACATCAATATCTGAAAAAATACCTTGTATAGTCTCAGGTGTCAGTGTCTTAACAAAATCTACTGGTATTTCATATCCTCTTTTCGATAATTCAGATCGAATTTTTTCAGAACTTGAGTTCTTGATGTCATCTATAGTCATCTCTTTCAGATTTAGACCGTACTGGATGCCTCTGAAAAATCGCTTTCTTGTTTCCTGATCCTGATTCATAACTTCCTTGATTTTTTTTCTTGCTGCACGAAGTTTTGCTACCTCCATTGCTGATTTCTCAGCCTTCTGGAACATTTCAGCTACTGATTCTAAAACGTCATCTTGTGGCTGTCCGCATAACTGCATCATCCGATCTTGACGAACCGATTTTCTATCCTCACTGACATTGCTATCCATTCCCCACACAGTCGCTGATGCGAATATCATATTCGCGATAACTAAGGTTCTTTTCATTGTATATTCTCCTTTCATTTTAATACGTTAAACACATTCACTCATGTAAGTATGCCAGTCTTTGCCGATTACTACAAACCGTTTGCCGACATCACTCTGCGAATCAACCGATTCACAAAAATCTCTCCAATTTTTCTATACAAAAACACCAAAACTATCTAAAGTGAGAGTCTTATATCATATGACAAACTTATTTTCAAGATTAATTGTAAAAAACTATGCAGGCACAAACCAAGAAAAAACAAAAAGCGCCCCACGGGGGGCGCTGTCGTTTCCATTTTCAGAAATGATAATTGCTACTCTTTGATAATTTCTTTCATTTTATCTATAACTTTCGTCCACTCCGCCCTTTTTTTGGGATCTGTCTCATTTTGCTCTTTTTCTCGAGCCAAAGACAAAGGACTATCTTCCCATGAATCTTTTTTTTGAACGTCAGTTGCACCGTGTTCCAACAAAAACAGGGTTAACGGGGTGTTTTCACTTTGCACGGCGAGAAATAATGGAGTTTCTCCTTTATCTTTTTCTACATTGACGTTAGCGCCCTTTTCAACCAAAAGCCTGATTAAATTTTCATCTTCGCGCTTAGATGCCAAAAGTAATGGAGTATAGCCATCTACTGTCGCATTGATATCGTCACCGTTTTTTATCAGATAATTCAACACTTCTTCATTACAACCATTTCTTAAAGCCAAAAGCAGAGGAGTCATTCCGTTCTTATCTTTTAAACCTTTAACTTCTGCGCCGAGCCTGATAAAAAACTCTGTCAAGGTATGACTGCTTATTTCGAGAGCTGTGAGCAGAGGAGGATATCCATCTTCAGATGCCTTATTGATGTCTGCGCCGAGGTCAACTAAGTATTTGACAAAATTTATATCTTTTTCTAAAATCGCCTTAAGTAGAATGTGCGCTCCCGACTTATTATTAACTTTAGCCCCATTTTCAATCAAATAACAAAACAAATCTCTGTTATTATGCCTAGCTGCCATCATCAGAGGAGTGTATCCATCTGCTGTTTCTGCATTAACATCCGCACAATGATCTACTAAATATTTCGCTAAAGCTTCATTTTCGAACTCTGTGGCTATGTGCAAAGGAGTGGTTCCTTTTTGAGCCGTATACACTGAACCCATCGATTCTGAGTTATATAAAATAGTTCCCTGTTCTGTTGGGTATGAAATTCCCTTCTTTGACAGTACAAAGAGTGAATCTTTTGTTGCAGCATTGACGTTAGCACCATGCTTTACCAGAAAACTAACAATCTCTAAATTATTTTGGGAAGCAGCTACGAATACAGGAGTAACTCCTCTTTCATCGGAAAAATTAACTAATTCGACTACATCAGAATTCTGAAAAATACGCTTGTGATGCTGTGCAAATTGCTCATGCGGCATTTCTTTATTTTGTTTTTGATTGTTTTTGTGTGCCAATACGAGATCGATAACCGCAGACTTATCAATGTGACGATTAATTATTTTCTTTACTTTCTTAATCCTAACTTTCTCAGGCTCGTTGGCTTTCAAGGCGTCCATTAATCGGATATTATCTGTCTTTTCTGGTTCCGCATAATCTTCTATTTTCAATTTTGTTTCAGCATTTCCAATCTCTTCGACCTCTCTATGGATATCGCTCATATCAAACACTGAACCGCGATTACCTGCTTGCCGATCGTTAACATCATTCGGCACCATTCCCCACACAGTCGCTGATGCGAATAACATATTCGCGATAACTAAGGCTTTTTTCATTGTATATTCTCCTTTCATTTTAATACATAGACATACCCGCGCCACGCGAGCATGTCAGCCTCCACACGATGCCGGCAAACCTTTGCCAACACCATTCACTGACCCAACAAGGTCAAAAATCTCTTCAACTCTTCAGTACAAAATTATAAAAACTACCTGAACTGGAAACCTTGTATCATATGACAAACTTATTTTCAAGACTAATTGTAAAAAATCATACAAACACAAACCAAGAAAAGACAAAAAGCGCTAAAATTAATAATTTCTTAGATTTTGACTGATAAAATGATGATATTTTAAGGTAAAGGCTATGAAAGACGAAACAAAAGTAAAAATCAGGGCGGCAGCGAAATTTATCTTGGGAGATCCTGATCCTACAACAAAAGACCGCGAAAGAATAAAAAAAGACCCCAACATCAAGCGCCAAATGCAAAAAATGATGAGCTGGCGCTATCCCGGACAACGGCAGATAAATGCGATTGTCGCAGTGCCTGTGGGAATTCTCGGGTTTATCGTTTTCGTCGTAATAATTGGTATTTTAATTTGGTTGAACTGATTACAATTATGGAGAAAATAAATGAATTCCTTATTCTTTTTGTCTAAGGAAATTATCTTATTAGTCTCTCGATATATCAAAGGAACCCAAAAAGAAAGACAACAAATATCCTTTAAAATCAAAGCTAAACTAAAAAGTTTGGGACTCGCTTTAGCCGCAGGAATCGGAGGAGTTATCGTTACCATTTTTGTTGTTTTGGTTTGTATTAAATTATCAAATTGTTAACTATTTGAAAAACACCTGCTCCGCAGTTCTCACCCTCGGAGTTATAGTGTCAAAATGTTAAAATTTGCTTGATTTTCAGTGGCTCAGCTTTCAGATACAACCTTCGCGCTGATGGAGGCCCGCAGGAAGTCGTCGATTTCTCCGTCGAGGATTGCCGAGACGTTTCCTTTTTCGAAATTCGTGCGCAAATCTTTGACCATCTGATAAGGTTGCATGACGTAGGAACGGATTTGATGGCCCCAGCCGATTTCGTTTTTGACGTCCTGGTTTTTGTCCTCCTCGCGCTTACGGAGTTCCAGCTCGTAGAGTCGCGACTTCAACATGTCATAGGCAATTGCGCGGTTGCGGTGCTGAGATCTGTCCGTTTGGCATTGCACGACGATGCCCGTCGGAATGTGGGTAATTCGCACGGCGCTGTCGGTTTTGTTGACGTGCTGCCCGCCTGCGCCCGAGGCTCTGTAGGTATCGATTCGCAAGTCGCTTTCATTGATTTCGACTGTGATTGCGTCGTCCACGACAGGGTAGACCCAGACGGATGCAAAGCTCGTGTGGCGTCGTGCATTGGAATCGAAAGGAGAGATTCTCACCAGCCGATGGATTCCCGATTCGCTTTTGAGCCAGCCGTAAGCCTTCGCGCCCGTAATTTTCAGCGTTGCGGATTTGATTCCCGCCTCTTCACCCTCGCTTTCCTCGAGGATTTCGATTCCGTATTTGTGAGATTCGGCCCAGCGGAAATACATGCGCAGCAGCATTTGTGCCCAGTCTTGCGCCTCAGTGCCGCCTGCGCCCGAGTGGACTTCGAGGTAGCAGCTGTTTTGGTCTGCCTCGCCTGAAAAGAAACACTCCAACTGATAAACCTGCATGTGGGATGCCAAATCCTGCAGTTGCTGTTCCGTTTCCGCGATCAATTCCACCTCGTTTTCGGATTCCGCGAGCTCCAGCATCTCTTTCAGATCAGAAAATTTCGACTCCGCTTGTTCGAACCGCAACAACTCGGCTTCCGTCTCCGACTTTTGTCTCAAGATTGTTTTTGCCCGCTCCTGATCTTCCCACAGATCGTTGGACGCACTCTGTTCATTCAGTTGTTCAAGCTTAGATTTCAGCTTACTCGGGTCAAAGAAACCTCCGAAGCAAGGACAGAGACTTTTCGATCGACTCGCAAATTTTTCTCGTTTCTTCTTTCATGATTTCTACGCCTTTTTCGGCGCCTCCTCTTGCGTACCCGGAAGTATTTTCATCTTTTTATTTGGCTTCTTGACGAACATCATTGCGATCGCCGCTATGAATGAGATGGCCGAAATTACGATGAAGGTCCATTCGGATCCGAAACGCGTCCAAAATTCACCCGTGAGCACGTTCGAGATACACATTCCGCAACAGCAAACTAGATTAAATATTCCGATAGAAGTTCCTTTAATTTGAGGAGGAGAATAATCGGAAACCATTGCGTAGAAAGTTCCCTGAGTCGCGCCGTAATGAATTCCGTAGACTGCCGCCCCGGCAAGAACCATCCAGTAGCTGCTTGCCAACGCCAAAATAATACAGGATGCCAACATCATGCAGAATCCGAATGCCAAAAATAATTTTCTGTCGTGTTTATCAGACCAATTCCCGACAATCCGAGAGGTCGGCGAGTTGAATAAATACATTATCGCTAAAACCAACGGGGCATATTTTACGTCTAATCCTAAATCCTGAGCTCTGTAAACCAAAAATGATTCGCTATATCTCGAGCACATGAAAATAAAAACGACGAACATGTAGTACCAGAAGTGTGAGCCCAACTGTTTAACGTCGGCGCGTTTTATGGGAAATCCTTTACGAGACTTCAAACTTTGGATTTTCGGTTCTTTAATTCCGAAATATATCAATGCGACCGCGATGAAAATAGGAACAGCCGCGCCCACGTAGACCATTCTCAAGACAAAATCGGAAGTTCCGAAATGAGACAAAGCCCAAAATGCAAAAACAGATCCTACCATCGATCCCAAGAATGCGAAGCTTTGACGAATTCCGTAACTCGCTCCCTTCAATTCCTTCGGAGAGCAATCGGCTATCAACGCATCGCGCGGAGTGTCTCTCAATCCGTTCGTGACTCTTTCCAAAACCTGAGCGGCGGTGTAAAGTCCCAACCCACTGCAAACTGCGAACATCGGCTTCGCGAATGCCGCGCAAAGATATCCGAACAGCATAAGAACTTTTCTCTTTCCGAGCCAATCACTGATGACTCCCGAAACCATTTTTACCAGATAAGATAGGGCCTCCGACAAACCACGAATGTAACCCATTGCAGCAGGAGTTCCTCCCAAAATGTTAATGATAAATTGTGGCGAAAAAGCCGTAATTACTACCGAAGCGATATTCGAAAAAAAACTAACGATTCCGACTATCCATATGGTACGAGGTACCTTCGGGATAGCAGGAGTTTTCTCCACTTCCCTTAACATCTCATCTTTATCAGCCATTTGAAGTTCCGTAAGTTAATTACAGTGACTTTCTATCACAAAATAATCATCTTTGGTAGGCAATTTTTTTTTATTTTTTGCTACCGTTTTACTATTATAAAGTCTGATGTTTTGATATATTCAAAAAATAGAGTGGTTGGACATAGAGGATCGCAAACCCGGTCAGGTCCGGAAGGAAGCAGCCGTAGTGAACACCGTGTGGGTCGACTGCTCTTCGTCGGACGGCATCTTGTTTTGTGAAGTTCGTTTTTAGTATGGATAAGTTATGTACACTCCTTTAGCCAATAAATACAGACCTCAGAAGTTTGCGGATGTGGTAGGTCAAGACGTTGCCGTCAAGATTTTAACAAAAGCAATTCTGAAAGATCGCGTCGGGCATTCCATTTTGTTCACAGGAACTCGTGGGGTCGGAAAAACCACTCTTGCAAGAATTCTCGCGAAAACTTTGAGATGCGAGAATCGACAGCCAAATGAATATGAGCCCTGCGGAAAGTGCGAATCCTGCCTGAATTTTTCCAAGGACAGCCAAATCGATGTCATAGAGATCGACGCTGCCAGTAACACGGGAGTGGACGACGTAAGAGAAATCATCGAATCCTGTCGCTACAAACCAACGACGGGGAAATACAAAATTTTCATAATTGATGAGGTCCACATGCTGTCCAAGAGCGCGTTTAACGCGTTGCTGAAGACGCTGGAAGAACCTCCTGAACACGTGAAATTCCTGATGGCAACAACCGAGATTTTCAAAATTCCGGAAACGATTCTTTCGCGAGTTTTGAGATTCGATTTGAAAAATGTCGACAGCGTTTTGATCTCGCAGTATTTATCCACCGTATGTAATCGGGAAAATATTTCGGTCGGAGCTGATGCCCTTTCTCTCGTTGCGAGGTTTGCGGATGGATCCATTCGTGACAGTCTTTCGATTTTGGACCAGATTCTGAATGTTGCCGACAACAATTCTCTTTCCGCGAAGCAGGTTCGCGAGATACTTTGCGTTTCGGACGACAGCGATTTGCTCGAGCTGTTCAGTCTGATTATGTCCTCAAATTTAAAGGATTCCGTAGAGAAATATCGCGAAATAATTTCCAATGAGGTCGCGGCTAAGGCCATTCTGACTCGCCTGATGGATTTTGTATACTTTGTGACCTGCGTGAAGACGAACTTGAAAATTACTGACAAAACTTTGCCTGAGGAATCCGAGAATGAACTGCGAAAAATTGCGCAAAACACGAGTTTGTCGTCGTTGTCCAGAATTTGGCAAATGCTTGTGAAGGGCGCGGATGAGTTGAAAATCTGCGACCGCCAGGAAATCGCGCTCGAAATGCTGATTATCCGAATTATTTACGCATCACACCTTCCGGATCTGGATGAATTTTTGAAAAAATTGAAGACCGACTCTTTTGTGGCGTCGGAAGATCGTGATATAAATTCTCAGATGAGCGAATCGACGTCTTTACTGGCTGAGGCAATGAAGTCGTTTCCGAATGCAAAATTGAAATAACGAGGAAAAAATGAACAACTTTTCAGATTTAATGAAGCAAGCGCAAAAAATGCAGAAGCAGCTGATGGATGCGCAGAAAAAGGTGGAGGAAATGTCTGTCGAAGGAGCTTCCGGCGGCGGCATGGTTTCGATCAAAATGAACGGAAAATATGAAATCCAAAGCTTGACCATCGACCCGAAATTGATGACTCCCGAGGATGCAACCATGGTCAGCGATCTGGTCGTCGCGGCATACAACGACGCCAAAAAGAAGGTCGAAGAACAAATCTCTTCCGGTATGAGCGGGATCCTTCCTCCGGGAATGAAACTGCCGTTTTAAAGGGTTGCAGTTTGCGAAATCAGATTCAATCATAAGGACACCTGGGTTTTGCTGGGAATCTGTACTTGCCTGTGCAATGCGGGCGGGTTCTGGCTTTTTGTTTATTGAGATCCGCCGCCTTTATATTCGCCTTCTTCGAACTCTCCGACCAAGACTTCACCTGTGTTTTTGAGCATTGCGCCTGCGCCGTGAGGTGCCTTGCCGTAAGTATCTGAATTTTTCGCTTCTCCCTTATATATGAACTTTTTTGTTAAAATAAGATAGTCAGAAGGCGAGGAAATCCACAAAAGACAGCCCGGCAAGCAATCCCACTTACTCCGCCTATTCGAAAAATCTGATTTTGATAAAGAAAATTCCCCGCGAGCATCGTCAACCAACCGAAACTCGACGAGGTTGTACCAAAATTCAAAACCAAATTTAACATAGTCATTCTTGCGAGACAGAGAAAAAGCATCACCGACAAAATCGGATTTAATCAAAAAAGAAGAATCTCCCTTTAAGTGCAGACAGTCTTCACTGTCATTCGTCTCTTTGAAAAATATCCCCCAATCATTTTCATCTTTCGCAGCTTCAGTTGAATTTTGTTCGAGAAAGTTTTTGCCTGAAATTTCCTCAGATAAAGGGGCTCCGTTGATCTCAGAGATCGAATTTTCTGAATCATCAAGAGACACGTGCCGACTCAGTTGCTGATTTTCTTCGGATAATTGTTTATTCTCTTGGGTGAGCTCTCCCGTGACAGCGAGTAGTTGTTGGTATTTATTATCGGACTTTTCAATGTATTGCTTTAATTCTTCGATCACCTCTTGCAAATTTTTTATCTCTTGATTTTGTTCCGACACAGTCTTCGTTAACTTCTTATTCTCTCCTTCTAAATTGTCGAATTTTTCTTTCATTCTCCCTATGTGGTTTTCGGTAATATCGTGTTCTTTCTCCAGTTTTTCCACCTGATCCGTTAAAGATCTGTTTTCATCTTTCAGGGAGCTATTTTCTTCCTGTAATTGAATAATATTCTGCTCCAAATACTCTACATATTTCTCAGAAATAGGTCGCAAAACACCTGATGATTTTCCCGGATTTTTATCCAGAGAACAAGTCATTCCGAAAACACTTGCGCTAAACACCATGCCAGACAAGAACGCAATTTTTTTCATACCACGACCTACCATCAACGCATTTTTAATCCGCAGCTTTCAATGTGATGTTCAGCTTGCCTCGATATCGTCCCGCAACTAACGGACTTGTGTTGACATCGGATTTCGGTACTACGACAATAGCCATTTCCTTATCTCTGTCTGTATGATCGATATGGATTTCCTCTCCGTTACCGATTTCTTTTGGATCAGATTCTTGTCCAACGCCTGACAAACTCAGGAGTATTCCGAGTTTATACGCCCCACTTGCGTGAGAAATCGACCAACCTCTTGAATTGCCGTCACCACTCTGCCAACTCAGTCCATCAGTGCCCGAAAAGGATAGTTGCGCTTTGAAAAAATTACCATTCAGTCTGAACTTTATAGTTCGGTCCTCGGCATTATGCTTTGTCACCCCCTGCTCATCAAAAAGATCGAGGCCGTTTTGTCCTTTCAAGATAGTTATCCCCACAGACGACGGAACATCCGCCCTCATTTCCACGGACTCCGTTGCGGAATCTTCCGCCAACACGACCCCACCTGATCTTGCGATCAGCATCAATACGAAAAAAAACCTAATATTCATAAGTCTCAAACCTAAGTCTTTCGGTTCCTTTTTTTCTACTGCTGGACACAGCCATTGTTCAGATCAGATACAGATCTAATCACATTATCATCTGCTGTACCTGCTCTATTTTCCTCGGCTGACGGCTGTTCGGCTATATTCTTCAACTCAGACTCTAAACGTGAAACTTCCAATTCTTTTACTTGCACGTTATATTCTTCATCAAGAATATCTATTTCCAACTTATATTTGTCAATTTTAGATAACTCTATATCGGCTTTTTCTGCCTCAGCCAATTTATACTCTTTGTTCAATTTTGCTCTGCTCAGCCTGTTTCGCGCCATTTCGAGCTCCTTTTTAGCGGCGGAAAGCTCTTCTTCGACTTCTGCTTTGCCCGGCCCCTTCTCTGTGTGGACATTCAGTCTGTTTTGAGTACTACCTCGACTCTCGTCATTCCTCAATTCATTGATATTTCCGCGAATTTCCTGGATGGTTTTATCTACCCCTTCAGTTTCACCTCGTAAGACTCTATCTCCGAGATCACGAATAGATCGTTCAATTCTCTCTATCTCTTTCAGAAATGCTCCATAATACCATTCTTTTACTTTCGGTTGAGCCTCTCCGTGAAACCAAGATTTGAGCCTATCATTGTTTTCTGAAATATTTTGTTCTGCCCTTTTTAACTTCGGCCATACATGATTATCATACGCTTTTACCACGTTTTCTGTTGCCGGCTGAATCGTTCCTTCGATAAAGTTCTGAATTTCCCTTTCTGACACCTGCGCAACGTTGCGGGTGGCTTTTTTCAAATTTTCTGCCACAGGTCTCATTATATTTTTTTCAGCCCTTTTAGCTTCTTCGCTTATACGACCCAAAAATCCGCCGCCGCACTCAGATTCAAAGAAAACACAGCCCAGAACCGTCATTGATACTACCGCATATTTCATATTAAACCCTACCATATTAAACCTACAGTTACGCTATCGTAAAAAGAAATTTTTGTCAAGTTATTGTAAAAATTTTCTGTTTGCAATCGATATAAAATACTGGACTTTAAATAAAATTTCTGGCAATTATTCAGAAAAATTCCCCTCAATTATCGGAGAATAGTTTGATTTCGCCGCGGAATGTTGGTACTATCGCAGCATGCATTCGTAGCTCAGCTGGATAGAGCGTCTCCCTCCGGAGGAGAAGGCCGGAAGTTCGAATCTTCTCGAATGCACCATCGAAGATAAGGGGAATCATGATTTATTTAGCTTTGGGATCTAATCTCGGGAATCGTTTTGAGCATTTGCGTCGTGCGATCGAGGAACTGAAACAGGTGTTTCGCATGGAAAAGATTTCGCACGTCATTGAGACGGAGGCATTGCTGTTGCCAGGCTCTCCCGAAAGCTGGGATATTCCCTACCTGAACATGATGTTGGCGGGCGATACGGATTTATCCCCGCACGAGCTGCTGAGATTCATAAAGCGCACGGAGGAAAAACTGGGGCGCGACATGCGGGCGAGTCGTTGGTCTCCGCGGATCATTGACATCGATATTGTTATGTATCACGATCAACATTTGGTTACGGATGAGCTGATGATTCCTCATACTCAAATCGAAAACCGCGATTTCTGGAAATATCTGCTGGAGATACTCGGATATTCGATGAACGACCCGACGGTAAATGACTATCGCGCGATGAATTATTTCGTGCTGGATCCGAAAATTATCAAGATTACGAATATTACGCCTGATTCTTTCTCGGACGGCGGGAAGTTTTTCAATCCTGCGGACGCTCTGGAGGAAATCGAAAGCGCTTACCGCAACGGCGCGGCTTACGTAGAGCTTGGGGCGCAGTCGACTCGTCCTGGATATGTTGAGGTTTCCGCGCAGGAAGAAATCCGTAGGCTTGACCCGGTCTTGGCGAATATTTCGAGCGAAATTCCTCTTGCAGTTGATACATATTTCGATGAGGTGGTGAATTTTTGCCTCGATCATTCCAACATCAAGATCGTCAACGACATAAAATTCAATCTTTCTGATACAACCCTAAAGAGGCTTGCAGACCATGACATAAAAATCGTTACAATGTTGGACGGAATGGATTTCAATTATCTGAAAAACCAGGTCGATCATCTGAAAAAATGCGGCCTGCAACACGTCATTGTCGACCCCGGCATTGGTTTCGGCAAGACAAAATTCGAAAATCTCGCAATTTTGAAAAATATTGAGAAAATGAAATCACTGGGATGCGAAATTTTGGTAGGACATTCTCGCAAGTCGTTTTTTTCACTAATTTCAAACCATGAGGCAATAGGTAGAGACATCGAGACTCTTGCAATCTCTGACATTATGCAAAATTCCGGGGTGGATTATCTTCGGATTCATAACCTGGAACAGCACATGAAATTTTTCACTAGTAAGGCTGTAATACAACTATAGGTTATCCTTGCTTTGGGTAATTTTGTTTGGTCTTTTGTCTAATACACTGTTGAATCATAAGATAATTTAGATAATAATAAACACCCGTGGATTGTGTGTTTGTGTGGGAATTTTTATGTGTATTATTGGTTGTAGTTCTTTTGCCGGTCCGGACGATTATGAATTGATTCAATCAGAATTGGACCAACTGGTTGCTCAAAGTCACATTGTTTTGTTCATGAAGGGGAATAGAAAATTTCCAATATGTGGGTTATCTTCTGGGTTGTGTTATATGTTGAAGCAGTGCAATTTGGAATTTTCAACAGTAGATTTGCTTATAAAGCCTCAATTGTATCTGTTTATGCGAGCGATGCACGAACCGATTTCTGCGCCTTATCTTTACGCCGGAGGCAAATTTATAGGAGGATATGAAACAGTTTGTACAATGTTCGACAGTGGATTGCTCGGCAGTATTGTGCGCTGAAGTTGCTGATGTTCTTTTTCAAAAGTAGCATATGAGCAGCAAGAGATGTCGTTGCACGAAACAAAAAAGCCCGACATTGCGCCGGGCGAGGGGGTGTTTTTAGAGAAGGTTTACTCTTCAACCGTGAGGCTGGAGTATTCTTCCTGTTGGGGTGTCTCTTCATTCTGAGCAGAAGTTATTTCTTCTACCTGATCGTCGAATAAATTTTCGTTTTCCTCATTTCTGCTATTTTTTACTTCTACGGATTCATTTGATTCCACTTTGCAGATTCTAGGTAATCTGATTGTAAATTTGGAACCAATTCCGAGTTCACTTTCAGCAGAAATAGTTCCGCCCATGCTTTCGACATATTTTTTGGTAATGGAGAGTCCCAAACCTGTTCCGGAGTTTTTGTTATCCGTATCACCGAAACTTTCGAATATCGTACCGATCCTGTCTTGAGCAATTCCACATCCGGTATCAGTGACCGAGAAATCGATGAATTCCTCATCTCCTCTGATAACCGTAGATACTCGCAAGGTAATTTTTCCGAATTCCGTGAATCTTGCGGCGTTGTCGACTATATTCAAAACGCATTGACGCAATTTAGTCTGGTCAACAAACATTTCTCCAATATCTTTCGGATATTCACTAAAGAACGAGTTTTCATTCTTAGTGATTAGCGGCATTGACACACCTTCGATCTCTTTTATCAAGGTTTCAATATTCACCGACTCGAAGAACAGCTGAGTTTTTCCGGATTCGATGGAGGACAAATCCAAAATCTCGTTGATAAGCGAAAGCAAATGCTTCGAAGAACCAATGATTTTTGCGAGGTCATCCGCCGAGACATTATCTTTTCTGTCCAGAGCTTCCTCTTGCAAAATTTCACTGTATCCGATAATTGCGTTAACAGGCGTTTTTAACTCCACGCTCATACTGTTTAGGAATTTAGTTTTAGCAGCATTCGCCACATCGGCTTCTTGTTTCGCTCGATCCAGTTTTTTGTTGGATTCCTCGAGTTCTTTCGCCTTGATTTCCAGATCCGCAGTCCTTTCTGCAACCTGTTTCTCGAGTAATTCTGCATTATTTGCAAGCTTTTTTTCGATTTCCTTTCTTTTGTTTATGTCCAAAATCGAGAGTACGACGTATATTCTGCGCTCTACTCCTATAGTTGTTTCCAACGGATTGGCTGAACATATGGACCAGAAAGTGTTTCCCGAATAGCTTTGCACTAAAACTTCGTAGTTAAGGATTTTTATATTGTTTTTAATAGCGCTCTTGATGTAATTGCTGTCCTTTTCGGATACGAACAAATCCCATGCGTTGACCGTCGGAACTTTTTCCGGAATCAATCTGGTGAGAGTAAGTCCCGAAGGATTAATTCTTCGGATCTCTCCGGTTTCGGAATCAAACACAATAATTGCCGAAGGCGTGGAATCAGAGATCGCATTCGATATGTGAAGTTGTTCTTTTGCATTGTTATAAAATTTAGATACGACCATACAAATAAACAACCAAATGAAAAGTAAAATTATTATTGTGGTTGGAGTATTTTTGAACATTCCTCTAACCAACTCGTCGAAAGACTCGTCATCGGTTACGGCAATAATAAACAGCTGACTTCCGTCCATTCTTTCAGGAGACTTTATTTCACTCTTGAATACCCTGTACTTCAGTCCTTCCAAGGTTACATCAGAACTTCCGATTGCTATCTGTTTGATTTTTTCTGACATATGCCATCCGAGAGCTAGTAAGTTTCTGTCGCTTTCTGCTCCTCGAGGTAATGAGTTAAGAGAAATATGTCTCTTGCAGTCTGGTGAAATAATGTAGAATTTTCTCGCGAATACGCCGTCTTGCAGTCTGTCGAGGAAGGTCTCATATTGTGACCACTTCATTGAAACCGATAAATAGAAAGGTTTGACATTATCTGCACTTTCTCTTTTCATGATGAAATCAATCAAGACAGATCCATCGTCCGCCTGCCTGAATGAAAAAGTAATATCTTTGTCCTTCAATTCAGCAATAGAATAATTGTTTGTATCCAAAACATCGGCTGTACTTTCGTTGTCGGATTTATGTGTAACGGATCCCTTTTCATCATAAGTGCAGATAGAAACGATATTACTGTTGTTTTTCTTCATTTCTGCAAAAATCTTTTTAACCTCGGAATCCTCTTCTTGGTGAGTCAATATCAAGATGTCGGAAATCTCCAGGATTTCCTTCCCGCTGTTCTTCAACTGCAGACTGATATATTTGGACAGATTGGTCGCTTCGCTATCCAAATACGAATCCATGTATTTTCTCACATCAGATTCTGAAGCGGATTTGATGGTTGTAAACCCAATGAGTACCGGCAGTAATATACATATCCACATTATCCCGGTTACTTTAACTAAGTTCAAAATCTTTCTAAACATTACACACCTACGTACAATAGTCACAGTAATCCTACAAAAAGAAAGTTACTATTTTGTAAAGATTTTGAAATTTTTCAGGTTAAAGTAATATAAGCTCCACAGCCTAACGAAATTCGATGAAACTTTCTTCAAGTCGGCGCCTGCGAACGGTTCCCGTTATATATTTACATGTTCTAAAATCAAAAGCCCTAAAAATTTGATTCACAAACAGTTTGTTATCCATGTCACTTCTGAGAAAAAGAGGAACCTTCACTGTTGTATCACCGCACACGAGACCACCGGGTATATATAGCGATTGAGATATTACGCACCCGTTGAGAATCAGGCGCTCTTCGGTCGGAAGTTTCCATATTTCCACGGGTGGATCGCAGTAAACTTTTATAAGAAGAAAAGGTAGTCTATCGTCGGGAGATTTGTTGGATAATGATTGGGTTCCTAAGAAAATTCTGCTGAGGCGAGATGAGATAGGCCGAGTTGATGCTTGCGTATTCTCATTGGATGGACGACTAAACAATGATCGGATTGCGTCACGAATTTTTCTACCAGAAAATCGCTCGGACAATAGTCTGCGCGTCGAGAGTATGCTGATTCTATGAGACTGTCTAGAAAATGATTGATCCGATAAATGCATCGCGGTTGCTTCGGAGAACAAAGTAAATCCCCATGAAAGAATTATCATAAAATATTGCATAAAAACTCTTTCAATACGCCACAAAACTCTCTCCCTGAATACTTTTAAAATCAGGAGAATTTATACAAACTCAATTTCCATTAGTCAAGATTTGACTTCAGCGATCTAAATACCAAAATTTCGGGAAAGGGTATTTTTATTAATTGACCCTATCTCATATTGACACGCTCTACCAAAAGCCGCGTATACATTATCCAAAAACGTAGAATCGTCCATGTCGTACTGAAGAACGAGAGGTGCACGCATCGGTACATTGTTATAGCTGTCGTTCTGTAGATTTATGCTTCGGGCTATCAACTCGCCGTCAAGAATAACTTTTTGTTCAGATGGAAGGTTAAGTATTTCAATGGGAGGATCGCTCGGAACTCGCACTAAAAGAAATGGAACACGATTATCGAACTCTCTGACTACCGTACGCATTGCATCCGTATCCGAAAGTGTCACAACTATTAATCCAAAAATCAATACTAAATTTTTCATAAATTTTCTCTCTCCAAACGAGTTTAAGTGTAATCGTTATTTAAGGAGAATACAAATAAAATTTTATAAGTTTGGTATTAATATTCTTCCACCGAAAAAAATCTGCGCCCGGAAATATACTGTGCGCATGAAATTAATTAAACCGATTTGTTTTGTATAAAGTTATCAGAACAAACTCAAAGATTAAGATTTTGTTAATTTTAAATTACTGTCCACCCCTCACCCCACCCTGGGCATGGTAGCACGAAAAAATTGATAAATTGTTAAATTAACCTTTTGTTAACTATTTGAAAAACACCTGCCCCGCAGCCCTCACCCTCGGGATTATAGTGTCAAAAGGTTAAAATTCCCTTGATTTTCAGCGGCTCAGCTTTCGGCTACAACCTTCGCGCTGATAGAGGCTCGCAGGAAGTCGTCGGCACTGTGCGATTGTGGAGTGCTCCCATGAAATAAAGCTAAAAATTAACCTTTTGTTAACTATTTGAAAAACACCTACCCCGCAGCCCCCGCCCTCGGGATTATAGGGTCAAAAGGTTAGAATTTCATTAATTTGGCTGAACTTATCTATCAGTAGAGTCCGAACGCAAAATCAAACGACTTTATCGAACAATCTCACCAGCTCCAGCCTGTCTTGATTTTCCGTTTTTGCAGTCCAGATTAAGCACAAAACAGCTTTTACAAAACTCCACTGTTTCAGACGCAGAGGGTCAATATTCGCGATCTGCGAAAACATACAAACACGCTCATCTACCAGCGAAACGGCATCGGATCTTTTCCAAATTTTATCTATCGGATTTATCATGAACGAGGCGAATTCATAAACCGAATCCCCGACGACGCCAAACGGATCGATCACTTTCCAACGATTTTCCGTCCCGTCGTATATGATATTATCGTGGTGCAAATCGCCGTGCATTGCCACTTTTTCGCAAGAGGTTTTTTGCAAAAATTCAGCAAATTTTTTGGCTTTGTTCAGGTAATTTTCGTTGATATTTGAGGGCTGATCTAAGTCTTTCAAAATGGCATCAAGAGAAACGAAATCGCTGAAAATTTCCTGTTTTTTCGAAGCTGAACGAAGATTTTTGATAACATCAGCCGCAATTTCGACGGATTTTTGCTCATCGCGCGGAAAAAAATCCATCAACGAATTTCCCGGGCTGCATTTTTTCAACAGCAACGCGCCGTCGCAGAAATCGATCAAATCGACCGCACCATGATTTTTGAAAAAAGTCAGAACGGCCGCTTCTCTCCGCAAAAGATCGTGTTCGATGCCGACTTTCAACACAACCTTCTCGGCTCCGCGCAAGGCCGAAGCGACGTAATTGAAAGTGAGATTCGGAAAGGCTTCGAGACTCGTCAAACTCCATTTTTCTGCCAAATTTTGAACCGTATCGTCGAGACGTTCCAGCCATTTGTCCCCTTTCTCTCCGTAGTTGTCGATGATGTTGGTTTTGAACTTCTGATACATAATTTCCCCGCAAAACGCAGATCATTGTAACATTTTTCGCGCAGCAGAAAACAACTCCTTTCCTTGCCATTGATTGATTCGTTTTGTCGACTTAAGATACTGCGTGCAAGGAGGAAAACATGCGTAAATTTTTGTGTTTGGTGGCGTTGCTGTTGATCGTCGGATGCTCTCGCAACTGGCCGGTAGAGACTTTTGTTACCGATAACGACAAGGTTCTGCAACAAATCTTGGAGAAGGCCGATAAGAACACCTTGGTAATATTTGATTGCGACGAGGTTTTGATAACTCCAACGGACACTCTGTTTTCTCCGGCCAATAAATCCAATTACAAAAAAGCGATACAATATCTAGACAAAAGGGTGGGATTTTCCAAGGCGGACGACATTCTCCTCGATCTCAGAAGGCGGTATAAATTCAGGCTGGTGAACGATGAGTTGCCGAACACCATAAAAAATATGCAGGCGCAAGGAGTCTCCGTTTTGGTGTTGACATCGCACTGGACCGGCGAATTTCACGATATAAAACACGTCGAAAATCTGAGAAAAAACGAGCTGGCGCCGTTCGATTTTGATTTCAAAAAATCGTGGAATGGAATCGGAAAAATGACTTTTTACGAACTTCCCGCGAATCTGCCGAAATACAACATGATAAGGTATCCCATCTTCGAAAACGGCATAATTTTCGCATGCAATCTTGATAAGGGAACAGTGCTGCAAAAATTTTTGGAGCGCATTCCTCGGAAGTTCAGCAAGATAATTTTTGTGGACGATAAGATGAAGAACGTCCGCTCGATCGGGAAATTTTGCGAAACGAACAATATTTCGGGAAAATGCGTGCAGTACAAAAAAGCCAAACTTTTCAACAAAAATAAAGCAGAATCGCAGTATCTGGAAAGGGAATTGGATAAAATCATAAATTCTCACGGTTTTCGGTCGTAATTTTCACGATGAACGGGTGAATCTCCTAAATTTGTTTATGAATATTTGATTACGAAATTTTTTTCAGAAAAATTTGAAAATACCCGATGTAGTTACAGCATATGTGATAAGCGGAAAAAGCAAAAAAAATTGCCGGAGCGAACCACCGAACAATCGAGGGCTTTATCGCGATAATTTTCGCGGCATTTTCTCGACTTAAAGTTACAAACTTTCCTTTGCGACTCGCCATAGCCTCATACATTCCGCGCAGGACTGCAAAAACAGTTATCACAAATATCCAGCTTGCAAATCCACCAAGCAACGCATTTATTTCCGTCAAAATTCCCGAGCAATGATTGTGAGTCATGCGATAATGCCTGAGCCACAGCGCTCCTCCAAAAGCATCCACGTAAAATAACAAACATATTGAAGCAAAAATCGGCGCGATGGGCTGACTTCCGAGAATATGCCGTTTCTTTCTTAACCACCTGAAATATAAACTATTTCCGAATATTCCATGCATTGTCATATAAACCAGTATGACAGCGAAAAATACATAAAGTATCGGGGAAGTGAGGAAATTTTTGCACTGAATTTCCAAAATGAACGGATCATAAATTCCAAAAACGATGAGACACAGAAGTATGACGGAAACAACGCAGTACCCCGGCATTTTTCGGTAGGCCAACCAGACGGGTCCGAACAAAAATGCGCTCCAATTCCAAGAAAATTTACTTTTCTGAACCTTTTCGAATTCCGCAAGATAAAAACTGACCGAAAAATCTTCCATAAAATCGAAAATTTTGTCCTTAATATTCATTATATCTACGCCACTCGACAACGAATTGTATAACGATTATCTACTTTATGCCAGTTCCATTCACCCAAGCAATCTCCGCCGGCTATGCCAAACGCTACAAACTGTTGCCAAATGGATTTTTGAAGGATATATGGAACCCGTTAGTGCGTTTCATTATATATTTCCGAAACAAAATAGAGGTATCGATTGTAAGGGAAAATCCGGTATTACAGGGTTAATCTGTGTTCCTGAACGCTTAATAAATGAGATTTCAACGCCTCATGGAAATGTTAAGTTCATTGAGTTGGTAGGAGTAACTACAAGCGAATTGAATGCTTTGAAAAGTAAAAAAATAACTGTTACTGATCTGTATCGACGTTTAAATAGCGACATTACTGATTACAGGCGCAATTCCGTAATATCTGAGTAGGACGGCTTCCTTTCATTCAAATTCTGTAAAAACTAAACAGCAATCTATTTCACTTGCTCTGCCGATAGGCGTTTTTCCGCAATCCAGCTTTTTCGAAAAATTAACGATAAATTAATTAATTTTGAATAAGATCGAATATAGATGGAGTGATCTGTTGATTTCGTAGTTTCGTGTTATTTGTAAAAGATTTTTGTTAGAAGAAGCGGGATATGCGTAAATTTTTGCTGATATGTTTTTCAATGTTTCTATTGGAAGATTGCGTTTGTTGGGTAGATTCTGACGGAATGGTCCGAAATTCACCGGAATCTTACAATGAACCAGAGCAAAATCATCTTGCAAAAAAAAGAAAAATGGAAACGAGCAACAAACCTCAAACCGCGAAAAAATATGGGATAGTGACGAATTCTATACATAATTGTCCAAATTTCGTAAAGGTAGTTAGTGATATATTAAAAATCGACATCTCTTCAGAAGAGGAAGCTAAGTCTTTATTAACAAATATATTTTGCGTTTTCAAAAAAAGAAGAAACGAAGTTAAGAATATCGAGGGAAAATATCGCAGCACTAACATTCTTCTTTGGGATGGAAAATTGTTTTTAAACGGAGCTATGAATATTTCTCATTGTTTTGATGATTTTTCATATTCTACGAGTGATCGTTGCATACATGCGTATCCTACAATACAGTTATGTGATCTCATAGATTTCAAAGTTATAGAGATGGAAGCCATACAAAATATCGTTAATATTTTTCCGAAATTATGGAAAATATTAACCACTATTCAACCTGACCTTGATGATGAGATAAGGCTATCTATCGGATCATTTTTTAACAAAACTAAAGGAGCGAAAAACGATCAGGAAATATCAAAAATACTACAAGAATATAAAAAAAAGTACGCCAAAAACAAACGTAAATTCGAGTTGATAGAATTAGAATCCAGGTATGTAAAATCAATACGTATTTTAGGAATAGATACTCCGGTTTGCAATTCTTTGGAGGGAGAAATTCGGGAATCATTCGAGATATCAAAAGATATAATAAGAACCAAAATAAACGAATTCTTGGAGAAATTTGGTAAGTATATAAAATTATTTAATAATGAAAATGGCGAGTTATTTTTGAATCAAGTCAGAATATTAAAGGAATTAAATATGACGATTTCCAAATATTTAGAATGCGCAGAAATTCTATGTTTGGAATCTCAGTTTAATCGATATACTCACACTGAATATATGGTCCGATATTTTCGGAAACAGAATAATGCTATGAAAATTCCCCTTTACATGATTTCTTTTTTCGATGCGTGTCCAAATTGTGAAGAAAAATTTGCAGAAATTACTCCACGGCAAGAGGGAAAATTCAACACTATAATGATTTCAGGATTTCCGTATCGTAACAGCCGAAGCGACAATGGCTTAGAGCTTAGAAAAAATTCGTCAAACTCCGTAAACTCCAGCTTTTTGCAAATACGGTTGAATATTGATTCCTGCTCAGATTTATAAAAATTCCGAGATATTCAAATGATATGCTACGGTACATAACTTCCGCCACTTGCGATTTTGATTTGGAATTTTTGTTAAAAATCAACTTGTTATTGACAAAAAAATCGGACTTATGATTAGATATTCTTCGGATAGGTAGGCTCGTTTACATGGTGTAGGCGTGTGTGGAGGTGTTTAGAGAAAGGAGAAAAAATGAGACGAGAGGTGTTTTTCACAATTTTGTTGTATTCCTCGACAAATATTTTTGGAATGTCGAACGAACCATCTGGAAAATTGTATCATAGACCCAAGGTGGAAAGTTCGGCGCTTATGGTTGAAAAATCTGGTGATCCCATTCCAAGTTCATCCAATTCGAAACCAAATGTCAATTCTCGCAAAAGAAAAACCATCGAAGTTATAGAAATCGATGATGACGAGCCGAATAAAAAAATATGCGTCAGCAGGGACACCTTCACATATATCGGAGAAAATTTTCCTATTGAACCCAAAGACCGATACGAAATATATTCTCAGTACCATTACGAATTGGTAAAAAATCACATGATAGGATTTTCGACGCCTACGACTGTGTTGGTATATCCAAAAGGAAATCCGAGAATTTGGAGCGATATACGAGAAATACATTATTCTCATGACGTTTCATCCCAACATCTGGTTAACCCAAAAGTCTCTTTATTCAGAAACAGAAATAACACGTGTAATATACTTTTGAACGGTGTAAATGTTATTCAAGGCACAAATGAGCGTCACATTGTAACCCAAAATAATTCTTTTGCGACCTACGAGGTTTTGAAATCCCTCGGTAGTTTTTTGGATAATATTTCTCGTCGGATCTATGTGGACATCACCGGTTTATACATAGTGACTGAAGAAAATAATTCCATACAGGACATAATCACAAGATACAAAAAAAAGGGCATGCTGGAATTTAAAAACCCCTCGTTTGTAGTGAAAATATCAGCTTCGACCGGAGACATAACCGTGGGTAACACTCCCATAACTGCCGATAATTTTATTGAAAAATCTTGTGAAGAAGCTCCGCTTGCGTATACCAATGCAATTTTTCGAAAATTTAAAAATATTCCGTACCCACACAATATTGATGGCCTTTCAGGTTGTGCTGCCGGTTATCGCTCAAGCTCTCACGGAGCCTTTGTGTATAGTGCTTACTACAAAGAAGCCGTAGAAGAATTCGTACAAAAAGAAATAAGCGCGGCGCAAAATATCAAGTGAAAGAGTGCGAGATTGTATGGCTTACTCGCCCACATACTTATAAACATTCCTCTCAATCAAAAATTTACTGATTTCTGAAATCTAAAGATTGTAATAACACATTCTCGCAGAACTAATTGACAGAGGAAGCAGCCTTCACTTTTTCCAAAATTTTTGTAATTTTTTTCAGACCTTTTTCCTTTGCCAGCATCAGAAGAATTTCCCCCCCATTATTTAAAAAAACATCGTCTGCGTTATATTCCACCAGGCATTTTACCAGCTTTTTGTTTGCTTTTTCTATTGCGCTAATGAGCGGAGTAAATCCGAATATATTGGGTTGATTGACATTCGCACCGTGCTCCACCAAATATCTTATCAATGTATAATTGCCACAAGATACTGCCGTCATAAGAGCTGTATTTCCGTAATTATTCGGCGTATTGATAAAAATTCTCACCCTTTCGTCGATGTATTTTTGTATCTGTTCATTGCTCAATTTACGATGATTTTTTCCCGCACACAAAAAATTCAAAATATCGGACTGTCCGTATTGAATGTTATTTATCAATCGTTTGATCAAATCGATATTTTTGTATTTCGCGGCAATAATCACTGAGGTATTTCCACCGAAATCCACAGCATTAACATTAACTTCGGGAATTTTCAGCAGGAATTCCAACAGCCGATTTTTGTGAGTTCTCACCGCATACAAAAATGGAGTATCTCCGTTGGTATTTCGCGAATTAACATCCACGCCGCAATTCAGAAATTTTTGCAGTTTTCTGGCGTTGAAACTTTTTTTTGTCAGTGTTTTCCAAAATTCCTTTTGTTCTTCGGATTGATGTGGTTTTTCTAATCGAATAACAGTCTTCGGTTGTGGATTGTTTTTTTCGGATACCGTTCCAAGCACTGACACAGATATTATACCTGACAAAAGTATAGCGGTTTCCATTTTCAATCCCTTTTCACATTTCCCTGGCCAACGCCTTCCATAAGTTTACGTCACGTCGAAGTTCGTACACGCTTCTTTGAGAAAGGTTGTACTTTTTTGTGACCTCTTTACGTGTCGAAATCAAAACAAATAACAACTTTTTGAATTTTTCATTAATGTCCTCAAACGGAGAGGACTTTATTGAGGACAAGACATCTTTCGTCGGTGGAATTTTAGTATCCATCGTTGTTTTAAACAACCGTCTTTGATCGTCTGTCAGATGTTCCCAATGAGTTATATGCCTCTTCAAATCGTCGACATAAGTGAATTTGTACCCGTATTTTTCCTTTATCTCTCCAAATGACCTGTTTTTCAGATCAAATATAAGATCGCTATCATTTACTTGATTGCCTTCCCTTCCTCTTTTGTCTTTGCTCATATTTTTTTTGAAAATAATGTTTTTTACGTCTTCTCGATGTATGTTGTACTTAACGCTGATTCCGTCCAAGCTCAACAAACCCTTTTTGTAATCTTCTGTTATATTTTTTTTAGTTGTTTCAGAAACCTGGCTTTCTTCTAAGTATTTTGACAGAGTAACTTTTATGCGGGAAAGATCTTTTTCGTTTTTACGAGCCTCGTGGATAATAAAGTTTAGATCACTCTCTTTTATTTTGAACTTTTCCGCCAGCCCTTTTTTCGTAAATAATCCTTTTCTGTAGGTATTCAAGATATCTTCTTTTTTGCTTTGCGAAATTTCGATTTGTTCTTTTTTTCGTAAATCATCCCACATCTGTTGCGTAAATTTTTGTTTTCTACGATGAGTATTACAATTCGCTTTCTCATCAATATTTTTATAAAGACTGTTTATAAGATTTCGGCTGGCTTCTCTGGATTTTTTGAGAATATCTTTGCGTATTGATGCTATTCCCAATTCTTGGCTCCAACAAACAAGTGAACTGTACGAAATTTCGTTTGATTCATTGCTGCCTTTGGTAACCCAATCAATCAGAGCTTCTTCAATTTGTTCGGCGCTATATAATCTGTGTTTTCCGTTTTCAGAAAAATCGCGAATCTTTTCTCTCGTTTCGAGATCTATTTCTGCTTGAGAAGTGCATATGTTAGGTATTTTTTTTCTGAAGGACAGCCCTGCATTAGTTTTCCAGTTGAATAATGTAGTCGGATGAATTCCATTGTTTTCCGCAATTTGCTTTATCGAAACATTCGGTTGGGTACTATATTCGATCAAAACTTTTTTAACGAAATCCGGGTCGAACAGGTTATGAGTTTTCCCTTTTTTCTTCCTTAGTTTATTAACGAATTTTTCGATTTTTTCTTCCGTTTGCGGACCCAATTCTTTTGGTGTCAGAAAATTCGATGCCTGCAATTTTTTCGACGTTTTTTGCTTCTTTTTCTGATTTTGATCTTTCGGCTCGGATGACCTCTGTCTCGAATGCAACGATTCCCGATTTACATCCTGCTGCAAATTTTGCGAAACCGGCTTTGGTTCCAAGTTGTTTTTTTCTATGGGTTTGAGGTTAACGGAACTACCGGAGCCGTTCTTATCCACGCAGACATTTGTCATCCCCAAAACGTTAACGGATACGACAAAACTCCACAAAAATATTGCTTTTTTCATTTCCAACCTTCCATGAATGCCGATATTGGAATTCACGCT
The DNA here is from genome assembly GCA_017649895.1 of Alphaproteobacteria bacterium. Classification (GTDB taxonomy): domain Bacteria; phylum Pseudomonadota; class Alphaproteobacteria; order UBA3830; family UBA3830; genus UBA3830. The sequence continues at coordinate 634 of JAGCFW010000004.1, read as the reverse complement.
TTCTAAAGAAATTATCCTAAGAAAATCCAGACTTCAAGATTTTTTATCAATGATATTTAAAATTTTCGCAAATCTGCCTATTTTTTAAGCACACGGTTAGAGCCGCTGTATACCAGTGGTTTTAGGGACTTATCCACAGCTTATCCACAATCTTTTCCACAGTTTCTGTGGAAAAACTAAGCGACTCATAACCCGTATTTTCAGGAGCTGTACAGTATTAGTGCCTGAATTTTTCAGATATTTTTCCATCGAAAATCTGATCAAATTTGGGTGACATTATTGTTGGAATGTTCAGATATAACGGTATAATCGGGATTAATTAAACCGATTTGTTTTATATTGAGTCATCAAAACAAACCCAAAGGTTAAGATTTTGTTAATTTTAAATTGCTGTCTGCCCCTCACTCCCCGCCCTGGGCATGGTAGCATGAAAAGATTGATAAATTGTTAAATTAACCTTTTGTTAACTATTTGAAAAACGCCTGCCCCGCAGCCCCCATGTATGTTGAAAATACCTAATTGATATATGATTAGAAAAGCGGGAGGGTGAACTGACTTGCCCCCTAGGAACTAGACCTGTTAGGGTGATTAGACCCTCCTGCATTTTTTGGCTGTACAGTATCTTAGAGTCTGA
>JAGCFW010000020.1 GCA_017649895.1 Alphaproteobacteria bacterium | reverse complement strand
TCAGACTCTAAGATACTGTACAGCCAAAAAATGCAGGAGGGTCTAATCACCCTAACAGGTCTAGTTCCTAGGGGGCAAGTCAGTTCACCCTCCCGCTTTTCTAATCATATATCAATTAGGTATTTTCAACATACATGGGGGTTGCGGAGCGGACAGTAATTTAAAATTAACAAAATCTTAACCTTTGGGGTTGTTTTGATATTATATAAAACACAATCAATCGGAATCGTCGCTGACACCCCAAAGGTTTTCCTTCAAAATCCATCCCTTAATTTTGTTGATATCGACTTTTACCCAATTATCACGTTTTTCGAGAACTCTTACCACCACATCTTTCTCCAACTTAGCGATGGGATACGATTCGGAATCTCTTTTGTAAAGCAATGCGTTATCTTTTAATACGATGGCGGTATTTCGTCCGGAAATCATGTTTTTGTGCATCCAGCCTTCGGTATTGTCGAAGTATCTTACTTTTCTCCAATGTTGAAATTCCGCAATCAACATCATTGGAAGTCCCGCTCGAAGAAACACCCAGCTGATCGGAAACTCATCTCCCGGACCGACGCGCATGTTAATTTTTGACGACTTCAGGCTGACGAATTGCTTTGCTTCAACAACTTCATTCGACAAACACAAAACTAAAACAGCACAAACAAATCTTTTCATTACATCAGGTATACATATGCGAAAAAATAATATCATAATCTCAGAGGAAACAAACATTATTTGCGAATCTTCTTCTCCGTTTTGAAATGTTTTCTACATACGGAGATATATTTTTCGTTTCCTCCAATATCAATTTGTGCGCCTTTTTCGATCTTATTTCCGTTTTCATCGATTCTTATGTTCATAGTGGCTTTTTTTCCGCAGAAACAGACTGTTTTAAGTTCGACCAAGATATCTGCAATTGCGAGAAGTCTCTGACTTCCTTCAAAACAGTTTCCCTGAAAATCCGTACGCAATCCGTAAGTCAGCACGGGAATGTTCAGAAAATCGACAACGTCGCTTAGCTGATCGACTTGTTTGGCTGTTAAAAATTGTGCCTCATCAACCAGTACGCACGAGATATTTTTTGCTCCTTTCGCGTAGCAGAAGAAATCGAAATCTTTATCATAGGTCATCGCGTTTTTCTGAAGACCTATTCGAGATCGTATAACGCCCTTACCGTAACGAGTGTCGATAGCGTTCGTGAAAATTACCGTTCCCATCCCGCATTCATGATAATTGTGATCCGTTTGCAACAAAGACGTGGTTTTACCCGCATTCATCGCCGAATAATAAAAATATAAGCTTGCCATAATCCTTCTTTCCCTTTGCAAAACTCTAACACATTACAACCTGATTTTTTAGCGGATTTTGAAAAATGTTCGAAAAGCAATTGAAATTTAACAATAATCAGCTAAAATTTTAGATGATTTATGGAGAGTAAAATGAGATATCTGTTGTTTTGTGGATTAGTCATTTTATCCATTGTTGCAGTAAAGCAAAATGAAACTTCACAAGAGGTGTTGAATAATGATTTTCCCGAGGGTTTAATTCATAAATCATCTGCAAATCACAACGAAAATTCTCGAGATAAAACCCGTGAGGAATCAGGGAAAAATAAAGTTCCGTCAACTTCCATTCCAACCTATTTGGATTATGCGGCGTCAGCACATATCAACAGAAAATCTTTGAGAGAATTTGATAAAATTTCCAAACTTGATGGAAATTCTTCGGGATTTAATTTTCACGCGCAAAAATTAAGAGAAATAGAAAATCAATCAGCAAAAATTATCGCGGAAAAAATAGGTTGCAATGCGGATCAAATTTTGTTCACGAACTCCGCGACGATGTCCAACAATATCGCGATTTTAGGAGTTGCCTATAAATATCCCGGATGCCATTTGATTACCTCGAAAATTGAACACAAAAGTGTGCTGAACGTTTTCAAATATTTAGAAAGGTCGGGATACGGAGTTACTTACATCGACGTGGATCGCTACGGAAATTTAAACTTGAAGCAGCTGAAAGAAAGCATCAAGAAGAATACTCGTTTGGTTTCGATTCAGTCATTCAACAGCGAGATTGGGACTCGGCAAGACGTTGCAGCCATTGCGAAAATCATAAAGGAGTCCGGTAACGAAAATATTTTGTTTCACTCAGATATCGCGCAGGCATTCGGAAAATATCCGACGGATTTTTCTGTTTTCGACATGGCGACTTTTTCGGGATACAAAATCGGGGCTCCGAAGGGTATCGCTGCGCTATACATAAAAGATCGTAAGAGAATTACTCCGATTTTTTTCGGGTCGGGAGATGAATTTTTTCCTGGCTCAAAACCAACGGCGCTGATTGCGGCCTTCGCGAAGGCAGTCGAGGTTTACAAACTCAATGAGGAAATTATTGAGAAAAATTTCAACGTCCTAAAAGAAGAGATCGAAAAAATTCCCGATGTTTACATCAATTCCGAAAAACCGTCTCATGTATTTTCGGTTTCCATAAAAGGAGTTCTTCTGAAGGACCTAATCGAACGTGTGAATAAATTCTCGTTTTCGTCAGGCTGCTCTTGCCTGGGGCAGGGGGGAGAGTCGAACGTCAAGGAGGCCATCGATCCGGAAGGAAAGCTTCCGTCCGCGACTTTGCGTATTTCTTTTTCGGATAAGGTTTCGAAGGACAGTTTGATAAATTTCGCGAAAAGTTTGAAAATCGAGGTTGAAGAATTGCGCAAGGAAAAATCCGTCAGCGATAATTGCGAAAAATCCGAAGAGAAACAAAAGGATTTGGTGAAGTCGCTTTTAGATCTGAGTTCGCGAAAAAGGAAAAATCCATCAGCGACAACTGTGAAAAATCCGAAGAGAAACAAAAGGATTTGATAAAGTCGCTTTCAGATCTGAATTTGCGAAATTTGCAGAATTAATAATTTGTTAAGAATTTCGAGCGATGTCCCTTGCCACAGTCATTGCGAGTGTGTTATATTGCACACGTTGTCGCGGGGTAGAGCAGTCTGGTAGCTCGTCAGGCTCATAACCTGAAGGTCGTTGGTTCAAATCCTTCCCCCGCAACCAATTGGATCGGTAAAACTTTTATCCTCCGTAGCAGATGGAGTACCAGGAGTGAGGTAAAGTAGAGACTGCTTCTTCCCAATAAATACCGTCAGTACTATAAATTGCTTTGTCGGAGTCGCCCATTGCAACGAACTTGCCGTTTCCGTAACAGACAGAATAGTATGAATTATAAAAAGGCAAAATAATTCGCCCCCAATGGATACCGTCAGTACTGTATGCTATCGTATCTCCATATCTAGGTACAGCAATGAATTTGCCGTTTCCATAGCAGATAGAAAATAGGTCGGACACATCTGGCATTTCAGCCGAAACCCAATTTATTCCATCAGTGCTGTATGCTGCTTTATTCTCGCTAACAGCTACGAATTTGTCGTCACCATAGCAGACGGAAGCATTTTCTCCTGATTCAAAAGGCAAACTAGTTTTTTTCCAATCAATGCCGTCAGTACTGTATGCGGCTATATTGTCATAACTAATTAGTGCTACAAACATGTCTTTTCCATAACAGATAGCCCGCCAATTAGCCCAAAATACCTCTTCTAAAGGAAACCATTCGATACCATCGAGGCTATAGGCTACTTTTATACTATCATCCCCCTCAGCCATGGCAACAAACTTGTCTTTCCCATAACAAATGTAGCACCATTGAATATAAGATCCTTCAATTGATTTCGGTGGCATATTAGTTTCTTTCCAATTAATACCGTCAGTACTGTATATTGAGCTACTAAAACCATCAAGTGCTACGAATTTACCATTTCCATAACAGACGGAATAAGCCACGTACGTAGGTATCCGCGCTGGAATCCAATTTATGCCATCGTTACTATAAACCGCTTCATTGCTACTACCCACTGCCACAAATTTACCGGGTTTCGGTTCATTATCCGGTTTCTCGTCGATAATTTCTTTAATTTCCTCGGGGACCAATTTTGAGTCGGTTATCTCTATGAGTTTCGAATCGTTGTTCTGAACAATTTTCATTGCCTGTTTTGTTTTTCCCTTAAATGCCAGACAAAGAGAGTTTCCGTACCAGTTTTCCATACCGTGTCCGGACTGAAAAAACATCGCTACTAAAAAAGATACAATAATTTTCATCGCTGTTGGTTTCATTTAATCCTCCTATTTTGCAACATTCGATTTATATATAATATTTCATGCCGATTTTGAAATCGTGTTCGCTTAATCGCTGCTTGGTGCGCAAAGAACCGGTTGCATTTGCGTTGCTTACATTGGAACGATCTCTGGAATTTCGCCACGTATGCTCCCATTCCGCGGAAACAGACAGATTTTTACCGATTGGTTTTTCCAAACCAACTCCCAATGCAAACGATGGTCTTCTCAAGCAGGCTTTAGATCCAGAAACGTCATTTACATCGAATCGCAAATGGATATTTTTCCACTTTATGCCGGCAATTCCGTAAGCTACGGATTTCAAATCGCTTAGATAGTATCCTCCTTTGATTTTAATTCCGCCGGAAAACCCAGATATTTTAGTGTTTGCCGTTGCATTACCTGCCTCCTTATCAGAGTGAAAACCAGAGTTCTTTTTGTTTCCGCTGCCGAGGGAAATTTCGCCTGTTGCTCCTATGTACCAGTTATTGTATAGGTGTGAATATCCGATATTTAGAGATGGATCGATATTGCAACGCTCATGCTGAATTTCACCGGGTATGGATTTTCCCCTCGTTCTGACTCCTTCGTTGGGACAACTGTATTCGGAGACAAATTCATCATGCTTTGCTTCCGAGTGGCTGTACACCAAATCCGCTCCGATGGTGAAACCTTTTAGAGTATCTATTTCTTCAACCTTTGTTGTGTCGGAAGTTTTGTTGGCATCATCATTTGCATGTGCTGAAAAAGTTCCGAACACCATAATCGTAGCAGCTAAATATCGCAGTGGTAACATGATGCTAACGCATCCTATTGGCTCTTTGATCCGAATTTTTATATTATTCAAAATTTCGTAGGGCTCCGATTTTGATTGCTTTTTAGACGGTTTTCTTTTCTTATCAAATATCGTTTCAATATACCACTTCATTACACGTTCCTTATTACAAAAACTTACACTGAGGCAGTATTTCAAATAATCGTAAATTTTTAGTTAGTTTTGGAGGGATTTTTAGATTTTATTGGAGACAAACAAAAAATGGTATACTCTTGTTCAATTTCGCAGGAAGAAAGGATGATAATCTTATTTTAAAAGTTTTAAATATCTTGAAAAATTGATAGATTGAGCGAAAAGGGGAGAATAATGACAAAAATATTGCTGATCGTAAGCATTATATGTTTTGAAATCGGAGCTTTCGGAATGTCTGATAATGAGGCCAACGCTTCTGAACATCGTTGGAAAATTTTCTATTTAATTAAAAAGGATGTTCGCAAGTACCAAAAGAGACACTTATCGAATCAGCGAACGGTAAATAATAATTGGACTAATCCTGTAGAAGCTCTGAAATCGTTAGGCGTATTGAAAAAGAGTTCCCCGGTGATCCCCATGTTTTCGCAATTAGCAAGAAAGGTGGAAAAGCAGTCTTATCGAAGAATTTTGCCGGCATATCCTGAATGGGATGAGTATATAAACTGGGATCCGAAAGAACCGTCTGCATCCAGTTCGAAAGCAACAGAAAAGCTCGAATCAGGAAGAAGTTCTGTCGATAAAATTGAGGAGAGTGTAGTGCTGAAGAGCAACCTTTCCACCGAAAATAAATTTTTGAGTACGGAAATTATATCTCGGTCGCAATTGCATCAAGCTTATGTTCAATCTTGCGTTAGCTTTTATGAATCTTTTGTAAACGATCAGTCTGCTGAGGCAAGGTGTCGAGCCAGACTAAGAATGGTTTGTGAGCAATCAGCTCTTTTTACGAGAAGAAATTATATGGGAATCACAGGTGTGTCGAACACCACTGCAAGTCGCGATTTTGACTACGGATTGAGCCGTGGAATTTTAAGGGAATTTGGAGTTATTCACGGAAGAAAGATATACAAAATTGAAAGAGGAGCTTAATAGAGATTTTATCTTCTCGCAGTTTTTCGTGCAAATTTCAGATAAGCGGATTTGAACTTGTTCAAAAAATCCGGTATTTCGTTCTTTTCGACACGAACTGTTTTTTCGTGACTCGGGAATATCTCTTTGAGAATTTTTGCTACGTCCGACGAATTTTCAAAATCTATCTCCATGGAAATAATTTCTAACTTTCCGGTGTTCAAATTATAGACGCATTCGCTGATATTCCAAAAATCCTGAGCTCCCTGAAAAGGGCCCGTTTCAATATCTTTATTCGGAACTCCCGCCAGGGACGCAATCGTAGATATTGATGGTCGCATTTTTAAGTATAAATCTCCATTGGACCCCAAACGCGGATAGCCGACAATGCCATCCAAAGCGCGATCTCCCAGCATCGATACGTCCTGTATGTACAAATTTTCTTTTTCGATCAAACACTGAACAATGTCGGTAAAAAATCCAGATCCCCCGGAATTATAGCTGCGCATTATTACGTGATTTCCATTCAGCTTGCCGAGATAACAGCATGCTATATATGCCTTTTTTTTATCCGATTCCAATTTCCCGGAAGTACATTTATCTCTAAATAGATCTGCATGTTGTGATTTGGAACTGTCTTTCATACGTTCTTTTTTATCCGCCGAAATGATTCGGAATTTTTGACCTTTCTCCATGAAGTAGTTGTCATCAAAACTTAAGTGAAGCACGTTTTCAATTACAAAATTCGCAACGCAATCATCAGGCTCAGCAGAATTCGAATAGTTCATTTCGGCGCAGCCAGCCAACAATCCGAAAATACTACTGAAAACCGCCAATTTTTTTGTCATTTTTATCTCTCCAAGCTGATTCTGATAAGATCATACGAGGAAAATCATAATAAAACGTTTATTTTCGAAAAAAACAAATCTTTCCGTCATGCTTAGATGAGTTTAATAAATATTAACAAACGTATTGCATAATAAGCCAAATTCGGAGAGAATCGACGCCGACTTTGTGATTTTTTGTCGTGATTTCAGGTTTAATAAGTTAAGAGGTATTAATTTAACTAGTTCAAAGGATATGGAGGAATTTATTTCTATACGTAATCATCTGCGTTTAGTGAGTGGTTTTTGTTGGTTTTTTGTTAATAGGAGGAATTTTAATATGAAAAAAATTTTGTTAATTGCTTTGGTTGTTGCTCAGAGTGATATTCAGGCGATGTCGCTTAAAGATAAAATCAGTAAAATATTTTCAAAATGCAGTTGTGTGCTGAGTCCGATCATACAAGAAGTGAAAAATGAGGAAAAGAAACTTGAGGATGCAAACAGAAAGTCTCGGAAAAATTCTCTTCCAATGCCGATAGCGAATTCAAGTATCGTGACAAATAGAAATGAATTTTATTCAAGTTCGTCAGACATAGAAAATCCGGATTACATATTAAATGTTCGAAAAGGAGAAATCTTTTTTTCAGATGGATTTTCTCAATCATCGCAAAATCCTGACAGCATATACGAAGATGAAGGAATTTTTGATATAGAACAGGATTATGGACAATCACTTTCCGGGTATTTGTCGGAAGAGTATCTTCCGTCTCTTTACCGAAAAAAGCAGCTTCATGACATCCGAGAACATCGACAAAGAACATCCAACAAACCGATGCGACGAAGAAGCAGTATTGACATGTATTATCACAAATATAACGAAACAGACCAGAAAAATCGTGCCCACGGAGAGTCAGCGGCCAAGATTACATACGGAGCAATTTGGTGTGAAACAAAAACATTAAAAGAAAATCTAAAAAACCTGGTGATCATATTTTTGGATAGATGTTGCGACTTGTCGTTTAAGATTTTAGAACAAGAAAATGAAATTTATGTGGGAGAATTTAATTCGAGAGAGCGATTGATATTCTGTGGCGATGAAGAGGAAACGACATGTACCGGCGAGGAAATGTGTATTTACGGTAAAAGCGGAGCCAGACGTAACGTTCCATCCTGGAGGATTCCGGTGTTTTTGGGAGATACTCCCTTTTCTTTTACTGATGAATATGTAAGTCGGCTAAATGAAACCCTTTTAGAAATGGTACAAAATCCTATTGGCGCTGAGCTATTACGCACTGTAATTACAAAGCGTATAATCAACGGTATGCCCAAGTTAGTGTTTATTCCAGTTCAAAATACCAATATAAGCTTGGAGGCAGGGAACCAAGTTCAGCGTTATTTTGCACAGTATAGGCGGGAAATAGCTAACTATTTGATAAGAGGCATGAGAGACAGATTTGTGCTATATAATCCGAAATGTCCTTCCGATACGGATGCCAGGGTAATTAAGTATGATACTCAATTAAACAAATGCGTGCTTGATGTGAAGGATGTGCCTTTCAGGGTATCTTTATTTAATACCTTAATCCACTCTTTGCGTACGGAGGGCAGTCAGTTGTCAGGAGATGTTTCCTTCATGGCGAAGCGACCGAATAATGCGTTAATGATTCCAGATTTTAATAAAGAAATATCCTCGCAGGAAATAAGAATTCCGAGTTTTTCGTTAAAAAAAATTCTTTACGTTAATGATGAAGGATACAGATCGATGTTGGGATTAACCCGTGAAGGAATAGATTTGCTCTGTGAAGCGGCTTACACCACCATTGATGAAGCAGAATATATCCGAATGTCGCCAACAAAATATGACGATGTTCAGGTAAGAATTGACCAGATATTTGGGGAAGATGCAGATCAAAAACAAAAAATCACGGATTTTGTTTATAGATTATCTCCCAAGCAGTGGGATAACTTGTTCTCACAATATATCGAACAAGACAAAGAATGCTATCTTTTCAAGTATTTTCTTACTCACAAGAACAAATGTCCGAAATTTGGGGTCGGACAGTATGGATACACCGAGATCTGAGAGTAGTCGTTAAAGGGCAAATTTTCAACTGATCACATTAAGATTTTTACTGCTGAGAGTCAATAAAATTTTCAAATCGTTTTTTGAAAAAACAAAATCTTAACAAAATATTCACTTTTTATTTGTATTCTAAGTAAAAAAAGATGGAGGTAGAATATGAAAAAGATAATATATTCAGTAGCGGGATTGGGTTTGTTGGCTTTGAGTTTAGATGCTCACGGTGACGATAGAGATTTCGACGAGACAAGAACGATAGTGGCGTCAGATGATGAATATTTTAATGGCACTCGTGACGATGACGATGATGATGCGAAAACGATAGTGGTGTCAGATGACGAATATTCTAATGGCACTCGTGACGATGATGCAAGTAATGAGAGTTATGATTCTGTTAATGGTCGTATGACGCGACAAAAAAATCTTTTAATAAAAAATAAATCAGGTAAAAATTACAAGAAAAAATCCATGCGATTCTTTGTCGTTCACGGAGAAATCACGTAAAGGAACGGGATTTTTACGATTACGTTTTTTATATGGCGATGAAAACGAAGGTTAACTTAAAACATCTGCGCGCCAGGTTAGAAAAACTTGACTAAGAGCAAATTCATTTTCATTATGAAACAATCGGTAATGGCTATAACTATTGAGAGTCAGGTCATCATAGGCTTTCCATCCATTAGTATGAATCGTTGAACCTTCGAGAATTTTTCCCTGAATAATCGGCATTAACTTTTTTCGAGGGCAATTCGGGACGATTGTTACAAATACCTTCTCGTTTCTTTTTAAAAGCACGCTGTTCGTTCGATCGTCCAGGTGTTTTTCTCAAAAATTAAATGATTAAAGATTTTTTCTCTCATATTTTGCTTTTTTTCGGCTTCTTTCTAAAAATACTCCAATTGCAAGTAAAATTACTCCGCCGACAGAAAAGAAAACCGAATCTGTTAAGTGACTCATCCCCAATGATAATAGTTAGAAATCAGATATACCATGGTGCAAGTATTCATTATTCCAATTAAAATCTGATCTTTTTTTTCATATCCTCTTTGGAATCCTACCCAAAGGATCGCAATTATCAATGCGTTTGCATTGAATCTCAATTTCAGAAGTCGAACTTTTTCAGATACCATATCTTCCATTAATTTCCGTGAAGTCGCAGAATCAATTAACCCCTTCTGAAGCCATCTTTCGATATATTTTTCCATTCATTTCCTCCTTCGAATTCGTATCATTATTTTTAAGCGTAATATGAAACAGTTTAACAATTGTTGAGTTTGATTTGAAAAAAAGAAAAGCTACAACAAAATGTTTTACCTCATTTTCTCGCCGAAAACGCGGTAAACAGTGTGCCGTCGTCGAGGTAGTCCAGCTCGCCCCCCATTGGAATTCCGTGAGCGAGAGCGGAGACCTTTATGTTTCGATCTTTGAAGAAATTGCGAATGTAATAGTCCGTTGTTTGTCCTTCAACCGTTGCGCTCAGTGCATTGATGACTTCGGTTACTCCGTTTTCTTGGCAGCGCGCGCTGAGTTTTTCGAGAAGCAAAACTTCCGGTCCTCTTTCGTTGATGGATGACAACAATCCTTTCAAAACGTGATACTTTCCGCGAAAACAGGCGGTTCGTTCGATTGCCCAGAGATCCGCAACGCTTTCCACAACGCAAATTACGTCGTCTCGTCTTTTCGGATCGGAGCAAATCGAACAAATTTCTTCGAAAGCGTCAATATTTCCGCAAATCGGACAGACCTTTACGTTGTCGTGAACTTTTTTCATCGAATTCAGCATCGGTTCCAGGATGTCGTGATTGTGCTGGATTAGGTGGATTGCGATTCTGCGGGCGGAACGAGGTCCAAGCCCCGGAAGTCGGGAAATTTTTTGAATTAATATTTCAATATCGGGACTCATTTTTACCTCATATTAAAAATACATAAGTGAGGCACGGAAATGCTCCTATCAAAACGAAGTTAAAGGTTAAAAATTCCTTAATTTTCGATAAAATCCTGCCCCTCACTCCCCACCCAGGGCATGGTAACACAAAAAGATTAAAATTCCGCTGATTTAACACTTTGTTAACTTTTAGATATACTTTGATAGAAGAGTAGCTATACACACAAGTTGCGGAATCTTTGTGTTTCATATTTCATACCTTTCGAAAAAAGTTTCGAAAACTTCCGCGACCATCCCGTTTTTATCCAGCATAAAATTCTCTCCTCTGTTCAAATTCGAGATAATCTGCAGGACTTTTTCCGTCTCGTGATCGATCGATACTTTTCCGACGGATTGCGCAAAATAATCGTTGATCTTCGTCTCGGTGATCGTGTCAATATACTCCTTCAACACTCTGATAATCAGTTGCTTTATCAGCCCGAAATTATCGCACAGTTTGTTTTCGATGATGTACTTCACCGTCTTGTGGGAAGTCTCATAATCCGAAGAAAAAGCCTGCAGCAAATGTTGATAAAGGTCAACTCCGTTGTTTTCATAAAGGTATAAAGCATTACCGACAGATCCGTCGGAAATCGAAGCCAAAGTTTCGGCGTTTTCGACATCAAACAGGCTTAAGGCCAACACGACTTCGGATTCGCTGAGCGGATTAAATTTCAGTTTGATCGCGCGAGATTGCAGAGTAATCGGAAGATTTCCGATAGTTGAACAAACCAGAATGAATACCGTGTCGCGTGGAGGCTCCTCCAAAATTTTCAGTAACGAATTGTAAATATTTTTGTTAAGTTTGTCCGCGTTTTCGATGATCACGACGCGTCGCCTGGACAAACTCGGAGCTTTGCAAACTTTTGCCATCAAAATTCTGGCTTCATCTATCGACGGAGATGCACTGTCCAGCACGAAAAAATCCGGATGGGTTTTATTGTCGACTAAATTGTGAATTTTGTTGTCATCCGCGAGATCGAGATTTTCATTGACGGATTCCGAATTCGCCAGCAGGCATTTTGCGAATTTGTAAGCGACGGAAGTCTTTCCTATGCCGTCTGCTCCCCAAAAAATCCAGACAGGAAACACTTTGTTCGAATTTATCGATTTTGCGATAATCCCGATTTGCTTCCGATGTCCGATGATTTTTCTTTGTTTAAAATTCATATTTTCATAGTCTGTTAACCTTTTAAATGATAATATCTCTAGGAGTTTACAGCAATAGTTTTTTGGGAGAAAGAGTATGAGCAAAATCGCATTGGTTACGGGCGGAACAAGAGGAATCGGAAAAGGAATTTCGATCGCTTTGAAGCAGGCGGGATACAAAGTCGCGGCGAATTACAATAGCGATTCCAAAACTGCTGAACAATTTCATGCAGAGACGGGAATTCCTGTATTTTCTTGGGATGTTTCAAACTACGAATCATGCGAAAAAGGAGTTGCGGAAGTTTGCGAAAAAATGGGTGGCTCTGTTGACGTGCTGGTAAACAATGCGGGAATTACGAAGGATTCCATGCTTCATAAAATGGATGTCTCTGCTTGGAACAAGGTTATCTGCACGAATTTAAACTCCGTATTTAATATGACACGATTGGTTATTCCGGCGATGAGAGAGAAAAATTTCGGACGAATTATCAACATAAGTTCGGTCAACGGATTAAAGGGGCAGGTCGGACAAACGAACTATTCTGCGGCAAAAGCCGGCGTCATAGGATTTACAAAGGCACTCGCGTTGGAGTCTGCGAACAAAGGAATTACCGTAAACGCGATTGCTCCGGGGTACATCGCAACGGATATGACGAATGCTATCCGAGATGACATCAAAGAAAAAATTACCGAAACAATTCCAATGAAACGATTTGGCAATGTTGAAGAAATATCCAATGCTGTGCTATTCTTAACAGATGAGAAAACGTCGTTCGTGACGGGAGTAACTCTGAGTGTAAACGGCGGGCAATATTTGTAGGGTTGAGATGGAAAAGGGTAGAGCGTTTGAGACGGTTGTCGGAGTTTTTGTATTAATCATTGCTGCATGCTTTTTTAATTACGTTTATTCAAAATCCAGTTGGAAAGGTATAGACGGTTACGTGCTAAAAGCGAAATTTGACAGAGCGGATGGGTTAACTGAAGGTACCGATGTAAAGATCAGTGGCGTTCGTGTTGGAAAGATCGACAGTATCGAGGTCGATCCGAAGACATTTTTTGCTGTCGTTACCTTTCACATTTCCGAAGACATAAAAGTCCCGACGGACAGCAGCGCCAACGTTGCGAGCGACGGACTTTTTGGCGGAAAATACTTGTCGATTACCCCGGGGGGAGAAGAGGAAACTCTGAAGAACGGAGAGGAAATCGAACGCACAACAGGACCTGTCAATCTGGAAAGCTTGATCGGTAACTTTGTTATGTCAAAGGACGACACAAAAACCGCTGGAGCCGACAATTAGTCCGAACTCGTGCAAATCTTTGATGCAACGAAAATCAAGCTCCGCGTAGAGTTTTGAGTTTTGCTGTCATATCTGGCAAATACAAAAAATTATCAAAAATTTACGAAAAATTAACCAATTTTCGATATTCTGAAAAATGTGTATAGATGATTAAGGAGAAAAAGATATGCTGAATAACAAGCAACAAAGTAGAAAAATAAGAACAAGTTTAGCGTGTTTAGTGGCAATTTTTACGCTGATTTATGGGGAATATGTTTTTGCTGACCCTCAATTGATAAGGGCAGTGGAGTCAAATGATATCCAAAGAATTAAGTCATTATTGAAACAAAAAGTAAATATCGATGATCAAGATAATAATGGAAAAACTGCTTTGATACACGCTGTTGAAAAAGGAAATATAGAAATAATAAGAGAGCTTATAAATTACGGCAAATTGCAGTCAGCACTAAAGGTGACAACGCAGGGGCTCAGCTATGCAGACTTAAATAAACAAGATAATAATGGCTGGACAGCTCTTATGTATGCAGTGGAAAACGGAAACAAAGAAATAGTAAAAATTTTAAAGAATGTAACTGCCAATGCCAACTTACAAAATAAACAGATGAAGACCGCATTAATGATTGCCGTTGAAAAAGAGAATTTAGATTTAGTAAATCTTTTAGTTGACGAAAAGGTACAAATTAAAGGAAAGAGAGGTAGAAGTGGAAAAATAATAAGCACAGAATTAAAAATATTAGATAGTACGGCAAATCCTGATATTCCCGATAAAAATGGAAAAACAGCTTTAATACTTGCTGTTGAAAAGGGAAATTTGGAAATAATAAAAAAGCTTGCTAGTTACTCGAAGGAGTTAAATCATGAAGATAAGACCGGTTGGACAGCTCTTCTGCTTGCTGTGGCGAATGAAAATGAAGAAGTTGTGGAAATATTACTGAAAAACAAGGCTGGAATCGATATACAAAATAACCAAGGGCAAAGCCCGCTTATGCTCGCTGTATCAAAAGGAAATGTGAATCTGGTAAATCTTTTAATTGAAAAAGGAGCCGATGTTAATGCAAGAGACAATGATGACAAAACCGCTTTGATGTTTGCAGCAAGTTCCGGAAAGGAGGATATAGTGCGATCTCTGCTCGAAAAGAAGAAAAAGAAGAGCGTGATAAAGAAGATGGCATCCAAGATAACAAGGAAAAAGGAAGAGGGTGTCGATATTGATGCAAAGGATAAAGACGGAAAGACTGCTCTGGATTACGCGAAAGAGGCGGGACATACTGAAGTAGTCGAGATGTTAAAGGTTGCCGCCGAAGCGAAGAAAAAGAAATAATCCAAGCTAATTTTTCTCCAATTGCGAGCGGAGCGATCGCTTGCGGTTGCTCCTGAGTTTTTTTATTCAGTGCATTGGAGGGTTTTTGAGATTGGTGCTGTTTTTTGTTCCAATAATTCCACCAATTCTTGATATTTCGGTATGTTTGCGTCCGATGCTTTTTTGAGCCGTTTTAAAGCGAAATGCATCGCAGTTTTTCCATTATTATCGGTTATATTTATATTTGCGCCAAGTTCTATTAGGCATTTTGCAACATTCAATTGTTCTTCTCCGATGGCCTTTATCAAAGCGGTTTCTCCATACTTATTTCGATCATCAATATTTGCGCCGTTTTGGATTAAATATTTTACGATATTCAATTGTCCTTCCAAGACAGCACGCATTAGCGCCGTATATCCATTGTCATCTTTAGCGTTGATGTTTGCTCCATGTTTTATCAAGTATTTTACGATGTTTAAAGAGCCGTAAAAAGCTCCTTTCATTAGTGTAGTACCTCCAAATCTGTCCTGAGCATTAATATTCGCGCCGTTGTGGAATAAATATTTTACGATACCCAGATGTCTTTGGACTGCGGCTCTCATCAATGCAGTTTCTCCACCCACGTTTTGGTCATTAACGTCTGCGCCCTGAGCAACCAAGTATTTTACTATATCCAGATAACCGAACAGAGATGCTCCCATCAGTGCCGTGTTTTCAAACTTGGTTCGTCCATTGATGTCGGCACCATGCTTAACCAAATATTGTACTATATTCAAATGTCCGCTTTCGGCAGCTTTTATCAGTATCGGAATTCCGTATTTGTCCAGAGAGTTAGCCTCTTTCGTTCCGATGTTAACGCCGTGGGTCATCAATTTTGCTACCGCATCCCAATGTTCTTTTCCGCTGATGTAATCAATTAATGCTTTCGCGAGAGTTGTGTTTTTTAATTTCACGATTTTGGAAGAACTCTTAGATGAAGTCTTGATCCACGAATGAGTTTCGTCATTCCAATGGCAGCCGTGGACAGAGATTGTTTTGCAGAAGTGGAGATTGTTTTTTATGTTCTCTATTTGGGAATTACTTAATTTATGTTTATTTTTGTATGAACTGAGTAAGGTTAGTAACTCCTCACTTTTTAAAATTTCAATATACTCGGGTACTTGATTCAGGGATATTAGGTCGGAATTTATAGTAACCTTTTGCAGATTCGGAGATTTCCATAAAGATTGCGGCAAATTTCTCAGTTGAGGGTTCCTGCTTATATCCAATATTTCCAACTTTTGCAGTTTGCGTATTGCTTTGGGAAGAGTTTTTAATTTGTTTCCGGAAAGAGCTAATTCTTTTAACTGCAAAGTTCTTGACAGCAAGTCATCTAAATTTCTCTGTATTGCTTTGTTTTCTCCCACATCTCCGACCAGTTTTAAACTCTGTAATTGCGAAAGAGGCAGTGCAGACAGGCGCAGGAGTGATTCGTTCTTTCCGTATAAATATTCGGTGTTCATTTCCAAATTTTTTATGTAATGGAAGGATTGGTATTGGCAAAGCATTTCATTGGATATCTTGCTTAAATTTAAAGATGATTCATAGATCGTATTTAACTCATTTTTTCCTTCCTGCTGAGCAGATCCTGCTTCTTGATCCCTATTTTGTCCCTCTTGCGATGTGAAAGGTGCGTGAAGTTGGATATGCGATTCTTGCCTAGATAATTGCTGACGATCAGCATTCATCGCGAAGGAACACTCGTTATACAGCAATGCGATAATTGAACATGTACTTAAAAAGCTTGGCTTCATATTCTCCCCCCTTTTTCTTTTCGATCGGACTACTGTAACGGCGTGAAAAACGATACCGCAGACCGATCTTTTCATATCCAACATATTGCGAGAATATTAATACCGAGTTAAAACATAAAGATTAAATTTTAATAAAATAAGGTATTAGTTTTGCGATTTTTCGATTTTCCAAAAACGACTATTGTTGCAGGCTAATTCCCAAGCAAGTATAAAATAGATCAGAGAATCCGTCGGCGAGTTTTTCTATCTGAGATCCGGCGCCAATCTGTTTTAAATAGCTGTGTATATACACAATGTGTTGGCAAATTACATGCAATTGACTCAAAACTTGATTTGGATATTGTTGGCATGATAGCAGGGTATTTCCCAGTTTTGAGGCTAAATTTACGATGTTTACGTTTGTTACATAATTGTTTTGTAACTGCGCTACTTGAGTATACATTTTTTGCAGAGCTTCGATAATAGCAGGTGTATTTACTTGGGTTCCCATCGTTCCGGTGTTGTATTGCATTTGATTGCCATATTGTTGTATCCCTGTTGCTACGTTATTTAAGAGATTTCCTGTGTTTTGCTGCAAGTTTCCGGTAAAGTTAAGCGCTTGGTTGCCGTATCGCTGTATCCCCGCTGCCGCACCGTTTAAAAAATTTCCCGCGTTTTGCTGAGCCATTGTGGTAACTTGGGCTCCGTATGGATATTGGTTGCCGTACATTTGTTGCTGTGTTCCGTTGATTCCCATGTTTTGCTGCATCATTCCGTTAGGGGTGAGTTGCTGCGCCACTGTTGTCGCGGCGTTTAAAATATCTCCCAAACCACCATAAGTCTCTGTGGTACAAAAACTCAGTATTGCAGCGAAAATCAATAATTTCTTCATTTTACTTTCTCGTACTCTCAACTCTAAGCTCAATTTTCTCATATAAAGTTTAAGGTAAAGTTAATTCCGAGCGAATATATCCAAAAAAGCCGAAAGATATTTGGGCATTATGAGATTTTGAAACGATTTTCGCGAAAACTAAGCGGCATAAGGCACTGCTGACTGATTCTGTGTCGCGAAAGATTGCGGAGATTTAAGGTTTCATCTGTGACATTTTCATCCATAGTGATTTTTTGTTGCAGTCGTCGTCTTAAATTTTCAGAGATGCCTCTTGGTCTGTTCGATGCTGCGGATTCCTGTATTACAATTGTCAGCTCAAATTTTTAGCGCATCTGACGAGAGGCTTTCCTTTGTCGCCGTACCGTTCTCCATCGATTTACTCAGAAGTAAAAATACCAATCGTTACACTTTTCGGATTGGTATTTTTTCATCATTCAGTTTGCGCGTTCAACTACAAATATGCTTTGCGTTCTAATCATTCATAACAGCTGATTTTATAATTGAATTATTTTTCAATGAATTAACGTCGATGGAAGTATTTTCAACGCTCTCAATTTTTTTTGTTACATCATTAAGTTTACTTTGCGCATTGGATATTTTTTTCGTTGCATTTTTCAACTTGTTATTGACCCTTTTTAGGAAAGGTTGGGCCATATCATTGCTCTTTTTCTTATAATTCATATGAGTTTTTAAGTGTGTCATACCTTTGTTCAATGCTATCACTTTTTCATGATTGGGACCCAGCTTGTCGTCCTGACTTAACGTGGTAATATATCCCTGGACCGCAGTTAAATCAGTTTCGGCGACGCTAGTCAGTTTTTTGCATTTATCTAAGGAATCACCTAAATTATTTGCAATCTGTATATTCGGATTACCCTGCCAGTCGCTTTTTATGTTTTCTACAACTTTTTTCATATCTTCCAGATTTTTGTTATATCCTTCCTCATACTTTTCGATTTTTTTCATTAATTTACCATAGTTATATACTGGATTAAGGTTGCTATCAGTTTCAGTTGAAAGTATAGCAACGTTGCCAACATTGAGTTTCCAAATTCCATCAATATACAAATTCATGGTTTCCTTATTGTCCATAATCTTAAACGGATCTTTCTTACACGATTCTAACACCGCTTTAAGTTTATCGGCTTTTGTTTTTAAATTTTCAACTTTAGTTATCGTTTCTTCATCTTTCGTGTTATTAAGTGTTTTGCTTGCGCTGTCAGATATTTCTTGAACATCCAGAATTACCTTGGAGATAAGAGTCTTTAATTCTCCTAACCAGGTTTTTATTTCTTCGTTCTCACTATTTTTTGATTTTGATACGATATTTTTTACTTTGTTTTTTATTCCTGATAACAGACCAGCCTCTACCGTTGTCGTGCAAAAGCTCAAAGCTAAAACGCAAGCTAATATTTTCTTCATTTTCGTCTCCCATAATCTTACTTTCCCTAATTCTTTCACAAAAAATTTAACAAAAAGTTAATTTTAAAAAAAATTATGTTTACGATTTATTAACAATTTGTGCGTTACTATGGGTGCAAGTAGGAGTGTTTTTGCGATGAGTCAGTTCTTTTTGAAGGATGATCCCGGGCTGTTTGAGGAGAAATTCGAAGAAAAAATTCGAGACTATAAGTGGCTGATTTCCGCTGACAAGATTTTTTCCAGCAAGATTGAAAAATTTACGGATTTCGCTGAGCTGTATCACATAGAATATATGATTTACAAGTCGTTTTTGTACGACCAGACCAAAACTGCGGAAAGCTCTGTCTACGCGAAAGAGGTGCACATATATATGTCCCCGGGGATTCATTGTGCGATGTTGCAAGGGCGAATGGCAAAGTCTGTGATTATTCCTAAAATTACAATAAATAAGGTTAAGCATATAGAAGGAAAGCTTTCTATCTTGGAGAAGAAAGAGTTCAAGCAGTGTATGATTAATGCTTTCGGATTGAGAGATGATACAATCGGGTTTTCGTTTAGGTATACGTCGTTAAATGATTCGTATAACAAATTTAATCCAGACAATACATCGGCAGGAAATGCCGGCGTTCAAATTGATTTTGTTAAGTGGGAGGTGAAATCGTCTTGAGGAAAGTTGCTGTTCTGCCGATATTTGACCGTCTTGTGGACAACGATCCGAAAGAATCTTTCGAGGTTGAGGCGAAGCACTATATTTCGATTGATGAGTTACACGAATCTATTTCCAAAGATTTAACATTATTGCTTAACACTAAAATATCGCCGTTTTGGGTGGATTTCTCAAAAACGATGAAGATTCCGTTTTCTTACGGGGTTACTTGTACTGCGCCGAGTTCTGCCGAAACTGTTTTTGAAATCCAGGATTTGGAAAGCCGAGTAAGTCGCGTGATTGCGGAGTTCGAGTCTCGACTAACTAATGTCCAGGTACATGTGGTTAGTTATGGAGTCGATCCCGGAAAAGCATGTTTGCAAATTGACGCCGATGTTGTGGAGGGAAATAAAAGAGTTCCTCTGTCCTTTCCTATTGTTATGGAGACGCAATGATTAGATCTGCATTAGACACACTTGCTGAATATTATCGACACGAATTGACCTACTTGCGGTCGTCAGGGGAAGATTTTGCTAAACATTTTCCCAAGATAGCGCGACGGCTGGACTTGTCTCATGAAGAGTCTTCCGATCCGCATGTGGAAAGATTGATAGAGAGCGTCGCTTTTCTGACGGGAAAATTGCAGAAGCAAATAGATGATCAATATCCGGAGATAGCCAATGCTTTGCTGGGGGTAATGTATAAGCCACTGGCTTTGCCGACGCCGTCGTCGGTCATGGTGAATTTCGACATAGATATATCTCGAGCGATAAAAAATGCAGGGATGGTTGTTCCTCGGCACACGATTTTGAGGGCGACGAGTCGTGATGGAACTGTCTGCTCTTTCAGAACGGCTCACGATTTAAAAATCTGGCCAATTGAACTTAAGCATGTGGAAATAGTTGCAAGGGATCATTTGAATCATTATTCAGTAAATGCCTCGACATTTTTGAAAATGCAATTTCATTGTGCTGAAGAGGGAATTGCTCCCGACAAACTGCGATTCTATATTATGTCGGATGCCTTGCTGCGCGGAAGAATTTTTGCAGGAATTTTTTCCACCGAAGAGCCTGTCGTTCTAGAGCATGCGGGGGTTTACAAAGATCTGGAAAAAATCTCTCCCGTGGGGTTGGAAGATGACGAGGCGTTGTTCGTTTATCCGAGTAATGTTCTCAAGAGTTTTCGGTATCTGCAGGAGTATTTTGCGTTTCCTGATAAATTTTACGGATTTGATATTCCGATTGATCGTAACCTACCAGAGAATTTTACACTGTATATTCCGATCGGTCAGGATATTCAGATGCAGGTCTCGGCTCGAGATTTTTCTATGTCGACGGTCCCAGCGGCAAATCTGTTCCCGAAGGTTACCGAGCCATTGCGATTGGACTACAAGCAGGTCGAATATCGATTAGTTCCGGACTATCGTCTTTACGCAAGTCATGAGATCTATACGATTGAAAAAATGGTAGAGGTTGATCCGGAAACCAATGACGAAATATTTGTTCCTGAATTTTACTCCTGTAATCATTTTTCATCCACATCCAGGTTGGGAATAGCTTGGGTTGCCAGAAGAAAAGAGTCGATGTTTCAAGAGGCAATGGGGGATGACGCATATATTTCGTTCGTAGATGAAAATTTCAATCCGCAACAACATTTGGATCGGGTATTTTACGCATATACTATCTGCACCAATCGACATGCCGCCGAGGATATTCCCGTTCATGGAGAACTACAATCGGATATATCTCTTCCCGTGAAGCAGATCTATTGTGTTAATCGTCCGACTCCGCAAAAAAATGCGCTGAAAAACGGAGCTGTTCTCTGGAAATTAATTTCGATACTTTCCATGAATTCCCTGTCTTTTTCGAATCACGGAATACTAAAGTTGAAAGAAATTTTGCGACTGTTTTCGGATCTGACCAATTCATCTTTAGGGCGAGAAATCGATGCGATTACTGAAATGTCCAGTCACACCGGAGTCAAAAGAATCTCAACTCAGACTTGGAATGGGTTAGTGAGTGGAACGAATATAGAAATACATTTCGACGATAATCTGTACAATAAAGGAATGCCTTTGAGCTTGGTTATCAGTAAATTTTTGTCCAGTTACACCGTAATAAATACTTTCACGGATGTTATTGTTAAAAATCGGAACGGAACGTTAAGGAAATGGGGAACACAGTTCGGAAACAAAAAATATCTTTAGAAGAGGATTTGCTGAAAAATCCTCGCAAGTATTCATTTGATATGGCCGCCAAAATTTTGTGCTGGCATTCTCATCATGATTACGGCAAGGAAATTTCTGTCCTAGATGCTCCTATGAAGACCGTCAGCATAAATTCGTTTCATTTGCGCGGGACGGAGATTGAAAAGATTACCAACGACAATAACAAAAAAGTTGTTCATGTCGAAAGATTATCGCTTGCAGGATTGAACGCCCCGTTGCCGACTCCCTACGCCGAGATGGTCTACAATCAAACGAGAAAAAGAGATTATGCTTTCGCAAAATTTCTCAACTCTTTTAACGCGCGAATTTTAGGGATTTCCTATCAGGTCAGCAAGAGAAGATATCTTTGTTTGCAGGCTAATCCGAAGCAAGATTACATGGTGATGCGAACTATAGCGAAATTTTTCGGGGAAGAAAATATCGATCGAAGATACGCAAGACTCGCTTACTTATTCTGGAAAAAAGAAAAGAGCGCTGTCGGACTCGAGTCGATAATAAAATATCTGTATCCCGTTGATGTGAAGGTTGAGCAATTTGTTCCCATGCGTATTCCGAACACCAGTTATAACAGGTTGGGACATATGCGTTTAGGCGTCAATTTTGATTTGGGCTCTCATTTTTCGGTAGCAAATATGGGAATTAGAGTGCATCTCTCGGGAGAAAGTCATTTGATTTCCCAACTAATGTTTAAAAAAGGGAAACGCGAAGAATTGAAGCGAGTTGTAAAAAAATACCTTGGTGATTTTATGAAATTTTCGATTTTTGCAAAGCCAAACGATGTTCCGCCACTGAAAATGAAGCAACTTCTCGGTCGTAACACATGGCTTCCCGGAAAATCATTGGATGAATCAAAAGTTTGCTGATTCCAGGCTGCAATCAAGGGAATTTTAACCTTTTGACACTATAATCCCGAGGGTGGGGGTTGCGGGGCGGACAGTAATTAAAAATTAACCAAATCTTAATCTTTTGATCTGTTTTGGTAGAAATATATCTGTAACAGACGACATACGGCAACAGTATAAAAAAGCCGAGAGAAATCCCGGCTTTTAATAAAAAAACAAAAAAGGAGCATACAGCTCCCAAAAATTTAATGAAATTAATATGAAAAAACTAATTCGCCGCAGGCTGAGAAGCAACTTCTTCCTTGTTTGCCTTAGCGTAGTCGTTTCTTTCGGCGATTCGGGCCGCTTTTCCGAGTCTTCCGCGTAAGTAATACAATTTAGAACGTCTCACGACACCGCGACGCACAACCTCGAACTTGAAGTTCGGCGAGTACAAAGGAAACACCCTCTCGACACCCTCTCCGAAAGACATTTTTCTGACAGTTACGGATGACCCCATTCCTCGATTCCGTCGAGCAATACAGACCCCCTCGAAGGACTGAATACGCTCTTTGTCTCCGTCCATAACCTTCGCCAAAACCTTTACCGTGTCACCTGGAGCAAACTCAGGTATCTCAGATCCGTTCAGTAGTTTCTCCTGCTGTTTCTTTTCAAAATTCTCTAAAATATTCATTTCTATATTCCTAAAGTAGGTAGCACAACTATTATCACATTGTCCGAATAAATTCAAACGCAAATCATTTACGGGAGCAAAAATATCAAGATTTCGACAAAAATTCAATCAGATACTGGACTTTTTTCTGGCATGCTGCTAAATATATGTTACTAAAAAGAATATTGGAGATTTTTGTGGCTTTAAAAATTCGTTTAGCTCGTGGTGGAGCGAAAAAAAATCCTTATTACAGAATCGTTGTTGCCGAGTCTCGTCGTGCCAGAGACGGTGCGTTTATCGAAAAAGTCGGGACTTACAATCCGCTTTTAGATCAGGCCGATGAGAATCGTGTTACCGCAAAGGCGGACAGAATTAAGTACTGGATTTCAGTCGGAGCGAAACCATCTGACAGAGTTGCTTTATTGCTGAGTGGTCTGGGGTTGTGCGAGAAGCCGGCGATTACCGAGACTCCGAAAAAATCTGCTCCGAAGAAAAAGGCTCAGGAGAGATTGAAAGCCGCCTCCGAAGCTGCTGCCGCAAGCGAATCCGCTGAAGCTGCCGCAGAGTAGTTTTTCAGGAAAGTATTTTGGTAGAGATTTTGCGCGTCACCGCCGCCTTTGGAATAAAAGGAGCGGTGCGTGTTTTTTTATATACAGACGATATCAATCATTACAAAAAAATTTATGATCGAGACGGGAATGAGTTTCGGTTTAAACTTTTGAACCAGAAGGGCGGTAGCGCGGTTATCAAACTTGATTCAATTGACAATCGCAACGACGCGGAAAAATTAAAGGGGGCGTCTTTTTACGTAAAAAAGGAAGATTTGCCGAAGTTAGATGAAAATCAGTTTTTTATTTGCGATTTGATTGGGCAGAAAGTTTCGGTGATTGGAGAAGATGTCGATCTGGAAATAATTGACGTGAAAAATTTCGGGGCAGGGGATTTGATAGAGATTTCTGAAGAGAGGTCGAAGGATTCATTTTTCGTTCCGTTTACGAAAGAAAACTTTCCCGAAACCGACGGAGAGATTTCGATCTCCTTCGAAACTTACAGAAATTTCAAGAATTGAAGATGCGGCCACGTGGTGAAATTTTTTTATGGAAAATCCGTCAAGATCAATAAATCCGGGCAGGCAGGAGGTTCCTGCGCTGATATTTCCTGTAAAGTACTCTATGCCCCGAAAAGTTCCTGGAGCTCGTGTTTTGTGTACATTTATATCACGGTATGCAGGGAAATCGAAAAAATCGATTTAGATACACCGAGAAAACTGTCGATTAGATGTAGTTTTAACGCCTTCTCCGAGCGTTGCTCGGTTAACCAAAAATTAATCATTATCCAATAGAATTACTCGAAAAAAAGGAGTTTATGAAAAGATCGAGCAAAAAAGGGTTATTAATTTTTATTCTATGGATATTGACGGATATCTTTGCAAAATACTCATTAGATAAAGCAGGTTTTCTCGATTACTTTCATGTTTTTGATTTAGTAATCGTATTGATTTTCGAGTTGTATATATTTTTTCAACTACCGGGATCAGAATATTTTTGGGATACCGTTGAGCACGTCGAAGATCCGATTCATAGAAAAATTCGTTTGGCCGTAATGGCATGTATTGTGGCATTTTTAATTTTCGTTTTTAAGTGGGCTTACTTTCTTGCTTTCTATTTCATTACGACGATCAAAATCGACGGAATTATCAACTTCTTCCGAGTTTCTCGTGAGGAGAGACATCAAATTCTCAAGGCAGAGAAAAACAAAGCGCGCACGGATATTTTCAATAATATGAAAGGAATCGCAATAGCAGTTATTGTCCTTATCGCAATTTTGGTGCCTTATTCCATACATCACTCCAAATGGATGCACGCTCAATTCGATAAAATCAGAGCTTCTGCTAACAATTCTGATCGCTCTGCACAACCTTCGCGTTGATGGAGGTTAAAATTTAGTCGGTGCAAAATTACCAAATTCAGCGTTACGCTGGTTCTCCAGAACGAGCTCGAAGGATACAGATCTTAAAATTAACCGAATCCTAACTTTTTCCCCTGTTTTGATAAAAGAATATCTTTAAGTTGAAATTTTAGTTCTTGCAAAAACTCTCGGAAACCTTGAAAATCAACAAAAAAGAGGAAAAATATGTGGCAGGCGAATGTTTTTACGATTTTCCCGGAGGCTTTTCCCGGAACTCTCGGGGTGTCTTTGATCGGCGACGCGTTGGCTCAGAAAAAGTGGAATCTCAACCTGATTGACCTGAAAAAATATCCCGTAAAATCCGATCGCATCGACTCTATTCCCTACGGAGGAGGTGCCGGCATGATATTGTCTCCGCTGACTTTCGAAAAAGCGTTCAACTCCCTTTCTGCCGATCAAAAAAGGGCGAAGAGGATTTATTTTTCGCCACGCGGAAGACAGATGACCCAAGACGATCTGCAAAAATTAAGTCGATCGGAAGGTGTCACGTTCTTGTGCGGCCGCTACGAAGGAGTCGATCAGCGCATTCTCGATTATTACGAATTCGAGGAGATCTCCATCGGCGATTTTGTCTTGCTCGGAGGAGAAGTTGCGGCGATGACAATTATCGAAGGTATAGTTAGATTGCTGCCGGAAGTAGTCGGAAATAACGAGTCAATTCATACAGATTCTTTTCAGGAACCTCTGCTGGAGCACCATCAATATACGCGCCCGAAAGAATTTCATCATTTGGAAGTACCGGAGATTTTGCGGTCGGGCGATCACGAAAAAATCAATGAGTTTCGACTGAAACAATCGATCGAGATTACCAAACGGTGCCGTCCTGACGTTTGGGCGAAATATATTGAGAAAAAAATTGCGGAATGACCAGAAATTGTGCTTATCGTAAAATTTACGGGAAAGATGTTTTCGTAACTCGTTCATATAAATAATAATTTCTGGTTTTGAGTTGTATTTTGGTTTAGACTAATCCAGGGAAGGTTGTGGATTAAGCGATGTTAGATAATTGGATTAACAAAATCAGAAGAAGTTTTAAAGCAGAAAACGTCTCAAAATTTACAAATGTTGTGATGAGATTTTTGCGGACGAGGAAGATTTCGCAAAATTATCGCTGTCATGTGATAAATCTTTCAATTTTAATCGGATCGTATGTGTTTGGAAGTTTGTTAATCTACCCGAAAATGAGTTTTTCGGTCTTTTTCAAAGAATTGTTTTCCATTGTCTGCATTTATGGAGCGCTTTTATGTTGGTTTACTGAGAAATTTTCCGGTAATAATGTTTTGCGAATTTGCTTGGCGGTGACAACATGCTTCGCTCCGGTAGTTTTTATGAATAATTCTTTTGCTGTTGCTGCGGTCTGTCTGCTGTTAGTCGTATTTATTGAATATGTGGTGTTTTCATATCTGCAGGGACACAAGCTTTTCAGTAAAAATATTCCCGTTTATGTAATTTGTGAAGACCCGTCCGACCTGGATGTTGTCCGCCCATTGCAGAACAAATACAAGGTATTAAAACTGATATTGCTGTCCAAAAACAAGTCTCAGGATATGAAAATCAGCGGTATTCATTCCATTGAATTACTTGAGAGGCAGTTGAAAAAATCTCGCTATATTCCCTTTTATCCCCAGCCTCGAAAATTTATCTATTGCGCTCAGAAAAAGAATCTTGAAAATTTGAGTAAATTGCTTGAGGTCGCGGCAGAGTATTCCATTTTGATTATGAAAGTTAAAAGTGGGGAGTTGTTTCCCTTGTCATTGAATGACTTAACAGATGATTTCCCGATCATGGACAGAAATCCGTTGACGAGCCTTTTTAAAAGCAAAAATATTTGGATCTGCTACGACGGGCGGCGCACTGTTCTCGATCTGATTTGTATTTTGTCGGGAATTGCATCCGTTAATCTGACCATTGTTTGCGAATCTGCCAGTTTGATTCCAGAGGTTAATCATATTTTGGCTCAAATTAGCAGCTTTAAGAATTATCGTGTTAAGATTGCGGACTTATCTTTCCTGACAATGAACGAAGCTCGCCCGGATATTTTGTTCTACAACATGCCGATCAAAATGCGCTTTTCGGACGAGGATCATCTCAAAGAGGCGCTAGTGAAAAACGTTATTGATATCGACAAAATAATTAAGTTGGCTCAGGGAATAAAAATTCCGCTGACCTTCGTTTTGTCCAGTACTAATTCAATGAATGCCAACAATTGGACGGGAGCGACTCAACGCCTGGGAGAACTTCTGTGTCAACATGCGGATTTTCAGTGTCGCAAGACTTCCGCGCGGTTTAAAGTCATAAGGATTCCTGAGAATGTGTCGGATCAGTACGGATTTTTAGGTGAGGTGACCGAGTCGATTCTGAAATCGGGAAGTGTTTTCTTGAATTTCTCAGAAGGCGACCTGATGGATATGTACAACTCCAAGGATATTATTGCTTTGTCCCTGAAGGCGATCATGCTATCTTACAAATCTGAAAAAACAGCTGAGGTATTGACGATCCTTCCGCAGAACAAGGCAGAACCGAAGTATTTGATTGCCAAAATCTGCAATCTGCATGGATTAAAGCCGGAGCGTGACATAAAAGTCCATTACGCCAAGATTAGTGAGACGATGGAGTTGGATAATTTTCCGAATATTTCCGAAAATCTTGAAAAGACTTCGACATTGAATATTTTCAGTACGAAGTTTGTTACATCCTCGGTTGGAAATTATGACGATTTGCTGACCGTTGAGCAGATAAGCAAAATGAATCCGCGCGAAATTATATCAGCGGTATTTCAGAGTATTTCGGATAAAGTGAACCCACAAAACAGATAATGTTGGGATTTGGGTAGAAAAGTACATTAATGTGGAGATGAAGGACAGGTTTCTGGTAGAAGCTTAGTTTTTCATAATCAGAATTCTCGTGCAAATCTAGTTTTTTCATGGATCTTTGTATAATTTTCAATCTCTTGCTTTTGATTCACGAGAGCTTTTAAAATGAATGTGTATGATATTATCATCCAAAATAATTATTGTTAAGTTGATATGTAAAAGGTATATATCCAACTGCTGTAATTAGTACTGTATATATCCAATATCGCATTTTTGAAATTGTCTCTAAAAAAGATCGTCCAGAGCCAATTTCGTGCAAAAATTTATAAGTCCCCAGAATAAAGTATGCAGACAAAGCTGGTTGATATATAAACAGAGATAAGAAAAATATTACCGTTTGAATAAATAGCAAATTTTTATCGTTTTTTGTTGATAAATATGCCGCTAAAATACAAAAAAGCAGCGCCAATGTACTGAATGGATTATCAAATCTAAACATCATTACTTCAAGCATGTACGGATTGACCACGACTGGAACAAAACACGCAACTTCCAGCCTGCTTTTTAAATTGACCTTAAAAATTTTCAGACAGATAATAGCTCCGTAAGAAAGAAATATACATGACAAAATGTGAGAAAAAGGTGCTACATCCGTTATTACATTAGATAAGTAAGTAAATGTTTCAATTAATAGCGTAAAAAGCCTGCTGGATGAAAGAGTTCCCACATTGACGTTCATTAAATATCTGCAAATATCATCGTTGAACGGACAGAAAGAAACCATAATGGATAAATAACTGAAAACTGCAATAGTAAAGAAGAACAAGAAACATTTACGTAAGTCTTTATTTTTACTATTAAGCAGGCTAATTTCGCTTAGCATAATATTGAATACACACCCGGATGTGAAAAATCCAGATTTGTTTTTGGGAGAGTGATTGTCCTGTTTTGTCTGATTTCTTCTGCCTCTAGCTGATTCTTCGTCAAATACCCTATTTGCGAACCAGTTCATCACTAACCTCTAATTACAAAAAACTATACGGAAGTATTGTTATGTATATTGATTAATAATTAGTTAAGTTTAATTAGTTTTTACTTGTCCAAAACGGTTCCCATCACTCCTGCATTTGATCCTTTAGATCGTTGACCTCAGTTTCATGTCTCGTCTTTTCTTTAGTAATTTGATTTTTCAATTCGGTTATTTGTTTTTTTAGTTTAGCGATTTCTGTCTGATTATTTTCATTTTGCTGTTCTAAATAGATTATTCTATCCTGTTGTTTTTTTAGTTTATGAATTGCTTCTTGAAGCGCTCTGTCCTGATTTTCGACATATTTTTGCGACTGCGTAAGTTGATTTTTGGATGATGCAAGTTGGTTTTGTAACAGCGTAATTCGGGTTTTTGACAGTGTGGCCTGATTTTTCAATTGCGCAATTATGTTAGGGACGAAATACTTTTCTTGGTTTTCGTAACGCTGATTTCTTCGCTTCAGGATTTCATTTTGTATTTCTAAATCGGACAATTTTTGTTGAACTACTTCATTTTGTAGTTTTAAATTGGACAATTCCTGCTGCGTTTCTACAATTATCCCGGTTTGCCATTCAATAAGTTGCAAAATATCAGATAAACTGGAAGAAGTAGAATAGGGGACATCTCCCGATGTTTGACGATATCCCAGATAGTTGTATTGCTCCGGAGTCAGGTTAGCGTTGTTGTTTCCCTGAATGTTTGAATATCCTAATCCTTGTCCGACAGATTGATTTATACTGTTTATGTTTCTCAAAATTGGAAGGAAGTTTATATTTTCGTGAGTATTGCCGTTGATTTCTGATTGAATCGACGATTTCTGTACGCTGCAAAACTGATTCATAACACATTGCGCATTCGTGCTGTTTGGTATTAATTGCAATTCTTGTCTATTTTGTTTCAGTTCCCGAGTGCTGACACTGAAACGTCTATTTCCCGTGGAGCTGTTTTTAACCAAGTTGTTGGGAATATACTGAGGTGTCGAGCTTGTCAGTTCCCGAGCGCTGACGCTGAAACGTCTATTTATTATGGGAAAAACGTCTCCCGCGGGGGCATTTGTTACAGGCAAAAATACCTCATTACCTTCCGCATTATAGCTATTGATGTTTTTAACTGAATTGTTAGGAGTATATTGCGGTGTCAAGTTCGGCATTCCACTTGCATTTCCCGAGATTATAATTCCCGTAATAATGCTTCCGATAAATAAGTTATTCATATTTTACTTCTCCATTTCCAGCCTCGGATACCAACCATCCAACGCGATCCAAACATGCATTAGTTGTCGTTCTAAACAATATAAAATTTATCTTTAAAATCAAGTAAAAATAAAATTTCGGTGTCAGTTAACCATTCCCGATCCGCGCGCCCATAGAATATATGTATTTTCCTTATTGGTATTTGAACCTCCGTTAAACAATTTCGCTATAAAAGAACTGGAAAATGGAAATTTTACTGCGACAGTCAGAACAAATACGTATCCCGAAGGAACTCCAGTGCTTCGTTCCAGCAGTGTTTTTCGAGAGGATCCATACTCCTTATATGCAGAACCGTCACATATGTCGGTTTGATATTTATTTAACAAGACATGGCTGCTGGTCAATCCATAGTTATTTGCCGATGCCTTCGTAGAGGGGGAAGTATCATTCTCAGAAGTGTCCGCCCAACCAATAGTTTCTCCTCCATAAGGTGATTTACTCATCATGGTATTTATGTCCGAATATATCCGAATGTAATATCTGAAATTCCCGAGAGGAATACTTAGTGGTTTATGTTTCTTAAAAATTTCATCAAATTTGTCGACTTTTCCCGTAGCCATCAACCGAAACGTACATTCTTTGGTGATAGTATCAACGGCATTTTGAGCCAATCCGACTCTAATAAGCTCCAAGGAAAAGAGTGCTATGGATAAAACAATTGGTAAAGTTAGTGCTGTTTCTAAAATCGTTACACCTCGGAATCGGTTTCTGAAAAATCCAAACATACAAATACCACATACAACTGCCTGATTATGTCAGGTAAATAACTAATAATTCGTTAATGAGATAGAATTTCCTGAAAATTTTAGGAGAAAATAGATTTTTAAGAGAGAAAAAAGAGAGTTCTTGTATCAGTTGACCAAACCCGATCCTCGTGCCCACAGAATATACACGTCGGGTTTGTTGGTATTTGAACCTCCGTTAAATAATTTTGATATAAATGAGCTAGAAAACGGAAATCTTACCGCGACAGTTAAAACAAAAGCAGATCCAGAAGGAACACCCTCGTCTTCTAGTAGTGTTTTTCGATCACTTCCGTATTCATTGAAATCAGCGCCGTCGCATATGCTAGTTTGATATTTGTTTAACCAAGCATGTTCGTCGGTTAACCCATAATCATTTTCACTTGCTTTTTCTGTGGGGGAATCAGTATTTTGGGAAGAGTCTGCCCAACCGATAGTTTCTTTTCCGAAAGGTTCATATCGTGCTATCTTGTATATGCCTTGGTGGTTCTCTGTCATTGGGCTGACATCGTCATCTGCATATATCCGAATGTAATACCTGAAATTCCCGAGAGGAATACCTAGTGGTTTATGTTTCTTAAAAATTTCATCAAATTTGTCGACTTTTCCCGTAGCCATCAACCGAAACGTACATTCTTTGGTGATTGTGTCGACGGCACTTTGAGCTAATCCGATTCTAATAAATTCTAATGAAAAGAGCACTACGGACAAAACGATCGGTAAAGTTATTGCGGTTTCCAAAATCGCCACACCTCGGAATCGTTTTCTAAAAAATCCAAACATACAAATACCACATACAATTGCTTGATTATGTCGGGTAAATAACTAATAATTTATTAACAAAATAGGATTTATTGAAAATTTTTGGAGGATTTTTGGAGAAAATAAATTTAAAAGCTCGATCTGAAGAAGACTGCGACGTGATTTCAGCTTTGCTTCAGGATTCTATTTTTAAGGTAAGCGGATGTCATTATCTGGCCGATCAAAAATGTTTTCGCATAATTTTTAACCGATTTTGTTGGGAACATTCTCATAAATTCGACGAGGAGCAGTGTTATCATCGAGTTCATTCCGGTTTATATATTCATAATGTAAAAACCGTACACGTGAACGATAATTTTCAAAAAAAGCCGCATCACTACTATAATCTTCTGACGATGCATGCAAATAAAAACGAAATTAACTTGATTTTTTCCGATCACCGTCACATATACATAAAGGTGGATGGAATTTTAGTATATTTGAAAGATCTTCACGACAAGTACCCTACACTGTCCAAGCCCAAACATGAGGTTTCTTGAATTTTTTGTGATTGACAAAAAATTTTAACTAAATTTTAATAAATACGGAGTAAAATACTTATTGATAGTATACGGAGGAATAAATGAATAAATTTGTAGGGTTGCCTTTTATGTGCTTGATGTTCTTGTCCACACATGCTAGTCCCGAAATTTCGGGAAGCAGTTGGTCGTTGCAATTGTCTCAGAGCAATGAAGAACCGGTTCAGGTACAAATGGAGAGAAAAGAGTTTGATGAGAATGGGGAAACCTCGTATACGAGTGAGGGAACTATTGAGGATGGAGTATATAAGCCAACTAATGAGTTCAAAGATTTTACCCCTAAGGAGTCTCAGTTCGAGTCAGCCAACAAATTACATAGAAAGTCGCGAGATATAGATGCTCTGATTAGAATTGCAGATCAGCATGAAAATGAAGAAATGAATTCTCAAAAAGATGAGAGAGAAAAGGAATATTATCACGGTAGGGATTTCGGATCTAACGTCGAAGATTCACGTTGTTATTTGAAAAGGAAACATTTTGGAAAGCGTAGTCCTTGGAAATTTTGGAAAAAGAAGCGTGTTCACCCAAAGAATGAAAATTTGAATGAAGATGAGTTCACGGCAGGCCGGTATCAACCTCGTGAGGTTTACGGTTGGGAAAATACTGAGAGTGAGCCGAAAAGTAGACGTCATTCAAGAAAACATTTCGAAAAGCATAATCCTTGGAAATTTTGGAAAATGAAACATTTTCATCCGAGATCTGATGAATCTGCAAAAGAAAAATCTCGCTATGCGAAGATTCCTGATTCGGAATCCGAGGCCATTTTGGGGTCTGAAACTGCAGAAAACGAATTAAAAAATCTTTTGAAGTTTTTACAGATGGAAAATATTTATTCGAAATTGACGGAGTTTGTTAAAGGACAATCTTACGATACGGAGATTCCTGATTCAGAATCCGAAGCCATAAAAAGCAGACTTGAGAATCGTTCTCGAGTCGCTCCAATGGAACTGCTAAAGGAATATTGGAAAAAGTTGCCGGAATTAAAAAAGCAAAATTCTGAAGATCAGGATGATTCCAAGAGAAGTTTAAGGATAATACGGATACCGGCTCGAGTTCTTTCTCCTGAAAAAGTTGGTAAGGAAGATTTTTCAGAAAAAGGTAATTGGTTTGAAGATTTTGAGAGACAAAACTCTGCGGAAACTGAAGAGCTTCTGAAAAGTATGCGGGAGTTTGAAGAGGGGACTCTTTTCGATGAATACTATGACGCAGAGAAATAGTTACCATTGAAGGAAAATATCTTACGGATAAAACTACCAATTCGGCAGGGGGGCGTTTTTAGTTGATAACTCTCTGCTGGTACTCTTCTTTTTATTGACTATACCATGATTTTTATTTATTTTTTAGATGGTTGCAATGGTTAACTAAAAAGATGAATTTTAAAGATACAATTTTCCTTCCGGAAACGGAGTTCCCGATGAGGGGTAATCTTTCCAGGAGGGAGCCTGAAATTTTAAAAAAGTGGGACGATATTTACGAAAAATCTCGTCAATTGTCCAAAGGGGCTGAGGAATATTTGTTGCATGACGGTCCGCCGTTTGCAAACGGGAAGCCTCATGCCGGACATGCGTTGAACAAGTGCATCAAGGATGTGATCTGCCGTTTCAAAAGAATGCAGGGTTTTGATGTAAACTACATTCCGGGATGGGATTGCCACGGGCTTCCTATCGAGTGGAAAATCGAGGAAAAGCTAAAAGAAAAATCGCTGAAAAGGACGGATATTTCGGTTGCGGAATTTCGTACCATGTGCCAAAAATTCGCGGAAAAGTGGATCCAAGTACAGATGGATGGATTTAAACGACTTGGGGTTTGCGGCGATTGGGAGCATCCTTATCTGACGATGAATCCGAAATCCGAGGCAACAGTTATTCGGCAGATCGGGAAGTTTATTTTGGACGGTTCACTTTATCGTGGCGAGAAGCCGGTGTTTTGGTCGGTTGTCGAGAAGACTGCGCTCGCGGACGCTGAGATAGATTACATCGACAAAAAGTCGGCGAGTATCTATGTCGCGTTCAAAGTTAAGAAAACCGATTTGGATTTTTTGCGCGATGCTTACTGCGTGATTTGGACGACGACTCCGTGGACGATTCCGGCGAACCGTGCGATTTCTTATTCTAAAAAATTTCGCTACTGTTTATTGCAAACCGAATCGAAAAAAATCGTTATTGCGAAAGATTTGGTTGAAAATTTCATGGCCACGACAGAAGTTTCTGCGGAAATTTTGCGGGAATTTGATGGAGAACTTTTGCAAAACACGATTTGTTCCCATCCGTTCGTTGGTCAGGGGTATGATTTTGATGTTCCGTTGATTCACGGAGATCACGTCGAGATCGATGCCGGAACGGGATTGGTTCACACGGCTCCGGGGCACGGTGTTGACGATTTCAACGTTTGCAAAAAATACGGAATTGCGGTTCCGCGGACGGTAGATGATTCGGGGATTTACTACGATTGCGTGCCGATGTTTGCGGGCAAGCACGTGTTCAAGGTCGAGAAAGAGGTGTTAGAGAAGTTGGACGGGGTCGGTGCGTTGCTCTTCCAGACCACGATAGTCCACAGCTATCCGCATTCGTGGAGGTCGAAGGCACCGTTGATTTTCCGCACGACTCCACAGTGGTTTATCAGCATGGACAAGACAGGCTTGCGCGAAAAGGCGTTGCGCGAGATAGACAAAACAAAATGGATTCCGAAGCAGGGATATAACAGAATTAGGGCTTTTGTTGAAAATCGCGGCGACTGGTGTGTATCACGGCAGCGCGTTTGGGGAGTACCGATTCCGCTTTTCGTCGACAAAAAGACAGGCGAGGTTTTGAAGGACTCCGAAGTGATCGAGCGCGTCGCACAGATTTTCGAGAAAGAAGGATCGAACGCGTGGTTTGTTCGTCCGGCTCAAGATTTTCTCGGTGAAAAATACAACGCCGAGGATTTCGAGCAGAATTTTGATACGTTGGATGTGTGGTTCGAAAGTTCTTCGACCTACGCTTATGTTTTCAGAAATGATAATAGCCTGCGCCAGTCGGATCTTTACATCGAAGGATCGGATCAGCATCGCGGATGGTTTCAACACTCGCTGTTAAATTCTTGCGGCACTTTCGGAAATGCTCCGTTTAAGACTGTAATGACACACGGGTTCACTGTCGACGAGCAAGGTCGTAAGATGTCGAAATCCATCGGAAACACGATCGACTTGGAGGATATAGTCAACACTTACGGCGCAGATATTTTCCGTATGTGGGTTTCGTGCAGCGATTTTACTCAGGATTTGAAAATCGGAAAAAATATTTTGAAGCAGCTTGAAGATGTCTATCGAAAAATGCGTAATACTTTGCGATACATGCTCGGAGCTCTTTCGGATTACGACGCGGAAAACGAAGTTGTCGGATATTCCGAGCTGCCTGTCCTGGAAAAGTGGGTCCTGCACCGCATCACCGAAATTCACAAGCAGCTGTTTGAATGCATCGAGAGTTACGATCTGAACAAGTATTTCAACACGGTTTACAATTTCTGCGCAAATGATTTGTCGTCTTTCTATTTCGACATTCGCAAGGATTGCCTCTACTGTGACGATCGTAGTGATGGAAAAAGAAAAGCTTATCGCATGGTGATTTACACTTTGTTCGAGTATGTGGTTCGTTGGATCGCCCCGATCATGGTTTTCACGGCGGAGGATGCTTGGTCTGCATTTTGCAAAGAAAATTCCAGTGTTCATTTGACGCAGTACTTGATTCCGGTTGCGGAATGGAACAACGCGGAAGTCGCTGAAAATATCGAAAAAGTAAAGTCTGTGCGTCGAGTTGTGAATACCGCGTTGGAAATCGCGCGAAAGGATAAATTGATCGGTTCGAGTTTGCAGGCGAAGGTGACCTTGTTTGCTCCAAACGAAATTTTATATACGAGAGATTCCGAGTTTTGGGAGGAAGTCGCGATTGTTTCTGAATTCGAAATTTCTGACGGCGAAGCTCCGGCGGATGCATTCGTTTCGGAAGATCTTCCGCAGGTAAAAGTAGTTGTTTCCCTCGCTGGCGGCGAAAAGTGTGAGAGATGCTGGAAAGTTACACAAGTTGATGAAAATAAGGTTTGTGATCGATGCCGGAAAGTTTTAAAAAACATCGCCTAGTTGCGTTTTTATTTTTCTTTACCTTGTTGAGCGATCAGCTGTCGAAGTTGCTTGTTGTTAAAAATTTGCGCTTGGGAGAATTGGTGAATATTTTCCCGTTTTTTAACATCGTGCACGTGCAAAACAGAGGCGTTACTTTCGGACTTCTCAGCGGAACTTTTCAGCCGGTTGTTCTCATTGCTTTGTCTCTTGTCGTTGTTTGGTTTTTGATAAGTTACGCGCGAAAAAATGAAAACTATCGACTTCCGACGAGCTTGGTAATAGGCGGCGCGGTGGGGAATGTTATTGATCGCATAGCGTACGGATCGGTCGTGGATTTTTTGGATTTTCATTTGGGAAGTTACCATTGGCCGGCATTCAATATTGCAGATAGCGCGATCGTTATCGGAGTTTGTTTGTTACTATTTATTTCATACTCGGAGGGGAAAAATGAGTAAATATTTTTTGTTGATTTCACTGTTGATGATTTCCGCGTGCAATAGTTTGGAAAATCAGAGCGTCGATTTGGAGAGCGCCAAAAACAGTCCTTTGTTAGTTCCTCCTTGCATAGATAAGTAACATGTTTAAAAAATTTCTCTGCCTGATTTTGTTTCTTTTCATCGGAAAAGTTTCCGCTGAGATGGTTTACCGTGGCGCAGAATATCAGAAATTATCGAACGACGTTTCCTTGATTTTTTTGGAAACAAATGAATCCGATAATGTTTTTGCTGCGGTTTGTTTGTCGGTGGGACGGTCTGATGATATGGATAAGTCAGGAAAATCTGAACTTGTCGGGACCATTTTTAAGCAAAAGCTTGAGGAAGAAATGAACAAAAATCCTCAAGGATACAGCGTCGAAATGACTTCGTTTATCGGGCAAGAGCAAACTTTGTTTTCTTTCTACGGAAAGCAAGTTGATCTTCCGTTTCACGTAAAATGCCTGGCCCGATATTTTTATGATTTGAAAATTTCAGAAAAAGAATTAGCGAAAGAAAAAGAGAAAATATCGTACAAATTCAATCAGTCGATGTTGTTGGACAAAAATAAATTGCGGAAGGAAGCTTTGCAATCTTTGTATTGGCACGACGGTGCAGGTAAGCCTTTTTCGATCGAGGAATTGAATTCGATAACTGTTGATGATTTAAAAAATTTTCGCGAACAAAATTACACCAATAATCGATTGATTTTGATTATTTCCGGAAATTTGAAAAATAAGGATGAAATCGTAAAAGTAGTCGAAGAAAATTTTTCGAATGCAAAAAAGTCCGAGATAAAAAGATTAAAGGAACCCGCACATCACGACGCGACGATCAATTTTGAAATGGATAGTCCGCAGGTGAAGTTCCCGTGTGTTGAAATTTACTGGCGCCTTCCGAATTATCGCGATGAAAAATCAGTTTATGACAACGACGAGCCATTCCGAACAATTTCGCCGATCTCTTTGGAAATGTTTTTAATTCACTTGAAAAAGGAGCTTGAAAAATCTTTGGTTGACGAATTGAAAATCGCATCGAATGTAGCTTTCGATTATTCTTTTTGGAATTATTCCGAAGGAAATTTAAGAATTTCCGTACAATTGAAAGAAAAAGAATATTCAAAAGAAACGGAATTTTTAATCTTGGGAGAAATAAAAAGATTGGCAGGAGAAATCGATAAACAAAAATTAGTTACGGCACGAGAGGAGTTGTACAAATCCGTCGACGTTTTCAATTACCAAACGAACGTTATCGATACAATAAATTGGATGTCAGCTAAGATTAGCGCGGGGTATGATTATAAATTTCTGAAAGATTACCGCGACTCAATCAAAAATCTTAAACTTGAAACCGCGGAGGAAGTTGAAACCGTAAAAAGAGAAATAGTGAAATTCTTTAAGAGAGAGCCGGAAGTAATCTCAGTTTTAAATCCGAAGGGAGAAGGTAATGCTGTATAACCATGTCGTTTTGACGGACTTGATTAAGCGCAGAAGTCAGTTTGATTTTTTCAGAGAGCTGACTCAGCTGGATTGCTTTAATATTGTGAAGCGCTCCGAGGATTTGTCCGCGCTGGATGACCCTCGATTTAAGAAGTGGTGCGATCTGAAGAATTTTATAATCCTCGGCACGGGAGGTTCCAGCTTAGGTGGCCAGGCGATTCATTCGGTCGCTAATTCTTGCGAAAAAAATTTGAAATTTGTCAGCAATCTTGATCCGAACAGCTTGGAGAATTTGTTGCAAAAAGCGGATTTTGAAAAAACGGGTTTTTTGGTAATTTCAAAGTCCGGTGAGACTCTGGAGACGATTTGTCAGCTGCTTGTTGCCATGGATTTTGCCAAATGTTCTCACGATTTCCACGACAGATTTGTAGTTGTGACGGAAGCAAAAGATTCTACGCTGCGCCAGATTGCGAATCAGAATAAATTTTTGTGTTTCGATCATCCGAATACGATCGGCGGACGTTTTTCGGTGTTTTCTTTGGTCGGAATGATTCCCGCAATTTTATGCGGGCTTGATCCTCGCGCAATTCGTACCGGAGGTCGGCGCGTGTTGGATAATTTCGGAAATTCCACCTACAAAATTCAAGAAGGTGCGGACTTTGTTTTCAAGAATTTCGAGAAGGGAATTTGTAATCACGTTTCGTTCATCTATTCCGAAAAATTGATAAATTTCGGATATTGGTTGGCTCAATTGTACGCCGAAAGTTCGGGAAAGGACGGCAAAGGAATTACTCCGTTGACAGCGGTCGGGTCGGTTGATCAGCACAGTCAGCTGCAGCTTTATATCGATGGTCCGCGCGATAAATGTTTCACGTTTTTTTATGAAAAACAGGAGAGATCCTTGGCTGTAAAAAACGAAAATCTTCCGGCTAAATTTGAGTATTTGCGAGGCAAAAAGATTTCGGAAATTTTTTGCAGTCAGTGCGATGCGACTCAAAAAGTTTTGATTGAAAACGGATTTAATGTCAGGCGTATTGAAGTTCCGACCGTTTCCGCGGACAATCTCGGTGCACTGTTTATGCATTTTATGTTGGAGGTTGCCTGTCTTTGCAAATTGATAGAGGTAAATCCGTTCGATCAGCCGGCGGTTGAGAGAGGAAAAATCATAACAAAGGAATTGTTGAGTCGGGAGTGATTTTTGAAAATTTTATTTGATAAAATGCAGGGGCTCGGCAATGATTTTGTTTTTGTGGAGGAGTCTCAGCTGTCTGAAAATCTCAGTGTGAAAGATGTAAGATTTCTCTGCGATCGCAAGTTCGGAATTGGCTGCGATACGCTCGTAATTTATCGAAGAAAAAATAATGAAGTCACTGCGAAATTTTTCAATTGTGATGGAAGTGAAGCGGAAATTTGCGTGAATGCTTCGCGATGTTTAGCTCTGCTGATGAAAAAAAATTTCGGGCTTCTCGATCTGAATTTAAAAACGAAATCCAAAGCTTACAAAACGAAAATTGTCGACGAAAAAATTTTTGTAAACGTAGGGCTGCCGTCTTTTTCTCATTCGGATTTGGGAATTTCGGAAAAAAATGTCGATGTTGATAATTTGTTATCGAAGTTGGATTTATCGCCAAATGAAATTTCATACATCGATCGAGCTTGTGCGATTTCCGTCGGCAATCCTCACTTGGTTTTGTTTTTAAAAAAATCCATTCCGCAAAAAATTAAGCAGACGATCGGAGAAAAACTCGAGAAATTTTCGCTTTTTAAAAATCGAATCAATGTTTCTTTCGCAAAAATTATGAACGAATTAGAAATTCAATTGGAAGTGTTCGAGCGCGGCGTTGGATTTACTTTGGCGTGCGGAAGCGGAGCGAGTGCAACGGCATTTTCAGCTTACAAATTAAAATTGATGGGCGATAAAATTCGAGTAAAACAGCCCGGCGGCGATTTGGAAATTTTCATAAAACCCGATGGTTCGATTATCCAAAAAGGCCCTGCGAGTTACGTTTTTGAAGGAAAGGTTTCAGTTGGTCGTGACGATGTTGAGAAAGAAATTTCGGAAGAAAAATCTACAAAACTTTTGAAAAAAATTCCGAGCGGAAATTTGAAAATCTACACCGACGGAGCTTGCTCGGGAAATCCTGGACCCGGTGGATGGGGTGTGATAATTATCGGCGACGATGGCGAATTCGAAATGTGCGGCGGCGAGTCCGATACAACTAACAATCGTATGGAACTTCTTGGTCCGATCAGCGCACTGAAAAAAATTTCGGAAGAGATGAAATCGATTGAATCGGAAATTGAAATTTTCACGGACAGCACCTACGTAAAAAACGGCATCACGAATTGGATTGAGAATTGGGAGAAAAACAACTGGAAAACGTCGGGAAAAAAGCCTGTGAAAAATAAAGAACTTTGGATAGAATTGCGTGACCAAGTTGCACGTCACAAGGTGACCTGGCGCTGGCTGAAGGGGCACAACGGAGATCGTTACAACGAGCGCGCGGACGAGCTGGCGAGAAGCAAATGCAAAAAATAAATCTGCTGGGATTTAAAATTTCTCGCCTAAAAAAAGTTTTTGTTGAGAGTGGATTTTCTGAGTTAGACGCGAAAAAAGTTTTTCCGTGGATTCACAAAAAGCTTGCGAAAAGTTTCGATGAGATGAGCGACGTTTCTTTGGCGACTCGCGAAAAATTGAGAGAAAAATTTTCGTTGTCGCGAGGTAAATGCGTAACATTGTTGACGTCGAAAGACAACACTAAAAAAGCGTTGTTGGAATTCGTCGACGGTAGCCGCGTCGAGACGGTTTTTATTCCCGATGAAAAACGAAATACGATCTGCGTTTCATCCCAAGTTGGTTGCGCGATGGGATGCAAATTCTGCCACACGGGAACTCAAGGATTCGTTCGAAATTTGACCTCCTCCGAGATTATCGCGCAGGTGATTTTTTGGAAGGATCAGTTTCCGATTTCGAACATCGTTTTCATGGGTATGGGCGAGCCGCTTTTGAATTCCGAAAATCTTTTTGAATCGCTTTCGATTTTACTGGATAAGAAAACTCATAATTTTTCGCGAAACAAAATTACGGTTTCGACTTGCGGAATTGTCGAAGATCAACTGTACGAGCTCGCGAAGTTCGGAGTAAAATTGGCGGTGTCGTTGCACGCTCCGAATGATGAAATTCGCAATTCTCTGATGCCGATCAATCGTAAATACGGTATCGAAAAAATTTTGGAAGCGACGAAAAAATATCACGCCGAAAGCAATACTGAAAAAATCACTTTCGAATATTTGTTGTTGAACAAAGTCAATGACTCCGCGGAAAACGCGCAGCAACTGATTAAACTTCTACGAAATTTTCCGGCAAAGGTGAATCTTATTGTTTACAATGATTGGCCGAATTCAATTTTCAAAGGAACGCGGCGAGAAAATGCGAGTTCTTTTTCGATGAATTTAATTAAGCACGGACTGCGCGCGGTTATCCGAAAATCTCGCGGCGATGATATTTTTGCCGCCTGTGGACAATTGAAAAGTGCGGAAATTAATCGAAAATAAGCTTAATTTTTTGAATTTACGCAAAATATCATCGACAAGATGATCCGGCAACTCATGATTTACAAGACACAAACTCTCGATCTAGTCTTATTTCAGCTTAACGAATTCGAAACCGCTCACTGGTCGGGGCGAGAGGATTTGAACCCCCGACATTCTGCTCCCAAAGCAGACGCGCTACCAGGCTGCGCTACGCCCCGATCGAGATTCTTATACAACAAAAATCGTCGTGATTCAATTCTTTTCTTTTATATTCGGGATAGCAAAGGTTTATTTTTTCTTTGTCGCTTTTTTAAAATCATTTTCGCGCATGACTTCTTCCATGACGCGGATGTATTCGTCAACCATAGCTTCGCGGTCGGAATATTTTTTCGCTTGCTCATATCCTTTTTTGATGAGATCTTTTCGAAGCAGCGGATCATCTGCCAGGCGGTGCATTGCTTTGGTTATGCTGTTCACGTCAAATGGATCGAAAAATAGTGCCGCCGAACCTG
Source organism: Alphaproteobacteria bacterium (assembly GCA_017649895.1). GTDB lineage: Bacteria > Pseudomonadota > Alphaproteobacteria > UBA3830 > UBA3830 > UBA3830. The sequence goes on along the minus strand of JAGCFW010000020.1, from coordinate 1,397 downwards.
CGACTTCGGGAAGGGATGCGACATTACTGCACGCGACGGGAATTCCGTTCGCCATCGCCTCGATGATCGGCATTCCGAAGCCCTCGTAAACCGACGGATGAATAAAGGCCAGCGCGTTTTTCAGAAGAATTCCCAACTCTTCGTCAGGAACAAATCCCGTGATAATTACACGATCGGAAGAAAATTCTTCGATCGGACGCGACTGATATACGCCGCGATGATCGCCGACCAAAATTAATTTTACGTCGGAATTTTTTTGCGCGAATTTGTTGAAAGCATTAATTAATGCGCCGTGATTTTTATTTTTCCACCATTTAGAACAAAAGATAAAATATTTTTGAGGTTTTAGATTGTACCTGTTCATTACGCTTTCGCGTTTTTCGGAATCGTTTTGTGAATATATCCGAGTTCCCAATTGAGTCGGAATGTGTTTTACAAAATTCTTTGAAACATGGAATTTATCGCAGATTCGGTTTTGCGAAAATTCTGATATAGTGATGATTTTTTTTGAAAAATGTATCGCATCTCTTAGGCCCATACTAGACCCTAATTGATGTCCTTGAGTCGCAAAAAATTGAGGAGAGACATCAAAACAGGCCAGATCGTGTATTGTGGAAATTCGGGGAACATTTGTGAAATTGCAATAACTGGCATCTCCGATAGGGTCCCACACCAAATCGCAATTTTGGTCACAAAAAATTAAATCATGATATAGTAGTTGTACTAATTTGTCCGTAAAAATACTTGGTTGTACATTAAAGACGTATTCCGTGAAAAAGAAGGTAATAGGAAAACATTTTGTCCCGATTAATTTTATATTCGGGTATTTCGGGAAATTGTAAACATGTTCGTGCTTTTTTGATATGAGGATTAAGAACCTCCAATTCGGACGTCTTTGGGCGATATCTGTAATAAGGGACCGGGTTAACGTCATCATTCCTCCCTTTGCGGTAAAATTTGCCATATCTACAATTATATCCCTCGTAATATTTGCAGGACGATCTTTCAGAATGCTGATGCGTCCCGTGGTGAAAACATCGCTGAGAGGGCTTCTTGTTCGGGAAATTAAGAACAGAAAGCAGATAATTACAAGAGAACAAAAACAGATAAGGATCGTTTTAATTATGCGACGAAAGATCAGGCCAAGAGGAATACGGCAGATGAATTTCATAATATTTGAGAAGATATTGAGGAGATAATTGTTTGATTTTTGAGGATTTCTCAGGGATTTGTTCATTTTTGCGACAGGAGTTTTTTTTAATGTTTTTTTGTTGGCTCGCTTCATCCTTTGTCTCCTACCGCAGCAACTTATACCCGCTTATTTTTTCAGCCATTCGTTAATAATTCGTTAAGATATTGGTTTGTGACGAGAGTTTTTTCAAATCATTCTCATGCAT
>JAGCFW010000003.1 GCA_017649895.1 Alphaproteobacteria bacterium | reverse complement strand
TCTCCCAATTAGGGCCGTGGAAGACGACCACGTAGATAGGTCGGAAGTGGAAGTGCGGTAACGTATGAAGCTAACCGATACTAATAGCCCGATCGGCTTGATACTCAACAATCAGTCGTAAGCTTCTTGAAGCTTGATGATAAAAAAAAAAGACCTAAGTGGTTTGAAAATCAGAACTGATTTTGTTTGGCTTGGTGGTCATAGCGAGGAAAAAAACGCTCCATCCCATCCCGAACTGGAAAGCGAAAGTCCTTAGCGGTGATGATACTATGTCTCAAGACATGGGAAAGTAACACACTGCCAGGCTTAATAAAATCAGTTTTTTCTTCATTATATCTTACTCCATTTGCTCCCTTCCTAATCGGAAGGGGGCTGTTTGGTTTTTATATGGATTTTTGAAAAATTGCAAAACTCAGAAAATTTTCGAAAAATTTTTTGACAACACTTTCTTTTGATCGTACATTTCCTTCCATGTTCGGATAAGGGAATCTAAGCTATTCTATGATCAGGTGAAACTTCTGATAGTTATTCGCTTTCATCTGTGTCTTTCTTTTTTAACGAGAATATTTTTTTATCTTCTTTGAAATTTTGTTGAAAATGTGCATCGAATCCTTTATCTAGTTTGTTAATTATTTTTTGGAGTTCATAGTAGAGTGATTGTAATGGACCTATGGAATGACTGACCATTTCGCTGAGTTTATAGCGGTCCGACCTTAAAGAAGAATTTTCCTTCTCTAATTCATAATTTTCCTTCCTTAAAAGATAATTTTCCTTCTCTAATTTATCATTTTCCACAAAAGTGTTGTTTAGATGATTTTCTAATTCTTGGATTCTTTTTTCTGAATCGACGGAAGCGTTCTTGTCCGCGGCTTCTAATGCAAATCGCTCTGAAGTTGCTCGTGATGATTCTTTTTGGTTTCCAGCTGAAGTTGGTCGTGTCAATTCTTTTGGGTTTATAAGCAAAGGATCTTTTTCAGCTGTAATTTTCTTCAAATCTTTGCTTAAATTGTCATTTTTGTCGACGGGTTCCTGTTCTTTGAGTGCGTTGTCTTCATAAATATTCGCATATAACGAGCATTTTACGCATAGTAATCCCAGTACAAGACAAAAAATCTTCCATTTTCCATTGAATAATTTTCGCGGATTAACTGTATTTGCCGACTGCCGTCTGTCATAATTTGTTTTACTCATAATTGCCTCCAAAATTTGCAATATTATTTATAGTCTATAAATAACTAGTTAATTTCTAGTTAATATTGTGAAAAAACTAAATAAAAACACGGGAACCAAAAAGATCGGTTCCCGAGCTGCTGATATATGAGATCAAGGCCTTCTATGGTAGTTTTTAGGTATTTGAGGGAATCAATCTCACAATCCCAACAGCTGCCAACCGGGATTTTCCACATAATTTTTGATTTTACTCAAAAATTCGGCAGCTAACTTGGTATCAGCAATTCGATGGTCATACGACAACGAGACGTACAACATTGGTTTTATTTCGACGCCCTCATCTGTCGCGACAGGTCTGTTGTGCATTTTGTGGACGCTTAATGTTGCGACTTGCGGAGGTGTCAGAATGTCTGTTCCCATGAGAGATCCGTACATTCCGGCATTTACTACGGTGAAAGTTCCGTTCGAGACCTCTTCCAGGGATAAAGTTCCTTCAACGGCCCGGCGAGACAAAGTAATCATTTTCTTTTCGATTTCTGCAAAGTTTAGTTTGTCCGCATCACGGATTACCGGAGCGGAAATGCCATCATTCCCGCAAGTGATTACGGAAATGTCGAAATGATTTTTATATATAATCTCATCCTCATGTACATGGGCGTTAAATACTTTATACTGCTTCAGTGCTTCCACCGCAGCCATTATAAAGAAAGGAGTAAACCCGAGACGAGTATTATATTTTTTCGAAAATGCCTCACCGAAGGCCTTTTCCAGAGATATAATCGCAGACATATCCACCTCATTGGATATAGTTGCGATTACTGAAGAATCATAAGCATCCTTCAATTTCTCGGAAATTCTTTGTTTGAGAAAATCTATGTTTTCTCTTTTATCATCTGGAGAATATAAGATTTTCGGTTTATTCCAATTGTCGGCGTACATTCCCGGTGCACTGCCATCATTTTCTTGGATATTGAGCAATTTTTTCACAAATTCGTCTTCTTTTTCATCTGAGGTTTTCACCGAAATCTCTTCATCTGCGCTTGGATCTTGAAGCTCCTGCTGTAGTCCCGGTTCAACGTCTTTCGCGATTTCATTTTGCTCGGAATCGGGTTTTTCCTCGGTAATTTCCTTGGTAATATCATCGATCCGGCAAGAGTTTTGCGCTTCCTGAATTTTTTTGTCGGCGTTGACTAAAATATCATTTTTCACTTCATCTATGGTCTTACGCATATGATTCGAAATATCGTCGCATATTTTGTTGTAATGTTGCTTTATTTCATCAAGAATTTTGTTTTTAAGATTTAAATTTTGATCAATATTTTCCGACAAAGTTTTCTTGATTTTAGAGGCTTCGTCCAGTTGATCCTTAATTTTTTCCGACAACTTGGTCGCTTGGTAAATGCTGTCCCTTATGCCTCCGATCATCAGATCTTTATTTTCACTCATTTCCTTCATGGCGTTTTCGCGATTTTGATTTATCTCGTCCATGATTTGGTTTTTGGTATTTACGACCTCATCGATGCTTTCCTTCATGCTTTCGGTGATTTTATCTTTGAGATCCTTTGATTGATCGACCTCCTGTTGGCTGCCTGCAACAATCGATTGCATCATATTGTCCATAACTTCTTTGACGCTGGCTTTGGTTTTGTTAATTACTTCTTCTTTTATCTCGTCGGCGCATATTTTGCTTTCGACGATCGCGGAGGAAATAATTTCTTCGGCTTTAAGTTGCGATTTTTTACGGGCCTGGTTCAGCTCTTCTTTTATCAGCTGTTCAGATTCTTTTTTCGCATGCCTTCCAGCGGACCTTATGATATCCTTCTTAATTTCGTTGGCCTCAGCCTTGGATTTATCGATCGCTTTTTCGATAATTTCTTTGGAAATTTTGTCAGCCTCTTCTTTCGCTTGCTTTTCAGCATTCATTACAGAATTTTGCATTATGGATGCCGCTTCTTCCTCAGCTTCTTTCTGGGCTTCTTCCTTGATTTTGGTTTTAATTTCTTCAGCTTCCTTGATCGCCTCGGCTTTGGCTTCCTCAATCAATCTTGTTCGCGTATTTTGCGCTTCAGAAATTGATCCCTGAATGATTTTTTTGTGCATTTCTCCGGCATCTTTTGCGGCTTTGTCTTCGTATTCTTTAAGAATTTTCGCCTTCATTACCTCACTTTCGGCCAATGCAGAAACCTTAGCATCTTCGATGATTTTTTCGCGAAGTTTGTCCGCCTCTTGCAGAACTTTCAACTCGGCATCCTTAAGAATGTTCTTGAACTTTTTTTCCGCTTGTTCTGAGAAAGTTTCGATTACTTCCTTTTTTTCTTCCTCAATAATTCTTTCTTGTTCCGGAGTTAAAGTTTCTTTTTCAAAGACTTCGTCTGAAATTAAGTCCTCATCCGCGATATCATTTTCATCGTCGATGGCATCTTCAATGGTTTTTGCAACCAAATCGTCGGAAGTATTGTCGGACGAAACCGATAACGTATATTCATCTTGCATTTCTTCTTTTTGGATTTCCTCCTGGACGACTTTTTCGATATTTTGTAGTGCTTCGCGGTGAGCAAGTCTTTTTTCGATTTCCTCCGAGCTTATTTTTCCGTTTACCATATCCATCAAAGCTTGTCGCCTTTCGGCACGAGAAGCTGCTGCGGCTTCTTTTTGAAGGGTTTCATCTTGCGCAGAATTTTCAGAAGATTTCTCTTCTTGGATTTCTTCAGTTTCCTTTTCGGTATCCAATGAAACTTTGATATTTTTTAGCTTTTCTCCCACCGTTTCACGGAGATCTTCCTTTTCTGTTTCGCTGCTCGGTCGTTCGACATTTACCTCTATGACAGCTATTTTGGAACCTTGCGGGACAGTATCCCCCTCTTTTGCGATTATTTTGGAAAGAAAGCAGTCGTATCCTGATGTTATTCCACACGCTATTGTTGAAGTTTCAGCATCTGCAATGACTTCGCCATTGGAAATTTTGTCGCCGACTTTCTTGTACCACGTTGAAATTAAAACATTTTCCCCGCTTTCATCGAAACTTGGAACTATAACATCTATATACATACTTAACCATCCTACTAATCTATTAGCAGTTAAGCATATAAAACTTTCTTTTCCGTTAATTTTTGAAGAAATTTATAAAAACCAAACGGAAATACCAAAAATTACTCGATAGATGACGATTGGAGTAAAAGAATGTTTCTTTAAAAACTTGCTCACGACAAAAACTGAAATCATTCCGAAAATAAATGCTGAGACAATACCCGCCAACGCCTCAATACATGAAAATCCGACCACGCCTTTTTTGTATATCTCTGTTAATTTCAAAGTGCATGCTCCTGCCACGGGGATAATTGAAAAAATCATTGAGAATCTGAAACTTTCGCGACGATCGTATCCCAAATAGCGGCACATCGATAAACATATTCCGAGACGGCTAACTCCCGGAAAAAATGCCAGCATTTGTGCAATTCCGACTTTCATTCCATCTTTTAAAGAAAATTCCTTTTTGTTCGTAGGATTTCTGTCGCACAGGTACAATATTATCCCGAATCCTATCAGATTTGCAGCTGCCAATTTGGCTGATGTAATTTTGACCTCCAAAAATTCCAAAATTCCTAGAAAAACAACCAACGGAAGGTTTGCCAGCAAAATTATCAGAAAGAAATCGCGATTTTTCGATTTTTTGTTAAATACAAAATTCAACCCTCCGATGAAGATCTTCCAAAAATCTCGATAAAAATACACAACTAAAGCAAGTAGCGTTCCGAGATTTAACAGAATATCAAAATTCCTTCCAAAAGAATGCAGCGAAAATATTTTTTGGTATAATGCCGTGTGAGCTGTCGAACTTACAGGAAGAAATTCCGTAATTCCCTGAACTGCTCCCAAAATGATCGAATCCAGTAAATGCATTTATTTCCTCAAATACCCTCTGCGAAAATCGCGGCCCGACATCGGCTTTTTTCCTTCTGGCTGAACAATTTTTGCGATCCATGCCCCGTCCGAAGATTCGAAAACCAAATTATCTTTGCAATCTTCTCCACCTTTTATCAACGAAGCATCTAAAACTTTCAGACGCTTTCCGTCCAATTCTGTCCAAGCCCCAGGAATCGGCGCAAACGCTTTTACTTTTCTTACAATTGTAACAGCGCTGTCAGACAAATCAAATTTCGCTACTTTTTTGTCAATTTTATGAGCATAGCAAGCTCCCTCTTCCGGCTGTTTGGTCGCTTTTTTCAATGACTTTTCGAAATTCAGTAAAGTTTCTTCGATCATTTTTGCGCCTATTTCAGCCAAAATTTCCGAAAGCTGACCGTAGTTTGTTTCCGAATCGATTTTCACCGATTTCATCGAAATCACATCGCCGGTATCCAATCCGTCATCCATTTTCATAATTGAAATTCCGGTTTCTTCATCTCCTGACAGAATCGCGCGCTGAATTGGAGCCGCGCCGCGCCATCTCGGAAGTAACGATCCATGAATGTTGATGAAAGGAGCCATATCCAAAAGTGTCTGCGGAATTATCAATCCATAGGCTGATACCACCGCGACGTCTGCTTTGAGATCCGCAAAAATCTTCAATTGTTCTTCATCTCGAAAAGTTCTTGGGGTAAATACGGGAATATTTTTCGATTCCGCGAATTCGTGAACAATGGTTTTTGTCAATTTATAATGCCGCCCTACAGGTTTTGGTTCCCGAGTATAAACCGCGACGATGTTAAATCCGTCATCATATAATTTTTTCAGCGACGCCAACGAAAATTCCGTCGATCCCATGAAAACTAAACGACTATTTTTCATTTTTCCTCTTCGTTTGTTTGAAATACTTTTTCAAAATCAACGTCTTATCTTTTGGCGACAGGTAATCTATATACAATTTTCCGTCGAGATGATCTATTTCATGCTGCAAACAATAAGCTAAAAATCCGCAGGCTTCTAACATCTTTTTCTCGAAGTTATCATTTTGGTATACGACCTTCACTCTTTCGTGTCGAGGAACGTAGGCGTCTATTCCGGGAATAGATAGACATCCTTCTCTAGATAAACTTTGCTCAGGAGATTTCCATGTTATCTCCGGATTTATCAATCTGTATTTATGTTCCGTTCCTTCTCCTAGATTTATTACAACAAATCTTTGAGACAGTCCGACTTGCGGGGCAGCAAGACCCACACCCCGATCTGTTTCTGCCAATTTTAATTCCATCTGATCTAAAATACGCTTCGCATTTGGATCTTTATTCTTTATTTTTTCGCAAGGCTGAAACAACACTCGATCAGGATATGTTCTTATCGAAAAATCTTCCACTTGATCCGAAACAGAACAAGCAGTGACAAAAAACAAAATTCCGATTGCGAATAAACTTTTTTTGAAACTATTCTTCATCTTCCTCAGTATCTTCTTCTGCTTCCTTTTGTAATTTTCTGAATTTAGAAAGGAATCTGCTTTTTTTCAGACGACTCAGATGATCAATGTATAGCTTTCCGCTGAGGTGATCGATTTCGTGCTGCAAACAGCAAGCCAAAAACTCTTCGCCTTCGATCGTCTGCTTTTCGAAATTTTCATCAAAATATTCGACCCGAACTTTTTCGTGCCGACTTACCGTATCCCTAAGTCCTGGAAGAGATAAACATCCTTCTTTCGAATCAATCATTTCTTCGGAAGCCCACACGATTTTTGGATTAATCATTTTATACAATGTTGTCGGTTCTTCTCGAATATCTATTACAACCAACTTTTTCAGAACCCCGACTTGCGGCGCGGCCAATCCTGCTCCGTTCCATTCATAAAGTTTTCTGCTCATCTCCTCGAGAATAGGAATAACGCTTACATCTCCTATTTCGACGTCGGCACATTTTTTCGCCAAAACCGGATCGGGATAAATTTTTAATTCCATAGTAATTCTCCTAAACTGCCTCTAATATAAACTATCTCTTCTTGATAAAGCAATAGAAAGGCACGCTTGCCAAGAAGATAAGGAAGCAAAGGTAGACCAATTCTTTTTCGGCTCCGACTATCGCAATAAAGCTGTACAGAAACGCGATCAATCCGATGATCGGCATGAAAAATTTTTCTTTATTTGACAGCTCGTTTTTCTTTGTAACAGCAAGATATCCGTAGGCAATAGCAGAATAAAAATATGGAAGAAGCATTGCCAGCACTGAAATATCAATGAATAAACGCAAATTTTGGACCAATGATTCTTGATGATTCAGGATAAACATTATCGACATCAAAATGCTGCCGATTAGGACTCCGCGAGGAACTCCGTTTTCGTTTTTTTTCAAAAACATCGATGGAAACAATCCTTCTTTCGCCGCGGCATAAGGTACTTGCCCCTGAATCAAAATCCAGCCGTTCAGAGATCCCACCAATCCAATAATTCCAGTGATTATCATGAACAAATATCCTGGGTTTCCGAAAATTTTAGTTGCCGAATCAACATAAGGCGCAGCGGATTTAATTAACTCAGCTTGTGGTAATACCCCCGTAATGACAATTGCTCCCATAATGTAAATTGCCGCCGTAATTAGTACACCGGCAATTGTCGCAACCGGAATGGTTTTATTTGGAGTACGAACATCTTCCGATGGGATTGTAGCAGATTCCAACCCGATAAATGCCCAAAGTAGCACCGGAGCCATACTTCCCAGCGATGACCAATCGCATTTATCGAAAGTAAAAACTCGTGAAAAATCTGCATAAAAAATTCCGACAAAAGCAATCAATACCAGAGGAACGACTTTAATCAAAAATACGATAATCCCGACAAAGGTTGTTTCTTTCAGTCCGCGAATGTTGAAATATGTGAAAAGCCAGATCATGCTCAGGCCGAAAATCATTGAATAGGTCGTGTCGGAAGCAAATTCAGGCGCGAAAACAGATATATATTGCAGAGTTCCAACCAGAAGCGAAACACTTCCGCACCAAGAGCTGATCCAGTAACCCCATGCCATTTGAAATCCGACAAAATCTCCGAAAACATGTTTAACATAAGTGTAAGGTCCGCCGGAATTCGGAATCCAAATCGCCAATTTTGAAAAAACCAAAGCCAGAGCCAAAGCGCCGATCGTAGTTAAAATCCAACCGATCAAAGACATCTGCCCGTAAGGAGCCAACAGCGCCGGAGCCAACAAAACTCCCGACCCGATCATATTTCCGGATACCAAAGCAGTCGCTCGAAACGGTCCGATTTTAAATTTGTCCATAGCTTTCAACAACCTCAATTATGAGACATCAACACGCGATTTAATCACGAGACACAAATTAAATCAAGTAATCTTCGTTTTATTAACTAAATTTCAACTTGTGCCCCCTATAATATTCATAAAGTTAGTATGGATGTCAGAGATGAAAAAGGTATTTTGTATGTTGTTTAGTGTTGTATTTTTATCCGGTGCTTTCGCAAAAGATCAGGAAGTTGCTCCTGCCGGAGAAGATATTATTGATAAAAAGGATTTGCCTGAATTTGTTGATATCCAATCAATCTGCGAGAACAAATATGTGCAGGATGAAGTGGTACACCTTCAATCTGAGGTTTTGAAGTTACTAAGGACGATTAATAATGAAAAGACTGACTCGGAAACAATCAGAGGAAATAAGAAAGACATAGATCAAGCCAAAAGAAGAATCGATTATTTGGTCTCTCTCGAATCAAATCTCCAAAAAGCGGATACCTTGGAAAGAGTAAAAAATATGCTGGGATTGAATTTTTCCGGGAAGGAAGAAGTTCAAAAAGCTCTGGATCTCATTAGGGCGGTCGAGAATGCCGATGTATTAGAAAAAATTCGCATCATACCTCGCATTAACCAAAGTATCAATGAGGTCATAGATAAATATGAAACTTTGGAAAAAATGGTGAAGGCAGCCGACACCATTGAAAAAATCAAAGAAATTCCGAACATTGATCCGAAATTATTGGCGCAAATTCAAGAGTTAAAAGATCGAAGTGAGAGTCTCAAAAATTTTGAAACCGGGTTCCGAAATTTAGAAGATCAGGTTGTGAATCTCAAAAATTTTGAAACTGATTTCCGAAATGCGGATACCCTGGATAAATTGAAGCGACTTCCAAATGTGAATAAGCAGATTATAGAATATATCGATTCGCTAATCGCAGAAAATCAAGAACTTACCAAGACAGTGGAGCGATTCCAAAAGGAGAATAACGAGTTAGTTCATCGTTTGGAAGAGATAACTACCGATAATGAAAAGGAAAGGAGATTTTCGACTCGATTAATCGGGGCTATTTTGAGGGCTTTGATTGGTTTTGATTATCGTAATACTGTGTATGATTTTGAAAAAAGCAAAGATCTCGGCATTATCGAAAGATCCGCGCTTATTGCTGCTTCAAAAGATAAGTTTTCATATTTTGGGGGAACAGAAAGAGATGTCTATACGATTACCAATGGATTGCATGATGTCCTGAAGACATTGGTTTCAAACCAAAATTGGGTAAGACTGGCCGAGCCTATCAAAGATAAATTGGAGAAAATAGGTGTTCTCTGTAAAAAGAAGCTTAATAGCGACGCAGATATCATAAAATTGAACGTAGACTACGCCGTAAATATTGTATCGAATTTGCTGGAGGGAGCAAAACGTCCTCCTCGTGATAATGTAAAAAATTTCGAATCGGTCGAAGAACAGAAGGCCACAAAGAAATAGTTTGCAAAAGTTTTTTCATTTTTTCCTGTCTTTTTTTGGGATTTTCACTTGTTGAAAATCCCTTTTTTAATCAAAAGTTTTTGTGATAGGATTTCTCTGTGAATTCAATCAACTATTCGGAAAAAACTTTCCCTACAGTAACCACGAAATTACCAAGAATATCGGGGCTAAAATTCCGATTGACCAGCCCATGAAACCGAGGAAGGATGGCACCTTGATTCCGTAATGTTCTGAAATTGATCGAACCATTAAGTTAGGCGCGTTTCCGATGTAGGTTAGCGCTCCCATGAACACTGTGGAGATCGAGAAAGACGTCAAGATCGCCGCTTTGGTTGTCATCAATTCCGCAGCATTTCCCGAGGCAAGATGGAAGAAAATCAAGAAGGTCGGAGCGTTGTCCAATATCGAAGAAAGAAGTCCGCTTGCCCAGAAGCATTTACTCAAGATGAATTCTCCGCCCGGCGCGATCCAGTTGAAAATCATCGCCAGTGATCCATTTTCTCCCTTGGATAAAATCGAAAGGATTGGGGCGACCGTTATGAAAATTGCCACGAAAAATTCCGCGACTTCCCGAATCGGCGTGAAGGTAAAACCATTTTCCTCTCGAATATTTTTATGAGTAAGTTTGAGAGATAGTACAGCAATCGATACCAAAACTACGTTGCGCAAAATCGAAGAATAGTTGTATGTTTGTCCGGCGATTTCGAACGAACTTTCAAATTGACATAAAATCACCGTAAACAAAACCATGACGAGAAAAAACAAATTTCTCGCTCCTTTGATCACAAAAGATACGCTGTCGCGGCTCGCTGCGAAACGTCCAGTCTCTTTTTTAAACAGAATTGTGTCGACGATGTAAAACAATCCGCAAAGAACGAAAATTGTTCCGAATAAAACGGGAGACAAATGCTGGATGAACCAGAAGAAATCGACGCCTTTCAAGAATCCGATGAATAGGGGAGGATCGCCCAACGGAGTTGCCGCGCCCCCGATATTTGCGACCAAAAAAATGAAAAAAACCATCAAATGAACTTTATATCTTCTTTGTGCATTCGCTCTCAAAAACGGACGAATCAAGAGCATTGCCGCTCCCGTCGTTCCGATCCATCCCGCCAACAGAGATCCGAAGAACAAAAACATGGTATTGAAGACGGGACCTTTTCCATTCGGAAAATCAACAAAAATTCCGCCCGCAACTACATATAAAGTCGCGATTTGAACGATGAATGAAACGTAATCGTTGAGCAATGGTTCGAGAATTGCCGGTATCAACTCGTGAAAGCCAAAAAACCACGCGACGCATGCCAAATAAACTACAGTCCACGCAAAAGGAATCGTTCCGCCATGCTTTTCAGAAAAATTCGGAGCAATCAGCGGAAGAAAAGACATGGAAAAAATTATTCCCAAAAAAGGAATCGCCCAAAGAAAATTTTCGAAATCCATATTCGTCTCTAAATTACTCAGTTCATTGTAAGTTAAAAGCGACATTTTTTCCATGACTTTAGATTTTTCGTTTAATCTCTCTTAGATTTATTTTTGTTGCGAAATTTTTTCTTTAAAAATCCAAATTCGAAATTGTAAGCGTCCATCAAACATGCTCCGAAAATTCCCGTGATCATATACAGGATGCCGATTACCTCCTCTGACATTTCTTTTTTGAAAACTACCAAAGTCGTCAGGCATAAAACCAACCCGCAACTTGCTCCGATTATCATGAGGCGGCGTCTTTTTTCGCGATCGATTGATTTTTTGGATTGTTTATTTTTGTTATTGCAATTTTGCTTCATTTTTATTCTCCTTTTTCGTTAAGTAAATTTTTTAAGCTGTAAAACAAATGATTCCCGAAAATTCGTTTGGGAGTCAGTTGCCCAGCCCAATACGGCTTAATCGATTTTTCGTGATAGTGATCGCATCCGTCGGTCAGATCGGGCCATTTCTCTTCGATTAAATTTTTTGAAACTTTCAAACACGTTTTGAAAATTGTGGATGACTCGTCGAGATTTTTTAATTTTTCATAATTTGGATCTTTTCGATTCCAACATGAAAATTGATGCGGCGCGAGACATACTTCAGCGATCGAGTTTGCGAAATTTTTTCGAAGTCGATTTAACACGACATTGCCGACGGCGATCAGCGGAGCCAATCCGAAATTGTTCAATTCTCCCCTTGCTTCGCCGTAAATTGTTTTTGCTAAAATTTTTAAATCATTATTCATTTTTCTTCCTTTATAAATTTTATCGTAATCAAATTTGTATTTGGTAAATTAAAAACCGCGGTGCTTTTGAAAGTCGTTTCATTGCGATTTTTTATCTTGATTTTTACTTCTCCATTTTTGATTTTTTCATACAAGCCGATGTGCGGAGATTCGATAAATTCAATTTTATTATTTCGAGAATTTGCTTGTGTGACGTCGATATTTTTGTTCAGCAAAGACGAGTAAGTGTATGATTTTATTCGTAAATCTTTTTGTTCAAATTGTGCGCAGCAAATGCACGGTTCAATGTGTTTCGGATGGCATCCGTAAAAATAAAATCCGCCATAGGGATAAAAAACAACGGAATATTTTTCGTTTGGACCGAAAATAATTTTCAGATTTTCGGTTTGTTCGTATAGAAATTTTTCGTCGCAAATTTGGAAGTCCATGCGAAATAATTCGTCATCAAAATCCAATTCGAAATTTTCAAAATGTCTGTCAGAGAAATCAAAATGTTGATCATTTTTTAAGTAATATCCCGTGCCTTCATAGAGTATAGAGATCGATTTGCAAAAGTGATTTTTTACCTCTGAATTCGAATGGAAAAATTTCGAATCATAAATGTTTTCGATCACGAAATTTCTTCTGGAATCTGTTCGAATTAATTTTGTAACTTCATCTATTGCGACGGGGCGAAGGGATGCTCTCAAGAAAATTTCTTCCGGAAAATTTTTCACCAATTCGACTTCGTAGTCGTCATTTTCGAAATTCAACACTGACCTGTTTCGAATTAATTCTTCAGTATCGGAAACTATGTTTGCGACTTGATCATACATTTTTCCGAAATTTCTTATGCTTCTTATTATCATTTTAAATCTCCAAATTTTTTAAATTTATTGTTCGAACAATTTCTCGTTTTTGGCTGATGGGATGCAAATCGACATGAATTTTTGTCGGATGTTTTTTCAAAAAATTTACGGCGGCAGATTCCGAAGAAAAAGTTCGTGAGGTCAACAAATTTTCTTGTGATTCGGGATCATTTTCTATTGAAATGTTTTTCACAATATCCGAAATTTCGATTCGATCTTCATCAGGATTAACTTCGAAATCGTAATTTTTTACGAGCTGAAAAATGTCCGAAATATTATCCGGAGAATAGCCGACCGATATATTCAATAATCGATTTTTTTCGTTCAAAATTAATTTTGTTTGAATTACTTTTGCAGTAATCGGATGTGAATACAAATCTGAAATTTTGATCGCATCGTTTACGGAAATATCCAAAAATTTATTTGCGTCCAAACTGAAATTTATTGTCACATAACGTCGCGAAAAGTTTATAAGTGCCGCAGCTTTTTGTAATGCGTATCGGATTGCCGATTTTCCTCGATTCGTCGCGAAAAAAGAACTAAGCTGGTCATCTTTCAACGCGTCGGGAACTTTTTTTATTTTTCTCCATTTAGATTTATCGAAATTTTCGTTTGAATCGTGAGGGGTATCGCACTCGTAAATCCATTCGTCATGAATTACTCGATCGGCACATAAGTAATTTGTGAATGCGTACCATCTCGGATAATTTTTTGACAGTTGGATTGCTCCCAGTTTTATGGAAATATCTTTGCATCGCGAATGATTTTTATCACGAATTGAGATGCAAACATTTTCGGTTCGCTTTTGATGATATTCCCATCCCAAAACAAATTTTCCGTCAAAGTAAAAGCGACGAAATTTTGCAAATTTTTCACCATGATTATTTTTGATTTTTATCGGATTAGAGACCTCTGGAAATCTGTTCAAAATTCCTCTACCGTTCGGATTGATTGTTTTTACGTCATTAAAAATCAGCGAATATCCATTTTGCGAACTGTTCCGAAAACATGGCGCAAGATTCGTAAAAGAATTCAGTCGATTTAAACAAAATCGTTGCGCGATCATCGGCATTAAATTAACATAACCGTAAATTTTTTGAATCCAACTTGCCGAAAGATTGAGTCGAATTTCCCCGTAAGGTTCGCGGGCTAATTTTATCCGAGTGGAATTTTTCAAAATATCTTGCTTCGAAATTTCAAAAATTTTTTCTCCGTGGTTGATATCTGACAGAGATAATTTTCCTGTCGCCATATTCCAATAAAAAATTTTGCTCGATCCTTCCAGAAAAATTGTCGGATTATCTTTCTCCGAAAAAAACAAATCATCGAAAATAATTTCGGGATTTTTTGCTTCATATTGGCTTCGATTTTTTTGAGAAAAATTTTGAAGTTGAGTTTGATAATCACTTGGCTCGGATAAAATTTCAATAGTCATAATTAAATCTTCGCAACTCATCGGGAAAGAAATTAATTTTCCGCGAAAAATTGTTTTTATCTGACCGTTTTTTTCGATTCCGATTCGTGCAAATTTGTGCTCAAGCTTTTTTGCTTTGATAGATACTCGTGCTGTCGCGAAACTTCCTTCCCTCTGGACGATGTACAAGGAAAAAATTTCCTCATCATTGCTCCATTCGGAATCATCGTGGAAGTTAGCGCACCAATTAAAAAATATTTTCATTTTTCACCATAAATGCTATAAATAACCTAATTTTTTATCGGAGAGTTCATGACTTTGAGTAGGTATTGGCAGGGAATTGCGTTTTTTTTCTGTCAAATGTTTGTTAGTTGCGCCAACGATATTGTTTCGAAATTCATGGGGCAGCGATTGGATGCCTTTGAAGTAACTTTTTTCCGATTTTTTTTCGGATTGGTTTCCCTGCTGCCTTTCGTAATCGCTCAAGGCAAATCGGCGTTTAAAACGAATCAATTCTTTTTGAACGTCATTCGTGGAATTCTGGGCGCGATAAGTTTCTTCCTTTACATTTTTGCCGTTATTAAGTTGCCGTTGGCTGAGGTTGTAATTATTCTTTGGACGATTCCGTTGTTTTCGTTGGTTCTGTCCAGAATTATCCTCCGTGAAAATGTAACGGGGTTTCGATGGATCGCGACCTTGATCGGATTCATCGGATTGACGATTATTACGACTTGGACTTCCGACGACGATTTTCACTTTAACGTACTTTACTTCATTCCGATCGGAGCAGCTTTTCTTTTTGCCTTGCAGGATATTCTCATAAAGACAATGGTTAAAGCGGAGGAAAGTCGTATCACAATGCTGTTTTACTTCGCGCTTATCACGAGCGTTGTTTCGTTCCCAACCGCATGCAAAGTTTGGACGACCCCGACTCCATTTGAGTTTGCGATGCTCTTTCTTTTGGGAGCGGGCGGCAACCTTATCCAGTATTTCATATTTAAAGCCTTTAGTTTGGTGGATGTTTCCGCGGTCGCTCCGTATCGCTATTTGGAATTGTTGGTAGCTGCCTTTTTTGCCTTTATATTTTTCCTCGAAATTCCGGGAAAGAATGTTTATGCCGGCGCGCTGATTTTGATACCATGCACACTTTATTTGGGATATAGCGAAAATCGCAGGAAGAAAAAAGCGAGAGTTTAATTCCGCGAAATTCGCAATTTCCATATAGGTCATGTTTCCGATTTTTTTCATATCATTTTTGTTTCGTGCGTCGTTTCTTTTGAAAAGAATCAATCCGATGAATTAGTATTTTGTTTCTCATATTTTTGTAATTTTTTTTCATAATTTTTATTCCTTCTGTTTGATAATTAAATTTCTTCAGATTCCAGTTTCCAACCGCTTTCCATTTCCCATTCATTAGTTTTCATAGAAAAATTTGTTACCAACATCGTCAGCCAAGGTCGGAAGCTGACGAAAGTTTTTTGCGGGCTCGATTTTTTCAAAAGAATTCGATTTCCCGAGATTGAATGTGGAACATTTTGACCCAAATTATCTATTACGCGAATTGAACCGGAAACTGCCGGGCGGATTAAATCCAATATTGTTTCTCCCGGACGAATTATTTGCCATAAATTCTGTATACATCCGACATTGATCTGCGAGCCTATCCAAATTTTATCAATGATTGGCGATTGAGAATCGCTACAGGAAATCACACTTCGATATTTTTGTCGTTTAGAAGTTTCCAGGAACAGCAAATTTCCATTAACGGATTTTTTGAAGTTACCATTGGCGATCGGTATTAATTCCTGTACGCAATTTCTCGCTCGTTCTTGAGGTAATCCGGCTATTCCCAAAATAATTTCATTCATTTTTTGCTCCTTTCATCGGATTTCAATTCATCCATTCAGGCATAGTGGTTGGAGTTATTCTGATCAAAAATTCCAAGCAGTCGGACAGGCTTTCGTCTGATAGATTTTCTTCCGAATATATATCGTTGAGGTCGATATCATTCATAATATTTTGTTCAGATGAATTTTTCACAATTTTATCCATAGATTTTTCCTTTCTCATTTGAATTTTTTTTAAATTCTTTCAAAAATTCCAAGCAAGCATCCAAAAGTTTTTGAAATTTTCTGCCCAATTTCGCGGGAATTTTTTCTTTATTTGTTCTGTATACCTCCATGGCGTTCGCTAATTTTTTTTCTGCCAATAACAACGCTTGTTGAGTATTTTCTTTTAAGATTTTCATTTTTATTCTCCTTCAATATTTTTCAATTTTATTATTGCGATTAGTTTAACGGTTTGATTATTTTTGGCTGTAACAATACGATCAATTTTCAGCGCAGCTTTTCCGATATCTTGGTTATCGTTACGCAGCGATAAATCTTTCATAACGGTTTTTTGTAAGGTTTTGCAAAATTCGTAGATTTTACACGATGGCTTATCTGAGTCGATTAGTCGCAAATTCATCTCGACCAGGATTGTCTGATCCGATCGGTATTTCATTTCCCCGATTTCCAAAATTAAATATGGATATCCAATATTTTCAGGGGGATCGGATGGGAAAATTTCCCAACCAATTTTTTCTCGCAATGCTTGAATTAACCCGAAATCCCAAGGAATCATTTTTGATCTCCTTCTCTTACGGCGTGAAAAATTACCAGATCGTTTTTCAGATCAATTGCCACCATTTGAGTCGGGAAAAAAATCACACCATTTACGATGACACGAAATTTTTTAGGAAATTCTCCTCTCCATTTTACTCTGAAGACGTAGTTAGTTTTTGTGATGGCGATGTTTCCCAATTGAATCGATGCCCATAGTTCCTGCCAAGGTAAAAATTCAGATTTCCAGGTATTATTTTCGGAAAGTTTCCGTTCTAATTTTTCGATTTCTATTTTTGTGTTGAATAGTCGTTCCGACATTTTAAAAACCTCCGAATTGTATGTAGTTGGACAGCATAGTTTTCGCGATTTTCGGAACAAAATTTTGGTCTGAATTTCTCTTTTCGTAATGCTGGGCAACGATCATCAAATTTGCTATGCGAAATATGCTGGGAACCGATTTAAAGTCCTTCGCTATTCCCGCATCGAAATCGATTGTGAAGGAATTTATTTGATCCAAATTTTTCAAATTTCGAATAACGAGATAATAACGCGGACCGGTTTTTTCGATGTGATATTTTTTGCAATTAACTATACGATCGTCGGCGTAAACATTGTTAATTTCCAGTACGGGAGTTTTCGGAAAGGGTATGATCACGGTTGAATCGTAAATACTCGGATACGTTGTTGATTTTTTATTGAGAAATTCCGTTCGAAAATATTTGCATGTCCATCTTTCCTTTAAGATGGATTGATGCAGAATTTTTTCTATAATTTCTCTTCCTGATTTTATCAAAGTTTTGATTAATTCATCGTCAAAATTTCCGTTTGCATGAACGTAATTTTTCGCGTCATCGAGAGCGATAATTTCGCCCTCGACCTTTTCTTTTAATCTCAAATCCACTGTTGTTTTCTCCTTTTCTTTTTTCGAATTTTTATTCAGCAGCATCGAATTTCAAAAGTTTAATTGCATCAAAATCGACGACGTCTCCGCCAACTCTTTTGGAGGCAAAAAATTCGACGAATGGTTTCGATGTGTACGGATCTCTGAGGACGGATAACCCTTGGCGATCTATAATTTGGTATCCGCTTGAGAAGTCTCCGAAAGCCACGGAAAAAGTTCCTTCCTCCTCGTTCAGGGGCGGCATATTGTCGTCGATCACTACAGGATATCCGAGCAAAGTTGCCGGAGTTGCTTCGGACATGGACATTTGCCAAATGCTTGTTCCGTCGTTATTTTTTATCTTGCGAATTTCTGCCAGTGCCGATCGAGACATGATCCAGGCTGCGTTTTTTACGTGATGAGGTTTAAGCGAACACACCATTTCTATCAAAGTGTTGAGCGCAGTTTCGGAATTTGCAAATTTGCCCTTCGCCCCGCTGAGGAAATATTGCAGACTTCCGGCTTCGTTTTCCATTGAAGTTTTGCACTTTAAAAATCCGCGTGGCTTGTTTTTTCCATCACCGTTGATAAATGCCTCGTCTTCGAGCATCGCAAAATTTTCCGAGATTTTTTCGATTAGCCAATTTTCCACATCGATTTGAGCATCATCCAAAAGAGCTTGGCTGGCCTTTGGTTTCGCGCATAACTCGTGAACATTGATTTTTATTTTTTTCAGTTCAGGAGAATTAGTTTCCTTGCGCTCGCTGTTTTCTGCGCACCAATTTGCTCCCGGAAGTTTTTCATCAACGAGAATGTCGATTGAGCTTGACGAAATTGTCGTGACTTTTGAAATATTTCGCATCGGAGAAAGGTAGCTCAATTTATCGTCGATTTTCTGCAAGATATTCTGCGGAAGAAGAACGGCTCCGTCCTTGTCGGAATTTTCATTGAGTGATTTCTTCAAAAAATTATCTGCTCCGCTGCGAATAAAATTTGAAAAATTTTCGTTCGTGTTTAAGTTTGTATTTAATGGTAATTTCATTCTTGTTTCTCCTTTTTTATTTAAATTTTTATCTGTGTTTTGATTGTAATTTTGGTCGAATTTTACGGCATCGATTGTGGCTGAGTCACATGCCGGAAAAGTCACAATGGATACTTCGAGTAATTCGATATCAGTTAAGTGTTTTTGATTATTTTTTATAAAATGATTTCGAATTCGGTAGCCGATGGAGAAGTTATCAAGTGCTTTGTTTTTCAGCAAGAGATAGACTTCTTTCGCTTTCGGAAGATCCATTAATAGATGAGCTTTGACAAACAATCCGTGATCGTCTTCGTATAGCTCGTCGATGATTCCTATTGGTTCGGTTGTATCATGCTGCCATAATAATTTCGGTTTTTTCCCTGCGTAGAACGTTTCTATGACTTTTTTAAAAGCACCTTGTTCGACAATATCTCCGTTTCGATCCAATTTTCCGAATACACTTGCGTATCCTTCAATTTCTCCTTTTTCATTTAATGATTTAATTTCCATTTTTATCCTTTTTTCTTTATCTAATGATTGAGTTTTAATCAGTTATCTTTCTTTTCCGTGGTTTTCGGATCAGTTTCTTTAGATTCTTCATGTTTCATTTTCGGGAAACCTAAAATTTCTCGTTTCTCGTCAATAGAAAGGAAGTCGGCGTTAGAAACTTTTTCCCACAGTATTTCTCTCTTTCCGATTAATGCAGGAATGGAATCAAGATCAAAGTAAATTTCACAATTTTCTTGATATTTTTTCCGAAACCAATCGGTAAATTGAGTGCGTATCAGTTCCGCCAAAGGCAACACGGTATCCTCCCAGAAGTGAGCGCGTGCCTCTCGGTAATTATTAAAGGAAGAGTCTCCGCGAATTCCGACCAAAATCGGGGGCACGCCGAATGCTTGGACAATTTCACGGGCAATGGTATTTTGAGCCTCGGCAAAATCCAAATCTCGCGGAGTTAATCCCATTTCTTGCCATTCATATCCTCCTTCCAAAAGCATGATGCGTCCTGCGTTTTTGGCTCCGGAATAAATTTCGCTGAGTCGATTCCTTATCGCATCGCGCGTCTCTTCATCAAGATTTTGAAAATCTTTTAAAATCAAACAGCCGCTTGGACGTCCCCCGTTTTGCAAAATGCTTAGATTGTGTTTTGCCATTTCGTTATATTGATCGATGGCGTACATAGCAGCGCGCAGAGGAGCAAATCCATACCAATCGTTGGTTGGATTGAAGGATTTTATGTGCAAGATATCCTCCAAGTCGACGGGAATTCGAACACCATCAACTTCATAAATATAGGATCTTACAGAGGTTTTTGCATTATCATAAACCAATTTTACGCGATCTGATCTTAAACTGTACAACTGATCTTCATCCGAGTAGACAAAGGCGTTACCCGATAAAAGTAAATAGCTGACCACACTGGTGATGAACGAGCTACGACCTTGTTCTTTGTTCGGATGAGCCAGTAATTCCGTCAGATTTTGATTTATGGTCAGATCTTCGTTTTTTACGTACATAGGGATTGACGCAATGCCCGACGCAATCAGATTTATCGATCGAAATGCAAACACGTTTTTCTGAAAACTTTCCGAAACCATCGAATTATAGTTGTTTGGCGTCCACTCGGGATTCGATCCACGTAGGGCCACCAGCGTTTCCTTTCGTTTCGCAGTCCTGTTAAAAAAATTAAACATTTTCTTTCCTTTCACTGTAGTTGCTTGGAGCTTTCTCGCAATTTTTGCGAAATGAAATTGAAAATTTGGTAAAGTTTTCCGGAGCGCAACATGTCAAACACATTGCGCTTTACGCGAAAGTACTTTCGATAAGCAAAAGCACTGCATTCGCCTGTAAATTAACCGGCCTTAATATTTTTAGACACTGATGAGTCCCTGTGCAGACCCTGCGAGAATCAGTTCTTTATCTTTCATTTCGCTATCCAGCTTAATTCATTAATAAAACAAAAAAACTAACATTGCAACTCGAGGCAAATATTGAGGAAAATCAAAGTATTAACCTCATTTTTTGCAGATTTTTGTGATTTTTTCTAAAAATTTTTTTCATTTTTTCTCATAAAAAATTTGGAGAGATGTAGATATTTTGCTGAAATTTCAGCTGTTTCGATGTAAATATGAATTTTTATGCAAATTTATATTATGCGTAAAACTACAGCGATTCGCCTGTTTTCTGGTTATGATATTACAGGACAATAATTTTATATAACAAAAAACCCGCTCGAAAGCGGGTCAATACAGGATAAACAGAAAAAATTCTCTAAAACGAAAAATTAATTCTTCTCAAGAACCGAAATAGCAACACGGTTCAGTCTGTAAATCTCTTCCTGAGATCCGGTCGCTGCGATTGGACGGTCCTTACCGTAAGAAACTGTCCTGATGCGGTCTCCGGCAATACCTTTCTCTGCCAGGAATCTCGCCGCCGCGTCAGCTCTTCTTTCTCCCAACCCGAGGTTGTATTCACGAGTACCTCTTTCGTCGCAATGTCCCTCAATCAAGACATTGTACTGCTGATGATCCTGTAACCAATCCGCTTGACGTCCCAAGGTGGCTTTTGACTCCTCAGAAAGGGCTGATTTATCAAAATCAAAGTGAACCCTGTCTCCGGCATTTGCAATGAAATCAGCGGTGGCTGCGCTCAAGGAATCATCCTGAACAACTTCAACCTGCTCGACTTCATCGGAACAACATTCACAGGCAGCCAAGAACATCAAGGCAGCCAAAGAAATCAAACTTTTCTTTTCCATTTTCACTCTCCTAAATCCAAAAAAGCTTGAGCACCCTACCCAAACCACAAACCATAATACATCAATTATATTAACAAAAGGTTAACACATCAACATTTTACAGAGGAAAAATATAATAAAATACCCGTATTTTTCAAAATATTAAAGATTTTCATATTTTACCAAAGGAAGGCTATATCCGGCTATAGGCTTTACGGGACAATGGCGATCATTATGATGTATTGGATCAGAAAATAGGACAAAATTCCTTTTTTGCTGCCGAATAAATTTTTATTTTTTGGGCATATAAATAAAAATTTCTGTATAAATATCTGTTTGGTGCGGCGAGAATTTTCACAGTTGAGTTTTTATGGAAAAGGTTATTTTGTCGGAGTATGTGCCGGCCAGGGGCTTTTTCCTCGAGTCAGTTATTCTGAAATTTGCGATATACTGACTTTGATTTGACGGAAAATAAACATCTCCGTTTTGAGCGAGTCCGTTTACCGAGTACGATATGTAACTGTCTTTGTTTTTTAGGTGAAAATTGTTTTCGCTGATGACTTCGCAAACGGCGTCATTGAGGATAGAATATCTTATGATGACAGTAGGTGAATTTTCGGACACTAAACGCGTGCCACTGCGTGAAATTCTTCCGAAGTTCACTTTTTTTTGATCTGCTGAAATTGCGACTTTCGGTTCTATTTTGAGTCTTATTTTGTTCAACTTGAATTTTGAATTATCTGGCTTCAGCTGAATTTCTCTGAAAAAGATTTTATTGTCCAGCTCATTTTTCGGAATTGTTACGCAGAATACCTTTCCGTTGATCGTATCTTTAATCATTTCGTCGTCGAAACGAACGATTTCGTTGAAATTTTTAAAATTTATCTTGAGAAAAAAACTCAATGAGCCGTTGGCGCACTTTCGCGGATTTGAAAATACAGATATATGAAACCGTTCTATCTCGGTATTGTCGGTTTGATCTATTATCCGTAGGTTATCGGGATTATCCACGGAAACAATAGCTGGAAATTCTCCTGGTTCCAAACAAAAAACTTCAACACATCCGCAAATTACCGCAAAACAATTAAATATCTTCATCTTTTTTTCCTTTCTCAGTAGAATCCTTGCATACAACCATTCCCAAATCCAGCTCTTCGGTTTCAAGCGTTTCTTTTATTTTCAGTTCGATAGGTTCGGTGTTTTGAACATTTATCGTAAGTTTGTAGTTACCAGGTTTTAACTCTGTCAGAGAGAATTCTCCGGAAGAGTTGGTAAAAAATGATACCGGTGTTTCGTCAGTGTTATCCTTATTAATCGCGAAACCCGTCACTTGTTCCAAAACCTTTCCCTGAGAATCCACCAGAATTCCGCGTGCCGTAACGGATTTAATTCCCTGAATGTCGGCAATGAATCCGCGTTTGTACTGGCCCTGAGATACAATAGTATCGAGTTTAAGGGAGATATCATCCGGAATATCTTTAAGATCAATTCGTGAAACCGTCAAAGAAGTTCGGGAGTTTTTAAGAACCGCGCCGCCACCCATGAACCCCGATTCGGCGTCTTTGTTCAAGAATTTTATTTTATGCTTTGATAGATCTTTTCCAGGGGTAACTAAAACGAATCCTCCGTCCGAATAATCAGTGCGGGCGATTGCAAATCTTCCGTCTGCAAAATATAAAGCCGATTCTGCTCCGATGAGGGTTGAACTTTCGCCATGATTATTTCGAGAGTGATTAAGGTTTCCTTTGAATACGGAATTTGAATAGTTTGTATTTATTTTTAACTTTTTGCTGGAGGAAGATTTTTCGGCGGTAATATCATAACTGAAGCCCGTATTTTCCGGAGAATGCGATAGCGAAATGTAGCTGGTGGATTTATCATCGTTTATTGAATATCCGCTGGACAAGTTAACGTGGTTTTTGAGAGATATGGAGCAGTATAAGCTGAAGGATTTTCTCCTTTTTCCGTCTGAGTCCTTACTTCTATCGAAATTTGCGCTAATGTTTCCGCTACTGAACCAATTGTTATCGATATTGAATCCTCGTGAAATATCCCATGACATGCTTCTGCTCGATTTTTTATCAAAAGTTTTTTTTTGAGAATAACTAAAGCCCGTATTGAACGATAGTATGTTGCTCAAACTGGTGCGATATCTGATGGTGGTATTTTTTCCTTTGGCATTTTCTTCCTGCCTCAGTATGTTGTCGAATTTAAAATTTTCGTCTTTTTTTGCAAGGTACGGCCTGAAAAAGTTATCTGATTTTTCAATTGAAGCTGAAAAGTTTAGGTTTGTCTTATCGAAAAGATTTATTGGTGGCGAGCTATACTGCGCGTAATAAACTTTTCCGGAAAGCCTCGAATTATTTTCCCTATAATTACTGGTGGCGAATTTGAAATCAAAATGGCCTAAGATGTTTTTGTTTCGAATTTCATACGAGTAGGTTTTCCCCGACTTATTTCTCAATAATCCCAGGCCGATTTCAACGGAGGGGAGCAACCCGTATTTTAAAGTCAGGGATAGTAGCGGGTTTTTTTTGTCATATCTTCCCTTAATCGGATCATTTATTTCGGGATATCCGTAGCTTCCGTTAAAGGTGAATTTTCCTTTCGGTACGTATGAACTTTCATAGAAAAAGCTTTCGTCTAAAATTTCTTCGCGTCCGCTTTCGTCTATGATTTTTATTTTGATATCATTTGTTCCACTGTTATATGAAATATCGTCCAGAATATATGTTCCGGGAGCGACATTTGTTCTGGTTCTTATCAAATGGTTGTTGGAGTAGATCTCGATCGTGCTGGTTTTCAACAAAGTTATGTGAATTGGGCTGGAAAATCCCTCGGATTTTTCTCTTTCGACATCCTTATTTATGTTAAATCCCCAGAGGCGCGGGGGGCTTTGATAGCTTAGCGATTGGCTGATTATATCTCCGAATTTGAACATTATGTCCGGCTTAGCCCAATCGTAGACGACGGTTGTACGATCTCTGCGAAATCTTCCTTTATCACCCGTTGATTGCTCATATGAAGTTTCTCCCTCTACGCAAATTCCAAATAAATTAACGTAAGGAGTAATAATTAAATTCTTTTTATTTGAGGGGTGAGATTTGCCACGCTCGAACAACTGTGCCACACGAACATTCATTACGGCGCTGATATTTGCAGGATCGACATTCGACTTTTCTCTTCGGGAACCTTTTCTGCCGCTGAAGTTTCTTACTTTTTTCTTTTCCATGGGAAGCGAAACTTCCACCTGCATAGTAAGTTGATTAAATTTGGTTTTAAGTGAAAGTGTATCCAATCTCGAAAATTCTACGAATCCGTCTTCGTCTTTGTATTTATCGATGATACTGATGTCTTCCGGCTCGAGATACTCCTCCAAACAGTATTTTAGCGATGCAGCTTGGATTTTACAAATTTTCCCTACAAAGGTCGGCGCGATACCGGATTTTTCTCCATCTACCAACACATCTGCATCAAAAAGCATGTCCTCCTGTTGCTCAACATGTCCGAAAACTTGGCGGCACAGATCTTCGCTATCTTCGTATCTCAAATCTAGATCCGGCATTGGCGATTCCGCATCTTCGTACCTCAAACTTGACTCTATCCCCGAGGATTCCGCCTCTATCGCGATAGAACAGCAACTACAAAACAACAAAGAGGTAACTAGATACTTTTTCACGACATTGTTTTACCTTTTTTTGTATATGCGAGTGCTGTTTGCCATGATCACGGTATTAACGTCGTCCGGCTTAACTAAGTCCGTAATTTTTTTATCGCGAATCACTAAGTTAGACTTCTTGAGTTCGGCTCTCCTGTTGCCGTCGTTTCTTAAAACAATGATCTTGGCGTCTTCGGAGACAATTTTCAAATCTGGTTTAGCCGTTTTCGGAGTCGCGTACAGCGAGGCCTTAATTTCATACACCACCTGGATGGATGCTTGCTGACGTTTCTCTTTCTTTTTCTTAAGATTTACAGGGAATTGAGACATTACCACACGAAAAGCCTGTTCTTTTTCAGGATTTTTTTTGAATTCATCGTTGCCTTTCCATTTGACCTTTACGTTTCTGTAAGAGCGGGGAGGAATGATAATTTGCGACGGTCTCAACATGAAAGATTCAGTGTCTTTTTCCAAAATATCGTTTCCTTTTTTATCCATCTTTCTGCGGAAAACAGAAATTTCAAAAGCCAAAAAATCATCGGTTTTGTTTTCCACATAATATTGGAAAGTTTTTTCGTTTTTATCTTCAGGATCAAAAGAATGAACAAACGGAACCACCGTCAGCGCTTCGGTATTTAATGTGGCTAAAAATATAAATGCCAATATCGATAAAATTTTATACATATTTGCTTTGCCTCTCATTTTATCTTCAAATCAAAATTAACTCTTATAATATACATACTAATGCCAAATAAAACAATAAGTTTACAAGATTGTAAAAAAATACTATTGCCTTAAAAATAAAAAGGTGCTAGATGGTGAGATAGTGGTTTGTGTGTTTGTTGTAATGAAAGGAAAGAATAATGAATATCAAATTATTAAAAGTCTGTGCGGCGATTATGTTAATTGTCGGCGCAGGAGATGTGGTGTGTCAAGGGACAAACTCAATGGAAGTTGACGGTAATGCTTCAAAAAAAAGAAAGATTGAAATAGATGGATGGGGAGATTCAGTTTCCGCGAATGTTTCAGGCCAGGTTCAGGCGGTTGTTAAAGTGAGGAGTGGTGGTAAAGAAAAAGAGTTAAAATTATTTGATGTTGATGGAACTGAGTCGAAAGAAGAAGACAGGACCTTTGATTTTGAAATTTTAGTCATGGGAGTTGGTGCGGCAATCAAGGTAGAAGGGGGAAATGGAATGCAATCTGTACAGAATGGAATATGGAATGTTTTCCCTGAGGGATATGGAACGGCAGGCCAAAATGAGAAGTCTTCTATACAAGTTCAATTGGTGATGTATAATGCATCTGGTGAGCGAGTTGAGCTTGATAATGAAAATAGTGCAAAAATAACTGGTAGTAATTTTAAGGAGTCTTGGAAAATTGTTTTAGAACCTCTTCCTGTTAAGGAAGATTCTGTTGGGAAAAAATACGTTGGAAGTTTAAATGTGGTAGTGTCTGCGAATGGCTAATGTTTGTCAGGGTAATGAATTTAGGGCACTGTTCACCATTTCTAATGTGAGAGAGAAAAATGAAAAAGGCAGTGTTTGTTGTGTTGAGTTTGTCTTTTTGCGCGGCAAATGTTTTGGGGATGCCCTCGGATAAAAAGAGGACTGACGAGAGGAGGCTCTCGGGAGAACCTCGAGGAGGTGTTGTTGCTGATTTTTCTACGAGTCCGGAGGAGAGGAATGTTCATAAGCGTAAGTTGTCTCGGACAAGCGAGGAGGATCGCGAAGTTCAAAGGCGACGTGAAGAAGTAAAAGATACGACTCATATACAGGTGACAGAGTCACAAAAGGTTGCTGGTCTCCGAAAGCGAATTGAAAAAAAAGAAAAAGAGAATGAAAGTCTGAGTCAAGAGATTAGGGGATGCGAGGACCGCATCCTTGTCCTGGAGAGGGAAAACGCAGGTCTGAATCAAGATGTTGAAAGTAAAGAGTTGGTGATTAGATCTGTGAACGATTATTTGGATTCTTCGATGGAAAAGTGTGAAAAGCGAATAATGGTTGATCAAATGTTTGCCGACCTCTGGCGGTGTTGTGATACGAATGTTGTTGAAAAGGCAAAAGTTCTTGTTTCTGCAATTATCTCGAAAGTTTCGGATCTTCAAAGGGAAAATATCGAAAATAAAGCGGAGATTAGGTTGCTTCAGTCAGAGTTCCAGAAGCGGGATTCCGAAAATAAGGCAGAGATAAGGAAGCTGCAAGAGCAAATTGATCAGTTGAAACGGGGATTTCCAAACCGAGAGGATGAAGTTGAGAAAGGCGTAATGGATGTTGATGAAGGGATGAGCAGTGTAATCCTTCCACAGGGAGCGAGTGACTTCTTCGTACAAAAAGAGTCGATATTCAATAATCGTAACTCTGAAGCATTCTTGTCAGGAGGCGTTGGTAATCGAAATGCAGCTCGAGAAATTGCAGTAAGTAAAGAGGAACAGGCTACGGGAAGTAGTAGTGGAGATAAGGCTGCTAGAGAGAATGAAGAAATATTTAACAATGCGCGTTTGGGAGTAAAGATTAAAGGGCGTTTTGTTGATGGATACTTGGATCTTTCAAGCCCAGTTAGTTTTGAAGGGTGCTATGTAAAGGAACAAGAGTTTGTCTTTTCAGGGCAGAATAGTGAAAAAATTAAGATTTCTAAGAAAGATCTTTCTAATGCAGAAAGAATTAGGGAGCCAGGTAATTTTCTCAGTCTTTTATCCGCAGAGAAAGGAAATAGTATTACATTTTGTAAGGAGTTTGTATACAAAGGCGAGGTGGAAGGAGGAGGGAATCCTAGTGGCTTGGGAATTATGCTCACATCTACGGGGGAGATTGTTGAAGGGAGGTTCTCTGTCGAGGGATGGAAAGAGAAAATGAAGTTATGATAAACTGCTTTTTCTTTTTGGGGAAGTTTGTGCCTCTCCGAAGTTCTTTGGGCCTGACTAGGTTGTGTATCTTGGCGTGCAGTACGAAATAGGGGGTGTGTTGTGAGTAGTAAATTGTTGAAAGTTTGTTCAATTGCCCTGTTTTTCAGTGTATGGAACATCAGCGCGAAAGAGGGGGACAATAGTATTATCATAGATGCAAATAGCGCCGATGTCAGTATTAAAGGAGAGGTGAAAGGTATTATCAGTGTTAAGTTCAGTGAAAATAGTAGAGAGTTGCGATTGTTCGAAGACAACGGAAAAGAAACTGATGAGGACTCCAGAACTTTTACGTTTAAGATTAGGATCATGACCAGTACGGGAGCAAAGCTGAGGTTAGAGGGAAAGGATGGTTTGTCGTTTGATGGAGGTAGCAAGTGTTGGATGCTCTCCAAAGAGGGAAGCGAAAACAGCAAGGTTGTAAAAATTCGGTTCCGATTAAAAGGAATGGATAAGAGCGGTAATCTGGATCCAAGAAGTTGGGATGAGGAAGGGTTTTGTTATACATTCAAAGAAAGTGATGGATTGGGTGAGTGGAGAATTATAGTTAATCCAATCAGTGAGATAACGAATGAAGAAAGTGGGATTTATAAAGGTTCTTTGAAGGTAAGCATTGTTGCTGCGTAATTAATTGTTGAATAGAGATTGTTTCCTTTTGGAGAGATTAAAGTGAAAAAAGAGATATTTATTGGATGTGGGGTGTTTCTTTGTTTGTCGAAAGTTTCTGGAATGACGCCAAAGGGAATGGCGGAGACGGGTGGAGGATGCGCAGAGGTTTCATTGATCGATGTTAACTGGGATGGGAGTTTTTCCTCCAGTTTGGGATCGGAGATGACATTGAATGAAGAATTTCCATGTTTTGGTTCTGACGAAACCCAGTTTAAAAAGGTTAGCAGGGGAAGGTCCAAATCGGAGGAAGTTTTCTTTTCAGTTCCCGATTTTGACAGGAGGCAATCTCATGGGTTTAATGCTGACAGAAGCAGGTCGAAGTCCGAGGTATTAGATTATGATGAAAATACAGATGTTACAGATGTTTTGGCAGAAATTGAACGGAGGAAGTTGTGCGAGAAATTGTCCGACCCAACTGAAAATGTTAATAATATGTTGAAAGTTTGTATCCGTCAGTTGTCTTCATATTTTGGAA
Organism: Alphaproteobacteria bacterium; assembly: GCA_017649895.1. Classification (GTDB taxonomy): domain Bacteria; phylum Pseudomonadota; class Alphaproteobacteria; order UBA3830; family UBA3830; genus UBA3830. Next base: position 289,679 of record JAGCFW010000003.1, on the reverse strand, counting down.
GAGATGTTTTTCAGAAACTCAAGGATTCCGATGACTTAATAAGCAAATTAGGAGTTTTGATGCCCGAGGTGATCGACTATATCGATAGCCAAGAGAGTCAGAAAAAAAGTGTAATAAAGGAAAATGAAGAGCTAAAAAAGCAGGTAAGAGGTCAAATTAGGAAAGAGGAAGTGCAAGGAAAATATATAAAAAATCTGGAAAATAAATTAAAAATTGCCGAAGAAAAATATGAAGATTCGATGAGGAAGTATGAAAAAAATTCAGTTGAGGAAGATATCTGTTCGGCTTTTCCTTCAGAAGTTAGTTCGAATGAGTTGTTCTCTTCAGTTATAAGATATATGGGAGATATGGTTGAGAATATGGCGCACGGCATAGGAATGGTTTCTCACATACACAGAGCGTTCAGCATTACTGGTACTTTCTTTCAAAATTATTTGGATCTTCATGAAAAAATCGAGATCAAGGGGCCTTACGGGGAGAAATATGAGTTCATGGGAAATGAAAATTTCAGTCAAAAGGCTATGATTTCTCTGGATGATATTTCAAAGGTTGGCGATGTTTATAATATTGATTTGTCGACTATTTGTTTGAAACTTTCGAATGATGACGGAGGAAATGAATATATTCTGTTTAATTCCGATTTTATCTATCAAGGAGAGCTGAGAGGTAGGGACATTACCGGACGAGGTCGAATGTTTAGAATCACGGGAGAAGTGCAAGAAGGTGAGTTTGAAGATGGAGAGTATTTATGCAAAAAGTAACAAGTTTTTTTGTTTTATTTCTGTTCGGAAGCATTTACGCTTCCTCAGAGGTTTCTCTCGATTTGACCGCCTATGTGGATCCAGAGGTGAATATCGAAAGAATCGACAGCAACGGCACTTTGGATATTTTTCAGAGGATTCCCGCATGTTATCGAGTTACTTCGAACACCGAAAAAAATGTCAAGGTGTCTTTCTCCTCAAGGAACGGCTGGAAATTAAAAAATGAGAATGGTAATTCTTCGTTTATTTCCTATGTTGGAGAATTTTCGGGAAGGGATCGTAATGTGACTGTCGGAGAGGGCAATGACTCGGTTCTTATCGAAAAGGACAGCTTTTGCGACAGCGAGTACGATTTCAAGGTTGTTTTTATATCAACAGGGTCTATGAAAAATTTTGCTGCCGGAAAATATTACGACCGTGTAACCATATCGGTGTCCACAGAAGAGTAGGGGGCTTGACGTCGACACCTCGAGATTTAACTCAACTGAGTGTTATACAACGATGAGTAAATTCCGTTTTTCTTTCGGATCAATTGCTTGTGTGTTCCGATTTCGACAATCTCTCCGTAGTTTACGACCGCAATTTTATCGGCGTTGCGGACAGTCGACAGTCGGTGGGCGATAACCAGCACGGTTTTATCCTGCATAAGGTTGTCGATGGCCTTCTGGACAATGGCTTCAGATTTGTTATCCAGAGCAGAGGTCGCCTCATCTAAAATTACAATTGGGGCATTTTTTATGAAGGCACGGGCGATTGCAACTCGTTGCTTTTGTCCTCCGGATAGCAGAACTCCTCTCTCTCCGATTTTTGTATCCAATCCCTTTTTCAATTCTCCTATAAATTCGTCGAGGCAGGCGGATTTCACGGCCGACTGCAATTCTTGCTCAGTTGCATCCTCTTTTCCCAATAAGATATTTTCGCGAATGGTTCCATTAAACAAAAAATTATCCTGGAAAACGACGGAGATTTTATCCCGCAAAGAATCCAAATTTAAATCTCGGATGTCTTTTCCGTCTACTTCGATGCTTCCTCCGGTCACGTCGTAAAATCGCGAGAGCAGATTGACCAAAGTCGTCTTACCGCCTCCGGAATTTCCGACAAAAGCCACTGTTTCGCCCAACTTTATCTGAAGATTTATATGTTTCAAAACGGGGCGATCTTTTACGTATTCAAAACACACGTCCTTATATTCGATTCCGTCAGAAATTTTTTTCAGAACTTTTGCTTGAGATTTGTTTCGTATTTTCGGATCAGTTCGCAAGAGAGAAAAGACCCTTTCCATTGCCAAGAATGATAACTGCACCGCGTTAAGATCGTTGCCCATGGACTTTATCGGTTGGTACAGCATTATAACAGACGCTGTAAAGGCGGCGAATCCTCCGGCGGTTAGCATTCCTTCTCCTATCAAGTAATTTCCTGTGAAAATTATCAGAGCGATACCACATCCGACGACAAAGTGCATAATGGGAGACAGAATCCCTGTACGTTGCACCATTTTTATCATTATTTTGAAAGTTTCGGACAGCACAGAGGTGAATTTTTTCTCTTGGTAACTATAAAGATTATAGGACGAAATGATTCGGTTTCCGTTGAAAGATTCTATATATTGCGAGGTAATTGCTCCTCCTGCCATGACCGATTTTCCGGATAAATCAGAAATTCTTTTGCGAATGGTTGTTAATGGACAAAGAGCTATCAACAAAACAATTATTGCAACAATCGCCAACTGCCAGGAAATTACCAACATCGCCGTGATATAAGACAGCGAAGTAAATATTCTTGTCGAGAACATCTTCAAATTATTCAATAAACCCGAGCACGCGGAGTCGACATCGTTGTTAAATCTCATTTGGATTGTTCCCGAAACGCTCTGATCGAAGAATTCCGCGTCGCATCTCATCAATTTTTTGAAAAGGTCGAATTTTAATCCGTTGCTGATTTTGGCACCGACCCACGCATTCATATAGGTTGCAAGATAAGTGAAACTACTTTGCAGCAGAGTAAATCCGATAATTAACAACGGCATAATTTTGGTTAGCGTGGAAACATTTCCGTGCGTTATAGAATCTATATAGGTTTTCATGGCCCACGGAATTACCGCTTCCAAAGATCCTACAGGAACTGTTACCAACACCGCCAGCAACGCTCGTACCCAGTATGGTTTCACATATGGATAAATATTTTTGTAATTTTGAAATATATATGATTTTTGTATTTTCCTTACAAATTTTCTAAACATGGTACTCATACTTAATGTCCAGGAATTGTATCACGACGAAAGTAATTTGGTCCAGGAGTTAACGCGATTTAGCGAAAATTATATGTCCTGAGGGAGAAGGACAACAGTGTCTTCAGGGTAGCAGAATCCTAGGATTCTTTGAGCCTGTTCTTCCAGCAGATCTAAATCCAGACTGTCGGATCTCATTCCTTTTATTTTGTTGTTCAAAAAATCGTTTTCTTTTTTGACTTTAGTCAGCTCGGACTCCAAATCATCCGCCTCACGACTGAGAATCGTCCAAGAAATAACGCCTCTGCCTCCGATAACAATGTGATAGACAAAATATCCTGCGATGCAAACCCAAACCAAATTCGAGAAAATAGACTTCAGGTTATTTTTCGCAGATAGCGATAACATTTCAGCAACTCATATCCTGATATGGAGTTGATTTCGCCAATTCATCGAATTTCTTCATTGTAATCAGGAAATCCTTCACAACATGCAATGGAACCATATTTGGGCCGTCCGAAAAAGCATTTTTCGGATCAAAGTGAGTTTCGATATACAGGGCCGCAACTCCGATCGACATGGCAGACCTCGCCAGCGATTCGACATAATCTCTGTTTCCTCCTGAAGCTCCGCCTAATCCTCCCGGCTCTTGCACAGAATGAGTCGCGTCGAATACCACGGGATACCCAAAATTCTTCATTATCTGTAACGATCTCATATCGGATACCAAACGATTATATCCGAAGCAAGTGCCTCTTTCGCATAACAATACATTCTCGTTACCCGACATCGTGACTTTCTTGTAAACATTTTCCATATCCCACGGTGCAAGGAACTGTCCTTTTTTGATTTCCACGATCTTTCCAGTCTTTGCCGCAGCTATTAATAAATCCGTCTGGCGACACAAGAAAGCAGGAATTTGCAAAACATCGACTACTTCTGCGACCTCTGCACACTGCCAAGACTCGTGGACATCCGTAACAATTAAACAGCCGAACTTTTCTTTCAACTCTCGGAAAATTTTGAGAGCCTCTACCATTGGCACGCCGCGGCGAGCATTTAAACTCGTACGATTGGCTTTATCGAAAGAACTTTTGAAAATAAAAGGAATTTTCAGCTCGTTGGTAGTTTTTATCAGTGATTCTGCACATCGAAACGCAACATCGCGGCTCTCCAAAGCGCACGGACCCGCTATAAGAACGAAAGGCAAACCGTTCGCGATCGAAATACTTCCTGCTTTAACTACTTTCATCTTCCCCTCTTATTTTTTTGTTGAATCCTTTGAAGCCGGTTTTGCTGGAGTTGGCTGCTTAGATGTTTTTGGCTGATTCGAATTGGATGAAGAAGCTGGCGCCGGCTTTTCGTTTGAAGCTGTTTCGGAATTCACGCTACTATCTTTTGGATCATCTTTCACCGGCAATATGCTTTCATTGGCAACTCTGTCGATAACGGAAACCTTTGAGGGCTTGTTTTTGGTGATTTTCGCCATAACCAAGCAGTTAACCATGAAGATTGTCATCAAAATCGCTGTGGATTTTGTCAAAATATTGGCTTGTCCACGAACTGAAAACATTCCGCTGGCTGCACCACCTCCGCTGGACCCTAAAGCTCCGTCGGAATCGTGCTTCTGCAACAAAATTAATCCGATAATCGCTAACGTAAGAGCAAAATGTAAACCCAATAAAACCGATAGCATGGCTACTCCTTATTCAAACTCAATTGCGCAATTAGGGCAGACTGATGCACAACACCCACAACTCAGGCAAATTTCTTTATCGATGACAACTTTTCCGTCCTTTTCAGAAATTGCTTTCACGGGGCAAACCTCCGCACATTCCAAGCATTTTTGGCACTTTTCAGCAACAATTTTCACAGTCTTACCTCAACAATGTCGCCCAATGATAACTGTTTTCAAATTAAAGAGCAAGAAGCAGAAGATGTTATTTGCTGAAGGAGAGAGTTTCTCGATTTTGAGAGGTCAGTTCGTCTTCTCCTATCATAAAAATATTTTTCAAATCGTTAACCATTTATTAACGAACGTCGAGACAGGATTAACTACGTACAGTTGGGAGTAAAAAGGTGAAAAAAATTCTGTTTGTTCTTATGATTAGTGTTCCGAGCTTGGCGATGGATACGACATCTTATGAGACTCGTTTGGAAAATGTTGAAACTGCAGTAGTAGAGATCAAAGATGTTCTGGATGATAAGACAGATTCTTCCACAGGGGAAATAACTCCAGGATTAAAATCAAAAGTGGAGGATATTGAAGGTGTTTTGAATGACAAAGAAGATCCTGGTGCGGGACCTCCAATTCTGGGATTAATATCAAAAATCGATGGTTCCAAAACAAATCCAAATCTCGGACTAATGAATCAAATGCAGCAGGTTAAAAGCCTTCTGAATTATAGAAATAATACTTTTACACGAGTAGATGATATTGAAATAGATATAGAATGTGTAAAAAAACTTCTGGACTATAAAACAGACGCAGAGGGAAGTGCAATTAGTGGATTAAAGTCGAGAGTGGATGACATCGATACTACTCTGACTAACGAAGGAATTCCAGGATTAAAATCAAAAGTGGAGGGTATTGAAGGTGTTTTGAATGACAAAGAAGATCCTGATGCGGGACCTCAAATTTTGGGATTAAAATCAAAAATCGATGGTACCGAAACAAACCCAACTCTAGGACTGATATTTCAAGTACGCCAGATTCAGGATATTCTAGAGTACATCCCTAATGATCCTAATACACATGCCCCAACTTTCAGGATAATATTACGAGTGGATAATCTTGAAACTGATATGGACCACATCAAAGATCTTTTGGATTACCGAACAGATTTAGATGGAAGAAACCCAACTTCCGGACTAAAATCACAAGTCGAGAGTAATAAAACGAAAGTAAGTACTCTTGAAGGAGATATAACAGAGATCAAAGATGTGCTGAATGATAAAGAAGATCCTGGTGCGGGCCCACTAATTCTGGGATTAAAATCAAAAATCGATGGTACTAGTGATAACCCGAATCTCGGATTAATGAATCAAATGCAGCAGGTTAAAAGCCTTCTGAATTATAGAAATAATACTTTTAAACGAATAGATGATATTGAAACTGAAATAGAAGCGTTAAACAAATCATTTAACGACATGAAAGAAAAAATAGATAACTATAACTTGTCCATGGATGAGAAATTTCAAAAATATATTCAGGAATATATGGATGTAAAAAAACAAGTCCATGATGTTATTGCAAATTGCAAGGCTAATGGACAAGATTCTCCGGCATATATCATGGAAACAGCTGATCAATTGCAGTCGATGGATTTAGAAACGCGTCGTAAAGTCCTCTCCGAAATTTTGGATAAGTTAAAAGTCTTCGAATCGCTGTTGGATAGCCAAAACAATCCGTTGTTAGACAGCAATAAAATGAAATCTATTCAAACTTACCTAAATAATACAAACGTTCCTAAGCCCGAGATGAAAGAAATCCAACCAATTCTTAACTATATCATTGAGGGAGAATACATAAAGGTAACCGGTGCGACCAGAGAATTTACTAGATCGGTGGGATTCAAGACAGGTCTTCCAACGGAGGATTGGATGGACCAATCCTATGATTATTTTGCATACGGATTTCTTCCCATTATGAAAAATGCGATATTTTCAGAAAATTCCAAGCGTGGCGATAGTAATGAGGCGATTAAAGAAGAAAACGCAAAAGCTCAGGCGAAGTACGATGCAGCAATTAGTGCGGCTGAAAGAGCGACTTTTCCGGCGGATAATCTCACGACGCTTATTAACGATTACAATCGGATACTACTCCGTCACGAGATTTAACAGATTGTATTCGTAGGGTGTTTTCGCGAAGTTTGTGAATTAGATACAAAAAGGGACGCCCACGCGGAGTGCCCTTTTAGAGATAATTCCTCGTCCTTGTTATTTGTTATGAGCGGTCAGACGGCCTGAAGTAAATCTGGAATGCTGATTTTTCAAATAGTTAACAATACTTGATGGAGCAATAGATGTCGGAGTATCTGGTTTGAGTTTGTTCGGAAAGTGTATGAAAGAACGGGCATACACATTTGCTCCATTTTCTACTAACAGTTTGAATATTTCCAGATTTCCTTTTTTACTGGCTTCGTGCAACGGGGTCCATTCTGTTAGATCTGCGGCATTAACAAAAGCATCATGATCTAACAAAATCTGAACTATCTCTTTATTACCAGCCTGTACGGCCTCGTGCAGAGGAGTCCATCCGTCGTTGGATTGTTTGTTGATTTTCGCTCCTTTTTCGATCAGATATTTCACCAAATCTACCGAATTTTCAGAATTCGTTACAATCGCATGGCTCAAAAGACTCATTCCGTTATTATCTGTTTCGTTAACATTCACTCCGTGCTCAATCAAATATTTTACGATATCTACGTGGTTATTCTGGATAGCGATTTCGGTAGGAGATACGCCGTTGTTTGTTCTCATGTTGAGATCAGCTTTGTTTTCTGCCAGTAATTTTACAATATCCAGAAATCCGTTCTGACTTGCTTCATACAGAGGAGTTTTGGCATCCTGAGAGTTGTTCTGAATTGGTCTAAAACTGGAACCGCTCTGTACATTTGTTATATTTCCCATCGTATTTAATAAACTGCCAGTGTCATCTTTTTCCACTAATTTTTTGATCAAAAGTTCTGCAATATCAGTATGCTTTTTTTCTGCAGCATACAATAACGGAGTATACAAACTACTATCCTGAGCATTAATATTTATACCTTCGTTATTGACCAAATATTCGACTATATCGAATTTGTTATAGATAACAGCGTTGTGCAGAAGTGTTCGTTTGTATCCGTCTATAAGATTAACATCTACACCTTTGGATATAAAATGCTTAACGAGGTCCAAGCTGTCATTTTCTATAACAAAGGACAAAACCTGATGCTTCTGCAAATTATGCACTTCAGCTCCGTTTTCTATTAAGTATTTCGCTATATCAAAATATTTCTTTGAAACTGCTCTATCCAAGAATGATTCCTTGTTTTTACATCCGAATTCTCCTACTAAACCCGAGAATGGTTTCTTGCCTTTACATCCGAATCCTCCTACTAATTTTGTATATCCGATATTTACTCCTTTACCTATCAAATATTTAACATTCTCCAGATTGTTGGTATCGATTGCGTTGAATAATAGATTTTCTTTATCCTTTGCGTTAAACTTTGCTCCGTTTAGAATCAAATGATCTGCCAACTCTAAATTTTTATTGAAAATAGCTTGGTACAAAGAGTTTTGACCGTTAATTGTACCGTTAACATCCACATTATTTCCGATCAAGTAGTCGATAACACCCTGTTGGTTGGATTTTGCAGCCCACACCATAAGATCTGTCGCCTGACTTTTGGATTTGATGTAAGAAAGAAAAGCGTTTGACAGAGAAAGGTTCAAATTTTCGATGTTTGTTGTTGTGTTTTCTTGTTTAACGTTTTTTCGTATCTTCTTGCTTGAGCTATTTTCAAAATCATTTGATCGAACACTTCTTTTTCGAGGGTCAGAACTCACACTTGGATCACATGGATTATTGTACATCCCAAACACACTTGACGTGATAATTGCAAGACTAGCAAAAACTACCGCTTTTTTCATTTTAATCTCCTTTATTTAGCAGCAAATACTTCCGCACCACGCGAAAGCTTAAAAAAATCTCTTCAATTTTTGATACAAAACTACAATAACTATCTAAAGTAGATTTTTTAACATACGGCAATTTTTTTTGCAAGGAAAAATTTCAGTTTTTGTGAAGTCTATAAGCCGGATTCTGTAAAATCTTGCGATAATACAAAAAAGGACGCCCGTAACGGGGCGTCCTTCGGTTTGACAATTGAAAAAGACTATTTAGCGTCGTGAGCTTTAAGATATTTCACGATGTTTTCGTAACCTCTTTCGTTCGCCAAAAATAAAAGACTTTCTCCTCCCGGGTCTTTCTTAGTGTCCGCACCATGCTCTACCAGATATTTCACGACGTCTTCATGACCTTTCCAGCACGCATAAAACAAAGCAGTCCATCCATATTTATTTTCTTTATTAACATCCGCGCCCTGCTCCACAAGATACTTCACGATAGGTTCATAACCAAATTCAGATGCAAGAAATAAAGGAGTCATTCCGTTTTTGTCTTCTTTATTAACATTCGCGCCGTGTTCTTCTACTAGATACTTCACGATATCTTCGCTATCATTTTCGCACGCATAAAACAAAGGAGTTCTTCCGTTTATGTTTTCTTTATTAACATCCGCGCCACGCTCTACCAGATATTCCACGATATTTTCGTTGTCGTCTTTAGTTGCAATAAGTAAAGGGGTCATCCCATCATAATCGGCTTCATCAATATCCGCGCCGTGTTCTACTAAACACTTCACTATGTTTTCATAACCTTTAGTGACTGCCTGCAATAAAAGAGTAGATACATTATCGTCATGAGGTTCTACATAAATATTCGCGCCGTGTTCTACTAGATATTTCGCGGTATCTTCGTAATCGGATTGGCATGCCAAAGACAAAGGAGTTGCCCCATAACTACATTCTACATTAACATTCGCGCCGTTTTCTACTAAATATTTTACGATATTTACTCTATTACCCGCGGCAAACAAAGGAGTTTCCCCATAATTAGTTTTTCCATTAACATCCGCCCCATATTTTATCAGAATTTTTACAGCGCTTTCATTACCGCCTTCGCAGGCTCTAAACAAAAGGTCTTCCCCATGTTCGTTTTTTTCATTAACAATCGTGTTAATATCCATTCCATTTTCTACTAGATACTTCACTATGTTTTCATGACCTTTAAGGATTGCTCCTACCAAAATAGTATTCTCATCATCGTTTCTAATATCCGCGCCGTGTTCTACCAGATATTTCACGATGCCTAAATTACCGCCTTCGTAAGCATAGAACAGAGGGGTAGATCCACAATTGTTTTTTTCATCAATATCTGCTCCGTGCTTTTCTATCAAATATTTCACGATGCCTAAATTACCGCTTTTACAGGCATAGAACAAAGGGGTAGATCCACAATTGTTTTTTTTATCAATATCTGCTTCGTGCTTTTCTATCAAGTATTTCACGATGCCTAAATTACTGCCTTTGCAAGCATAGAACAAAGGAGTATCCCCATAATTGTTGACTTTATCAACATCCGCACTAAGTTCTTCTACCAGATATTTCACGATACCTAAATTACCGCCTTCGCAAGCATAGAACAAAGGAGTCTTCCCATAATTATTGACTTTATCAATATCCGCGCCGTGTTCTACCAGATGTTTCACGATGCCTAAATTACCGCTTTTACAGGCATAGAACAAAGGGGTTTTCCCCTTCTCATTTTTCCCATTAACATCTGCGCCCTTTTCTATCGAATATCGCGCCAAGTTTAAAAAACCACGTTCACTTGCGAAAAACAAAAGATCTTGTTCGGATTTCGATGTTTTTTTGAATTCGTTGATTAATTCCAACCTTCTTTCTTCTACGCGTTTACTTAAGGTATTCGAACTATACGGATTTCGATATTTCCAATCAAATAGATAATTAAGAATATCATTTACTCCAAGAACCTTAAGATCAATATCTCCTTTAACGATAGTTAACAGAGCATCTTCTGCCTTCCTTGGAGCGGATGCTTGCGGAACGAACAGAAATTGCACAGTGACAGGTCCAGCCAAGGGAAATACGGGTTGAGTTTGACCTGATATTGGCATTTGCAAGCAGAGCGAGGGTTCGATGTTTGATCTCATTGAAGTTGCAGGGCGAAATTGAAGTGACCATGGCCGAAACTGCGATACTTGATTTACATCTTGCTGCCAAGCCTGCAATAGCGGCTGAGCTTGTCGTATCATCATTTGCAGCAAAGCCTGCAATCTCACGTTACTTGCTTCTGAAATTTCCTGCTGCTGCGACATACGCGGTCTTACATTGCGATCGTTTTCCTCTGAATTTTCAGAAATCTGTGAAATTGTTCTCTTGTTACTACTTCCAGAATTTCCATCCGGATTGTTTGTAATCATTCCCCATATGTTGAATGTCATAACGACTAAACTAGCCAAAACTACCGCTTTTTTCATTTTAATCTCCTTTATTTAGCAGCAAATACTTCCGCACCACACGAAAGCTTAAAAAATCTCTTCAATTTTTGACACAAAACTACAATAACTATCTAAAGCAGATCTTTTATAGCATATATCAATTTTTTTATAAGGAAAATTTCAGTTTTTGTGAAGTCAATAAGCCGGATTCTGTAAAATCTTTCGATTTCGATGGCTATTCATCTCGTATCTGCGTTGCCGCAGATATCTAGCAACCTACCCGAATAACATTGTGTGAAGGACACGTTATCCCTATTTGGTCTTGCTCCAAGTGGGGTTTGTACTGCCGTGTTTGTTACCAAACACGCGGTGAGCTCTTACCTCGCCTTTTCAACCTTACCCAAGAGGGCGGTATGTTTTCTGTTACACTTTCCCTGGCGCCGTCTCCGAAAATTACGAAAAGCATTCAGATCTCGACACCGCCGGGCGTTACCCGGCACTTTCCTTCAAGGAGTCCGGACTTTCCTCTGCAATTAAGCAGCAGCCATCCGACTTCACAAAAACAAAGCATTCTAGCATATCGAGCCGAAGCATTCTATCATGGCGACTCAAATACTTCTTTGCAGCTCAACAGTTTTGGTTTATACGTTCAAATATTTTCGGACAAAATTCAGACTGAGAGGTTTCTTTTGCTGCAAGGATAGTTTGTCCAGCGTTTTTAAAACACGTGAAATTTCAGGTATATCTCGTTGGCACATCGTTAGAATATATTCCACGATATTGTTCGCAATTTCTATGTTGTAATCTCGCGCCAATTTTTTCGTAACTTTGAAAAGCAACTCATCGCTGTGGCTGGATATTCTCACGACCGGCAGCAAATTTAATCTTGATTTCAGATCAGGCAGAGAGATGTTCCATAGCGCCGGCGGAGTTACATCAATAATCAAAAAAGATCGATGCTTTTCTTTTGCGATGTTATAAAAATCGAATAACCAACGCTGGTCTGTCAGGAAATCCTGAAAGTTATCGAACACAAAATTGCATTTATTATCTTCCGTGTGCAGAAACAAATCGCGAGGATCATTGTTTACACAACTTTTCAGGACGCAGACTGCGTTCGCGGACTGTGCCCACAAGGAAGCCAAATGAGTTTTTCCGACGCCGTGTTCGCCGACAATTACCAATCCGTTGGAATTCCAATTCGGCCAACGAGTAAGGTATGTTAGAGCATCACGATTTTCAGTGCTTTCGATAAAATCTTTCCAACTTAAACTTTCTTCTTTCGAAAAATCAAAGACCTGCTGAACTGTTCTCATAATTTTTCCGGAGCGGCTTTACTGTTTATACATTGGGCTGGCTTTGAACTTACACACGCCGAAGTTTATTAAATCTCGAAGCATTGCGATCACAGGAATGGAAATCAAAACCCCGAGAACATTCAGTAATTTGAATCCTGCAAAGAAGGCGAACAATATCCAAAGAGGGTGTAAACCTGTTCCTTTCCCGACGAATTTTGGCGATAAGATATATCCTTCAATGATCTGTCCCAGAGCGTAGATTGCGAGCAAAATCCAAAATTTTGTTATTGTTAGCGAAGATATCGACAGGAAAATTACTATAAAGCAGGCTATCATGGCTCCGATGAAAGGAATAAAAGAAAGCAAACCCGAGAATAATCCGAAAAACAAACTGTGATCTATCCCGATGACCTGAAGGCATATTGCGTAGTAAGCAAATAGCATCAGTACTACAGAGAATTGCGCATGGAAAAACCTTCTGAACGACCCTCTTATGATCAAAAAAATTTCGGTTAAAAATGCGTGATGTCTGGGTGGTACGAGATCATATACCTTTGTTGATAATTTTTTCCAATCTCTTGAGAAATAATAAAAGGAAATAGGTGCAATTACAAAAAACGACATCCACTCTGCGATGGTACTTTTTCGGGAAGCAATTCCCTTCAGCACAGAAGTTAATATCAGTAGCTTTTGATTTGTATATTTCTGCAGTTCCTGTTTCAGACTTTCTATTTCCGCCTGATAAGGCGCAGCAGTTTGAGAGGAAATGAATTGATCCGAGAACTTTACAAAATCATTATAATAGTTCGGAATATTTTCGACTATGTACAATATGTATTCCTTGATTTTCGGAACAAAAATCAATCCGGCTGAAACAAATACGGCTACAAATAGAATAACAAACGAAAAGCTTATCAGAGACCGATTAACATATTTAGAAAAGAAATTCACCGCAGGCGTAAAAAGGTAAGCCAAAACGAATCCGAATACGAAAGGAAAAGAAATATCCGAAAACACGTAAAAAAAAGAAGCAATACAAATTAATACAAAAACCAGGAGAAAAATTTTTCTGTCACGAGCATAATTCATTCTTAACCCATTTATACCTTCTCGCATAGTCTAGTCCGGAATAAATTGTCATTCCGCAAACAAACAAAACCAACACGTCTAATGATAAATTGATTGAGAACGTCTTGCAAGTCAATATCAACATCACAAATACCAGTTGCACCGTCGTGTTGATCTTACTGGACATAAGAGGCGAAAACTTCAGTTCGATTTTTTTTAACAAGCAGATTAATACGACATAGAGGATCAACAAATCCCGCAAAATTACCACAGCAGCCAGGTAGTAAGGTATGATTTTTTCATAGGCAAAGAGCAGATACGTCACGAACATCAATAACTTGTCGGCAAGCGGATCCATCATGGCGCCGAATTTTGAGGTAATTTTAAATTTGCGAGCGATATATCCGTCCAAAAAATCCGAAACTGCTGCCACGGAAAAAATGACCAATGCTCTGGCGAATTCACCACTTAAGAAAACTGGAATGAACAAGAGCGCCAGAAATATTCTTAATACGGTGATGAGATTAGGGATGAATTTTAGCATTTACTTTCTTGAACGCAATATTACGACCAGCCAGAGATTTTAGTTTATTAACGGGAATTTCCAAAACTATTCGCCTTGGAGAAAACAAAATCACCTTATATCCTCGAAGCTGCGCATAATTATCCAAATAATCTTGGGTATGGAGGGCAACGGTATTTGTTTTTGACTTTCTCTCTTCATGACTCGAGATATTATGGTTCTTAAGTATTTTTTTCACTGCTTTTTTCGAGAATCTAAAGGAAAGTCTCGCAATATAAGTTTTTCCCGAAAATTTTTCCTGATCTATTGAATAATCATATACACAATTTTGAATCTCACTTCCCCGAATCCTATTTTTCAAAGATACAGCTTCCGGAAAGTAGCTATCTAACAATCGATTAAATGCCTTGTTTGCTGAGCTTGAAAGAGCTTTTTGCTTTGCCGCCAAGGAATCTTTGCCCACTTCTTTCGTCGTGACACCGCTTATTTCCAGATAAGAACCCTTAGCCAAAACACTGAACGAACAAAACAGCAGCAAAAACAAAAAGCGCTTCATGTTGGTCGACACCCTAAAAATAGGTCTAATCAATAATATCCAACTTACTGAAGAAGAAGTTTATTTCAATTTCCGCGTTTTCAGGAGAATCCGAACCATGAACGGAATTGTGCTCAATGCTTTCTCCGAAATCCCTGCGAATGGTTCCGATTTCGGCATTGGCAGGATTTGTTGCTCCCATGATTTCACGATTCTTCAGTACGGCATCTTCTCCGCTCAGCACCTGAACAACAACAGGTCCTGAAGACATGTAATCGCAGAGGCTGTCGTAGAAGGCCTTGTCTTTATGCACCGCATAGAACTGCTGAGCTTGTTCCTTCGTCAATTGAATTCTGCGCATGGCCACGATACGCAACCCCGCCTGTTCTAACTTTGCGTCAATGCTTCCGATGAGATTTCTCGCGACAGCATCCGGCTTTATTATAGAAAGTGTTTTCTGTATAGACATATGCTTTTCCTAATTTTTTAACCCAATTTCTCCCAACCTTTTTGGGATTGTTTCCAGTATTTTACATTTTCGCCCTGATTTTTCAAGTCCGAGAACATTGACTGCGCAATTTCAGCAGAATTGTCGTCCTCAAAAATGCAAATTACTCGCTCAAAATCCTGATTCCAACTTTTGTAATCAAAATCATCAGTCATTACCAGCACAGTTGCCTTGTTTGGATTTTCAATTTCCGAAGTCAAATAAACCGATTGGAGCTCCGAAAATCCCAGCGACTTATCTCCGTGCGGGATAAACGCGTTTTTGGAGAAGGTCCACAAAGTCTTATCGACAACCTTAACTCGATCTTCTAAGGGGCTGAAAAAAACAGATTTTTTTCCTGAATCGTAAACCTTCTCTAATAATTTAGCGACGGAAGGAACCAAATTTCCGCTCATTACGTGATAAAAATTCAGTTCCATATATTTACTCCGTCGTCTCGATTGTTATTTCGCATAATTTCTGCAAAGGAAATCGAAAAGCAAATGCACTCCGAAACCGGTAACGCCCCTTGAACAGATAAACAAATCGTCCTTCGTGGTTTCGACTCCGGCGATGTCGATGTGTGCCCATCTCTTGTCGTTTACGAATCTTTTCAAGAATTGAGCCGCAGTCGTTCCTCCTGCTCGAGTTCCCGGCTTGCTGAGATTTATCATATCCGCAATATCGGAATTAATGGACTTGTCGAAATGTTCGGTCAAAGGCATTCTCCAGACCTTTTCTCCCGTGATTTCCGAAGAGGCTTTGATTTGATCCGCCAATTTATCACAGTTTGAGAAAAGTCCGGCAAATTCGTGACCTAACGCAACAACAATCGCTCCCGTCAGGGTCGCTAAATCGATAATTGCTTCCGGATCATGCTTGCTTTGGACATACCACAACGCATCGGCGAGAATCAAACGACCTTCCGCATCGGTGCTCATGATTTCTATAGTCTGTCCCGACATCGACTTCACGATATCGCCCGGACGCTGTGCCGATCCCGACGGCATATTTTCGACCAAAGCCATAACCCCGACGACATTTACCGGTAACTTGTTCAAGGCGATGGCTTTCATCAATCCGAGAACAGTTCCCGATCCCGCCATGTCATAACGCATTTCGTGCATTCCGTCGTCAGGCTTTATGCTGATTCCTCCGCTGTCGAAAGTTACGCCCTTTCCGACGAACGCTACAGGTTTCGCGTTCTTGTCAGCTGCGCCATTCCACTTCAAAATAACCAAGCGAGGATCTTTTTCACTGCCTTGAGCGACCCCTAAAAGCGCGCCCATTCCCAGCTTTGCCATTTCATCTTTTTCTAAAATCTGAACCTCAACTCCCAACGGATTTAATTCGGATTTCGCGATTTTCGCCAGGCTCTCAGGATAAATCACATTTGCCGGTTCCGAAACAACCTCTCTTGTTAAGAAAATTCCTTCCGCCAGATTTTTGAACCACGCAAATTCAGATTCAACTGTGGCACACTCTTCGGTAACGAACACAGCGCGCTTTAATTTCGTCTTGTATTCGCAGTCGCATTTTGTCTTGTACTTATCGAAATTCCACGACTTCAGCATAAATCCGAGAGCCATCAGTTCCGTGCCGTATTTGCTGCATTTGAATGAGACATCGCTTCCTGAAATCAAAACGGAAATTTCTTCATCTAACTTCGCTGCTGCACAATATATAGTGGCGCCTAATTTTTCTAATTCAAACTCGGAATACTCCTTTGATTTCTCACCCAAGCCGACCAGAATTACATGATTGATCTTGTCCATACACGAGACGAATGAGCAAGTTTTGAAAAGGCTTCCGCAAAAACCCAACTTCTTTACATTTTTAGAAATTTTTCCATCGACATCCAGTGCTGCTGCGCCTGTCGACAAACTACCATCGGAATATACTCCGACCACAACAGAACAGACTTCAGATTTTGTTGCTGAAAATTTAACGTCTTTCACTACCATAACAAACCTCAATAATGAACACTAAGGCTGAGTCTACTAAATAAAGGCTTTAAATACAAGAAGTTTGATGGTTTCAGAGAAGTAAAGAAAGGTCCAGTCGAAAAAGGAAGTTGCTTGTTTTTTTTATCCGTAATGAAAAATGTCGAAAATTTGATTTTTTATGATTGAATTTTTTTTTAATAAATTTTGTAAAAAAAAACAATAAATTATTGGATTTTGGATAACGAATTATTTAACTTATTGATATTAAACAAATGTTTTGGTTTAAATTTTTGTAGAATGTAAAATATGTGTTGCAAAAACAATACAATTAATCAAAAAAGTTATTTTTTATAATTGAAAAATAAAAACGCCCGTTATAGACTCGGGGCACTTTTTAAATTAGAGGTTAAATATGAAAAAAGTAATGTTAAGCGCAGCGGTTTGCGCGATGGCGTTCTCGGCGAACGCGGATGTGTCGGAAGAAGTGGTAGTTGAAGAAGCTGCTCAAACGAGCGATTTCAACAGCTTTTATTTCGGAGCAGGTATCGGTGGCAGCTTCTTGAAGAGCGATGATATTGAGCTTTTGAAAGAAGCAACTTTGGTAGCCAGGGGGGTTAATGTTACTGGTCAAGGTATTGAGCCTACTTATTTTGCAGGATATACAGGAACAGAAAAGTTTAGTGTAAAGGCAAACCGCCTTGTCGGTTCTTTAGTATTTGGTGCCGGAAAAGTGTTTAGCAACAACGTTTATGTCGGTGCTGAGTTCCTCGTGGACATCACAAAGAATAAGAAAATTTCTCAAGAATCTAATGTTGAAAAAAGATCAGATGTTTTGGTAGTGATGAATGCCGGTGGTGAGGATCAATTGGCAGGAGTGCGTCAACGAGTCAAAGAACAGCTTGATAAGGAAATGCCTGACGCCGTAAAGGGAGAAGTAAAAATCGGTGGGTTTATTCCTCAGTTTAACTTGAAGGCCGGTTATGTATTCAAGAATAACACCTTGGTTTACGGAAAATTAGGTTGCGCTTTGACAAAAGTATCCATTGATTCTTACTACAAAAAGTCTGGTAGTGACGAGTGGACTAAGGATGAAGATGTGTCATTCTCCAAGACGAAACCTTCTTTGATTCTTGGTTTAGGTGCTGAGAAATCTTTCGGAAAGAAGTTCTCTGCCGCTGTTGAAGCTGACTACAACTTTGGTTGGAAGCACAAAGGATACAAAGCCAACAAAGGTTGGAATGTACGTGCTTTGGTTAAGTACAACGTGAAGTACTAATCCATCGTCATATATTGACTGGGCCTCGGTTTTGTCTGAGGTATTTAGTTAGCCTCGGCTTAGGTCGGGGCTTTTCTGTATAATATGTTTAGGTCCTAAATTTGTTGCAAAAAAAACACAGTCAAACCGAAAACTTCCTTCAATAGTTGAAAAATAAAAACGTCCATTATAAGCTCAAGAAGCTTTTTAATTTGGGAGTTTAAAATGAAAAAAGTAATGTTAAGCGCAGCGGTTTGCGCAATGGCGTTCACGGCGAACGCAGATGTAGCGGAAGAAGTAGAGGTTATTGAAACTGCTCAAGCGAGTGCTTTCAGCAGCATCTACGCTGGTTTGGGTATCGGTGGAAGCTTCTTGAAAAGTGGCGACGTTAAGTACCTGAGCAAGGATGGTAAAATCGAGAAGGATAGCTTGAAAGCGAACCGTTTCATTGGTTCTTTTGTTCTCGGTGCCGGAAAAGTGTTCAGCAACAATGTTTACGTTGGTGGTGAGTTCTTGATGGATTTCACAAAGAACAAGAAGAGTGAGTGGGAATTGCTCGGCAATGAAAAGATCGAAGGTAAGGTCGGTGGATACATTCCTCAGCTGAATTTGAGACTTGGTTATGTTTTCAAGAACGACGTTTTAGCTTACGCAAAGTTGGGTTGTGCTTGGACGAAGGTATCCTTGAACGGATTTGAGAAGAAAGGAAATGACTGGGTGGAAGTCCCTGGTTCGAAAGATTCGAAAACCAAGGCTTCTTTCGTGTTGGGTTTAGGTGCTGAGAAAGCATTCTGCAAGAAGTTCTCTGCCGCTGTCGAGGCTGATTACAACTTTGGTTGGAAGCTCGGGGGTGTCCGTTGGAACAAAGGTTGGAATGTCCGCGCTTTGGTCAAGTACAACGTAAAGTACTAATCCATCGTCATATATTGACTGGGCCTCGGTTTTGTCCGGGGTATTTAGTTAGCCTCGGCTTAGGTCGGGGCTTTTTTATTCGAAAATTTTTTGTGATGAGCGTCGTTCAGCGTTTTGTTAAAATTTCGTAAATATTATTAGTCTCGAATGTGATAAAAAAATCACCGCTTGCTTGGAAAATCCTTTAATCTATTGAGAAAAGTTACGCCCTGTTATAGCCTTAAGTAGGTTTTGTGTTATTAGGAGTTGAAATGAAAAAGATAATGTTAAGCGCGGCGGTTTGCGCGATGGCGTTCTCGGCAAACGCAGACGTAGCGAACGAATCAGCAGTTGCCGAGGCTGTTTCGGAAAGTGTTTTCAGTAGTTTTTATGGAGGTTTGGGAATTGGCGGAAGCTTTTTGAAGTCCTCCATAGATGGGATGAAAGACATGAAAACCACTAATTTTATGGGAACTTTCGTACTCGGTGGTGGAAAAGTTTTCGAAAACAGGTCGTACATGGGCGGAGAGTTTTTGATCAACTTTATGCGGAATAAAAAGAAGTTTTATGAAAATTACGCTCCGGGCGCCAATCTTCAGATGAAAGGTTTTTCCCCTCAGGTTAACGTGAAATTAGGTTACAATATGCGCAGAGATGTGTTGGGTTATGGAAAAATGGGATGTGCTTGGTCGAAAATATCTTTCTTCGACGGTAAGGATAATCATTCGAAAAATAAAACTTCCTTCGTGTTGGGAGTAGGTGCGGAGAAATCTTTTTGCCCGAAGGTTTCAGCGGCGATAGAGGCTGACTATAACTTCGGATTTAAAGCAGATGATGGCGGAATTGGTGTAAGCAAAATCAGAGCAAATAAGGGATGGTCCATTCGTGCTTTGGCGAAATGTAACATAAAGCACTGATTCTTTTCTACAAATTAACTAGGCCTCGGTTTCGATCGGGGCTTTTTATTTACAAATATTCGTTACAAGCAATAATATTTGTTCGCGAATCACAAACAAATCTATTTAAACAATACAATGAAAAAAGAAAAGGAGAGATGATATCTCTCCAAAAATTATTTAACTGACTCTTTTAATGTCTTTCCGACCTTGAACTTTACGGTTTTTGTCGCCGGAATGTCCATCATCTTACCTGTCTGGAAGTTACGTGCTGTTCGGGCAGCTCTCTTTCCGACTGAGAACGAACCGAACCCAGGGATAACAACATCTCCGCCGGATTTCAATTCTTTTTGGATTACCTCAATAATGGAATTCAGGCAATCTCCCGCGCTTTTCTGGGATAACCCGCAGTTTTCTGCGACTTTGTGAATTAACTCTGTCTTGTTCATTTTTTAACCTCTAGTACTACAATGATCAACTCTAACACTAATTTATTCGCATTTGCAATAGAGATACTGTAAATAGAAGTTGATTAGCTATTTATGTTGCAAAAATTTAAAATATATAAGAATTTTATGCTAAAAATATTTAAAATTTAAGATTCATACAACGAGTGTTCTACGAAACGCATCGCTCTTTTGGCCTTTTCACTAGGATTAACTAAAATTTTTTTTGAAGATTTTTTCCAGACATGAAGATCATCGGTACTGTTTCCGGCGTAAGTAAATCCGTTCGGGAATGTCTGCTCAAGTTTCTGAGCTTTGTTTTTTCCGACGAGATTGGTTTTTAAATCGCTGGCGAAAACTCCGTCGAAAATCTGAAGATAATCAGCAATTTGTTTCGCGTATTTTTCTGTAGAGCCAGTTGCCAAATATATTTTGCTTCCCTCTGATTTTTTTTGAATGAGGTAAGACAGAAAATCGGAATTGTAGGGCAGGGCGGACGGGTCGATATCGATTTCTTTTGCTACTCTGTATTTAAGATAAGGAATTCCTTTGAAGCACCAGAAAATCAACTCGAAAATGTTAAAAAGATTTTTCTTTACGAGTTTTCTTGCAGAATCCCAGGACAAATCGGACTTTATCAGGGTACCATCCAAATCGACGCAGATTATTTCGTCACTGTCTGCCACCGATTACCTCACATCTTCCGATTACTTTTTCTTAGACACACTCACCATTACCGGGCGCAACAGTCTGTCGTGGTACTTATACCCGGTCTGAAATACCTTCACCACAGCTCCGGCTGGGTGGTTATCGTCTTCAACTTCACACATTGCCTGATGCAATTCATGATTGAAAATATCTCCTGCGGAAACCTCTATGCGAGAAATTCCGTATTTTTGAAAAGTTGACAGCAATTCCTTCTCGCAAATTGCAATTCCATCAAAATAGGCCTTCAAATTAGGATCGGCGTCGATTTTACCCTTTACGGAGGCGATGTTCCCATTGATCCTTTCGAAATTGTCCAGTACCGCCAAAAGATCGCGAGCGAAATTCTTGTTGGCGTATTTCACGGCGTCATCTTTCTCCTTCTCAAGGCGTTTTCTCAAGTTCTCGGACTCAGCCGTTTTCCGAAGAAGTGTGTCCTTCAGCGTGTTGATCTGCTCAAGTAAATCTGCCTGCGCCTCTTTCTCAGATTCAGAATTTTCATCAGACTTTTCCGAAACTTCAACCTCTTCTCCAGATTTAACTTGCTCTTCCAGGTTGACGCCTTCTTCCTTATTCTTCATAACCCGACCTTTTTCAAAAATTATTTCTCAGACTTGTCCCAGAATGCTTTTACAGGACGCGGTCTGCGATTCTCGTCCAGCGCCACCATTATAAAGGTCCCCTTAACGGCGTTCAACACCTCGCTGTTTCCCTTTCTGCAGATATCTACATAAACATTCAGAGTCATAGAAGTATTTCCGATTTTTTCGATTTCCGCATAAACCGAAACTTCGTCTCCCACAAAGATAGGGGTATCAAAAGTGACGTTATTGATTGCTTTCGTAGCAATAGATCCGCGGGCCAAACGAGCGGCTATACTCCCAGCTGCAATGTCCATCAAAGACATGATCCATCCGCCGAAAATATCTCCCCACGGGTTAGTGTCTGCCGGCACAGCAATCGTTCTTGAAACCAAAACTCTCTCTTTAGTGCTCATTGTAATTTCTCTCAACCAATGGAGTTGAATTGTATCAGTTTTAACCAAAATGTCAATCCGTAACAACAATTTTTAGCTCAGAAATATATGAGCCAGTCCCAGAAACGCGACATATCCGGAAACGTCTGTTATTGTGGTGATAAGAGGACCAGAGCTGAGAGAGGAGTCATATCCGAAGCGATAAAAAATTAAGGGGAGGGCTACTCCGATAAATGAGGCCCAGGTTGCGCAGAAGACCATGGTTCCGAAAAGCAGCAGGGATAATCTGATATCATTAAACCAAAAAAGAACAGCAGCTCCCAGAAATAAACCAATCATTAGTCCGTTAAAGACGCCCATAAGAGTTTCCTTTTTAACTACCTTAGAATATTGCGCTTCACGAAATTCTTCCGTAGAAAAGGCCTTAATGACGACGCTTGCCGTTTGAATTCCGATGTTTCCGCCCAAAGCTCCGGCAATCGGCATTAATACCGCCAATGCCACGGTTTGCTGGATAATATCTTGGAACAGCGAGATAATGAATGGAGACAGAAGGGTATTGATCACCGCGAACGATAGCCAACGAAGCCTCTTAAAGCAGCTCGATATCAGAGGTGCGCTGATTTCGTCATCTTCGGCGGTTCCGGTCAATTGGCTGAAATCTTCAGTGATTTCTTCCTGTGCAATGTCTATAAGATCCGCGGATCTGATCAGTCCGATCATACGGTTGTTGTTGTCTACCACGGGAAGTCTTACGAAATGATATTTATTAAATAGGTTGTAAGCAATTTCCTGGTCGTCCGTTGCAGCAATTTCGATTATATCCGGGCTTTCTATATCTTTGAGCTTTTTCTTTTTGGGAGATTTCAATAGGCGAGTAAGCGAAATCAGACCCGTGAGTTTGTGATTGTCGTTTTCAATGAAAATTTCCGAACAGCTATCAGGTGTGTCCTTTTTTTTCTTGATATACTTGAAGGTTTCTTCTACCGAAAGATTTTCCGAAACCAATATAAAATCGAAGGACATGTTTCGTCCGACCGAATTTTCCGGATACGCCATAAGGAACTTAACAATGGCCTTCATCTTTTTCGGCATCATCTCGACGAACTGTTTGCGTTCATTGACATTCAGCTGCTCAACCAATTCTATCAGTTCATCTTTTTTCAGGAGACGTATGGAGTTTTTGAAATGTTTTAATCCGAAAAAAGCAATGGTTTTTGTGCGGTAGGGATTTACAAGGTTTACCAAAACGCGGGAATCCACAAGTTGCGGCACGAGTTTAAAAAATATTTGCCGAGAGTCGGAGTCCAAGTCCTCAATGATATCCGAAATATCGGCAGGATGTTTGTTTTTTAGCAGGAGAGATATTTTTTTGATTTTTAGTTCGTCTGCGTAGACTTCGTTGTTTATTACATCGAAGATTTTTTTTGCAACTTTCGGCATTTTCTTCTTTGTGCCTCCTCTATGTCTACAACGATAACATAGCTTTTTATAAAATGAATTATTCTAAAATAAGGTTAACAATCCGTCGAAATTTCGCGAAAATCTTAAAAAATTATTCGGATTTTTCTAAAATCCGTGTTTTTGTAAGATTTCCAGTTTAAATTTGCGATATTTATCTTTAAACTCGGAATCTTTTTTTATGGAGTCGAAGTCCGGCATTTGATTTGCTTTTACTTTCGACAGAATTTTATAGATATCTCGAATTTTTCGCTCGGAATTTTTAAAATCAGCATTGGGTACAGCAGCCTTACAAATGGCCATGAAATTCTCGAAATCCGCCGGTGTCCTCTTTATGTACTCGTCCGTCAGATCCAGCAGTTGCTCGATATCCATTTGGTTTACCTGTTGGAACTTTTTGTAGTTCTTACATACAAACACCGCAAAACTTCGAAAATCATTTGGAATTTTCAGATTGTGACAAATGTCTTTTATTATCTGAACACCACGTTGTTCCGAATCTTCACACGAGTGATTCGGACCAAAAAATTTTGTTTCCCCAACATCATGCAGCAGAGTCGCAAACTTTACTATTTCGTTATCCTTACTTACATTTTTCAGACAGTCTATGGTATGTTCCGCAAGGGTTGCTTCTCGAGAATCTTTCTTGACGAACCAAAGTTTTTCAACAGCGGATAGAATTTTCTTCAGAGCGAAACATTCGTGAGCGACTTCAATAAATCTGTAGAAATTCGGATAGCGCAAAGCTTTTTTTATCTCGCCCCAAATTCTTTCAGCGGAGAGATTTTCCAGCTGATTTTGAAGTACCATATCCCGTGCCAAGTTCATGGTTTCCCTTGCAACTGAAAAGTTCAATTGGGCTGCGAATCGGCATAACCTTATAACTCGAAGCGGATCTTCAACAAAATGCGGACTGATATGTCGGAGAATTTTGTTGTGAATGTCTTCAACTCCTCCGTGATAATCGATGATCTTATCTTCTTCAATGTCGTAGGCTATTGCGTTGCAGCTGAAGTCGCGCCTGACCAGGTCATCTTTCAGTGTTATTGATTTGTCGAAAAAGAAGCCAAAATCGGTATGTTTAGGACCTGTCTTTACTTCTTTACGGGCAAGGGCATATTCTTCATTTGAACCTTTTCGGATAAAAACGGGAAAGCTCTTTCCTACGGGATGAAAGCCTCTCTTAAGCATGTCCTCGATAGTAGCCCCGACCACGACATAATCCTTGTCGTTCGGAACGACTCCCATTATTTGATCCCTTACTGCGCCACCGACTAAATATATCTTCATATTACCCACAACACGGACCATATACTAACACCATAACCAATATTTGTTAACGAATTATTTACGACCATAAAAAAATTCTGAAATTTTCAATGCCAAACCGCTATTTTTGATTCATCAAATTTTTTATAAACAGGTACAGATTGTACATGAAACCGACAATTACTCTGCGAATATTAAACACGGTGTTGCTGAGTTTTACTCTTCTACAGTTGAATTTTTTAGTCGATTCGGATTTAATTTGCGAATTTCCGAAATTTTGTTTTACTATGCGAGGCTCGACTCCGACGAATTTTATATCGAATTCCCACGATGCAGCAAAATAATGATCAAAAGGCATAATGATCGGATAAAATTTTTCCAAAAGTTTTTTCGCAGTGCATCGATTTATTAAATAACAACCAGCATGAGTTACAGGTGTAAAATACAGAGACATATTTTTATTTTCATAAAGATCTGCAATTTTAAAGGGAAATCCATCATGAAATGTTTCAAAATTGAGAATATCCCAGAGATCTTTTTTTTCTATGGCTCTGTTGACGCACTCCCTCAGCTCATGCGGATTAAATATTACATCATCCTCAAATATCAGTGCGAATTCATATTCGGATTCCAAAAATCTTTCCAGTGCTTTTTCGTGACTCAGAGAGCAACCGATAGTTCCCCGTTCCGGCAGCATCTTAAAATAGCCTTTGAATTTTTTGTAATCACAAACCTTGCGAAGTTCTTCCTCCGAAAGCAATTTTCCGTCGACTGCCGAAATTCTTTCAACGGGAAATCCTAACTGATCGATGTTCGGTTTAACGAATTCCAAACGTTCTGTCGCTCTGTCGAGATTTATTAAAAAAGCCCCGACAGAATTGGGAGCAAACCCCGCGTGAATCTTAAAATCCGAACGCGATTTGTTAAACAAAAAATTGAACATAAATCCTTCCTTGATTTTTCCCAGTCATAATTCTGAGTTTACGCAATCCTGAAGCGATTCTATTTGTAAAAAAGTTTTTATGCAAGTTTTTATTGCCCTCTTGAAATTTTTAACAAAATGAATTAATAGTAAGTCTCGTATAAGTTAAAAGGAATTAAGTTATGCTTGCAGTTATGAAAACAGGCGGTAAACAGTACAAAGTAAAAGAAGGCGATTTTATTTCTGTCGAGAAGTTGTCTCTTGATTTGGGCGCTAAGTTGGAAATCAGTGACGTTCTGATGGTTGAAAAAGACGGGGATGTGAAAATCGGAACTCCTTATGTTAAGAATGCCTCCGTGTCCGCGAGCGTTATTGAACATAAGAAGCACAAGACGGTTATGGTTTTCAAAAAGAGTCGTCGTAAAAACTATCGCAGAAAGAATGGTCATCGCCAGATTTCGACCATTTTGAAGATCGATAGCATCAAAGGTTAAGGAGTCAGCAAATGTCAACAAAAAAAGCCGGTGGAAGTTCTAAGAACGGGCGCGATTCGGAAAGTAAAAGATTAGGTGTAAAGCGTTTTGGTGGTCAGGCGGTAAAGGCGGGTAACATTATCGTCAGACAACGCGGAACAAAAATGAAGGCCGGGGAAAATGTCGGTTTAGGAAAAGATCACACCATTTTCGCGACAGCGGACGGAATTGTAAAGTTTTCCAAGAATGCCCAGGGACGCTGCACTGTATCAGTGATTTCTGAGTAATCAAAACAAAATTTATCCTTTCTGTAAAGGCTCCTCCGGGAGCCTTTTTTGTTAAGAGTCAAAATCGTTATTGTAAACAAGCTAGACATATGGTAAAACTTAGGCGTTTGAATAGTTGTTTGATTTCGGAAGGGAGAGTCAAAAACATGAAAAAATTAGCGTTAGTCGTTGGAAGTTTATTAAGTTCGTTTGAATTGTTGGCAGGTAATTTTGTCCCTGTTTGTTTAAATGTTGGAGATGATCAAAAGGCATCAGTTTACAAGGCGATTGTGGAAAATAGTTTTGTAACGCAATTAGATTCAGAGCGAGCTGCAAAGCTATCGGAAGAAGATAAAAATGAGATAATAAACGATGAGAGCGGATTCCTGAAAAAGAAGATTCAATCAGTGGATCCATCTGCAAAAGTAGCTTTTATTCCGAAAAGTTTGTATCAGCTGTTTTGGTGGGATTTCTATCTTAATGAGATAGTTTCTCAAATGAAGAATTGTCAGACGGATGTTATAAATCTTGTTGTAGTTAATCCTGTTTGGGGGGCTGTGTCTAAAGAAGGTCAAATTAGTTTTGGCATAGATGATAAGACTCCTGAAAAAATTGAAGATTTTTGTAACAATTACATGAATAGTGACAATGTTCAATCATATTTTTGGAAAACAAATGACAGAATAAGCTCTTTTGAAGGCATTTTAGGATGGGAAATTAGCAAAGAGGAAGATAAAAAAAACGTAGTCGGGCAGCTGTTGGAAAATATTTCAACGAACGTGAAAAAAGTTTATGATTCAGGATTCTTCTGTCAACATAATCTGATGTATGCTATCTTAAATTTATCCAATGAGTTTAAGGCGATGATTGCAGATCTTGTGGTAAGAGAAGATAATGCTCCCATAAATACGTACAGAATTTATAGAGGAGAATTTAAAGAAGATTACAATCGAAGTCCTGAGATTTCATATTCTTTCAGTGATGGAATGTTTGGAGGAATTGTTAGGGATTTTCATAATGGAATGGCGTTCAGTGCTTTTCTTTCTAAGTCGCACATGAAAGTTATAGATTTGCCCAAAGAAAAATTATTAAATATTGAAGAAGGTTTTGACGGTATCGAAAGATCTGGCTTATCCATTCATATTCCTCCTGTTATCAATATGGGAGCTACTTTGGGAGCTGGGGAGTTTCATCACGTAAGAACGAAAATCTATGTGGATTCTTCTGAAAAATATGATAGAGTAGAATGTCGTGGACGGGGAGTAGCCGGATTTGGTGATGTATCATCAAAAGGAACTCCATGGCTTTATTCCTATTCTTCCTCAGTAACGGATTTTTGGGAAAAGCTAGAGCTATCGAATGAAAAAACATACAATTTTTCCAATAAAGAAGATTTAAATGTGAAGACTTACCGAATGTCATCCCAGCATTTGTCCAATTTGAATTCATTTAAACGTTTTTGGGACAGTTTAAAGGAAAAAGTTGGATTATTACTAAAAAATATCTGGTCAGTTTTGGCGCCATTCAGCGCATATTATCAAGCAGAGATAGATATGAAGAGAGAATAATTGGCCCAAAAAACACGAAAAAGGGCGATCCTCAGACCGCCCTGATTGTATCCAGAAGATTACCGAGCAAGCAACCATTCACAAGAATTTAGTTAAGTATACGGCAAAAATTCGTTAAACCGGAAAACGTTGCGGATTACGAATCCAAAAACGTTTTCAGTTTCCTCGAACGGCTAGGGTGTTTCAATTTTCTGAGAGCTTTCGCCTCGATCTGTCGAATACGTTCACGGGTGACCGAAAACTGCTGTCCGACTTCCTCCAAAGTGTGGTCGGAATTCATACCTATCCCGAATCTCATTCTCAGGACGCGCTCTTCTCTCGGAGTAAGGCTTGCCAGCACCAAAGTTGTTGTTTCACGCAGGTTCTCGTTAACCGCAGACTCCACCGGCTGCGCGATGTTTTTATCCTCGATGAAATCTCCGAGGTGCGAATCGTCCTCGTCTCCGATAGGTGCTTCCAAACTGACTGGCTCTTTTGAAATTTTCAGAACCTTACGAACCTTTTCCAGCGGCATATGCAGACGTTCGGCCAATTCTTCCGGAGTTGGCTCCTTCCCTGTCTCATTCAGCATCTGCCTGGATGACCGTACGATTTTGTTTATCGTTTCGATCATGTGAACCGGAATTCTGATGGTTCGTGCTTGGTCTGCGATGGAGCGAGTGATGGCTTGGCGAATCCACCAAGTGGCGTAGGTCGAAAATTTGTATCCGCGACGGTATTCGAACTTGTCCACCGCCTTCATCAGTCCGATGTTACCTTCCTGAATCAGGTCCAGAAATTGCAGACCGCGGTTGGTGTATTTTTTGGCGATGGATATAACTAGACGCAGGTTGGCCTCGATCATGTCTTTTTTTGCTCGAGTCGCGCATCTTTCGCCCTTCTGAATGCATGCGACTAATTTTTTGAATACCCCGAGTGGCAATCGGGATTCTTTCTCGACTTCCTTTGCCAGCGATTGATGTTCGGAAATCTCTTTGGCGCAATTCTTGAAAAATTTGCTCCAGTTCGAGAACTTCAACATGGAATTTTCCCAATCGGAGTTAGTTTCATTTCCGAGGTAATTTTTCAGGAATCCCTCGCGGCTTATGCCGTTGTCCTGAGCCAATTTCAGGAGTGCGCTTTCGCTCTTGATCAATTTTCGATTCAAAACATAAAGTTCTTCGCACATAGCCTCGATTGTTTTTTGGTTAAGCCTCAACTCCGAGACGGCGTTCACTAATCCCTGCTTTTGTTTTGTTGAAGGGTTCTTCTTTTTGAGAATCGCATTATGCATTTCTATGACTTTTTGCAGGCTGTCGATGATCGTGGGAATCAAGTTATCGTCTTCAGTGCTGATTTCCTTGGATTCTTCCGAGTCTTCAGAGGAATTTTCATCCTCCTCCAAGTCATCATCATTCTCGGAGTCCGTTGATTCTTCCTCTTCATCCTTCATTCCGTTGTCCAGCTGAAGGATTTCTCTCAGCATAATTTTGTGTTCCTTCAAGGCTTCTATCCATTCGGCGAATTTATCAAAAGTTCTCGGACTTTCGCTCAAACCGCCGAGAACTTCTGCGTATCCCTGCTCGATCTTTTTCGCAAGTTCGATTTCTCCGTCACGGGAAAGCAATTCGACATTTCCCATTTCTCTGAGATACATGCGGACAGGGTCATCCGTTCGAAGAAGATCATTATTATTTTGTTCTATCTTCTGTGCCGGATGGGAGTGATTTTTTTCGCGATGGAAAGTTTCTGCTTCTTCCGTTTCAACCAGCTGAATTCCCATTCCGGAGAGACTGGACACGGCAATGTCGATTTTTTCCGAAGAAAATTTTTCTTTAGGAAGAGCATCGTTCAGTTCATCATAGGTTATGTATCCGCGCTCTTTTCCCAAAGATATCAAGGCAGCGAACTGGGCTTCAGAAGAATTATCTTTTTTCTGACTCTCCTCTTTTTCCTCAATACTCTCATTTACCTTCGAATTTGAAACTGCATTCATTTTTTGCTCCTATCTCTTCCTGCGGTTTAAGACTTCACTTTTCAATGCTTTCAATTTTTGCCAATTATCCTCTGAAAAAACGAAATTCGACGACGCCTTTTGCAGATCCCTGTCCAACAGAGGCTCGGACAAATGTCTCTTCAATAACTCAGACCATCCGGCGAAAGCAGTATCGTCGGAGACATTTTTATCCGCGAAATTCGCATGCATTAATACATCCTCGAAATTTTTATCAGTGATACTCTGTAATTGTACCATAGATTCAACGAATCTCTGAGGATTTTCTTCAGCAAAATCCGTATAATTTTTCAAAATTTTATCCTTTAAAACCTTCATCTCGGTATTCTCGAACTCGAGTTTAATAAAATCTTCTGCAACCCTATCAATAATATAAGGGTGATTTATTAGAGTCACAACTAGTATTTTCTCAATTTTTTCTTTTGCGGGAGTTGCGGACCTCAAATTTTCTTTTTTCGTGACGCGTGTTCTTCTTTTGTACAAGGACCTTTGACGATTTTTGATATCTTGAATGTAAAAATTTCTTACGGAAATATTTTTTATGGATTCGGCTTTTTGAATCAGCATTTCGATAAGTTCAGCTTTTTGTTCCGGAGTTTCTGACGGGAATAGGGAAAATCCGCCGTCCCAAAGCCACTGCGAAAGTGGTATAGCGCTGTTCATTGCTTCTGTGATTGTTGAAATTTGATTGTTATAGACCAAAAGATCAGGGTCTGCGCCTTGGGGAAGGGTTGCAAATTTAAAAGATTTTCCCGGCTCAAGACAAGTCAAGATCCTGTCGATCCAACGGTAGGATGCCTTAACTCCGGCTGAGTCACCGTCCAGAGCAATGATAGGATTGTCGCAAACTCGCCAACACATGCCTATTTGCGCAGCGCTGATGGATGTTCCAAGCGGAGCAACCGCCCCATCAAATCCCGCTTGGTGCAGCGAAATCACATCTAAATATCCCTCCGAAATAATTATTTGGCGAGATTTTCCTTTGCGTGCGAGACTATATCCATACAACTGCTGGCTTTTTTTGTAAATTTCTGTTTCCGGGGAATTTATGTATTTTGCTTTTTCCGATTTTTCCAAAAGTCTTCCCCCGAATCCGACGCATTTGTCGCGGGCATCGACTATCGGAAAAATCAAACGACCTCTGTATCGATTGATAAATTCATTTTTGTAGTCGGATTTTATAAAAATTCCCGTTCGAACTAGCTCGTCGTTGGAAAATCCTTTCTTTTTCAACAAATTGTAAAGATCTGAACTGGTAGGAGCAAAACCCAGTTGGAATTTTTCGACTTGCTCTTTACTGATTTTTCTCAAATTCAAATAATCCCTGGCAGTTGAATTGCCTTTTGAGTTTAAACTTTCTACGAAATAATTTTTGGAATAATTCATAATTTCGAAAAGCCTCGCCGAAGGATCTTCTTTTGGTGTGGAGTCGTTTTTCGGGACTTCTATTCCATATTGATTTGCAATAATTTCGATTGCTTCCCAAAAAGATACTTTTTCGTAATTCATAACGAACTTTATCGAGTCTCCACCAGCACCGCATCCGAAGCAATGGTATAGTCCTTTGGCTTCATCTACATGGAATGAACCGGTTTTTTCTTTATGAAAAGGGCAAAGCGCCTTCCATACATTTCCGACTTTATGCAGTCGTATGCGAGCGGAGATTATATCCACGATAGAGATTCGGCTCTTCAGATATTCAACAAAATCTTTGTTCATATTTATCTATTTACGCTCCGCCAAGGTCTCTTCCATTTTGTATTTTTTAAGTATTTGTTCTATATCTTTTATGAAAGGCTTTAAGTATGAAACCACTTCGTCCAACAGATACTTCATATATTCCTTTTTTTCCGCTTCTGCTCTCAGAGAAATTGCATTCTGAGTATTGGAGGCTCTTATTAGCCACCAACCTTTTTCATCGGAGACCCGGACGCCGTCGATGTCCGCGAAATTTATTCCTCGGCCCTGAAGTTTTTCTTTTGTTTTTTCTATTATCCGAAATTTTTCATCTTCCGGGCAGCTAATTCGGATTTCTGGCGTTACGATACCGTACGGCAAATTGCTGAAAGCATCTTTATTTTCGCTGAGAATTTCCAAGCAACGCAGTGCTGCATAAATCCCGTCGTCGAATCCGAACCATCTGTCTTTGAAGAAAAAATGACCGCTCATTTCCCCGGCTAGTAGCGCCCCCGATGACTTCATCCTTGCCTTTATGAACGTATGTCCGACCTTTTCCATGATCGGAGATCCTCCCAATTCTTTGATTCTTTGAAACAATCTGTTGCATGATTTTACGTCTGAAATGACTTGAGCCCCAGGGTTTTTCTTCAAAAAATTGGCAGCAAAAATCTCAAACACTTGATCGCTGTACAGTGGTTGCCCATCGGAATTTACTACGCAAAGGCGGTCGCCGTCACTGTCGAAGGCGAAACCTATGTCAAATTTATTATAACTTACAAATTTTCTCAAATAAGAGATATTTTCGGCAACTGTCGGGTCCGGCTGACGATTCGGGAAATTTCCATCCATATCTTCAAATAGAATATGGTGTCGACCGGGAATTCTGTTCACTATTTCTCTGATAGCGTTGCTTGTCGCTCCGTTCCCGATGTCCCAGGCGACGCGCAAGTCATCCGAAAATTTGAATCCATCTAAAATATCTTTTATGTAACTCACAAAAATATCATTGAGAATTACTTCACGTCCGCAGGATTCGATAAAGTCTCGTTGCCGTATCATTCGTTCAATCTCTTTTATGTCATCCCCGTAAAACGGATCTTTTCCCAGCATGAATTTGAATCCGTTATATTCGGCGGGATTGTGTGACCCTGTTATCATAATACCGGCATCCATATCGAATTTATTCACCGTATAATACATCATCGGAGTGTGGCAGATGCCCAGCTCGACTACCTCCATTCCTGATTTTGTTAGTCCCCAAATCAGTTGATCTGCCAGAGTATCTGAGGAATTTCGGCAATCATTTCCGACGCATATCTTTTTCAAATTTTTTCTGTAAAGAAAGGTTCCGAAAGCTCTTCCTACATAATAAGCGTGCTCAGGAAATAGAGTTTTTCCGAAAATTCCTCTGATATCGTAATCTCGGAAAATCTCCTTGGGTAGAGGATGCTCAAATTCTTTCTGTTCTTCATCGTCCAAACAAAGCATTTCCCTCAGTTTTGCTGAAAATTTCATATTTCGTTCCAAAATATCGTAAAAAAACCACAGATTTTAATTATACACAATATTTTTTATAAAAGATCGAGAAAATATACAAATTTTCATAAGTTATTTACTTTTTTGTGATTTGATGGGGAAAGATAGTTATGTGGAGTTACTAATGAGGAGTTGTTTGTATAAGTTTTTATCTTTGTCTTGTGTTCTTGCGTTGTTTGGGGGTAGCGTTCTTGCCAGAGATAACGAGCCTACAAAGAAAAGGAATTTTAATAGTAGCTATATTGTTGATGAAAAAATCAGCGATGACGAGGAAGTTCAAGAGATAGATTATTATCCCTTTACCAAGAGCAAGGGAAGTATAGCAAGGGAAAATGTCATTGGAATCAGGATATCTAAGAATAAAATAACATTGCTCGGAAAAGACAAGACTTACTCCGAAGAACAGTGGAAGGATGAGAATTTCACGGAGGCGGACTGCTTTTCGAAATATCCGGAATTACTCAGTGTAGAAATATGTAATTTGGATTTAACCAAAGAAGTTTTGAAAGGTATCCGAAAGTTTTTACCGATGACCGTAAAAAATTTGATAATAAATTCCTGCACTGTTGCGAAGAGGGATTTTGAGGAATTTACGGATATCATTACGCGTCACAAGCAGTTAGAATTTCTGACTATTATGGATCCGAGTATGGCACGAGCTGAGTCCGCCAAATTGCTTGCGGCTGTGGGAGACTTGGAGGTTATCAAATACTTAAGACTCACATTAGGGGAATTGGGTGATGAAGGATGCACCATATTGCAGAAGACCCTTGAAAAATCAAAAGAGACCCTGTCGGAGCTGAATCTTGGGTTTATGAGAGTCAAGGACAGCCAAGTCTATGATAATTTGTTGCGATTTTTGGGAGAGCTGAAAAAATTAAATAGATTGGAGTATTCAGTTCTTGAAAGTACCGAAAACCAGGTTAGGGAATTCTTTGGTTCGCTGGCGAATTTGAAGGAACTTAGGGATTTGAAGATATGTTTCGATGATTTTAATTCACATGACGGAGTGGAGGCGTATCATAATTCCAAAGCCCTTAATGCAGCATTGGAGCAACTAAAGCATCTTGAGAATTTGGATATTTCGGATATGAATCTTCCGGATTCTGTATTGCAAACGATTTCCACAGCATTGGAAAGATTAACTAGGTTGAAGACATTGAATGTTTCAGGGGATCCGATTAATGAGCAAACTGCGAAAGTTTTGGCGACATCTCTTAAGGGGATGAATAGTTTGATTTCGTTTGTCGCCAATAACTGTGAAATGAGTGATTCAGCTTTTTCATCTTTGTGTTCGGGATTACAGAACGACTCGCTGCAATATGCTTATTTCCGAGGCAATAACATTGCTGGAGCGGTGAAATCTCTGTCGGTTTCGCAAATGAAAAACCTGATAGCAGTCAACTTTGCCGATAACAAGATAACGTTGCCTGACGTTATAGGATTTATGGAGACAATTCCTAGTGGAACAAAACTGAAAGTCGTTAATTGGGAAGGAAATGATTTTTCAGGGGTCAGTGAACGTCAGCAGGTAAAAGAAAGAAATAGACTTAAGATTTGGAAGAAAGAGCACGGAGTAAATACTCTTGATCTGGGAATATAAAAATTTTCTTTGAGAGACGATTGCGATTTCTGAGATCGGCAATTGTCTCTGTTTTTCTTATGAAAAACTCGAGAAGCACAGTCTTATTCAATTTCGATTCGTTTCATAGATAAAGGACTAATAATTAACTAAATTTTAACCTAATGCTGATAGCATGAAATAAAAGTTTTGGAATTGTAAGGAATGACGATGTCTGAAGAGAAAGATAAAAGGATGGAGGAAGAAAAATTTCCGTCAGGAGAAAATGGACGTTTGAGAATTTCGTTTGTGGATTGATGGGTGATCGAGTGGTTGTTGTTTAAGGGAGCGTAATTTTTCCTTTATTGTTTTGTGGAGATGAGTATGCCTATTTTTGATAGTATTTTTTTCATTTTGGCTTTTGGTCTGGCATTTTCGTTAGTGGGGCTGGGCATTTTTTTATCTAATAAGGTCTTTAAATTAATAGATTTAACCTGCGAGGCCAGCTTTGCCTTGGGAGGGTGTATTTATGGTGTTATGGTGTTAGCGGGAATGAATCCGCTGTTTGCAATAATAATCGCGATGTTTATGGGATACACTGCGGGAGCCATCACAGCTTCTTTCATTAACTACATAAAATTGGATGCAATTATAGCGAGCTTGCTGACCGTGGGAGGATTGCAATCCTTGTTGACGAAATTGGTTGAATTCAAAAGGTTTGTTCCGTCTTCCGTGTTTGGAAATTTATCTCCAATCAGCAATTTTATTCTTGCCCTGGTGATTGTCTGTCCGATTGTATATTTATTTTACAAATTGATGATCTCGGAGTACGGACTTTCCATGAGAATTTACGGTGATGGTGAAATAATTACCGAATCCATGGGGGTCGATGGCATGCAGATTTTGTCTTGCGGATTGGGTTTAGAAAATTTGCTTTTCGCTTTAGCGGGAGCCCTGGTTGCTCAAATAACAGGGGAATTCTCAGTTAACATGGGGAGCGGATGCATTATTTTCGGTATAACAGCCATCATCCTAGGCGGTAGGATATTCAGTCATGTGAACATAAAAACGGCAATTATCGGTACATTTGTGGGAGCAATTTGTTATCAGGCTGCACTAAAGATATTGGTAACCAGAGAATTAATTGGCGTAGGTGAAGAGTACACTAACGTAGTGATGGCCGTAATCTTAGTTATGCTAGTTGCGTTGAGACGAAGCAATTATATCGATAAAACCAGAGAAAATTAAAAGGAGTGAGCTATGATAGATATAGAAGATGCGTTCGTTGTATTTTATGCAGGGACTCCGTTAGAAAGAGTCGCCTTGAGAGGAGTGAAGTTTTCTGTTCAAGACGGAGAAGTTGTTTCTATCTTAGGAAACAACGGAAGCGGTAGGAGTACTTTGCTGAGATTTTTAGCGGGACATATTCAGTTGAATTTCGGAAGATTGTGGTACAACAAAGTTGATATTACTGCGCAATCTTTGTATTCCAGATCGAAGATAGTTTCCTCGGTGTTTTTTAATAACAATGTTTGTACAGCGGGAAGTTTGACAGTGCTGGAAAATCTGGTTCTGGCAACGCTGAGTCATCAGCCAAAAAGCTGCGTAAGAGAGGCCATTCGAGACGATATGGAAGAAAGGTTTTACGCTCAGCTGAGAAATCTGAATTTTATGGAGATGGAGAATTTACTGCATGAAAAGGTGGATAATATTCCGAAACCATATAAACAAGTGCTGGCATTGTTGATTGCCGTAATCAAGGGGGCAAAAGTCCTGGTTATTGATGAGCATTCGACAGGATTGGATGAAGAAGCCTCTCATGCGTTGTTGGAGGCTACAAGCAAGATAATTAGATCGAAAAAAATGACGACGATTATGGTTGTCAATGATCCGGAGTTTGCCTTGAAACATTCTGATAGGCTCGTGGTTTTGAACTACGGACAGGTGGTTGCAAACATTTCAGGAGAAGAAAAAAATAATATAAAACTGGAGGATTTGTACATGACATTTAACAAGAAACCAAAAATTTCTGACAAAAAAATGTCAGTTAATGTTTGATATTTTTAGCGGTTTGTGCGATTATTGCGGGGTCTGGAGTTTACGGAGTGTGGCTCAGCCTGGTAGAGCACAGCCTTCGGGAGGCTGGGGTCGGAGGTTCGAATCCTCTCACTCCGACCAGTTAGACAGAGAGAACAGAGAGCATGAATATATCCTTTGAATCTAAAAAAGCAAGAATAATAGTTGCAGGTGTGGCGGTTGTAGCACTCGGAGTTTTGAGTTATATCGTTTTTTCAACTTCGGATCCTGAGATAAAAGAAGGGCCGCAGAGCGTTATAGTCAGTAAAGCTGCATTTGGTTCCGTGGAAAGATATATAAATACGATCGGTACTTTGGTTCCGTGTGATTCTGTTGATTTGAAATCGGAAGTTAACGCTAAGGTAGATAAAATTTTCTTCAGCGACGGTTCTATCGTCGAGAAAGGTGATTTATTGATTCAATTCGATGAATCTCTTGCTCAGGCGGAGCTCAGGGAGGCCGAGGCTCGTTATCGCAAAGAAAAAATTGAATACGAATTGTTGGACAAGTTAGCCGGTCGAGGTGCTGCCGCGAAAATAAAGAAGGAGCAAGCCTATTCGGACATGCAGGTGGCGTCGGCCAAACTGAATTCAGCAAAGGTAAATTTGGAAAAACATAAGATTTTGGCTCCTTTCGGGGGAATGATCGGAATAAAACACATAAGCGCAGGACAGTTTATCCAGTCAGGTACGGATTTGGTAAAGTTGGTTGATAACCATCCGTTGAAAGTTGATTTTTCCGTGGCAGAAATTGACGTAGATAAAATTTATGTAAGCCAAGAGATAGAAGTTTATGTCGGCGGAGATGCATTGCAAAGCTATTCGGCCAAAATCAGCGCCATAGAGCCGGAAAGCGATAAGGTTAGTCACTCTTTCAAGGTTCGTGCAATTCTTGATGTACCCGAAGACATTGCGATGAATTCTCAAATTTTGAAGCCGGGACGATTTGTGAAGATACGTATTACCGTTAACGAGGGAGAGCAGGGAATTGTTGTTCCGGAAAGCGCTATTGAAAAATCCGGCAATGAAAGCATGTTATACATTGTGTCAGACGGTATGGCAATTAGGCGTTTGGTTACCACAGGTATGAGAAAGAACGGCAATGTTGAAATTATCACCGGGGTTAATGAGGGTGACCTTGTAATTACCAAAGGAAAGGAAAGAGTCAGTGACGGTCGTGCTGTTAAAGTTCGAGATGAATTCAGTTCTTCTGAGATCATAAATGCCTACAAAGCATATCGGGAAAAAACGACAGCAAGCAAGAATTAATTTTCGGAGAGAGGGGATAGGCGTATGGGGCTAACGGAAGTTTGTATTAAAAGGCCGGTGTTTTCTACGGTTTTGACTTTGTTGATAGTCATTATCGGACTAGTGTGCCAATGGCAGTTGCCCGTTCGTAAGGATCCGAAAATTGAAAAATCCATGGTTACTGTGAAGACAGAGTATCGTGGTGCTAGTCCGCAGGCTGTGGAAAATCAGATTACAAAGGTATTGGAAGAGCATTTTTCAACGATTGCTGGAGTTGAGACCATGACATCCAGCAGTAAGAATGATGAGAGTGAAATAACTTTAGAGTTTGAGTCAACGCGAGATCCTGATGCAGCTGCCTCTGACGTGAGAGACAGGCTGTCAATGGCGAAAGTATATTTGCCATGGGGAAATCCTGAACCAACAATTAGCCGCGAAGATCCTGATGACCAAGGAGGAATAGTTATAGCCTTCACCAGCGATAAAATTAGCGTGGATGACCTTCACGACTATGTTGATCGCTATATCAAGTCGAAGTTTGAAGTTATTCCGGGGGTCGGTAAGGTGGTGCTGACTGGAGGAAATGTAAAGAAAATGAAGGTGTTTCTCGATCCGCAACGTCTGGCTGTTTACGGATATACTCCTGCAGATGTTTTAGAAGCCTTGAGAAATCAACATGTTCAGAAACCTTGTGGTCGATTGATAAGTCGAGATCGCGAGTATATGCTTATTCTGGATGGAGAATTTTACAATGCCAAAGAGATGGACGAAGTCATCATTCCGAGTCTGAATAATAAGGAAAGTATTATAAAAGTAAAAGACATCGGGCATTCGGAGCTGGTTCCTGAAGATAAGCGATCGGGGTCGTGGTTTAATGGCAGAGAATGTGTTGTTTTGACCATAACAAAACAGGCAAATGCGAATCCTGTTGATTTGAGTTCGCAGGTAAAAAAAGTCATGCCGGAGATCGAAGAATTACTTCCGAGTGGGACCAAAATGGTAATCGCAATGGATGAGGCTCGTGATATTAGTGCTTCTATGAAAAATGTGTATCGCGCGATTTTTGAGGCGACTTTTTTGGTTATTGTCGTGGTATTCCTTTTTCTTTGGTCTTTCCGAGCAACCCTGATTCCTATTGTTACCATACCTGTTTCTTTGCTCGGAACATTTGCGTTGCTCGCTTTGTTTAACTTTTCGATAAATACCTTCACCCTTTTGGCTATGGTGCTGGCGGTGGGTTTAGTTGTGGATGATGCAATTGTTGTTCTCGAAAATATTCACAAACATATGGAAAAAGGGCT
The DNA here is from genome assembly GCA_017649895.1 of Alphaproteobacteria bacterium. Lineage (GTDB taxonomy): Bacteria > Pseudomonadota > Alphaproteobacteria > UBA3830 > UBA3830 > UBA3830. The sequence continues at coordinate 250,240 of JAGCFW010000003.1, read as the reverse complement.
CGATAAGATGAAAGCGTCGCTTGTTGGGTCGAATGAAATCTTTTTTTCGATTGTTGCCATGACCTTGACTTTGGCGTCGGCTTATATTCCGATTGCTTTGACTCCTGGAAATTTGGGAAGAAGTTTCCGTGAGTTCGCTTTGACTTTGTCCGGTGCGGTCATTATTTCAGGATTTGTGGCCTTGACTTTGTCTCCGATGATGTGTTCGCGACTTTTAAGTCGTAGCAGAAAAGAAAAGGCGACAGGATATTTTAAAAAATTGTCCGATAAGCAGGATGAAATTTTAAAAACCATCGACAAAAAATACTATGACGCTCTGACTTGGACTTTAGATCACAAAGTTATTGCATTATCTGTTGGTTTTGTGGTTTCGTTGATCGGAATTTTGGCTGTTTTTTATATGCCATCCGAAAGTAAACCCCTAGAAGATCAGTGTTCTCTCAGTGTCTCTGGTGAAGCACCGGTGGGCGCAAGCTTCGAGTTTGTCAAAGAGAACGCTATGAGGATTGATGAGGTCCTAAAAGAAACTCCTTATGCCGAAAACCGATATATAAATGCGGATCCGACTAAAATCGAAGGAGGAATTTTCCTTAAGGATTGGAGCGAGAGAGATCTGGATACCAGACAAATTTCTGCCAAGATGAATCCTTTGTTGGAAGAGGTTCCGGGGATTCATTGTCGTGTTTCTGCGGGAGCAAGTAGTGCTGATAAACCAGTTGTTCGTTTCGTTCTTCAAACCAATCAGGATTACGAATATCTTGAAAAATATGGGAATGCCTTTTTGTACCATATAGATAAGCAATATCCGTGGTTTTCAAGGGTGTTGACTACATTGGTTCCTAGACAGCAAGAGTACATAATAAAGATAGATCGGGACAAAGCATCCTCGTTGGGAGTTACTGCCAGCGATATTGCGAATACTATAGGCTATCTGATTAGGGGTGAAAAAGTCGGATGGGTTACGAGAGAGTCCAAGCGTGATGAGATGTTTATTCAAGTAGATCAGGATCAGCGACGGTCGATCGAGGATCTTTCAAATATCTTCGTAAAGTCTAAGTTAAATACTGGGTCTCAAAAGGATGAACAAAGGATGGTTCCGTTAATCGATTTAGTCTCTTTCCAGGAAAATTTCGCTCCGAATAATCTGTCTCACTATAATAAAATGCTTGCGGCTAGTGCCGAAGGGCATTTGGCTGATGGAGTGAGTTTAAGCGAGGCGATTGAAGGGCTAAATAAGCTGAAAAGTACAAAATTGCCATCGACAATTCAGTTGAGTTTCTCGGGCTCGACCAAGACCTACCTGGAAGAGAGCTCTATGGTGATATTTATTTACATATTAGCACTGATTTTCGTTTACTTGATTTTGGCGGCACAGTTCGAGAGTTTTGTTGATCCGTTTATCATTATGTTCAGTGTTCCTTTTTCAATTACGGGGGCGTTGATTGTTCTCTGGATCATTCCTTATGGTACTTTGAACATTTATTCCAAGATAGGGCTCGTTACGCTGATAGGTCTTATTACGAAACACGGAATTTTGATTGTCGATTTTGCGAACCGAGCGCGTGCGGCAGGCAAGGAGGCTTTTGACGCGGTGCGAGAAGCGTCTTACATGAGGTTGCGTCCGATTTTAATGACGACCTTCGCTATGGTTATTGGAAATATTCCTTTGGCTTTGGCCTCCGGAGCAGGTGCGGCAGCTCGTCGTCAGATCGGTTGGTCCATAGTCGGGGGTATGTCAATCGGAACTTTGTTTACACTGTTCATCGTGCCGATAGTTTACTTTTTGTTCTCAAGATTCAGAGAAGTTAATACGGAGCTTTACAAATAATGAATTTTAAATACGCGAGATGTCTGTTAGCGGGACTCGTCTTTTCGATTTTATGTTTCGATCAAACAGCCGCGAGACAGCGAAGTGACACCAGGTGTTCTGGGGTGTCTCAGAATAGGGAGAGACAAGAAATTTTAAAAAGACTTGCGAAGCTGAAGGTGGGCTATGTATCTCCTGCCACAGGAATAGTTAAAGAATTTCAAAAAGAATATCAAGAAGATATTCGAAAGTTCGGAATACGAATACCAGATGAGGCGTTTATCGATAAAAATATTTGCAGATTTTCTGATACTGACGGCAACAGATTTAATCGTCTTAAGCAGAATATATATTCACCTAATTCTGACATAGTCTGGGCAACTCGCGGAGGATTTGGCTCTTACAAGCTGATTGGTGCCTTGAAAAATCTTCCTCATCCCGAAAAAAAGAAAATTTTGATAGGATTCAGCGATATAACCGCGTTAAACCTTTTCGTTTCGCAAAATTGGAAGGATTGGACGGTGATACATGCGCCAATGACCGTTTATCTTGCTAAGGATAAATACCATCATCCAAGTTGGGCTTTGTTATTAGATATTCTTGAGAATAAGATTACACAGTACAAAATGACGGTTTTGACTCCTTTGAATGAAGCAGGTGAAAAGGCGAGAAAGGGTAAAATTTTCGGTAAACTCACCGGCGGCAATCTGACGCTGATCGAGTCCAGCTTGAAAACAAGTTGGGAAATAGACACCGACGGTAAAATTTTGTTCATCGAGGATTGTCACGAAACTGCGCCAAGCATATATCGGTCCATGTATCATTTGAAGGAAGCGGGGAAATTATCCAAGGCTAAGGCTATAGTTTTTGGGCATTTTGAGGGAATTCCTAAATGCAAAGAATATTTGAAGCATTTCGCGAGCGAGGTAGACATTCCCGTGTTCATCACCGATCAGTTCGGGCACGGAAAAAATAATTTTCCGTTGGTTTATAACGCAAATGCATGGATAGAGGATAATTCATTGACCATAAATTTACCAAAAAACAGGTAGAATTTTGAGAAAATGACGGCTTTGGGCTTAGAGACGCGCGTTATCTCCAAAAATAGAGATTGCAAACTGAAGCTATTTTTCTATACTAGAACATGATAATTTTGTAGAGGAAATAATGTTTAGGGGGTATATTGCTGCGGTAGTAACTCCGTTTAGGGGCGGCAAGGTAGATTTTGAGTCATTCGGAAGATATGTCGAATGGCTGTCGGATTCCGGAATTTCTGGGATTGTTGTCTGTGGATCTACAGGCGAATCCCTTGCGTTAACCTCACAAGAACAAAAAGAACTAATTCAGTTTGCGAGAGAAGTTGTTTCGAGCAAGCCAGTTTCGAATAGAATAAAGTTAATCGGGGGTGTGATTTCCCCGTCAACGGAAACTTGTTTGAATCTTATGAGAAATTCCGAGGAATATGTCGATGGATTTTTGTGCATCTGTCCGCCTTACATAAAGCCAAGTCAGGAGCAGATCGTCGCGCATTTTTCCAAGTTGAGCGCGAGTACGTCGAAGCCTATCATTTTGTATAACAATCCGGTGCGCGTTGGGACAAGCATAGGCAAGGAGGCTTTCAACTCTCTCGTGAAATTGCAAAATATTGTCGCGATTAAAGAATGCTCCTGCGATTTGTCCAGGTTCGCTTTGTGGCGCAAGGATTTAAACAAAGATTTCGATTTCTTCACGGGCAATGACGACACTGCGTTTGGTGCCCTGGCGATGGGGGCGGACGGAGTTATTTCGGTGAGTGCAAATGTTTGTCCGAAGCTTTGCGTTGCGGCTTATGATTCGTTCATGCAAGGAGACATACCGGCTTTTGCAAAGTACCGGGATGATTTAGCGATATTGACTTCGTTAATGTTTGCCGAGCCGAGTCCGGCACCTGCGAAATACGCTCTGAGCAGATTGAAAATCATTGCGTCAGAGGAAGTCCGCGATCCATTGAGTTCGATTAGCGCAGATCTCAGAGGGAAGATAGACGAGTTTTTGGAAAAGATAGTTTTTGAAGAGAGAAAACAATGTCGAAGTATAAGGAAATCGGCGTAAATCGAAAAGCGCATTATGATTACGAAATAACCGATACTTTGGAGGCGGGGATTGTGTTGTTTGGTACGGAGGTGAAATCCCTGCGCAGTAACAAAGTGAATCTCACCGATTCTTACGCTGGATTGACGGCTGACAACGAGGTTTTCCTTTATCAAATGGGAATTCCTAAATATTCCATGGCGAATTTAACGAACCACGAGCCGAAAAGAAATCGAAAACTTCTTCTGAAAAAAAGGGAAATACAAAAATTAATCGGCGCGTTGAAAAAAAGCGGCTACTCGTTGATACCGTTAAAAATATACTTCAATGAAAAAGGTTTTGTGAAAATTTCCCTAGGTCTCGGAAAAGGTAAAAAAAACATAGACAAACGCGAAACCATCAAAGAGCGCGAGTGGAACCGGGAAAAATCCAGGATTTTGAAAAATAGTTTTCGATAAATTGAAAAATCAGACTTTTTCAAAAAACACAAAAATTTACAAATAATTAACCATTTTTTGTAATAATTAAGTAATATTACAGTAGAAATGGAGAATTTGATATGAAAAACTGCTTGTTTATCAACAATAAATGGATGATTAGCTGCTCGCTTTTAGTACTGGCGTATGCTGGAGATGTGATGGCAATGTACGATTCAGAGTCCAATGTTTCTCAGAGTTCGAGTGATTTGGCATCTCCTTCGAATGATAGTTCGCAAAGTAATAAAATTGCTCAGAAAACAATGGAACCAGGTGAATATAAACAATGGGTTGATGCCGCAAAGACAGGTAATTACAACCTAATTGAGTCTTTTATAAAAAAAGGTGTAAATGTTAACCAACTCCAGAGAGGCGAATCACCGGCGTTATTATATGCGGCAGCATACGGTCATATAGAAATAGTAAAGTTGTTAGTAGAAAATGGTGCTGATGTCAATTTAAAAGATGATGACGGAGGTACTCCTCTTGAATATGCTGTTTGCAAGATTAAACCAAAAGTGGTGAAATACTTGCTGGAGAAAGAAGCGGATGCCAACGTAAAAAATAAAGAAGGCATGACGCCGATAATGAGATTTTTAGGAGGTATTCCTGCAGAACAGGGAATCAAAGATGAAGATTTAAAAGAGATAGTAAAATTGTTGGTAGAGTATGGCGCCAATGTCAATGAGCATGGAAAAGATGGATATTCTTTATTAACTTATGCATTGAGATTTATCAAAAATCCTAAAGATTTGGTAATTTACCTAGTGGAACACGGGGCGGATATAGGATATGACGATCAAGATGATCTTGGATTGGTAAATGAGTGGCCCAATGACAGTAATCCGTATTGTAAATACGTTGTCCCAAATAAAGGGCTAATCGGAACCCCGTTAGAAATAGCTAAAGCACAAGGTTATACGGAAATAGTTGATTATCTTAAACTTATGGAAAGAAATAAAATTATTTCCTCCCCGATAGAAAATAAAAACAACAGAAAAAATAGTAACAACAAAGGAGAAGAAGATTAATCCTTTATCCTTTTTGAGAAGAACGTGCTTTTCGAAATAACATTTCACAAAAAACTCACCTCCCCAGCCTTTCAGCTTGGGGGGAAGAGGTTTTGGAATGTTTAAATCATCTTAAAATTTCTCTTTTCCTTTTCGAGATTTTCTTCGGCTTTTCTTCCTCGGAGTCCGACTTTTTTCTCCTCTTTGTGTCAGGAGACTCTTTGCTCTCGGATTCTTTCGAAGATCTTTTTCTTTTGCACCCGTTTTTCGGACTTTCTGCTGCTTCATCGTCCGAATCGAAAGAGTTCTCGCGATTGATCCGCATGGTCAGTCTCGCGCGACCTTTGTTGTCGTACCCTTTGAAGAGGACTTTGACCTCATCACCTTCGGACAGCACATCTGAAACATCTTCAACGCGCTCCTCCGATATTTCGCTGACATGCACCAGTCCTTCGCGAGTTCCGTAGAAGTTGACGAAAGCCCCGAACTCCATGATTTTCACTACTTTCGCGTTGTAAACGGTTCCTGGCTCTGGATCGTATGCGATTTCCTTGATCATATTCACGGCTTTTTCCAGAGAGGCTCCGCAAGCGGACGCCACAGTGACATTTCCATCGTCGTCGATATCGATTTTGGCCCCTGTCGAGTCGATAATTTCGCGAATAACTTTTCCGCCGCTGCCGATTACTTCACGAATTTTGTCCTTGGCGATTGCAAAAGTTACCAAACGCGGCGCATTCTCGTTTAACTCTTGTCTCGGTTCGCTGATTCCTTTGGACATTTCCCCCAAGATGTATAAACGACCGTCTCTTGCCTGTTTCAACGCCTTTTCGAGAATATCAAAAGTGACGCTGGTGACCTTGATGTCCATCTGCAGTGCAGTAATTCCGTTTTCCGTTCCCGCAACCTTGAAATCCATGTCGCCCAAATGATCTTCTTCAGCCATAATGTCGCTGAGGATTACATAATTACCCTCGGAATCAATTACCAAACCCATTGCGATTCCGGCGACCGCACTTTTCAACGGAACCCCCGCATCCATAAGGGACAAAGACGCTCCGCAGATCGTTGCCATCGAAGAAGACCCATTGCAGGACAAAACTTCCGAAACAACTCGGACTGCGTAAGGAAATTCCTCTTTTGTCGGCAAAACCTGACTGACCGCTCGCCATGCTAATCTCCCGTGGCCGATTTCACGACGTCCAGGCGATCCCAAACGGCTGATTTCTCCGACTGAAAACGGTGGGAAATTATAATGCAGCAAAAATCTTTCAGTATATTCCCCGGCCAATCCGTCTACCAATTGCTCGTCCTGAGACGTTCCCAGAGTCGTGATCGCTAGGGCTTGGGTTTCTCCTCTGTTGAATACCGCGGATCCGTGTACTCTCGGTAACACTGAAATTTCAGTGCTGATCGGGCGAATATCGACCGAGGAACGATCGTCAATTCTTTTTCCCGTAGACAACAACTTGTCGCGCATGAACCGCGAACAAACTTCCTTGAACATTTCTTCGATGAAGTTCTCCGTAAATTCCTCTTCGCGATCCGCAAAATGAGCGACTGCCGCCTCGCGAACCTTCGCCATGGCTTCCAGTCTTTCGTGCTTCGAACCCTGCGCGTAAGCGTCTTCTATATCCGACAAAAAGTTTGCAGTAATCTCTTCTATAACAGCGTCGGAGTTCGACTCTTCTGACACTTCCCAAGGATCTTTCGCAACTTCTTCCGCCAATTCTGTGATCATTTCGATAATCGGCTGATAAGATTCATGTCCAAACTTCAGGGCCGCAAGCATTTCCTTTTCGGTAAGCTGATTGGAGCCCGACTCAACCATCAGTACACCTTCGGAAGATCCCGCGATAATCAAGTTTAAGTTCGAATTGTGCCCGATTTTCGGATTCAAAATAAATTCGCCGTTTTCGTATCCGATACGAGCTGCGGCGATAGGTCCGAGAAATGGAATTCCCGAAATTGTCAGTGCTGCGGATGCTCCGATGATGGAAAGAATATCGGGATCATTTTCTCCGTCGAAACTCAAAACAGTACAAATGACCTGGGTTTCATTTTTGAAATTCTTGTGGAACAATGGCCTGATCGGACGGTCAATCAATCGCGAAACCAAAGTTTCGTGTTCAGATGGACGTCCTTCTCTTTTTATGAAGCCACCCGGGATTTTTCCAGCGGCGTAGGCCTTTTCTATATAGTTAACCGTCAAAGGGAAAAAGTCGACTTCGGAATTGGCTTTCTTGGCTGCAACAACAGTACACAAAACCGTCGTGTCGCCGTACCTTACAACAACCGATCCGTCCGCTTGATTTGCCCAACGGCCTGTTTCTACGGATAATACTCCATCACCCCAGGCAATTTCTTTTTTCGTTACCATGACTTTTTCCCTGTTTAAATTACCTTCTCAAACCTAATGACTTAATGAGGGCCGCATATCTCTCAACGCTCTCACTTTTGAGGTAGTCCAGCAATTTTCTTCTCTTGCTGACCATTGCCAAAAGCCCGCGCCTTGAGTGGAAATCCTTCGGATGCACAATCATGTGCTCACCAAGAGAATTGATTCTCGAGGTTAAAATTGCGACCTGTACTTCCGGCGAACCCGTGTCTCCCTCGTGCCTTGCAAATTTCTCAATAAGGTCTTTTTTTTCAATCGACATCTTTTATCTCCCAATTTAAATACATTTTGACGGCACTAACCATACCGTCCGCAGAAACAAAGCAGATCCCACAAAACTTTCCGCTTTCGCTGTCGAACAATCTTATATTCGACGAAAGAATTTCAGATTCTGCGAGCTGAACCGACAGCCCATTCTGCAACTTAGATATGTAATTTTTTCCCAAAAACAAGGCCGGGATGTCGTCCAGCGGACTCTCCAGTGGAATCAAATTACCATCCAACTCGCTAGTATCTACTATTTCAGCTAATTTTTCCAGTGAAATCGATCGCTCTGTTGAAAAAAAACCGGATTTCAGTCTTCTTAGTTCCTTTACATAGCACAAACTACCTAATTTTTGAGCGATATCAACGGCCAAAGTGCGAACATAAGTTCCTTTTGAACAGCGAACTTGAAATTTTGCATGGCTATTTTCGAAAAACTGTAACAATTTTAAATCATGGATGAAAACTTTTCGGGAAGGAATTTCTATGGACTTGTTTTGTCGGACCAGATCGCAGGCTCGACGTCCGTTAATCTTTATGGCGGAAAATTTCGGAGGAATCTGATCTATTTCTCCTAAAAATTTCGGAAGAATTTTTTTAATTTGATCCTGTGTAGGAATGGTTTTTGTGGTTTCCGTAATTTTGCCGGTTTCGTCATAAGAATCAGTGCTCGCTCCGAAAACGACTTCAAATTCGTATATTTTCTCAACATCCTCTATAAACTGAATAAATTTTCGCGCGCGCCCCACCGCGATGGGAAGCACTCCTGTTGCAAACGGATCCAGGGTTCCGACATATCCTGTTTTTTCTTTGAGAAGTTTGCGAACCTTTACCATAGCGAAATTTGAAGAAATTCCCTTTGGTTTATCGAGACAAATCCATCCGTCCGTCATAGCCTTTCCAGTTTCTAAATTGTTTTCGAGATTTAATCACAAATTACTCGCAATATTAAGAGGAGCGCTAAAAAATAAGCTCTGTCTGAAAAACATTTGCGCCCGAAGTTATTTTCGAGCGCGAAATGAAAGATATTAATCCCTCTTTAATAAAATATATCCGCCGACCATTTTGTTTAGGTCCGCAGGGTAAATTTCTCCATCCTCATTTATGGCATAAATTTTAAACCCAAATTCACTTATACTACTCATAAACTCTGAAGTTTGAAGCTCGTCTTTTTCATAATCCAGGACGATTTTGATTTCCGGAGAACGTTTGATAATTTTCTGTGCTCCGTTGATGGCATTGACGACATTCTTTTTTTTGCTGATCCTCAACAGATTTATGTTTTGTAGATTCGGATAAATTTCATCCAAGGTCGATATCTTTACTTTCAAGGCGTTAAATCCTTTTTCCGACTTGTAATCAGAAGGCCTGATTATTCCGTATTCCGGCGATTCTTCATTTCCATAAATCAAAAGGCCTTCGGAAGGTTTATCGGATATTGCGACGGTTTCTGTAAACACTCTGCTTTCAAATCCGTTGGACTCCGCGCTCAATTTTATTGTGTCGTTATATTTTTCGAAAGGGTTCAATATATATATTCGTCCCGATCGAGAAATTAATTTAGCGATCAAAAGCTGCTGTACTCCGATGTCTTGACTTACGTACAACACCGTATCACCATCTTTCAGATTTTTTTTGAAGTACGAAATTATGTCCTTTTCTCTAACTTCATTGTTGATCTGATCATAGGAAAAGATATCTTTGTTTATCTTAATTTTTATATCATCGAAAATAACTTTTTCCTGTACGTTTTGCGGATTGGACGAAGTATTGTCAAGAACAGTTTTGCACTGCTTTCGGTAACAAGAAATCGCAACGATCAAAGCTATCAGGATAATTACGGTAATAAAAGCATACCGCAGAGCCTTCTTTTTCAGGTCTTTAGAAATTTCTTCCATATTTATGTACTCCCAACTGCATTATATCTTACTAAATATAGGTTAACATAAAGTTAATAATTTTTACCAAGTTGTATCTAATTTTATTTTTACTAAATTTTTCTTACTTTTTGCAGTAATAAATTCGTCATATATTTTTAAAATTTTATATCCGCCGACAGAATCGCCTTCGTGAAAAGGTTTTCCGTTTATATATGCAACGTCGTAATGCATTATTCCGTTGAGCTGATATTTCGTTATTTTCGGCAGGTCGAATAATTCGGGATATTTCTCATCGTCGACGTTATTTGTGTCGGCATTGTTTACATAGAAATATTTTTGCAAATTTTTTGGAGGATAAAAAATATGGCAAAGGAGGGAAACTTGTAAAAGTTTTTTCAAATTTTTAATTTTGATTTCATCGAATGAGATTATTCCACCGAGTTCGGTTCTCAGTTTATCTAGCAAAGTGTAAAAATCTTTCTCGTTGTTGATTTGGAATTTTAATTCGAATTTTTCTGAAGAAATTTCTTTAAAAAGAACAGATGTGAGGGAAAATTTCTTAAAAATCTCAAAAATGTCTTGCTTTAAGTTTCCATTTTTTCCGAACATTTTTTCTTTCGGCTTTAGAAATTTTTTCAGGTTTGCGTTTTTTTGAAGTTCATCGATTTTCGCTTTTTGAATTTTCTCTGCGGCCAAAATTTCGTCGTAATTTCGGATTTTAAAATTCTGATAACAGCAAATCAGAATCAATGCAAATATGATTAGGAAAAGATCTCTCAATTTAATTTTAGCCATAACACAGCCTCCACAATTTGATCGGATCCTAATTTTTCATAAGACGAATTCGTTACGTAATTCACTTTTACGTTTTTCAATCCTTTTATTTTTTTCAAAGATATCTTCGTCTTGATTTTTGCAACATTTCCATTCAGTTTTAAAGCTTGAATTTTTACACCGTTTTTCTTGCAAAATTCCGAAATCTTATTCCAATTTAAGTAGTCATTTAATTTGGTAAGCAAATTCATCAGAGAATCATAATTTTTCGATGACATATAAACAGAAAAATCTTCAGTTTTGATTTTATTATTCAGGTTTTTCGGGGAGTAATCTTGATTATAAATTTCGTAAGAATTGCAGAGTACCATCGCAGTTAGAATAAAAATAATGATCCACGAAAAATAGCGAAGCAAATTGCATTTTTTTTGAAAAATGGGTTTTATATTATCGTTTTGTTCCGCGGAATTTAGGATTTCGTCGATATCCAAAAGTTTCGCGTCTTCTATTTCATCGATGGTAGAAAAAATTTGGGGAGAATTTATGTGCAACCTTTTCAGATACAGTTTAGTACATTCCAGCTCTTGCGTGATATTTTTAGGAATGAATCGACTTAGCACGATTGCCGGACCGCAGCCGACGATTATTCTGTAACCGGACCAATCATGGCAGCCCACATATATCCAGTCGTCCGCAAAATTTATTTCTTTTCGAACCAAATAATCCGCGATTATATTTTCGATCGGCACGCAAATTTTCCAACGATCGCAGACTGTGATTTTCTGCAGATATTTTGGAGATTTGTTAAAAATGTCGCGCCAATAAAGGTGGTAAAAATCCGTTCCGTATTTTCTCTTGTAATGAAGAATTTTTAACGCTTCAAATATCGAACAATTTTGGAGTCGTTCTACTGAAAACTCGGCAACATTTTTATCGAGAACGATAAGATCTTTTCGAAAAAATTTCTGATGATTATTCTTTTTGCCGATGATATTCATTGCTGCATCACCCCTATATAGTTGTAAAGAGGAAGGAACAAGCTGCTTAAAATAAAGATGAAAATTCCTCCCGCGAAAAGAGTCAGTCCGATGCTAAGGGACCGTCCGAAAATCTCCAATTCGCGCAAAATTTCCTTGTATAGTTCATCCGATATATGTCGCATGCTGTCCGGCAGATTATTTCCCGATTCTCCAACATAAAGAGCTGTTGATATGGACTGGGTAACGTATTTGGAGGACGAAAATGTTTCGAAAATTTTGTGCCCCGAAAGGATTTTAGATTTAATTTTTTCGAGATCACTTTTGATATCTTCGATTTCAACCGATTCAATTCCGAGTTCCAAAGATTTCATAAAATCCAATTTTGAGTTCAATGCGATTTGCAAAATTTTGAAAAAATTCCACAGTACGATTTTCTTTAAAATGCTGCCGATTTTGGGGATCGATAATAAATAGTTTTGTAATTTTCTTCTGAATTTTTTGAAGGCCGAAAAGCAAATTAAACAAGAAAAAATCACTGCAATAATTACGGAAAAACTTACTCCGATTGTCGGAAGATAATTTACGGCGAAATTGGTTAGCACGGGGATTTCTCCGCCATTGTTATCCTTCAAAAGTGAAATTACCTGAGGGCCTAAAAACACTATGCAAACCCACATTATAATTATTGCAACCAGCGTGATGAATATGGGGTAGGCGAGGGCGGATTTTGCTTTTTCTTTCCACTCATTTTTTAATTTCAGAAAAGCCAATATATTTGCGATGATTTCGGACAAGTTTCCGGTTTTTTCAGCTGAATTTAAGAGGCCGGAAACAACATTATCGAAGATGGAATTTTTAAATGCCTCGTTCAGCGATTGTCCGTTTTTTAGCGCATCGGAAATTTCCAGCAATTTGGCGTTCAGAATTTTGTTATTTTGCGAATCGACGAAGGTATCAATGGCTTCATTAATTTTTAGTCCGCATTTTAATTGAAAATCTATATGCATGAAAAACATAAGCAGTTCTTCCAGCGATATTTTCGATGAGACTCTGTTTACTTTGGTAATTTCAATTGGGATTAATTCTTTTTTGCAAATGGTTTTGTAGGCTACATGATCGCTGTCGGCCAATACAATTCCGGATTTTTTATTTCCTTTTTTTGAGAGAGCTTCATATTTGAAAATCTTTTTGTTTTCTTTTTCAGAGATAGGTTCATTTTCAAAAGTTTTCATGTCCCAACACCCTTTTTATTTCTTGAATGTCCGTCAGATTTTTATCAATGGCATTTTGAGCGGAGGTTCGGAATGTTTTATCCAGCTCGAATCCCAGATCGCCCACCAAAATTTTATTTTTAAGCGATTCCGAAAAGAAGACGTACTCGCTGATCGGAAAGCGTCCCACGTAACCATCTTTCTTTTTGTACCTGATGAGTCTTTGCGAAAAAATTCCGATCAGAGATGGAATGAAATCCGACAGCTTTAATTTGAAATCTTGCAGACGTCGAATGCCTTCGAGGGGCGTTGCCGCATGCAAAGTTGCAATTACTAATCGTCCCGTGAGAGAAGCTCGTACGGCCATTGCTGCGGTAGCTTCATCTCGAATTTCTCCGATCAAGATAATGTCGGGATCTTGTCGTAAAATGGATCTTATTCCGTCAGCGAAAGTGACAATCCCTTCTTCTTGAATGTCCAATTGGCGAATGCCCTCAATTTGATATTCGACAGGATCTTCCAATGTCATTATGTTTAGGTCGGACGAATTCAAACTTTGCAACAACGAGTACAAAGTGGTGGTTTTTCCTGAGCCTGTCGGACCGATGATAAGGAAAATTCCATTGGGGTGAGAAATCGCTTTTTTTAGCCAACAGAAATCGTCGTAATCAAAATTCAATTCGGCCAAAGATTTTATTCCGGAAGATAAGTCGAAGATCCTGATTACAAAATTTTCTCCGAAAATTCCCGGATGAGTTGAAATTCTCAAATCGATTGTTTTTCCGGCGAGATGAATACGAGTATGTCCGCTTTGTGGACGACGATTTTCCGTGATATCCAAGTTCGCTATGAGTTTCAAGCGCGATTGTATCCGATTCCATGATTCTTTTTCGATTATCTGAAAAGATTTTAAAATTCCGTCGATTCTGAACCTGACTCGAACCAAATTTTCCATTGGCTCGAAATGTATGTCACTGGCTTTTTGCTCGGACGCTTTGAAGAGGATTTTGTTGAGGAGCATCATCGGATTGGATTCTATCAGTTCATTGTCGCTTTTCATGATTTCGAGAAATCGCAAAATTTCACTTTCCTTGGCTATGAAAAATTTCACATCACGATCTTTTATTTGTGAGCGGATTTTATCTACAGCGATGATGTTTCCTGGATCCGTTATCGCGATTTTTACCGAGTGTTGATCTTCGAAAAACGCTATGGCGCAACATTCGACGGCAGTTTCAGTTGGCAGTAATTTCAGAGTTTCTTCCTTTATATATAAAAATTCCAAACTAATGATTTCGATGCGATAAATTTCCGAAAGGATATCTATCAGATCTTCTTCGGAGATTAATCCCGATTCCACGGCTTTTTGTCCGAACAAACGATTTGATTTTTTATTTGCGATTGCAGAAATTTGTTCTTGGGAAACAAGACCTCGTTCCAGAAAAATTTCTCCGATAACTTTGTTTTTTCTCATCTCACAATCCGCCCCAAAAAACCGTAAAAAAATCCATACAAGCTCATTTCTGAAATTTTATCGAATATTAGTAAGTAAAGACTTAATTTTTGCTATAGTTTTGGAAAAATATTTAATTGAGACATGGATTCCGACAGAACAATTGCTGCCGAGATAGCCATATTTATCGATCGACGTCCTTTTATCATCGGAATTTTTACCATTGCAGTGCATTTTTTCAAATCTTCTGGAAGAAATCCGTAATGCTCCGAGCCGACCATCAAAATATCTCCGTCTCGATATCGAAACTTATGGTGAGCAACGGAAACTTCGTTCGCTTCCATCGCGACTATTCTTCGATTTTTGGATTTTTCAAGGAAATCTTCAAAAGAATCGTGAATTTCATAATCCGCTGTCTGAATGTAATCCATGCCGGCACGTTTTAGTTTTGCATCATTAAAAACAAACCCGAATGGTCTAATTAAATCAACGTGAATTCCAAGACAAGACGCCAGCCGCAGCAAAGTTCCTGTATTTTGGGGAATTTGTGGGTGATAAACGGCCAAACTAAGCATAGGCGCACGTTAATCTTCCGATTTTATTTCATGGAGAAACCAACGCGGATCGGTGGAATTTTCCTTCCTTGAGAAGACCCAAATATCGGTTCGGCTGTTAACATAGTCAGGACTTCCCTCCAAAATAGTTCCGTCCGTGGATCTTAATGCAGTGGTTTGATCGGTAATAAATTTCACCGTGACGTAGATACTGCCGCTGCTAACACTTGCATCTATCAACTCCGTTTCGGCGAATTGCAAGATACTTCCCTCGAGAGTTTCGCCGCGTTCTTTGCGATCGTCAATTGCCATAGAAAAAGCCTTGAAAGTTCTCGGAGACAACAAATCTTTCAGAGTGGATTTGTCTCCATCAGCATAAGCTTTGAAAACCAATTCAAAAACCTTTTCAGCCTTTTTCAGAAAATCCTTTTCATCAAATTTTGGGCAGCTGCGGGAAATGGTTTTCCAAATTCTTTCCTGCTCCGAAATTTCTCGAATTTCCGTACTTTCCTCAGCCAGATCGTTGAGGTTTTCCCTTTTTATTTTGAATCCGATGTTAACCCCAAGAACTTCGTTCAACTTAATCAATAAAACAAAAGTAAGTATCGCAAAAATGAGAGTGATCATTCTTGATTAATTTCTCCCTTGGATTTCTCGAGAGAAGCAATGGCCGCGTCAAGCTCGATTTGTGAACAAAAACCCAGCAACACAGGATCTCTCGGTTTTAACTCATTCATGCGCGCATGGGTTCTTTCCCGAATGGACGCGACAGTACTTTTTGTGGTCGACAATAGAGAGCAAATCACCGAATCAGACATATCCGGGTAATATTTGAGCAACCATGCAACAGCGTCCGGGCGTTCCTGCCTTTTTCTGAGCGGAACGTATTTCTTCTTGCTTTTCTTTCTCAGAGCATTGATCGCAGGCGAGGATAAAAACAGTCGTGCATTCGGATTTTTTGAACATCTTTCAATTTCTTCCATGGTTAACTGCCCCATTTTCACAGGATCAACGCCGATCATTCCGACAGATGACTGCTCATCGGCAAGAGCTTGAACCTCTAAAACGTGCAAGCCGCAAAACTGTGCTATTTGTTCGAAAGTCAACGCTGTATTCTCGATTAACCAAACCGCCGTACCCTTCGGCATAATAGGTGCTGTTGTCATAATAAAATCCACTCATTACTCTCGATGGCATTCTACAACTTTTGTTTCGGGATCTCAATAATTTTAAGAGGAGGCCGGGGGATTTTTTAACCCGAAATCTCAATGATGTCGTGTGGAATAGATTGAGTTTTTACTTCCCAATTACCTTTAATTTTTCAGTGATAAATTTCGGCGCATTAATAAGGGCTCGTTTCTTTTGGCTATCGTAAAAAGCGTGTTTAGTTTCGGCCGTGGACATCACTTTCCCTGTCTCTTTATCTCTGATCGTATACTTTATCACCAGGAAATGATCGGCCTTCACAAGCTCGGCGGTTATGGTAATTTCCTGATCAAAGAGGCAAGGACGAGAGTATTTTATCTTCAAACAAATCAACGGAATTTGGTAGTTGCGTTTGTAAATTTCACCATAAGAAAAACCCAGTTTTTTGAGAAGCTGGCATCGGGCATCTTCATAATACTTGCAGTAATTTCCATGCCACATGACGCCCGTCAGATCGACATCGCAAAATTCAATTCTTCGAGTAATAGTTTCCTGCATATTCCATCCCATTCCGCAACACTGCTACGATTGTCTCAAAATTATTATAATATTTGGTTAAATTTTGTAAAATGAAATTGGGTTTTTCTGACGCTATTTTTTTCACTGAATAAATGTAAAAAAAGCGCCCCGAAGAGCGCTGATTATGAGATACAAAAGGAAAAATTATTTCGCACCAGCCTGTTTTAAAAGATTGACTATTTCGTTATGCTCGAAACTTTTTGCAATTGTTAGAGCAGTGTCACCATTTCCATCTTTATGATTTACGTCTGCATGGTGATTCAGTAGATATCTTACGATGTTTTTATTTTCTATGGCTGCGGCCCACATTAGCGGAGTTTGTCCATACTCATCTTTGCAATTGATATCTGTGTTTTCCTCAATCAGATTTTTTACCTCATTCATATTTCCGATTTTTGCTGCTTTTATTAAACTCATTTCTTTTTTGGCAATAATTTTCCAGATATTCGCTTTTTGTTGTAATTCTCTTGTTCTTTTTTGGTCCTTGTTATACGTTTTCGTGATTTCGTCCTTCGTGGAGATTAGGGCAAATAAATATTTTTTGAAGTTATCATTTATGTAACGATTTCTCTTTACCTTGGACTCTTTTATCTCGGACAAATCAGGTAAATTTTTCGTTTTTATGGCTTTTTTAAATACATTTTTTTGGTCATTACTGAGTTTTTTCCAATGATCAATAACCAATAAAAGATCTCTGATTGTGCGGTCCGAATATTTATATTTTGTTTTTACTTCTTCCTGTGATTTAGTTAATAAATCAGTTACGACTTCTTTTAAGTTTCCGCCACCTTGTCTTTTATTAATTTGATGACCTGTTGTAGTCTTATGAGCGAGAACATTGGTTACTATTTCCTTTTTTGTTTTATATAGTTTTGCGATTCCCTTTCTGGTTAATTTGCCCCGATTGTATGTATTAATCATTTTTTCTCTGATTTCTTTCGGTATCTCCCTTTCATATTCATATCTCAATTCATTTTTGTTGTTCCACCAATCTCCTTCCTCGGGATACGGATCGAATTCGTCATTCCACCAGGTGCTTTCTTCAATAGTAGGATTTTCTTTTATTTCTTTTGCTAATCTCCTTGCCACGTACCGAACGAGATAATCTTTGCATTTGCTAACAGCATGTTTGTACATACGTCCTTCTGCAGTTAATAAACCTTGTCTGCAATCTTGTAGTAATCCTGAGTAATAGGTCATCCATTGTTTTTCTTCTTCACTTGTTAACGTAGCATATACAAGTTCGCCAAGAATTCGTTTAGTCCGTTTTTCATTTCCATCATAAATTTTATAAAGGTCTTCTAAGTCTTGGTTTTCATAATAAGCTTGTAAGAGAGCTTGCTTCTTTTTATGATCAGTTTTATCTGTTTGATCTTTTTTCAGTTTTATTTCATTCTGATCCGCGAGCTTGTTTATGGCAAGTACCAGATCCGATTTGTTTATACCGTTGTCTTTCGCAGCTTTATTTACACCTTTTTCTGGATATTCCAAGACAGCTTGGGCAAGGCTTAATTTTGATTCGCGATAAGAATAAGTTAGTTCTTTTCGTTTTAGGGATAAATCCGCTCTTTTTAGCCATACTTTTACTGTTAGTTGATCTGTTTCGAATTCTTCAGCAATTTCGCGTATCGTTTTGTTAGGTTTGGTTAAGCATGCAATCAGAACTCGTTTAATAATCTGTTTACCATGACTGTTGTAGATTTCTCCGGAAGTTTTAATAAAATTATCAATCTTGTTTATTACTTCCGAAGATATTTGTTTTGCGGAGGTTCTTATTCTTTTATCAGGACCCGGAGAATTTAATTCGGCCCCAGATCTTTTGTGAAAAACAGATGTTTCGGCATGATTTGTAATTTCTTGCATATTGCTGCTGTAACAGGCCATTTCATAACTATCCGAGTAATTATTACTCATGCAAAACGAACTCATTGTTATAACTGCTGAACCAACTAATAATATAGGTTTTTTCATCTTTTCTCCTTTTTTATATGTCATAGTTATCTATATAAGGGGTTTTCGAAATTTCCAATAGAAAATGAAAAATTTTTTGATATAGAACATGCGAAGAAGGGGTGAAAGCGCTGTTTCCTAGTTAAAAACTGATTCAGCTTCCTTCAGAATCTGGTCGATGATTTCTTGAATGGATCTTTCTTCCTTTATGAGTTCGACAATCTGACCTGACATCATCGAACCGCGATCCGTATCTCCCTCCTGCACTGCGCGGCGCAGAGATCCTGCCCAGAAGTGTTCCAAAGACAAACGACCGTTTTCGGCACGAACCTCTCCTTTTTCGAATTTCTGCAGAACTTCTCTTTGCTTCTGTACGAATTCATCCATTCCGATATTTTCTAAAGCGCGTACAGGGGCGATGTTGAATTTTTTATCCAGCTGCACAGGCAAAATGGCGTTTCTTCCGCTGGCTCGGAAATAAGCTTTTTTGAAATTCTCGTGGGCAGTAGATTCTTTGCAACAGGCAAAAACCGTTCCCAACTGACATCCTGCCGCTCCCAACTTGAGGAGTGCTGCTACCATCTCTCCTCGCAAAATTCCTCCCGCGACAAATATCGGATATTCCTTCATGTTCAAGAGGATGTCCTGAATCAGAATCATTGTGGATAGAGGTCCGACATGACCACCGGCTTCATTTCCTTCGATCACGAGAGCATCGATCCCTTGCTTAAACAACCTTTTTGCGATCACCTGGGAAGGAGCAAACGCGATGGCTTGAATTCCGTATCCGTGAATTTTCTCAATTGTACTTTTTTCTGGAATTCCTCCCGCCAAAATTATGTGAGAAACTTTTCTTTCTCCGCAAACGTCGACCAGGTCATTGAGTTTCGGGTTCATTGTGATTATGTTGACACCAAAATTTTTATCAGTTTTAGATTGAGTTGCGATAACTTCTTTTTTCAGCAAATTCCCGTCCATTGCTCCCGAAGCCAATACCCCAAACAGACCCGCGTTTGAAAGCGCTGAGGTCAAATTTGATTCGGAAATCCAGGTCATAGCTCCGCCCATAATTGCATACTTGGAACCTAAAATTTTCGTTCCGCGCTCCATTAATTTTAAAATTTTCTCGTTCATATTCCCAACCCGCAATTTTTGTGTAAAACATCTATGGATTTCAAAAGACTCTCCGTCAACACGATTAAATTTATTCCATTCTTTCGGATCGAGCAATAAAAAACTTCGATTTTCGCTTCTCGCAAAACGGAAATAAGCTTTTCGCCGTCACCCTGCGTAAATTCCGATCCAATCACACTGACTCGCGAGAAATTTTTACGAACCATTTCACGTTTTACATTCAGGATATAGCTTTCTTTGGACAACAAACTTTGCAGTAACGGAATTTTCAGGCGATCAATCAGTATGCTGAATTTGCCGTTGGACACTTTCAGGACTTCGCACCGTATAAAATATTGTTCCAGAAGTTCTATTATCGGAAGATGAGATTCTGCTTTGTGACATATCTTAAGTTGCGAAAGATTTTGGGTGATCGCCAATCCGCTGAATTTTCTCACGGTGACATCGGAAGAAATTGTTGTTCCTTCATTTTCGACAAAACTTGAGGCAACGCGAACGCGGACGTTTTTTTTCATTGCATAGTCCACAGATTGTTCCTGCAGGACTTTTGCTCCGAGCGCAGCCATTTCTTTCATTTCGTTATAGTGGACTTTATCAATACGGCGCGCTTGCGGGTATAAATTCGGGTCGACAGTATAGACCCCGTCGACGTCGGAATAAATTTCGCAGAGTTCGGCTTTTAGCGCGTCGGACACAGCGACTGCGGTCAGGTCAGAGCCCCCTCGTCCCAATGTTGTGATCCTGTTTTCGGAGCTAATTCCCTGGAATCCGCATATTACGGGTATGATTCCTTCCCTTAGATCTTTTTCAAGATTTGTCGGATCCACAGATTGAATAATTGCTGATCCATAGTTGCTGGATGTTTCGATTGGAATCTGCCATCCGGCATAGGATCGGGATTTCAATCCCATATTTTTAAGAGTGATTGCTAAAAGTCCTGCTGTGACAAGCTCTCCCGAAGACACCACGCTGTCATAATCTGCATCGCCTTCGAAACTTCCGAGATTTTGTGCGTACTCAACAAATTTATTCGTGACTCCCGCCATTGCCGATACAACCACCGCGACTTGTTTTGTCGAATGAGCTTCAGCAATTAATTCGGCTACATGTTTGATTCTTTCCAAGGTCGCGACAGAAGTCCCTCCGAATTTTTGAACTATACAAGCCATATATATTCCTTAATATTTCCGAAATTTCTTCTCTATTCGCTAGCTAATTTCGGTAACTTCATAAAATTAATCAAATCACGTAACTCTTGGCGAGCCGCCACATGAGAAATGCTAAGTTCAACTCCCTTGGCCTCAAGGTCCAGCAAAGTCAGTCCCGATATGAACAATTCTTTGAAAATAACTCGCTCGCAAAATCCGTTGCTCAACCTAAATCCGAGTCTTCGAGAAAGAGCTTCCAAAATGGTATCAACATTTTTTCTGTTATTAGAATACAATGGCGACATTCTGTTTTTCACGACTATCCAATCAATAGGTTTTTCACGGCGAATTGCACGTGATTTGCGTTGTTCCCAAACCATTTCAGCATAAATACTTGGCTTCATTGTATGAGAATCACCCTTGTTTACGCGAACCAATACATCAATATCGATAAGACTCTCATTTATTGGAGTAATCAATGTGTCCGCATATGAGTGTACAGTCCTGGACAAAAAAGTATCATTTCCCGGGGTATCAATTACGAGAAAATCACAAGCTTTCAATTTTTCGAAGGCATTTTTTATTGACTCCGTATCTTTTCCTTGAGCGGCTTCAATACTGGATTCCGAAGAATCTTTGAAAATTGCAAAATGTTCGGATAATTTTATGTTCCCGGAGCTGTTGTTTTTTCGATTTTCGAAATATCTGGTAAAAGTCCCCTGTCTTGCATCGATGTCGATTGTTCCTACCTTAAATCCCTGATTCAAAAGATAGACCGCGACATGCATCGCTATGGTGGACTTTCCCGTTCCACCTTTTTCATTTCCCAGAACTATAACGTAGGGTCTCATTTCCTCTCTCCTTTTGAATTTTCCTTTTATAAATAGCAATTGCCGCCATTACCACTCCCACTGATAATGCAGCGATCAAAATAGTTGCCAAAGCATTGACCTCCGGAGATATTCCGAAGCGCAAACTGGAGAAAATCACCATCGGCAAAGTTGTTGCTCCTGGACCTGCCACGAAACTGGCTATCACAACATCATCAAGAGATAGAGCGAAGGCCAGCAGCCATCCCAAAATAATGGACGGGGCTATCATCGGTAAAGTTATAACGAAGAAAACCTTCAGCGGAGAAGCTCCCAAGTCCAATGCGGCTTCTTCTACGGACTTATCCAGATCTTGCAACCTAGATTGAACGACCATCGTGACGTAGGACAAAGTCAGAGTGGTATGCGCGATTATGACGGTCATGATTCCGCGGTCCGGCCACCCGAGGATTTTTTTCATACCTACAAACAACATGAGCAAGGACAATCCCATGATGACCTCCGGCATAACCAATGGGGAGGTGATCGATCCCACAAACAAACTTTTTCCCCTGAATCTTCCGAACCGAGTTATCACCAGTGCTGCCATTGTTCCCAAAATTACGGAAATGGTTGCTGAAATTCCCGCAACTTTCAGGCTGGTCCATGTAGCGTGCAAAATAATTTTGTTGGAGATTAAAGCCTGATACCACTTTACCGAAAATCCGCCCCAAGTACTGAGATATCGCGACTCATTGAAGGAGTAAATCACGATACACAGCAGCGGAATGTAGAGAAACATGTAACCGACGAACAGGAAAAATTTCGACCATGAAAATCTCACTGTTGCTGCTCCTTTGTAGATACCAGTTCTTTTTGTCGTTGGGCGAGAACTATAGGCAAAACGACGAAGATCAACAAAATTATCGACAGAGCTGCCGCCGTCGGCCACGAAAGATTACAGAAAAACTCGTTCCAAACCAAACGACCGATGGTGAGAGTTTGCGCGTCGCCCAGTAATTCCGGAATTACGAATTCTCCGATTGCTGGAACGAACACCAATGCGGATCCAGCAAAAATTCCCGGCATTGCGAGCGGAACAATCACTGCGAAAAATGCTTTTAACGGAGTACATCCCAAGTCGTAAGCTGCTTCCATCAAGGAGTAGTCGATTTTTTCGATGGCGCTGTACAAAGGTAATATCATGAAGGGCAGGTATGCATAGACAATTCCCAAGCACGCCGCGTAAGTGTTGTTCATCAGGGGAAGTGGCGCAGAAATCAATCCAAGTTTTATCAAAATGTTGTTTATGACTCCGGCGGGACTCAGTAGTACTATCCAGGCGTATACTCGAATCAAAAACGAAGTCCAAAACGGCAGTACAACGAGCATCAGCAGGATTGATCGGTATTTTTCTGAAGATCTCGCAATCGCGTAAGCCATCGGAAATCCCAAGACCAGGCAGCAAATTGTACAAGCCCCAGCAATTAAGATCGATGTAGCAAATCCTTCCATATACATTTCGTCGGTAAACAATGTCAGGTAGTTTCCCAGGTTTAGACGAACTTGCAAAGTTGCCCCCGAAATCCAATCAACAATCGATGTATAGGGAGGGGTCGATAAAATCTCTTCGGAAAAACTGATTTTTATTAAAATCAGACACGGACAGATGAAAAACAAGAAGATCCAAACGTAAGGAATCGATATAATGAGGTTGCGCCCTCCAAACCTTTTCAGTAGTCCATTACACCAAGAAATGATTCTCTCTTCGATTCTGTACATCAAATTCCTTTTCGATACAAGAAACGTAAAATTCTAGCATATTCTCGAAATAACTGCCATAGTCTTGTGGGGTGCAATTAGACACGATCGGGTATAGAATGGTGTGCGTGACTGTAGGAAAATCGGAATTTCGAACATGCAGGGAAGGGTTAATGAAGATTTGCAAAAGTTGATGCAAGATTGGCTGACACAGTTGGAAGTTCAATTGTGCTATTCAAAACATACTATAATTTGTTACCGCCGAGATTTGTTCGATTTTTTGAATTTTTTGAATGAGCATGAAAATGCTGTAATCGATTTGGAAATTTTGAAAAATTTGAAGTTGGCGGATTTCCGTGCTTGGTTTTCAAATCGAGTCGAAAAAGATCTGTCCGCTCGTTCCAATGCTCGAGCCCTGTCGTCCGTAAAATCGTTTTTTTATTATCTCGCTAAATTAAATCTGCTGGACATGAAAGTTATCGATTCGGTGCGGCGCTCGAAGCTGTCGAAATTACTTCCGAAACCAATTCCCGAAGACAACATTATGGAATTTCTCAATCAGGAGTTTTATTTTGAAAATGATCCGCAGTGGGTGACAAATCGCGATCGAGCTCTCTATACGTTGCTTTATTCAACGGGGTTAAGAATTAGCGAAGCCCTGAATATCAAAACAAAAGACATTGAACAGGAAATGAAAATAAGAGGGAAGGGGAAGAAAGATCGAGTAGTGCTGCTGTTTCCGATAACTTTGCAGAGGATTAAGACCTACATTAACACTTGCCCCTATGATTTGAACGACGGATTTTTGTTTCTCGGAGCAAAGGGTAAGAAATTGTGTGCTTCGGTGGTGGATATTCGTCTGAAGAAGTTGCAAATTCTCAATGAATTGCCCGAACACTCAAGTGCTCACGCTTTTCGGCACAGCTTTGCAACTCATTTGGTTCAAAAGGGAGCGGATCTTCGTTCGGTTCAGGAACTGTTGGGACACGAATCCCTGGAAAGCACTCAAATCTATACGGACATCGACTACTACAATCTGTTGAAAATTTACGAAAAAACTCATCCGCTGGAAAATGAATGAAAACGTCATATGATCTCCAAGGTATTAATCTTTTGTTAATAAAGTTTCGATAGGAATTACTATAGTTATAGAGAAGAGAAATGAAATTCAAGATAGATCGTAGAGTTTCTAAAGGAATAGGTAATTTTTTTTTTAAATCAAAAAATTATAGATATAAAGTTGCGTTATTTTTTTGTTTGATCTGCTTTTTTACAATGATCCTGTCCAGAGGTATATTATCAATACAGTTGCCATCGTTCCAACAATTATCTCTCATTTTGTATTTACCAGAGTCGAATATATCCGATTTTATAAAAAACAAAGGGAAACGGGTGTTGGTATCATCCATAGGAGGTATAGGAGAAAGGCAAGCTCAGAGATACATGTGTTCGGTTCTCAAGAATTTGGGATATACTCCTATTTGTGTATATAGCGATAAGTTGATAAAAATGCTCAGTGTTTTTACTGACGTTTTTATATGTTCTGATCAAAATATTTTTTGTCCTAAAAATTCATATAACTATTTAATTGTTCATAAAGATATTCCTCAGATCAAAAAAAAATATGATGCGATACTTTCAGTTGTACCTGAAGAAAAAGTGAAAAAATTATACCCGAATGGACCAATAGTTCCTTTTTTCTTTTCGGTTCATTCTACAAAATTTTGTGATAGCCCGAAAACTCGTTTATTTTTCGGGGGCGATTCTTGGGATAGATACAGATCACGGGATGTTGCTAAGTTATATAAACTTCTTGATAACACGGGATATTTTGATTTGTATGGGACCAAGAGTTTTGGTTTAAATTCTTACAAAGGTTTTATCCCTTACGGAGAAAATACGATTTTAGATGCTATGAGAAAAAGCGGAGTTGCTCTGGTATTGCACAGTGTGGGGCATTTCAAAGATGATATACCGACTGCTCGTATTTTTGAAGCGATTGCGGCTTCGACCGTTGTTATTACGGATAGACTTCCTTTTATCGTCAAGAATTTTGGAGATTCCGTATTGTATATAGACAGAGATAAATCTTCTGAAGAAATGTTCAAACAAATTGATGCACATATGAAATGGATTCTTTCTCATCCGCAAAAGGCAATAGAGTTAGCACGACAATCTCATGAAATTTTTTTAAAAAATTTTACCCTGGAACGGATCATGAAAAATGTTATGGAAAGATATGAGAACTCGAAAAAACAACAACCGATTAATGAAATATTTCGAAAGACGAGCAGAGCGAGCGTTTGAAAACCTGCTCGCCCACGCCAAAACTACTAATTCAAATTCGCTTTTGTTGACCATTCCGGATCGATTGCGTTGCCTGGAGTTTTGACCAAACGCTTGTTGTATCCGGTGATATCAACACTGTAGATCTTTTCACGGTGGCCGTAATCCTGCTGAGAGTACATTACCACTCGACCGTTTGGCGCCCAGGTCGGTCCTTCCACAAAATATCCCGAGGCTAACATTCTTTCGGTCGAGCCATCTGTATCGTTCGGACGAATTACACCGATGAAAAAGCCGTCACGTCCGAATTTCGTAAACGCAATCCAGTCACCTCTCGGAGACCAAACCGGTGTGGCGTATCGTCCTTTTCCGTAGGATAATCTTCTTACGTTTGATCCGTCAGCATTCATGATGAAAAGCTGCTGATTGCCTCCGCGGTCTGAGTTGAATACGATGTATTTTCCATCAGGTGAATAGCAAGGGGACGTGTCGATACAGAAAAACTTTCTCGCATCGGTGATTCTTACAAGTTCCTGAGTATTAATGTTATATCTGAAAATCGAGGAAACAACCCGACCTCTTTCTGTTTTTTCCGAAAGGCTGAATATTAAATTTTTTCCGTCAGGAGAGTATCTTGGTGCGTAGGTCATTCTTCCCTTGAAACTCAGTCCCTTGAAATTCAGTCCTTGCTTTATCCTCTTATTTTGCAAATCGTATCGGTAGATTCGAGCGCTCAACGGAATGCGACGCCCATTAACAATTTTCTCTTTGTACGAGAAAAATGCACATTCTTTTTCGTTAGGTGACAATCTTGGCGTTAAAACTATGGTATTGCCGCTGGTCAGGTATTGATGATTATGTCCGTCCTGATCCATGATTGCCAGACGATGCCTTTTTAGTCCTTGCTTGGTTTTCTCAGTCGCAACGTATAAAACCTTTGTATCAAAATACCCCGATTCTCCGACGATTCTTTCATAGATGGTATTGGATACCATGTGAGCGATTTTTCGCCACTCTTTAAGGTCTCCCGAAACGGCAAAGACTTTAATTTTTTCTGATGAAGAAACATCATAAAGGGCAAATTCGATGGCGAATTTTTCGTTGACGAGTTTCGCTTCTGCATTCATGAGATATTCGGCATTGATGGTCTTCCATAGGGGGAAATTCGGAGCTTGACTGATTCCATTCAAGTTTTGCATGAAAGCATCGTTGGGAATTATCCGAAATAATCCAGTATTTTGCAGATCGTTTGAAACGACAGATAAAAACCTGGATTTCAATGAAGCTACCCCGTCGTTAAGATGTAATGCTATATTAACGGGCTTCATGACTCCCTCGTTAATATTAACGACCACACGATCAGTTGATTTAGTACTGGATTTAATACCGACTTCATTGCGAATGAAGTCAGATAATACACGCTTAGTGTTTGCTTTTTCCCGAGCGTCACAAATTGAAAACACAAATACGCAACATACAAAAACTATTTTCTTGATAAAAGAGGTCATTTTCTAACTCCTAAGGCTTTATCTGTGTTAAAACTAATTTCAAAATCTCTAAATATATGCATTTTCTCTGCGGGTATTTTCAACGGACTAGCTCTCAAAATTGCCCTTTTCGCGCTATCTGCCGCGGACTTAAACACACTGTTGGAATTATATCTGTCTTTGTCGAGAATTTCTATAGATGAGGCTGGAACTTCTCCATTATCTTTTACTTTTATTCTTATGCGGATTATCAGAGATTCGGCATTTTTGACTCCTCCAGCGACGACCCAGTGAGGAATAATTTGATTGCTGATAATTGCGGCATCGCTGTCGACAAACCCCATGCCATCTCCGTAGGAACCGAGCCCGTTTCCGTTACCTGATCCCACATTGCCTTTGCTTCCGGAAAATCTGCCCAGCGTTTTCTTTTCACTTTTCAACATTTTGGAAAAAGAATCATCTTGTTTTTTCTTGGCGTTGTTGTTCTTCTTGACCGCATCTGCGATTTTTGCTAATCGCTTCTTCTTCTCCTTATTCTTTTTTTCGATTCTTTTTATTGCTTCCAGTCGTTTTTTCCTTCGGCGTATGGCTTCTTTTTTCTTTTTCTCAAGGCGTCGTTTTTCTTCGCGTTCTTTTTGGAGTTTTTCTTGTCTTTTATTTTCAGCTTTTTCTCTTTCGAGTCTCTCTTTCTCTAACTTTTCCTGCTCGAGCTTTTCTATCCGTAAAGCTTCTTCATCTTTCAGTTCTGCAGGTAAAGATTCTCCCAACTCCTGTGGCTGTTCTTCAATCTCCGGTTCTTTCTCGGGCTCTGGCTCGGGTTCGACAATACTAGGACCTTTTACCAATTGTTCTTCCGGAATTTCCTCATATCTAGGGACAGGTTGCGGAACAGGCTGTTCGGGCAACGGCTCAGGTTGCTTGATTTCCTCCGGCTCCGGTAGTTTCGGCCGAGCCTCTTCAGGCGGGAGTTCTTTTGGCGGAATAATTTCAGATTTCGGTTGAGGTTCTTCAATTATCGGACCATTATTAAAATCCTTCAAGGCCTGTTGCATTTCGGCAGCTCCTGCCAGCTCGATGTTCAGAAACATATTATTTTCAATTCGCGGCTCGAAAATGTTCAGAAATCCGAACGATACTATCAGACCGTGCAACGTCGCTGATGCTAATCCTGCTTTTATCAGATTTTTATTTTCGGACGACATGTTTTCCCTTGGCTTTTGGCAATTCTGTTACCAAAACAACTTTTTTAAATCCCGAACTGCTGATTTTTCCCATAAGTTCCATAATTACGCCGTAAGGCAAGGACTTATCTCCTCGTACGAATATCTTTGAATCAGTTTCTCCGGCAATGGCTTTTAATTTTGCTGCGATGGTTTCGACATCCACTTCGATTTCCCCGACGTAAACTTTTCGTTCGGCGTCGATGTAAACAACAATCGGCTTTTCCTGAGATTCGACACTAGGAGCGTTTGCTTCCGGAAGGTTGACTTTCACTCCGACCGTTAACAAAGGCGCGGCGACCATGAAAATGATCAACAACACCAACATCACATCGATCATCGGAGTGACATTCATTTCGCTCATGAGAGTTTTTTTGGCGGATCTTTTATTTTGGCGCGCCATTTAGTCCTCCGAATCTTCCATCTGGCGGGAAATTATTGCGGAAAATTCATCAACAAAGGCTTCCAGCCGAGTACGGTAACGATTGATTTCGTTAGCAATTTTGTTATAAGCAACCACTGCGGGAATAGTGACAATTAATCCGAGAGCGGTTGTGAATAACGCTTCAGCAATTCCGGGAGCGACTGCTGCCAAGTTTGTGTTCTGAGAAATTCCGATAGCTTCAAAGCTGTTCATGATTCCCCATACTGTGCCGAATAACCCAACGAACGGGGCGGTGGATCCCACGGTGGCCAAAAATCCCAAATGTTGCTCCAGGTAATCGATTTCGCGCCCGACGGTGACTTCCATAACTCTGACAACTCTGTCTCCCAAAGAGATACCGCCGATTGTTGTCTTGATTTTTTCTTTGGCGCGCTTCCATTCTTTCATTCCGGTGATAAAGACCGATACGAAAGGATCGTCCGATTTCGCGTTGATGTTTTCGAAAAATACATCTATGGATCCGCAGTTCCAAAATGCGTCTTCAAAACGATTTGCATTTTTTTTGAGTTTGGACAACATTGTGAATTTCGCGAACATGACTGTCCAGCTCCAGAATGAACACCCAATCAAAAGAACAATTATCGATTTTACGACCCACGACGCCTGTGCAAAAAGGCTGAACATCGAAAGTCCTTGATTAGCAACCATTGTCGCTTCTTCTGCTCCCATCATTAAAATAAGTCTCCTTCACATAATTCTTGTTTTCTTGGAACTGCTCCCAGATATTTGTAACCTTCCATTGTGAGCACTCGACCGCGCGCCGTACGTTGTACCAATCCGCGCTGTAGAATGTACGGCTCGATAACTTCCTCCAAAGTTTCTCTTTTTTCCGAAAGGACCGCCGCCAGAGTATCTGCACCGACGGGACCTCCGTCATAAAATTCAAGTATGCATTTCAGATATTTTCTGTCCATCGAATCCAAGCCACTGGCATCTACATCTAAGCGATTCAATGCAAGATCGGCAATGTGCCTGTCAATGATTTCCGAATTGTGCACAATTGCGAAATCTCGAACCCTTTTCAGCAAGCGTCCTGCGATCCTCGGAGTGCCACGAGAACGCTTAGCAATTTCGCTTGCTCCTTCATCGGCGATATTAATTCCTAAAATCTCTGCATTTTTTACGATTATGATTTTTAACTCTTTTTCGGTGTAGAATTCCAATCGTAGCGGAATACCGAATCTGTCTCGCAGCGGGGACGACAGCATTCCCGATCGTGTAGTTGCTCCGATCAGAGTAAAATGCGGTAAATCAATTCTTACGGAACGTGCTGCAGGTCCTTCTCCGATCATCAAATCCAGCTGGAAATCCTCCATGGCGGGGTAAAGTACCTCTTCGACGAGATGATTCATACGGTGAATTTCATCGATGAAAAGCACGTCTCTTTCCTTCAAATTCGTTAGAATTGCAGCCAAATCTCCTGCCTTCGCCAAAATCGGTCCAGAAGTCGCTTTAAACCCGACACCCAATTCTTTGGAAACAATCTGTGACAGAGTTGTTTTCCCCAATCCAGGAGGTCCAAAAAAGAGCACGTGATCCATTGCGATATTTCTTTTTTTAGCGGATTCGATAAAAATCTTCAGATTTTCTTTGACTGACGACTGACCGATGAAGTCCCGCAAGCTGGTCGGACGCAAAGAATATTCGTTAATATCATCTATCGTTGCATCTAATTCCTCGATCATTCTAAACCCCAGCCGAAAGTTTGCCCAATATCTGCCTCAAAAGTGTATCAAATTGGGGGTCGTTGTCAATTTCGATCGTTGAAATTGTTCGTAAAATATCAGGTTTTTGATATCCCAAATTTACGAGAGCGGAA
Source organism: Alphaproteobacteria bacterium (assembly GCA_017649895.1). GTDB lineage: Bacteria > Pseudomonadota > Alphaproteobacteria > UBA3830 > UBA3830 > UBA3830. The sequence goes on along the minus strand of JAGCFW010000003.1, from coordinate 219,579 downwards.
ATTACGTCATTGACGGTGTTGGACTGCGGAATTTGAGTTCCAACAGTCATATTTAAGTCGACTTTTCCGACGACTTTATCTTTCAATTCGGAAATTATTCTCGTCGCCAGCTTCGCTCCGACTCCGTCTGCCCGGGTGAACATATTTTTGTCCTCGGTTAGAAACGCGTTGTAGATGTCATCTTCCGACAATGCCGAAAGAATCGAAATAGCAACTTTTCCACCGACTCCTTGCACGGAATTCAGCTTGTTGAACCAGAATCTTTCTTTATCCGAATAAAAGCCGAATAGGGTCCAGGCGTCTTCGCGAACATTCAAAACTGTGTGCAATTTCACAATTCCTCCGTGTTCTTGCGCTTCACTGATTGTCCGAGACGAGCAAATGAGAGAATATCCCACGCCGTTGACATCCAGAATTAAGAGATTTTCTCCGACTTCTTCCACAGAACCTTTTAAGTAACTAATCATACGTCCCACTCCTTAAAGAAACATTGTTTGGAATTCCTCGGTTATGAGCGTGGCAAATGGCGATGGCCAAAGCGTCGGCAGCATCAAGTTTTACCGCTCCGCAATTGAGCAAAATCTGTACCATTGTCGATACCTGATCTTTCGTGGCATGTCCAACTCCCACTACTGACTTTTTTACTTTGTTCGGAGTATATTCAGACACCGACAGTCCCAAAACTCCCGCGCAACATATGGCGGCACCGCGCGCCATTCCTAGTTTCAGGGAGGAATTCGGGTTGCTGTTGACGAACACCTGCTCAATGCCGACTTCCGTGGGGGCGAAATCTTCAACTACATTCGACAGATCTTTGTAAATTTTATTCAGTCTGAAACTGATGGAATTCTCTGCTTTCGTGACGATAGTTCCGTGAGAAACATGTTTCAGATGATATCCGTCGTAATCTATTACACCCCAGCCGGTAATATGCAAGCCCGGATCAATTCCCAAGATTCGCATTTTTTGCTTCCCAAATAACCGTATATATTTTTAACACAAATCGGACGGCTTTTCGCCATAAAAATACTTACGGAATTAGCCGATTATGATATAATTTCTACGTTAGTTATTTAGGGATAATGTATACTTCTTCGCAGTTGATAGATTTAGTTCGCACATATGATCCGGACGCAAATGAGGATTTAATTCGTAAGGCCTACATCTTTGCGATGGAGTCTCATGGCATGCAGAAGAGGGCTTCCGGTTCGCCGTATTTCTATCATCCCGCGGAGGTGGCCAGGATTTTGGCAGAGCTGCACATGGATGTAGCAACTGTCGTTACGGGACTCCTTCACGATGTCATAGAAGATACCAATGTCAGTTTTGAAGAAATCGGTGAGATTTTCGGGACGGAAATAGCTTTTCTGATAGAAGGAGTTACCAAGTTATCTAAGATTAGTTATACTTCGTCACAGGTTCGCCAGACAGAAAATTTCAGAAAATTCCTAATAGCAATTACCCAAGATATAAGGGTTCTCGTCGTAAAATTGGTTGATCGACTCCACAATATGAGAACCTTGAATTATATACCTTCGTCCGACAAAAGAAAACGTATAGCTCTTGAATCTCTGGAAATATATGCGCCGCTGGCGGAGCGTGTCGGTATGAATGTAATTAAAGATGAAATTGAAGACATTGCGTTTTTTAATTTACATCCGAACGAATACAGAATTATTACGCAGAAGTTGGATCTGATTCGCAGCCAGGATGAGCATTTTGTGGAGAATACGATTTTGGCTTTGAGAAAAGTATTTTCGGATTCGGGAATTCATGCGACCATTACAGGACGAGAAAAGACGGCTTATTCCATTTGGAAGAAAATGCAAAAGCAAAATGTTAATTTGGAGCAAATCCACGACATTATTGCTTTCCGAGTGATTGTTCGGACCGTTGAGCAGTGCTACATGGCGTTGGGTGTTATACACACAAATTTCCAGATTATGCCGGGTCGATTCAAAGACTACATCAGTATTCCGAAATTGAATAATTATCGTTCTTTGCATACGACGGTGATAGGTCCGTTTAAGCAGCCGGTTGAGGTTCAAATCCGAACGGAAGAAATGCATCGAGTTGCGGAGGAAGGTATCGCAGCTCATTGGTCCTATAAGAATGGAGATATTGTCGCCGGAGGAAATGATCCGAAGAGTTATAACTGGATAAAGAGTCTTATCGCTATTCTTCAGAATTCCGGAAGTGCCAACGAGATAATGGACAATTCGAAGTTGGAAATGTTTGAAGACGAGGTTTTTTGCTTCACGACCAAAGGCGATTTAATAACCCTGCCGAAGGGCGCGACGGCGGTGGATTTTGCCTATGAAATTCATACCGAAATCGGCAACACATGTATCGGGGTGAGAATTAACGAAAAAATGGTGCCGCTCAAAACAGTGTTACGCAACGGAGACCGCGTTGATATTTTGACTTCACCGTATCAGCATCCGGAAGCATCGTGGGACAGCTTCGTGGTTACGGGAAAGGCTCATTCCTGTATCAGAAAATTTATCCGTTCTCAGGAGCAGGGAGAATACATTTCCCTGGGGTTCCATCTTACCAAATATGTGTTCGATAATGCCTGCATTAACTTTAGCGAAAATTTGATAAATCTGAGAAAGTTCAATTGCGAAAAGCTTAACGACTTTTATTCGAAGGTGGGTAGGGGATTGATCCTTCCGAATGCCATAAGAGTTGCGTTGCCTTCCGAAGAAAATATGAATCTGTACGGGGACGCTTCCATTTGTTTGATAGATTACGTTCCGGGAATTGCTGTTCATTTCGCAGAATGTTGCCACCCGATAATGGGTGATAAAATCATCGGAGTTATTCAGCCGAAGAAAGGGTTGGAAATCCATGTGACAAGTTGCAGTCAATTGGAAAATCAGGTAAGTCAGAACTTTATTAAAGTAAAATGGAGTCAGGAAAACGACGAAGGTGCCTCGTTTATCGCACGCCTACGCATAGTAATGCTTAATAAACAGGAAAGCTTCGCGCTGGTCACGAATATCATCAGTTCCAACGGCGGAAGTATCGCAAATCTGAAAATAGAACATCGTTCCAGCGATTTTTTCAGCTTGCTGATCGATATAAAAGTTACAGATATGATTCGTTTGGGTGAAATCCAAGCAGCTCTGCGCGCTTGTTCCAATATTAAATCGGTCCGACGTATGTAAGTCAGACGTCATTGAAGGGAAGATATTGATGAAATTTTCGCATCCGTTGATCGAGGGAAAAATTCTGGGCAGGAGAGGTCAGTTTGTAATGTTTGCGGAAATCAATGGCGTTGCAGAACGTTGTCACTGTCCGACGACGGGTAGGATAGGGACTTTCGAAATAGTTGGGCGGCCGTGTTTGTTGTCTCCAAGTGAGAATTTGGCCCGTTCAACTCGTTATACCGTTGAGGCGGTTTCTTTGAATCGTCCTGAGGATAAAATAAAATCTTGGATCGGTATAAATCAAAACGCTTCCAACCGATATGTGGAATATTATCTAAACAACAGCGGTTTTAAGGATATGATTCATGTTGAGGGCAAAGTTTTGCGAGAGAAGGTGTTGGGAAAATCAAAACTGGATTTTTTGGTTGGCGATACCTATCTGGAGGTAAAAACTCCGCTGCAGGATATACAGTTGCCGATTCCGGAGTATGTGAATATTCGAAAAGTCTCTCCATTTTCCGATACTTCTCGCTTGGTAAGACATATGACCGACCTTGCGAACAACTTGCGGACAAATCAAAGGGCCATTATCTTGTTGGTGTTTCTTTACGATAATCCGGGATTTAAAGTAATTAGTCGCAGTAGCAATTATCAGGAGGTTTTTGGTATTGTGCAATCGAGTTTGTCCGAAGGAGTTGAAATGTGGCAAGCCAATTTCGAAGTGACGGCGGAGGAGGTTAAGTTATCAAAGTATTTTCCCTTAACTCTATCGGGAATAAGTTCGTAAAAAAATAACGAGCTGGTAAATGATAAGATATATGGGTTTTCGACTGTCGTTGATTTCCGCAAAGATTGTTTTGCAATGCGTCAGATTTTTTCGCGAAATTCCGGAAAACCTCTTGATATCAGCCGATCTATCTAGTATTAATATCTCTGCGAAATGTGCGTCCCTAGCTCAGCTGGATAGAGCGTCGGCCTTCTAAGCCGCAGGTCGTAGGTTCGAATCCTACGGGGCGCACCATTGAAGTTTCAACGTTTTATCGAATCACAAAAGTAGAAAAATTTCGAGGATCTTCGGTTTTCCCCCGCTATTATTTTTAGATCAATTACCGATTTGAGAGTAGAAATATAAAATTGGCGGAAAGAGAGAGATTCGAACTCTCGATACGGTTCCCCGCATACACCCTTTCCAGGGGTGCGCCTTCAACCACTCGGCCACCTTTCCGCATTCGACTGGCGGAGAGAGGGGGATTCGAACCCCCGATACGCCTTTACAAACGTATGACGGTTTAGCAAACCGTTGCCTTCAGCCTCTCGGCCATCTCTCCGAACTTCAGACATAGAAAACCATTATCACGGCTTATTGTCAAGACTTTTCATGAGATCTCTTCGGATTCTCTCGGCTTTTTTTTGAGCTTTTCTCTTAGCTCTGGCTTTTATTAAATCCACTTCGCTGAATTGTACGTTATATTCCTTGTTTTTGATTTTCGTAGGGTTTCGTGATTGATGCGACTGCGACGTTTCTGTTGAAGTATTTTCTTTATCGAAAAATTTTGATATCAAATCGGTGAGATAACTTTTGCTCTCTTCTGTTTGTTTTTGCGAGATTTCTATACTTTTGTGTATTTGTCCTTTGGAAAGGTGTTTCGCCTGTTGTACGCTGTTCCCTGGAAAAAGTATGTTTTTGTTGCTTTGATACAGGGGGAATTTACGATCGGATTTCTGCGCACTTATTATGTGAGGCAGAAGATAATCCGTCACGTCGATTAAGATTGGGGTTATTTTGGAATTCGCAATAGACTCGCGCTTCATGTCGAGCATATCAAACATAATTGCGAAAATGCAAATGGTGATAAGAATCACAAATCCTCGAACGAATCCGTAAAGAGCTCCGAAGGCCCTGTCCAAATCGGAAAGCATGGAGCTTTTTACGGTATGGGATACAATATTGATTATCATTCGCAGGGTGATCCAAATCACGCTGAAGGAAAAAATTCCCGCGACTATTTGTGCGTAGGTGGGATCGAGTATTATCTCATTTTTTTGGATATATTCGGCGAAATACGGAAATGTAAATGTTGTAATGAATCCGCTTCCCAGCCAAGAGCAGGTGCTGAAGAAATCTTTAACAAATCCCCTGAAAATTCCGACCAAACACGAAATCAATACCAACGATATATAGAAATAATCCAGCGGATTGAAAAAACTACTCGTCATTCCTCATTTCCTCTCCCAAGAAAGCGACCAAATCAATTATTGTATTCACTCTTTTGAATTTTACTTCGGGAAAATCTTTTCCATCTATGTTCGATAACCCCGGAAGAATAATGTGTCTGAATCCCAATTTCGAAGATTCTTTTACTCTTTCCACGCACTTCGGAACGGATCTGATTTCTCCCGTTAATCCTATTTCTCCGATGGAGCAGATTCCGTTTGGAATTACAATGTTTTTTCTTGATGATAACAGACTCAATGCAACGGCGAGGTCGCATGCTGGTTCGGAAATTTTCAGTCCACCGACAATGCTGAGGTAAACGTCTCTATCTGAAAAAGATATTTTTGTTTTGGATTCCAGCACCGCCAATATCATAAACAGACGATTTATATCCCATCCAATCACTGTCCGACGAGGAGATGTAAGATAACTTTTTGATACCAGGGATTGCACCTCCACTAACATAGGGCGAGTGCCTTCCATGCCGGCGAATGTCACGGTGCCGGGCACATTATCGGATCTTGAAGTCAAGAACAAAGAGGAAGGATTTTCGATGTTTACTAATCCCGACTGACTCATTTCGAAAATTCCGAGTTCGTCGCAGGAACCGTATCTGTTTTTTACCGTTCTCAAAATGCGGCAGGAATTCCCTTTTTCTCCCTCAAAGTATAAAACGCAGTCGACCATATGCTCCAAGATTTTTGGTCCGGCGATTACGCCGTCCTTGGTCACATGCCCGACAAGGAAAACTGTCGTACTTGTTGTTTTTGCGAAATTGATTAATGCGTATGCGCAGGTACGCAGTTGGTTCACTGTACCGGGGATTGAATCAATACTTTTGCAGCATAATGTTTGTATGGAATCGATTACCAAAAAATCCGTGTCACTTCCGACCGAAGAGATGATAACATCCACGTTAGTTTCGCAGGCCAGTTTTACATTTGATGACGAAAGGCCCAAACGCTCGGCTCTGAGGCAAATTTGCTCGGCGGACTCTTCTCCGGAGATGTAAACGCAGCGATGTTTTTCGGAAAACGCCGCCAAGATTTGCAAAAGTATTGTAGATTTCCCGATGCCTGGTTCTCCTCCGATTAACACAACAGATCCGGGAACGGCGCCACCTCCCAAAACTCTGTCGAATTCCGCCAATCCACTTTTTATTCTTCGGGTAGATTTTCCCTCAGCGGATAGCCCTTGGAATTCGATGTGATCCTTTCCGAAGATGGTTTTCTCTCTGCTGGGAACATCTTCAGCGATAGTATTCCATTGACCGCAGTCCTCGCACCGACCGAGCCACTTGGGATATCTGGCTCCGCACTCTGAACAATAGAAAACCCTTTCGTTTTTTGCCATTGTATTTCCGAAACAACTCCACTGCCCGCAATTTTACGATAATTTATTCAGAAATAGAAGAGTTGCCTGCGGAGTGTAATACGTTATTTGGTTTTTGATAAATTGAATTTCGTGACGTTGATTCCGATTGCCACGCAGCCGAACTCTCGAACCCTTGAAGCTCCCGGAAAGGCATTATAAACGGCAATGCCATCGGACAATTCGTGATCTTCCAAAAATGGCAGCATATTGCTTACGCCTTCTGTTGATAACATTTTTTCGAAAGAGTTATATTCGTGTTTAAAGTTGATCCTTCCGTAGATATATTGACCAGTTTCATTGTCACAGAACGAAATAGTATCTCCGACTTGCATCATTCTGTATTTCGGACTGTTGATTCGTCCTTCTGCTTTTTTCACCCCGTTTGCTAGCCAATTCAGATAGGGACGATCGGCGGTATTGATCATAGACATGTTGTGCTTTGCTTTTGGATGAATGCTCATAACGTCAACACCTGCTTTTGGTTGTTTTTGTTCGGATAAAAAAATGGCTCCTCGGGACGGGCTCGAACCGCCGACCCAGTGGTTAACAGCCACTTGCTCTACCAACTGAGCTACCGAGGAACACTAAGCACATATATATCAAAAAAACTCTGTACGCGCCAGTGGTTTTTTCAGAAATTTAGATAAAAATAGGATTTAACTACGGCTGATAAATACGGCAAGCATCTTTTTTCTAAAGATCCATTATCGCAGCAAATGATGTTTTGTTTCCATTATTTGCATTTGTTGAAAAATCTGCCCAATGTTTTTCTGTTCCTTCAAAGGTAATTCCATTAACCTCATCTGAATATAGTATTTCGTTTAATGATATATGCTCGTTTCTCAACAAAATTTCCGTCATTGCTGGAGATATTAACTTTCTTTGACGTGAATCCATTGCTAAAGTGTATGCAATTCCGCAAAAACCTCCGATGAGTAATTTTTGAAAGATATTGAGAGATTTTTCATTTGCTTTTTTAGCTGCTTCTAGTACATTTCCCTCCGTATCGAATTTATATTTTTTTCCCTGTATTCTTTTGTCTGCCTCATCTGAGTTATCGAAATTGGATGTAAAATACGTCTCTTGAGAATGGGCGTTTGCGCGTGTTTGATTTGGTACCATCGAAGTGGCATTGTCCAAGTAATACAAACCTACTATAAGAACAAACAACATATAATTTTTCATAAAATCCCTCTATTAAAAAAGCAACCGTATAATATCGTACTTAAGTGAAAAGCAATAGATATTTTGAAAAGTTATCTATCAATTTCGCACATAATTGGGGCGTGGTCTGATGGGCGTTCCAGTGTTCGGATATCGAGCAAAACTTTTCCGTCTTTGAACAACTTTTGTGAATGCGAGTTCATATAAAATTGGTCTAAGCGAAATCCGTTATCCTTTTTGAATCCGCGCTGTCGGTAGCTCCACCAAGTATATCCGCCATTTTCCAGCATATCCTTGTATCCGGCGGAGCGAATTTCCGCGATCGCATCTCTTTCGCGCTGGCTTCCTGCGATGCCGTCGTATCCCTTTATATAGATGTCTTGCGGATAAGGTCCGACATTGAAATCTCCGCCCATAATGAAAACTTCATCGCGAAATTTCTCCAAATAATTAATCAAATTTTTTAAAAATTCCAACTTGTAATAATACTGAGGACAATCCACTTCATGACCGTTGGGAACATAAATCGAAGCGACAAAAATTCCGCCGGTGAAGGCTTCGATGTAGCGAGCTTCTTCGCAAAAATCGGAATATACTTCTTCTATCGGATATTTCGAACAGATCGCCACACCGTTCCGCCCTTTTTGTCCTTTGGTCGCAAGATTATACCCAAGGTCTCCTATCGCTTCGCGCGGAAATTGATTATCTTCAACGCGAGTTTCCTGTAGTAAAATGATGTCAGGATTATAAATCTCCGCCAGCTTCGCAAAACTATCCAATCGTGCCCTTATCGAATTGGCGTTCCAAGAAACAATCTTCATCTGACCTCCTCGTAAATTTGAACCAAAGCTTGATTATTCATAGAATATGAGTAACAATTTCAATTGTAAAGCGTTGGAGAATGAAATGAAAGTCTATCCGTCTATGTTGTCTGCAAATCCTTGTTGTTTGGGGGATGAGTTGCGGGAGCTCGCGGAGGCCGATGGCATTCATTGGGATGTTATGGACGGAAATTTCGTTAATTCCATTACTTTCGGGGCTCAGATAATCAAGGCACACAGAGAAATTACCAGTCAGATTTTTGACGTTCATTTGATGGTGGCGAATCCTGAAAATCACATAGAAAATTTTGCCAAGGCCGGAGCGGATATTATCACAATACACGCGGAAGCTACCGCCCATCTGCATGCTGCGTTGAATTTTATCAAGTCTTGCGGATGCCGGGCAGGAGTCGCATTAACTCCATCAACAGCTCCGGATTTTATACAATACATAATGGATGTCGTGGATGTGATTTTGGTAATGACGGTGAATCCGGGACGTGCGGGGCAATCCTTTTTGTATTCGCAATTGGAAAAGATTCGAGACGTTGCGGAGATGATATCCGACGATATAGAGATTTGTGTAGACGGGGGAATTAATTCCGATACCGCGAAAGCGTGCGAACAAATGGGAGCGGCGTCCTGTGTGTCGGGATCTTATATTTTCAGGAGCGACAATTATTCGGCAGCTATTCGAGAATTGGCGGATAAGTAATATTAAAATGTATTTTAACAGATTAATTTTATTTTTGATTCACGGATCTGCAAAAAAGTTATCCACAGATTATCCAATAAAATCAAACAACTAAAAATTCGTGTAAATTTGAGAGGAAACAACCCTCTGAATTATTTAAAAATTTTATTTTCCATAAAAATGTTGTTGTTTTTCAATGTGTTATAAATTTGTCTCCGAATGCTCTTCAAAAGTGCTGAATTTTTGGGCAGCTCTGAGCAAACACTAAAAAATAAGATAATCCACAGAGTTATCCACAACTTTATCCACAGTTTCGGTGGATAAGTGTTAAGAAAAGGTTAACGTCCGAGCAACAGAGTTTATCAAAAAGAAAATTGGCCGGGAACAAACCTTGACTTCGGGATGTAATTTTTGAAATTTTTCTTATACAAACCTTCGATTTTCAAAACAAATCTCAAATATTTTTGTTCAAGCAGATTATGAGAAAAACAGGCTTTTTCTTCCGTAGAGCTGTGCAACAATTTGTGACCTCTCGGGCTCAGCGGAGTAATATTCCACCAATGGTTGACTCCTCCGGCATTTATCGGAATTATGTGGTGTGCCTCAAAAGCAAAACTCTTTGTGGTTCCCTTTTTCGTGATGGTCAGCTTCGGCCAAACCATACTGTACTGCGCCTCCCATTTTTGTTTTAATTCGGATTTTTTCTTATTGAATTCGTGACGCGTCATATGTCGATGCTCTTTGGGAGGATGCCTGTTATTATTATGCAGATAAAAATTTCTTATGGACATAATTTGGTTCACGTGAATTTTATGTTCTGACAGCGACTGCAACTTTTGAATGTACAGATCTATAGCCTCGCCATCATCGATTCCCACGAAAACACAGATTATTGCTCCGAAAATCATCAAAAATATCGACGAAATAGAATTTTTTCTAACATATTTACGAAAAACAGAAAATAACATCTTATCTAAATGCTTCATCTTAACGATATATCAACTAACCGCCGATATAATATTACAGTTGAGTGCCTATGTGCTATTGGAATATTTACTTTTTTGTAATGAAAGTAAACAAAAAGTTAAAATTTCTTTGAAAATCAATAGGTTACTTGACATAGCTATTATTTTGTGATAGTATTGATCAGAATAGGTGAGGAAAAGGAAATGAAGAAGAAAGTGTTTTTGTGTTTGGCTGTTTCTCTTTTAGTTTTTGAATCTATAGCTAAAAAACAACAACCTATCAATGCGAAAAATGAAAGACAAATTCTTGATATACGAGGCGGCAAGCATTTCACAAATGCGAAGAAAAACCTAGGTCTCATGGATTTTTTAAAAAGCGGTTCGGAAACACAAGAAGATAAAAGTGGGAAAATTTATGAAGTAAAAGCTACAGACTCGAAATCTGCCGTTGTACATAAAGATACCTCCGCTGAAACGCAGACCGCTCCGGTTGATCAAGTTTCGGTAATTTCTGATAATATCGTGGAATCTCCTTCAGTTATCGGACAAAATCGGACAAAAGATCTGACTTCATCGGAGGTATCAGTGGAAAATAAGATCGACGAGGTGTTTGTAAATTCTTTTCCGGGGGTTACAAATCTGACCGATCTTTTGAGAAATATACAGTCCAATGTCGAAAAATTGACTTTAGGAAGGATGTCCAATGCTGACTATAATAAATTGATTCAAAAAAAGCGAAATATTTCGATAGCGAAGGATCAATATACGAGTTCAACTTTGGCGTATGATAAAATTTGTGCGATGGAACAAATTTTAATAAATTATAACTCTATCAGCGAAATTTTCGTTTATTTCCTCACCGATATACATAAGCATGAATTAAATAAAGTTCAGGAAGCTTTGTTTTTATCGAAGGTTGATTCGTTGGAAGATGTGTTAACTTATACTTTCAAAACTCCAATCAGCAATAATTTGAAAAATTCCATAGCAAATATTCATGAAGAAATTGGCGGATATGAAATTAAAGAGTTCTTAAACAACCTATTGAAAGAAGTCGAAAAAATTCCGAATGAATTACTCGACCCGGAGCAGTATAAAATAGTTGAGAAGATTTTAAAAGATCTTCATAGTGAGGTAACGGGGGATTTTAAATCTAAATGTGCGACCTTGAAATATCTGTTAGATTCTTACAATAATTTAAAGGACGTTCGGTTTAAGCTGAAAAAGATTTCTTCCGAGAGTGTGAAAAAATTGGCGCTGAAAGTTATTGAAGATATTTTCTTCGAAAAAATGTTGAAAACTCTGCGAACTATGGATGAAGAGCATTATTCGGCGACATCAGAAAATGATTCCGAAGCGTTAGCTGCCTTAAACATAAAGAAGGCGATGTGCAAAATGTTGGGAGGAACTTCCTATTCCGGAAAAGAATATAAAAGTAATATTGAACTCTTCAGGACGGCAGAGTCGCTGACGGAAAAGCAAAGTCTGTTAAAAGATTCGATATCCCAATTTAATAAAGCCGTTGATCTTTTCAAAATTGCTATAGATTCCTTGAAAACTGAAGGTCGTCGCCCGAAATTAAGAAATATCGACGAGATAAACACGATAAATGAAGATATTGATAAAATCTTCGAAAAGATCGCTATTTACGATAAAAATGCGAAAAAGGAAAATAGCGAAAATTTTCAGAAAGTCGTCATAGAGAAGGATGTGTTAAGCTCTGCACAAACTCAAAATCGAGAAGGTCCGAACAATTCTTCCAATAAGAAAGAATTGGACAACGAATCGGAAAGCACTCCGTTAGAGGATACAGAAGAGATCTCATTTGATAAATCAAATCAATGGACAGACTCATCCGTAGACCTGACAGGGGACACAGAAGCTGATATTCAGATGCCTGAAAGATAATTTCGCACTAGCTCACGATATGTGAAATTACAACCGGCTTTTTCCCCCTGTGATCCAGGAATACTGTTTTCACGATCTTTTTTATTAAGTCTTTTGCTTTTCCTTCATCCAAAGATTTTTCTCGGACGATGTTTTCTAAAGATAACTTTATTTCCGACTTAATATCCGCCTCAATGTCTTTCATTTCTTGCTTTTCGGAGTCTTCAAAAATTCCGACATAATCAATAGCGACCAATTTAAAAATGCTTTTCGAATGCTTTACGCACAGACTTACAACTCCGTCCGTAGAAAGTTTTCCGCGGGATTTATAAATATTTCCGTCCATAGGAATTAGCTGAGTTCCGTCAACAGCCAAAACCTTGCTTTCTTTTTCTTGAACGACTTTTGCTCCGTCTTTGCCGATATTTATTACGTAACCGTCGTGAGGAATCAGAATATTCTTAATACCGATTTTCGCTGCAATCTCCGCCTGCTTGTGAAGATGCATTCTTTCACCGTGAATCGGGATCAAAATTTTCGGTTTAATTAATTTGTATAAATGTTCCAACTCTTCCCGACTTGGATGTCCCGATGCATGAATATCATAATCGAGATCCGTAACAATCTGGACGCCTTTTTCGACCATCAGATTTTGGATTTCGGAAACCGCTTTTTCGTTTCCCGGAATTGTTCGGGATGAAAAAATCACGACATCATCACGATCGAGCTTTATGTATCGATGTGCGTCGTTAGCGATTTTGTTCAGGGCGGAACTCATTTCTCCCTGGCTTCCTGTGCATACTATTAATACTTCTGCCGGATCGAAATCTTTTATCGATTTGTCTCCGTAAAAAGCCGGAATATCCGAAAAATACCCGGCCGCTTTGGCTACTCTTTCTATTTTTTTGAGAGAACGTCCGGCCACAACTAATTTTCTGCCACTTTCTTTTGCAGCATAGTAACATGATTCCAAGCGCGCCAGATTCGAAGCGAAACAGGTGATTAAAATTCGATGTCCTTTGTGCTGCTTCACCAAATCTATCAGATTGTTGCGTACCTCTTTTTCCGTCCTGTAACTTTCTTCCTTGAATACATTGGTCGAATCGCAGATCAAAGCCAAAACGCCTTTTTCTCCGTAAGCCTTCAGCTTTTTTTCATCTGTTTTTGTTCCCAGTACAGGATCATTATCGATTCGCCAGTCTCCTGAGTGAATAACAGTTCCTTCCAGAGTCTTAATCGCGAAAGCACAGGATTCCGGAGTGGAGTGGGCGACTGAAATAAATTCAACACCAAACGGTCCGACCTTTATTTCCTTCTGATGTAAGGAAACTTTAATGAGTGGAACTTCTCGTGCGAGATCGAACTCTTCCAATTTCGATCGGATCATTTCAATTGCAAAGGGGCGCGCATAAATAGGACACTCAATCATCGGCCACAAATAGGGAATGGCTCCGATATGATCTTCATGAGAGTGAGTAATAAAAAGCGCCTTTATTTTAGACTTGTTTTTGATCAATTCGTCGGGTGATGGGACTATCAGTTCACGTCCGAGATTGCTGTCGAATCCCATTCCCATGTCGACCAAAATCCACTGATCATTATAAATGTAAGCGTATAAATTCATTCCGATTTCCGAACATCCGCCGATCGAAATAAAATTTAACCCCATAAGGCCTTTACTTTTTTTTGTCATAATTCACCACTATTTTCTTCTCATTTTCAAACATATCTCCGCTCGAGATATACAATTTTTTTTCATCGCGTTCCAAAATTAATCTTCCGAGCTTATCAATTCCTCTGACTATTCCCGAAAGACTGTCATTTCCGTTTTTTATGGTCACTTCGGAGTTCATTCCGACTATATTCTGAATCCAATATTCTCTTATGTCAGAAAATCTGCCGGCCTGTATTAAACTCAGTTCACTGTTTAGATTATCTAAAATAGAATGAAACGTCTTCTCCGTAGAAACAGTCGAAACGCCGATAATCTTTTCTAAACTAATGGCCGTAGGTACCGAAACCGAACGGATATTCAGACCAACGCTAATTACGATCCAGCCTCCAATGACCGCAAGTAATATACCACTTAATTTTTTGTTTTTGTAGTATATATCGTTGGGCCAATGCAAATACAAATTATCTTTTTTGTCTGTATCGAGCAAATTTCTCACGGTTTTGTGAACGGCGCACGCTGTCGCCAATGAGATTTTGCACATATCTTTATTTTTCGGCAGCTTTTTTATTATGGATGAGTACAAATTTCCGGGAGCAGATACCCATTTTCTTTCACAACGTCCGATTCCGCTTGTTTGTATTTCTGCTATAATTCCGCACTCAAAAGCAGAATTATTTTCGATCATCCTGACAGCGAGTTTGTGAGTACTATCAATTTCTTTCAACTTTATGATTTTCAATTTTTCTTCTCTATCTTATTTAATAAATCTTCTAAATTTTTCATATCGTCGGGCATATCGCATTCGAATCGCATGATTTTTTCAGTACGAGGATGAATGAATTCCAAAAAATACGCGTGAAGAGCCTGCCGCGGAAATTCGTTTATTTCCTTCGCGAATTCTTTCGGCAATGAATAATTTTTTACCTTATAAGTTCGATCTCCAATCAGGGAATTTCCGAGGCTGGACATATGTACCCTGATTTGATGAGTTCTGCCTGTAAGTAATTCGCATTCAACTTTTGAGGCGTAGTTTGAAAAATTTTTTACGGTTCTATAAATCGTAACAGCTTTTTTCCCCTTAGATTGCGAAACGGACATCTTCAATCGATTGTTTTGGTTTCTGGAAATCAAAGTTTCGATTTTTCCGTTCAAAGGGCGCAAAATCGAGTATAGAAAACAAATGTATTTTCTTTTTATGGAGTGAACTTCAAATTGTTTAGCTAACTGCATATGGGAGAAATCATTTTTCGCAACTACCAAAATCCCGCTGGTATCCTTGTCGATGCGGTGGACAATTCCGGGACGAATTTCTGAATTGATCGTGGATAAATTTTTTCCACAATGGTGAGCCAATCCGTTTACCAGAGTATGATCTCGATTACCTGCTCCGGGATGAACCACAATTCCGGCGGGCTTGTTTATTACCAACAAATCGTCATCTTCAAAAAGGATCTCAAAAGAAACTTTTTCATCCGGATGAATCTCGATTTTATCCGACGGGACGTTTTCTTCAACCGAAACGATGTCCTCGATTTTTAGCGAAAAATTCGGGTCGGTAACTCCTCTCGAATTTACACAAACAAAACCACCTTTTATCCAAGATTGAATCTTTGTTCGTGATACATTCGAAATTTTTTTCGACAAGAACTTATCCAGGCGTTCCTTTTTGACATCGACAATTAATTTGATGAATCCTCTCCTTTTTTCTTTCGAGGGTTCCTTTTGGAGGGAGAAGTCGGCATTTTCGATCGTTTCGTAGGTTTCACGATCACTGGTCTCTGCTTCTTCTCAATTTTTTGTCCTTCGAGAATTTTTCTGATTTCTTCTCCCGAAAGAGTTTCATGCTCCAGCAATCCTTGAGCCAAAACTTCTAAGGCATCGGCATTTTCTTCCAGAATTTTCTTCGCTCTGGCATAAGTTCTGTCCACGATAGATCGAATTTCCTCGTCGATTACCTGTGCAGTTTTTGCTGAAATATTCGTTGCGGCCGATGTGGAATGTCCCAAGAAAACCTCCTGAGCGCCCTCTCCTTCGTAGGATAAAAATCCGAGTTTGTCGCTCATTCCCCATTCAATGACCATTCTTTTTGCGATTCGGGTTGCCTGCTCTATGTCGGACGATGCGCCGGTTGTGACTTTATCATGTCCGAAGATCATTTCCTCTGCGATTCGACCTCCCGCTGCTACTGATAAATCCGCCTCTAACTTTACGCGAGACACCGAAATTCTGTCGTTTTCCGGGAGGCGCATGACCATACCTAAGGCCCGTCCTCTCGGAATAATTGTTGCCTTGTGAATCGGATCCGATTCTGGAATATTGAGTGCGACGATAGCGTGTCCCGCTTCGTGATACGCCGTGAGCTTCCTTTCGTTTTCAGTCATAACCATAGAGCGTCTTTCGCTCCCCATCATGACCTTATCCTTCGCATCTTCCAGCTCTTCCATGCTTACGTTCTTTTTGCCGTAGCGAGCAGCCAGTAACGCCGCTTCATTTACGAGGCTTGCCAAGTCCGCTCCAGAAAATCCCGGAGTACCTCTCGCAATTATTAATGGATCAACATCTGCGGAAAGCGGAATTTTTTTTAAATGGACTCGCAAAATTTTTTCTCTGCCTTTTACATCCGGAGACGGTACAACAACCTGACGATCAAAACGTCCCGGTCGTAACAGAGCAGGGTCAAGTACATCTGGACGATTTGTTGACGAAATTACGATAACTCCATTGTTTTCTTCGAATCCATCCATCTCGACTAAAAGCTGATTCAAAGTTTGCTCTCTCTCGTCGTTACCTCCTCCGAGTCCGAATCCACGGTGGCGCCCGACTGCATCGATTTCGTCGATGAAGATGATGCAAGGAGCGTTCTTTTTTCCTTGTTCAAATAAATCTCGGACACGGCTTGCTCCGACTCCAACAAACATCTCAACAAATTCCGATCCCGAAATACTGAAGAAAGGAACATTTGCCTCTCCCGCGATAGCCTTGGCCAAGAGTGTTTTTCCGGTTCCCGGAGGTCCAACCAACAAAACACCTTTCGGAATTTTTCCGCCCAGTCTCTTGAACTTTCGAGGATCTTTCAAGAAATCTACAATCTCCTCTAGTTCACTTTTCGCTTCGTCTATTCCGGCGACGTCATCGAAAGTAACTTTGGTTTTTTGGCCGTTTAGCTTTGCTTTTGATTTTCCGAAACTGAGAGCTCGATTTCCACCAGATTGTACCTGTCTAAAAACAAAAAACCAAATTCCGAAAAACAACAAAACAGGGAGGAGCAAATTAATAAATATACTAAAAAGTATTCCGTCATTCGGATCGGAATCAAATTTTACCTTTTTATCCACAAGTTTTTTTACTAAATCGGGGTCTTGAGGATTATAAGTGACGAAAACTTTTCCGTCTGAACGGACTCCTTCAATTGACTTCCCTTTCGATCCCTTTATCATAACTGAAGAAACCTTTCCGGCATCCAATTCACTCAAAAAGTCGGAATAAGGTATGGCGTTCTGCTTTCCGGAAAATGACTCCGCAAACAAAAACAGAACAAAACCCGCCGCTAGCCAAATTAACAAATTTTTGTAATTCTTATTCAAAATTCACTCCGCAATAAACATCAAACAAATCAGGTTTCTTTATAAATTTTACAAATTTCGCCCATTCACCAAAGTCATACTTTACTTTACCGCCTTCATACAAACAGGGAAACCCTATCAAAATATCATAAGGTATTGTAACATTAAATTCCCTTTCTGATGAGTATATATACTGATTTTTTGTTAATTTAAGTTTAATCAAAAAGCGATTATCCCAAATGTTTGTACTTGATCTGGAAAAGTTTCGTTTTTCTCTGAAGATAAATATTTTTTCTTTCTTGATTTTTATAAAGCATTTTCCCAAAGTATTTATTTTGGAACACAAAATATTCGACAGAATTTTCTCATCAATGGAACAAGGATATTTTTTCATGCCGATATTCCAAATAAGTCTTTTTAAAACTTCGATTTGAATTTTAGAATTTTGGTTTAGAAATTCTCTTTTGTCGATTTCAGCAAATCCGAGATCCGAAATCGTACAGTTGGATTTCAAAAAATCGACGGCGTGACGTTCAATTTCGTATCGAATTTTTCCGTACTTACTGATAATTCTTGAGATTTCTTCTATTTTTTGTGGAGAATACGTTCGGATTCTTTTTCTTGCTACAACTCTCTGGAAAGTATCTTGAAAATTCATCGGGTCGACTTTCCATTCGATGTTTTGGCTTTTTAAAAAATCTTCCAAGAGTTTTTTGTAGAAATGGAGTAGGGGGCGAATGATTTTCAGGTGTTCTGTCAGCGTTTTAATTTGACTCATTCCCGCCAAACCAAATTCAGAGCTTCCCGCGTTTTTCCTGAGCTCATAAGTTTCAATTTGGTCATTCCAATTATGTCCGGTTGCGACAAGAGGAATGTTTTTTTCTTCGCAAAATTTTCGGATTAAATCATAACGAGCTTCGCGCGCGAGATTTTCTAATTTTCCTTCATCATTTATGGAATCGTGTTCCCAATGTAAAATAGCGTGTTCGATATTAAACTTTTTGCATATGCTTTTTACGTATAGAGCTTCGTTTAACGATTCTTTTCGGAGTCCGTGGTCGACGGTACAGCAGTATAATTTCCAGTCGTGCTGATCGCTCCATTTTTTCAAGAGAATCAAAAGCGATAAGCTGTCGGATCCTCCGGAAACTGCCGCACATATTGCTCGATTTTTTAGCGGAACATAATTCTTCTCAAAAAATAAAAGCAAACCGCTCATTTCTCGAGAAAAAGAAATTTCGGTATGTGCCGGATTTTTGAATTTAGAAAACATGCCTCAGGATTTTTTTAATTCCTTAAGCCTTTTGGCTGCTTTCCGTCCGTATTTAAGTTGAGGAAAGGTCGACGCCAACTTCTCCAGAGTTATTTTTCTCTGGCTTTGTTTCCCCAACTTCAGAAAGCAATCCGATAACCTAAATAAAGCCTTAGGAGTTTTTGCTCCCTTGGAATTAACCTCGAAACTTTTCATATAAGCTTTTGCGGCATTTTGATAATCTTTTTCTTCGAAGTAACTTTTTCCGATGTAGAAATATATCTTCCCACAGTGGATACTCTTTGGATGATTCTCTACAAATGTATTCAAAATATCTCGAGCATCTTGCCCTTTATCTAATTTGATTAAATCGTTCGCCATTTCAATGATTTCTTCCGGAGATTTTCCCTTAACTTCGGCAGCGATTTGCTCGGGAGTTTTTGACGCAACTTTCTCCGAATAAGATATTCCCAGATTCTGTTCGATCATTTTAACACGGTGCTCCAACTCCTCGATTTTTCCGTTATGACTTCGGATTAATTCTTCGAAATCTGATCCACTTGAATTCAATCCAGCATTGACCAAATCTTTTGCTTCAACGCTGAACAAACCAATCAAAATAAAACTGCACAAAAAAAATCTTCTCATTTTTTTCTCTATCACTTTTTCTGGAGTCATCGTAGCACAATTAAGAACAACAAGCGAGTTTTAAAGTGTTATGCATAATGTAGGATGCGCTCATAGGTGCGACTCCATGCGGAGCAGGAGTAATGGCGCCGGCTACGCCAAACACATCGTCGAAATCCACATCACCGACTATTTGAGATATGCCTTTTTCATCGGTTATACAATTAATTCCAATGTCAATTACAGTAGCTCCGTCTTTTATAAATTCTTTTGTTACGAATTTCGGATTTCCCATCGCGCTAACTAAAATATCTGCGGTTTTGCAAACACTTTCGATATCCTTTGAATAAGAATGCAGAGAAGTTACAGTGCAATTTGCATTCAATAACAGTTGGGTCAGGGGACGTCCTACTGAAGAAGACCTTCCCAGTACTACAGCATGTTTTCCGGCGAGATTTTCATGAACCGATCGCAACAAATGCAAAACGGCAAGCGGAGTACATGGAATTATTCCCGGCTCTCCAAGAAACAACCTCCCTTGATTAATTGTAGTTGCACCGTCAACATCTTTTTCCGGAGAAATCAAATTTATGACATCTCTAAAGCTAAGATATTTGAGTTTGGAAGATCGAAAAAAAATCCCGTGAACTGATTTATCTTCGTTCAATTCTCGAATAAAATTTCCGAGCTCTGCCAACTTGGTTTGGGCTTCAAAATGATAATTTTTCGTGCTGATTTCAACAAATCTTGCTAATTCGTCCCATTTGGACAAAAACAAGCTGTTCTTGTCGTCTTCTCCCAACGAAATGGTTATTAATCTCGGCGTAACCCCATTTTTCTTTAGATTTTTCACCCGGCTGCGTATGGCCAAGTTAAACTCATCGGCTATTCTTGGTCCGTCGATAATTATAGCCATGCAATCGCCTCAAACTAATTTTTCTAAATGATAGATAAATCTAATAATAATATTTTCCAAAAAGGTAAGAGCTAAAATTAATATGACAGGGGATAAATCCAGCGACCCCACCATGCAGGGGAGTCTTTTTCTTATGGGGGATAACATCGCGTTTGTCAAACGTTCTAAGGTATCAAAAAGCATAATTAAAAAGCGATTATTCGCATTAAAAACATTCGCAATAAACAGCCAATTTATGACAACGTCGGCAATTACCACCCAGATGGCAAGAACCAAAATTGTTTTTATCAAAAAAAGAAATGGTACCAAAAGTATGTTGATCACAGTTCTATCTCCTCCAGTCTTCTATCTGATATGCTAACAGATCCGTCATCATTTGGCGATACTTGACTTAATTTTAGTTCAATTTCTTCCAGAATTTTTTTGCAATGATTTCTTAATAAAATTCCCTTTGTGTATAAATCCGAGGCCTCTTTGAGAGATAAATTTCCTTCTCCTAAAGCTGATACAATTTTTTCTAACTCATCGACAGATTCTTCAAACTCCATTTTTTCGATCTTTTTCTTCATTGCGTCCCCTTTACAGATCAAAACATTAGACAAGCGTTATCAATCATTCGATTAGAAAATCCCCATTCATTGTCGTACCAAGACACAATATTTATAAAGTTGCCGTCGATGACTTTTACCAGGGACAAATCCACGATAGAGCTGTACGAGGAATGATTAAAGTCTGACGAAACAAGATTTTCACGAGTGTATCCTAATACGTTTGGTTTGAACTTGAAGTTCGCCCATTTGATAATTATCTCCTTCAACTGTTCCGAAGTAGTGCTTTTTTTCAAAGAAAAATTGCAATCTACCAGGGACACGTTCGGGGTAGGGACGCGATAGGCCGCTCCCTGCAGCTTTCCTTTCAGTTTCGGAAATATTTTTTCTATGGATTTTGCCGCTCCGGTCGTTGTCGGTATGATATTAACAGCGGCTGCTCGGGCACGACGTAAATCTCTGTGTCCCTTATCTACGATGCTTTGATCTCCCGTGTACGAATGTATGGTCGAAGCAAATCCCTTATCGATTCCGAATTCCGAATCCAAAATTTTTACTATTGGCGCGAGGCAATTGGTTGTGCAAGACCCGCTCGATACGATTTTATCTTCTTTATTCAAAACCTCGTCATTGACTCCGAAGATGACTATTTTTTCCAGATCTTTTCCCGGGCAAGAGAGAAGTACTTTTTTGGCTCCCGCTTTCAGATGAAGAGAGCAAGCTTCTTCCGTTTTAAAGACACCGGTACATTCCATGACCAAATCAACGCCGAGATTTTCCCAAGGTAAATCCTGAGGATCTTTTTTGGAATAATAATTTACTTCCTGATTTTCGATCCGAATTTTATTTTCGGAAATTTTATTTACCGCTTTATTGAAAAAACCGTGAACAGAATCGTACTTTAAAAGATGAATCGAAGTATCGATATTTTCTAAATCGTTTATGGCAACGACTTCTAATCCATTTTTTTTGTCGGTTTCAAAAATCGCTCGCAGAACCAATCTTCCGATTCTTCCGAAACCGTTTATGGCTACTTTCATACCAGTCCTTTCAATTTTTATAATTCAAACTCAACACCGCCAAAAGATAGCACATCCTAATTAAGACTAAAACAGGTTTGTAATTTTATCGAAAATATTATCTGCAGTGAGTCCAAAATACTTGAATGCTTCTTTTCCTGGACACGAAACACCGAAAGAATTTACTCCGAAAAACACTCCGTCAGAGCCAAGATATTTTTCCCATCCGAAACCGTTTGACGCTTCAATCCCTATCCGGATTCCATTTCCCAGGACATGATTTTTGTATTCGTCCGATTGCTGATCAAATAGTTCCCAACACGGAATACTTACAACATTGGCGCAAATATTTTTATCATTGAGCATTCTTTTTAATTCCAGCGCAATGCCAACCTCAGACCCTGACGCAATGATAGTAAATTTGACGTCATTCGTGCTGTCATCATTCAATAGATAGGCTCCATTTTCGCAGAGGTTTTGCCGGTCACTGAATCTCGCGGTCAAAACTCCTTGGCGAGTGAGAATTATTGCCGACGGATGATTGCTGTTCAGTGCAAGATCCCAACATTCCGCGGTTTCGCTTGCATCTGCCGGACGGAACACTTGTAAATTCGGGATGGACCTTAGCATCGCCAATTGTTCAACGGGTTGATGAGTTGGTCCGTCTTCGCCGACTCCGATCGAATCATGAGAAAAAACGAAAATTGTCGGGATATCCATCAACGCACTCATGCGAATGGCCGGCTTCATATAATCGCTGAATGAAAGAAAAGTTCCTCCGCAACATTTTATTTTTTTGCCGGCGCTTATTCCGTTCATGATTGCACCCATCGCATGCTCGCGAATACCGTAGTGAATGTAATTACCTGAAAAATCGTTTGCCGAGATCGGATTCATATCGCCACTCTTGCAGCCAGTGGATGATCCTAAATCGCAAGATCCGGAAATCAGCAACGGATTAACTTTAACCAATTTATCCAAAATTTCTTTCGACAAAACTCTTGTTGCCTCAAACGGTCTTGAAATGAAATACTCTTTCTTCAAGGCTCTGAAAACCTTGTTCATTTCGTCATTTATGTTGGAATCCAGACTTAAATATTTTTTTTCTTGATTTTTGTACCAATTTTCGCAGATTTCGTGACTTTTTTCCCCGATGATTTTCCACGCGTGAGCTATAGATTCCGGAATTTCGAAAGCTCCGTGATTCCAATCAAAATATTTGCAAGCAAATTCTCTTTCGGACGGAGACAACGCACCGCCGTGGGCTTTCGGAAGATTTTCCCGAGGAGTTCCATAGCCTATCTTCGTGTTGCAAATTATGATAGACGGTTCCGGAGAACTTTTCGCCTTTTGGATTGCTTTCGTAATTTGATCTTCGTCATACCCGTCAGTTTCCTGAATGTCCCAATTGTAAGATTCGAACCGCTTCTTGACATCGTCGCTGTAAGTGATACTTGTGTCGCCGTCGATTGTAATATTATTTTTATCAAAAAGAACAATCAGGTGACCAAGCGATAAATTTCCGGCCAAAGAACAAGCTTCATGAGAAATTCCTTCCATCAAATCGCCTTCTCCGGCAACCACATAAGTGTAATAATCGATGCAATCGTTTCCGAGGCGAGAATTCAAAAGTCTTTCCTCTATAGCCATTCCGACGGCGTTTGCGATTCCTTGCCCCAGTGGTCCGGTGGTAATTTCGATTCCCGATTCAGGACAATACTCAGGATGTCCGCTTGTTTTTGATCCCAGCTTTCTAAAATTCTTCAACTCTCTTATCGTGAAATCTTTATATCCAGTTAGATGCAAAAGAGAATAAAGTGCAGCAGAGCCATGCCCTCCCGATAGAACGAAGCGATCTCGGTTCGGCCAGGTGGGATTTTCAGGGTCGAATTTCAGAATGTTTCTGAACAGTGCCGTCAGACAGTCCGCCATTCCCAAGGGCATTCCGAGATGGCCACTATTCGCTGCTGCAACCTGATCTATAGAAAGAAATCGAACCGCATTTGCCAGACTTTTAAACATCACTTCTCCACTATATTTTTTTAACATACACAAAACACTCAGTGGCTCATTTTCTAATACTCCAATACTAACGTGCCACCGCAAAAAACCACGAACATTATACTTTATATGCATTTTTAATAAATACTTTTCAGCTATTTAGTCGGATTTTTATAGGATAATTTTTTTAAGAGAGATTTTAATCGCGGCTTCTTTTTGGATTTCGAATGATTAATTAAAACTTCGTCGAAAGGCGCCTCTAGCCCAAAAGCAGACAACATAAAATGCTTCCAAACGGTGGCGGGAATTTTTCCGCCCGTCATAGATTTATTCATCGGGCTGTTATCATCGTTTCCTATCCAAACTCCGGTGACAAGCGGGGGTGAAAATCCTATGAAACTTGCATCACGACTGTCGTTGCTGGTTCCTGTTTTTCCGTAACAAGCAACGGGTATTTTGGCTTTCTTTCCTGTTCCGTTTTCAATAATTTCTTTCAGCATAATTTTCATTTTTTCGCAAACTTCTGCGGAAATGATTTTTTTAGATTGTATTTTCTTCGCTCTGTACAAAACTTTTCCACGCTGAGTTTTTATGCTGATAATTCCAAACGGTGTGATTTTTTCTCCGTTGGCCATTGTTGCTCCGTAGGCAGCAGTCATTTCGAGAAGATTTGTTCCGCTGCCTCCCAAAGCTGTAGCGAAGTTGTTATTTAGCTCGGAACTAATTCCCAAATCATGAGCTTTTTGAATAACTGCGGGCATTCCGACTTTTTGAGCTAGGCGAATAGAGCAGGTATTTACAGACTGCGCGAAAGCTCGCATCATTGTGATCTGTCCAACGCTTTTATATTTGTAATTTTTTGGCGACCAATTTCCAATGCGGAGCGGCATGTCGCTTATCATGTCATAAATATCCATACCACGTTCCAAGGCCGTAAGATATACAAAATATTTGAACGCAGAACCGAAAGATCTTGTCGCTAACGCTCGATTAAATTGACTTTCATCATAAGTATGTCCTCCGACCATAGCACGTACGGCTCCGATCTTATCAATTGCGACCAGCGCCATTTGATTTGCGTTATTTTTGAATCCTTCTTCATTCAGTGCTTTTCGAATAATGTAAATTGCATTTTTTTGCAGATTGGAATCCAAAGTCGTGCGAACAACTAAATCCTCGTTATTCACTTGTACGAATTCCTCCAGATGCTCCATTAGCCAATCGGTGAAATATCTGTTTTCATTCATTGATGTCGGTACCACATGAGGTTTTTCAATTTCCTGAAGGGCTTCTTGTTCCGCCTCCGATGAAATAAATTTTTCTTCCCTCATGCACGACAATACCAAAATGGTTCTTTGATTCGACTGTTCCTTGTTGAAAAAGGGAGAATACTTAGTAGGAGATTTTAAAATTCCGGCCAATTTTGCGGCTTCGAATAAGGTGAGTTGTTTTGCTCTCTTCCCGAAAAAACGATACGCCGCCGCGTCTATTCCGTATGCCCCCGAACCGAAATAAACTCTATTTAAATAAATCGACAGAATCTGTTTTTTGGTGAATTTTTTTTCAAGCCAAAGAGCTAAAACCAACTCCTGAACTTTTCTTTTTATCGATCGATTAGGGGATAAGAATAAATTTTTCGCCAATTGTTGAGTTAGGGTCGACCCTCCTTGAACAATTCGTCCGGACGTTAAGTTTTTGATCATTGCTCTAAGGATTCCTAAAAAATCCACACCACCATGTTTATAAAAACGGTGATCTTCAATGGCGATGACGGCGTCGCTGACATATCTCGGAAGTCCATCGACAGTGACGACCTCCTTGAACAGATCTCCATAGGTCGCGATATTTTTCCCGTCATAGGATTCGAAAATAATGCTGGCACGACGTCCTTTAGATTCAAGATTATCCAAATCCGGCATGTCGTGAATCAAAAACAAAAATAAAAAAAAGAAGAACAAGAACAAAAAAACCACCGTTGAGAGAATGAAATTTCTCAGTTTCTTTCGACGGAAAATTTTTCTACTTGCCATTTATGCGTCCAGATTTATAACACTCAACGCGTTTTCCTGAATGAACTCACGACGAGGTTCGACGACCTCTCCCATAAGGGTGGTAAACACTTCATCCAAGTCTTCCAAGTGAGACATTTTTACCTGCATCAGTACACGGGCATTTGGATCAATTGTTGTTTCCCAAAGCTGCTCTGCGTTCATTTCTCCCAATCCCTTATAGCGGTTTATGGTAATTCCTTTTCTCGCGCTAGACATGAATTTGTCGAAGAAATCTATAGGCGACTTCACATGAATGGAAGCATCCTTCATGGTTAGCACCGCAGGACCATCGATAAATGACGAGAATAAACTTAACTGTTCAGACAATTTCATTATTTCCGAAGATATCAGCAAATTTTTCAAGACCTCGAAGTGCTCAACGACTTCTCGGTACTCCTTGCTGAACACATACTTATCATCGGTTTCGGAAATCTTCCAATTTCCTCTGTCGATTTTTTTCAGAAAGGAACAAACGTCTTCGTCGGATATTTCTTTGCGTCCCAATCCCAATAAAACCAACGCTTCCATCAACTGGGAATTGTTTACCTTGTTATTTATATGATTTATCGCAATTTTTAATTTCTCAGCTTGTTCGACGAAATGCCGGATATCGTTCGACGCAATCGTTTCGCCCGAAGATAGCTTTAAGCAAGAAACAGGTATGGCAGCATCCAGTAAATAATCTTCAAGCGCTTTCTCATCTCGAATAAAAACTTGAGAATTCCCCTTCTTTATTCTGTAAAGAGGAGGGCGTGCAATGTAAAGATATCCTTTCTCTATTATCGGACGCATTTGCCTGAAGAAGAAAGTCAACAAAAGCGTTCGAATGTGGCTTCCATCGACATCAGCATCTGTCATGATGATAATTTTATGGTAACGAATTTTATCAATGTTAAAATCGTCTCCGATTCCTGTGCCGAATGCGGAAATCATTGTTCCGATTTCCGCGGAGGTCAACATTTTGTCCAGACGAGCTCTTTCGACGTTCAAAATTTTACCCCGCAACGGAAGTATAGCTTGGGTCCTTCTGTCTCGACCTTGTTTGGCGGTTCCTCCTGCGCTGTCTCCCTCAACGAGAAATACCTCGCTGAGTGCGGGATCTTTTTCCTGACAATCTGCCAGCTTTCCCGGAAGAGTCGAGATTTCCAGAGAATTTTTGCGTCGGGTTAATTCTCTCGCTTTTCGAGCAGCCTCTCTCGCCGCTGCCGCTTCTATAATTTTCAGAGTAACCTTTTTACCTTCGACGGGATTTTCCTCGAACCACGTCGACAAAACTTCATTGACGACGCTTTCCACTGCTCCGCGGACCTCGGAAGACACCAACTTGTCCTTTGTTTGCGAAGAAAATTTCGGGTTCGGAACTTTTACCGACAAGATGCACGACAGTCCCTCTCTAGCATCGTCTCCGGAAGGTGAAGCCTTTTCCTTTTTCATATTTTGGGCAAGGTATGAGTTTACGGTACGAGTCAAAGCATTTCGAAATCCCGCCAAGTGAGTTCCTCCGTCCGATTGAGGAATATTGTTTGTATAACAGAACATACTCTCATTGTAGCTTTCGGTCCATTCCATAACCAGCTCGACGCCGATACCGTCCTTCTCGGCCGAGGCGTATATCGGTTTCGAAATCAAAGGAGTCTTATTCTTATCCAGGTTTTTTATGAACTCTTTCAAACCACCTTCATAAAGCAGATCAGAGACACGCGGCTTTTCATCGTCATTTTCTACCCGCTCATCAATAAGTGTAATATGTACTCCCGAATTTAAGTATGCCAATTCCTTAAGACGGTGCTCCAGCGTGTTAAAATCAAAAGTCGTGATTTTAAATGTTGTCGCAGATGGCCAAAATCTCACGAGAGTCCCGCTGAATGACTCTTCGCAAGTCCCGACCTGTTTTAGTGGAGCGTCGGCGACACCATCATGAAACTGTATGAAATATTCTTTACCACCTCTCCAAATGGAAAGGTCCAATCTGTCGGACAGCGCGTTTACAACGGAAACACCTACTCCGTGAAGACCTCCGGATATTTTGTATGCGTTCTGATCAAATTTTCCACCGGCGTGCAAGTGAGTCATGATAACCTCAGCCGCGGAAACGCCTTCCTCCGGGTGGATATCGACAGGGATACCTCGACCGTCATCCAGAACAGACACTGAACCATCTTTGTGAATGGTAACTTTTATCAAATCACAATAACCCGCCAAGGATTCATCGATAGCGTTATCCACCACCTCGAAAACCATATGATGCAATCCCGTGCCGTCATCTGTATCTCCGATATACATACCCGGACGCTTTTTTACCGCTTCCAATCCACGCAACACCGTAATTGATTCGGCATTATATTTTTTCTTATTTTCCGCCATCACAAAATTTCCTGAACCCAAAACACAATTATTACACAGGCATTATACAAAACTTCGTTCCAAACCTGAAGTCATATTTTTCGGACGAAGGCAATCACGTAACCGAACTTTTGAAACAACACAATCCCCAACATGGAGAAAGCGATTTCTCTACGTCCTGAAAATTCTACGCGACTTTCAACGCCTCTTCCAAAATGCCCAAGGCCTTATCTTCGGTCATATCCTCGACTATGGCATACTCTTTGGATAGACGAGAAAGTGCCTCCTTATAAATCTGTCTTTCGCTATATGAATGCTCCGGCTGGTTCGGATTTCTGTGCAGATCTCTGATAACCTGAGCTATCGAAACGGGATCTCCCGAGTTAATCTTACTTTCATATTCTTGGGCGCGACGACTCCAAATCATTTTTCTCGATTTCGACGGAGTTTTTAAACAATTCAAAGCCTCCTGCATAACATCTTTTGAACACAAATTACGAACCTTCTGTCGTATGGACTTGTTCACTGGCAACCTTACAACCATTTTGTCTTTTGAAAATGATATAACCAGGACCTGAACTTTTTCTCCTGCGATTTCTTGAACTTCAATACCTTTTATTACACCGACACCATGCGCAGGGTAAACAACATACTGCCCTTCAAAAAATTCAGCCATAACTTCCACCTAATGATAAATATCCCAAAAACGTCTTCATTCTAACATTTTTTTCTGAATTTTTAAAGACAAAAGAGGGAATTTCTGATTTTCCCTCTTTATTTCTATTTGATATTGTTATATCTTCATCGTTTTATTAATTATTAGGCACTTCCGAATCATTGGAAATATCTTCACTGACTTCCGAAATCAGATCGCCGCTGTTGCGAATTTTTTTCTCGATTTTATCGGCGATTTCCGGATGTTCCTTCAGATAATTGCGAGCGGCTTCTTTCCCTTGACCGATTTTTTCACCGTTGAATGAATACCAAGCACCTGATTTTTCAACCACTCCGATTTTTACTCCCATATCCAGAAGTTCTCCGACTTTGGAAATTCCCTCGCCGTATATAATGTCGAATTCCACAACCTTGAACGGAGGCGCAACTTTGTTTTTTACGACCTTTACACGGACTTGGTTCCCGACGACTTCATCTTTGTCTTTCAACGATCCTATTCTGCGAATATCCAATCTCACCGAAGCATAGAATTTTAAAGCATTTCCTCCGGTTGTTGTTTCTGGGTTTCCGAAAAATACTCCGATCTTCATACGAATTTGGTTTATGAAAATCATAATGCAATTCGATTTCGCGACTGTTGCCGTCAATTTTCGAAGAGCCTGACTCATTAGGCGAGCCTGTAGCCCCATGTGGGAGTCGCCCATATCCCCTTCGATTTCAGCTTTCGGAACAAGTGCAGCGACACTGTCCACAACCAAAATATCAATAGCACCCGAACGAACCAAGGTGTCGGCGATTTCCAAAGCCTGCTCTCCTGTGTCCGGTTGGGACAATATTAACTCGTCTACATTTACTCCAAGGTGACGAGCGTACACTGGATCTAATGCATGTTCCGCATCAACATAGGCACACTTTCCACCTGCTTTCTGAGCTTCCGCGACCGCATGCAATGCCAAAGTTGTCTTACCGGAACTTTCCGGACCGAAAACCTCAATAATTCTTCCTTTCGGAAAACCTCCGACTCCGAGAGCCATGTCCAATCCGATTGATCCGGTGGAAATGGATTCGATATCTATCACACCGCCGTGCTGTCCGAGTTTCATTACAGACCCCTTACCGAAGGCCTTTTCTATCTGAGCGAGAGCCGCTTCAAGAGCTTTTTCTTTATCCATGTTCGTTCCCTACATCTAATGGTGACAATGATATATTGCAGGAGTCATTTTATCAAGTAACATTGGTCAGGGAAAAATTTTATTACACCTAATAGTTACCTACTTTTTCAAGGGAGATTTTGTTATTTTTGTAGATTGATTTATCGAGTTGACGTATAATGGCTTTCGTGCAGCAAGAATCGGAGGGCGAGATGTCAGAGAGTACTTTAGTTCAGATAAGAGAGGTTGTCGATAAATACATCAGACCTGCGTTGCAAGCTGATGGTGGGGATATAGAAGTCGTTGATTTTCAGGATAACGTTTTATCGGTTAGATTGCAGGGAGCGTGTTCTTGCTGTCCTCATGCGCGGATGACCTTGGAAAATGCGGTTGGAAATACAATTCGGCAGGCTGTGGCTCAAGATATTGAGATAAAGTCCGTATAGTTTTTGTTTAAAATTAACGTCGATTTAACTAATTAGCTCTACACTGTTTATTGTTGAATTTGTTTCAACGGGTTTGCTCTAAGTTGTTTAACAAATGGGAGTAAGTTTTGAGCAATGTAGTAAGAGTGTTTCTGTTTTTAGGAATTTTTCTTGTTAATGGTCTGCGAGCTGATGTGATCATGAGCAAAGATGATTCTGATTTGTCGCGGCTAAAGTCCGCGGTTAATTCTGGAATCGATCCGGCTAAATTGATAACAGGTAAATCCCTGGATGCAAATAAGCTATTGTTATCCTTCAAAAAAGAAAAGATTCCCTCTATGAGCAGTGAACAAAATGAGGCTACAGAAGATGAGGAAGAGTTGTCCGAGGAGCCGGCATTGTCCGCCTCGACTCTTCCGAACAATGCAAAAAAAATGGACGAAAGAGATAAGTATTTCGGCCAACATGAACTATGCGAGAGTGAGATAATCAAAGCTGAGAGAAAATACGGTGTGCCAAATCGTTTGTTATTGGCGATATCTACGGTGGAATCGGGGAGAACGGTTGGACAATCAAAGAGACCGTGGCCTTGGACCATTTGCGCAAACGGACGAGGATATTATTGCACGACGAAAAGCGCAGCTATCGCCACTACAAAAAGATTGATGGCCAGAGGGATTCGCAATATCGATGTCGGATGTATGCAAGTAAATCTTTTGCATCACAGTAGGGCATTCAAAAATTTAGAAGAGGCGTTTACTCCCAAAGCGAACGTGGATTATGCGGCAAGATTTTTTCTGAGTTTGAGAGATACGTATAACTCGTGGACCCATGCGGTCGGATATTATCATTCGAAAGCTGCAAGATATTATAAACCATACTGTTCCTTGGTTTACAACGCGTGGAACAAAGTCAGAAATTTTCAAGTGCGCGACACTCCGGTCATAACCAGAGCCGCCAGCAAAATAAAATCAGATATATCTTTCCTTCCTTCATATTATTCGTTGGTGGATAACAGTATTTCTGCTAAACTGCATCAGCTGGGGAGGAGAACTTTGGTTCGTTCCGCTCCTAAATTTTTCGCAAAGAAGAAAAAATTAGAAGAATAGGTGGATACCGAATGAAATTTTTAATGTGCGGGGACGTCGTTGGGCGTTCGGGGAGAGATGTTGCTGAGAAATATATAAGGCAGTACCGCAAGGAAGTCGATTTTATTATAGTGAATGTCGATAATGCCGCTCACGGGTTCGGTGTGGTTCCAAAAATAGCAAATCATTTTTTTGAAATAGGAGCAGATGTTCTCACCGGAGGAAATCATTTGGTGGACCAGAAAGAAATTTTCCCAATGTTGTCTTCCGACAAGCGATTGCTTAAGCCTGCCAACACGTCAGATAAATTGCCGGGCAGAGGTATCGGAGAATATTCTCTGCGGGATGGTCGCAAGATAGTTGTGGTGCACCTGTTAGGGCAGAAAGATATGTCTATGATCGGAGATAATCCGTTCGTATACATGGAGAAATTTTTTCTCAAATATCAATTGGGAGTGAATGTTTCGGCGATTGTCGTTGATTTTCACGCGGAGGTCTCTTCAGAAAAATTAGCGATGGGACACTTTTTGGATGGAAAGGTATCGGTGGTATTCGGAACACATATTCATATACCAACGGCGGATTACCGAATTTTGGAAAACGGTACAGCATATCAAACCGATCTCGGGATGTGCGGAGACTATAATTCGGTGTTGGGATTTCAAAAGTCGGTGAGTATCGAAAGATTTTTGAAGGGATTCGGCACGGGTCGATTGACTCCTGCAACGGGAGAAGGAACTTTCTCAGGGCTTTTGGTCGAAGTGGACGATAAGACAGGATTGGCCCTTAGTGGGAGACATATTCTGCAGAAGTAGTCCTAAGATGAGGAATTATATTATCAATAAATTTAAATAATTTTTCACAAATTGTGTTTTTTGTGATAACATTACCCCGTTTTTGTGTTAGGAAGGTTGTATGTGTAAAAAAACAGGTTTGTTTGTTGTTGCATGTTTTGTATGTAGCTCGTTGTTAGCTCATGCCGAAAATTCGGAGTCAGCGGGGATATTTGAGGGGAGTTTTCTTAATGTGAAGGCTTCTCATATGAGAGAGAATAAATATCCTTTCGGACCGAAAAATACTTCGATGGTTTGTTTTAACCCGTTTCTCGATTTGGGGAATTTGGTAATTGATGCGGATTTTTCCTACGGGCGTTCCACTAAATACGCGGGATATCTGAGAAGCGCGAAGGCGATGAGTAGGATTACAGGGAGTCTTCCTGAATTTTTCGATAATTATTATGACGCCAAGATTAATAAGGCAGCTCAGAAAGGATTTGAAAATACGATAGATAAGCCTCATTTCTACAGAAATTATGCCCGAGCAATTTACAATGACAAGGCCCATAATATACAGATTATTGTCGGTGATGTTGCGACCAGAAATACGATTGGGTTTCAACAGCCGTTTTCGGGTGGTGGTATTAACATCGCTAGACAAGGAGGTAACGGAAATGTTATAAATCCGGGACTGCCACTTGTCATTACGAAGTTAAGTAAAGTAGAAGTCCGATTGGGTGACGAGATTTTGCGAGTTACGATTTTGCCTCCGGGAACTTACACTGTAGATGACTTAGGAGAAGAGGCCAAACTCCCGGGAGTTACCATAAAGAAGTCAGATCAGGTGAGCAGATCGGAAACTTTCACGGTTGATTACTTTAGCGGATACGATATGCCTGATTTGGGAACGGATGACTTCGATTTGACCATGGCATTTACTCATTATTGGAATGTGGACGATCCGTACAAGGTTCGGTATCGCAGCAAGCCTCGTTTTAACGGAAATTACAGGTTTACTCCGATTGAGAACGTAACTTTTGCTTTTGGTGTTCAAGGGTACAACAATTCTTACGGGTTGGACTTTAATGTGATTTTCATGACTCCGTACGGAAAAATTGCTCCGAACATCGGATTTACTGATACATATCACGGAAAGAAGGCTGCCGGTGCGGGAATATTCTATGCTTTGCCGGAAAATTCTTACGGAATTCACTTGGAGGCTTATCTCAGCGCGAAGGGCAGAGGATACGGTGACCTAAAAGTTTCTGAGGAGAAAGCTGAAGATTATGATGATTACATGGACAAATATTTCTCGGATTTGTCCAATAAATTCCAGCTGAAGAACGGTCCTTTTAGTCCTGAAAATTCCAGGTCAGCGATGGTTAGGTTGTATACTGATCCTATTCATGGGTACACTCCAGGGTTCACTTTTGTAGGAGCTTGGTCAAATAATCACGAGAAAAATACCAACAATTACAGAGATTATTCGGTCAGTTTGACGAAATCTCCGTTTGAAGGTTGCATTGTAACTGCGGTTGCCGGATTAACCTACGATGATCCGACAAAGGGCAGAAACCAGAAGTCTCCGGACAGAAGATTGACTCTTGCTTGTAACATCAATCTGAATTCTGAAATTTCGATCAAGGGAACTTATTCCCATTTGGATCAGGAGAGGATGAAAAAATACGGTTCGATTATCTACACTCCTGAGGCGATTAAGGGACTTGAAGTTCAAGCTGAATACTTCAGAAGGCCGGGAAATAGTCGTCCGGTGTTCTCCGTTAAATATGACAATGAATACTTTGGCGTAAAAGTTGAAGAAAGCATCGACAGCAAATATGAAGACAAGACAGCCGGCATAGATAAGGATGATCACAAGAACAGCCAGGCGGTTACGTTTGGGACAAGCTTGACACCGAAGGGCTTCAGAGCAGTACGTAAGAACGACTTCAACGTCATTCGTACGGCGGAAGATTTTAGGAAATAATTCCAAGTTTCGTTATCAAAATTTATTTAGAAATTCTCTGAGAGATCGGAGAATTTCTTTTTTGTCTGATTACGTCTTCGAGATTCTTAGATAAGTGCAGGAGTTCTTTTTTTTTCATAGCCTTTTTGATATTATCGAGGTTATAGAGAAGGAGTTTTTTATGTCCAAAAAGAATCCTTGGGATGACGACGGAGACAATTCCTGGGGGAGCGATACTCCAAGAGAATTCGTCGAAGGTATAAAGCAAAATTTTGGAAAAGCCTTTGGTAAAAATCCTATGAAAGGGAATTTCGCGGGAGTCTGTTTTTTATTGGTTGTTCTGTACTTTGGTTCCGGATTTTTACAGGTACAGCACGATCAATGTGGGGTTGTATTAAGATTTGGTGAATGGGTTAGGACGGTCGGTCCGGGGTTGCGATATGTTTTGCCCTATCCTTTCGAACAAGTGATTTTGCCGGAGGTTACCAAAGTAAATCAGATAGATATTTCTAGTGATAATCAACAGGAAGAAAGTTTGATGCTTACGGGAGACTCAAATTTGGCGAACATATCTTTCAGTGTTCTTTGGAAAATTAAGGATAATGGCGTTGAAGATTATCTTTTTAATGCAAAGAAGCCTGAACTTACAGTAAGAGCATTCGCCGAAAGTGTGATGAGAGATATCGTCGGGCAAACTCCGTTTACCTATGTACAGACCGAAGGTCGTGGAGACGTCCAAAATAAAGCGAAAGAGGGACTTCAGGCGATTATGGATGAGTACAAAATGGGTATAGAAATTATCCGAATCGAACTGCAAAAGGTTGAGCCGCCTGCTTCGGTTATTGATTCTTTTCGAGATGTGGAAAGAGCTCAGGCAGAACAGCAAAGTGAGAAAAACAGAGCGGAAGCTTACGACAGAGATACAAGGGCGCGAACTAGAGGTTTGATCGCCGAGAAGATAAACAACGGAGAAGCCCAGAAAGCGTCGATAATTGAAAAAGCAAAAGGAAGTGTCGCCAGATTTCTCTCGGCCTATTCTCAATATAAGTTATCGCCAGATATTGTATCGAAGAGGTTATATCTCGAAGCCATGCACGATATCTATAAAAACACGCAAAAAATAGTGGTTGATAACAACTTGAAGGCGGTTTCTTATTTGCCGCTCACCGAATTAAATAAAAGCAAGGCGGAGGATGTGAAATGAAAAAAATAATATTTGCTGCTGTAGCTTTTTTTGTTCTGGTGGATGGATTGTTTACGGTAAATCAGATCGAAAGCGTCGTGGTGACTCGTTTGGGGGAGCCTGTCAGAGTTGTAAAGACACCGGGATTGCACTTTAAGATTCCGTTCATGGAAACGGTTGCATTTTTCGATAAGAGATTGTTGAGTGTGGAGCTTTCGGCTCTCGAGGTTACGTTGGGAGATAAAAGGCGTATTATGGTTGACGCTTTCGGTCGATACAGAATTACCGATCCGTTAAAATTTTATCAAGCGGTCGGCAGCGAGTACGGAGTTCTGACCAGATTACACCCCGTTGTTCTCGGTAGCCTCAGCAGTGTGTTGGGTGGCGTCAGTTTGTCTTCACTTTTGTCCGACACGAGAATTTCGGCTATGAACAAGATTCGCGACGAAGTAAACTCCGCTGTCAAAGGGTTCGGTATAGACGTGGTTGATGTTCGTATCCGCAAGACAGATTTGCCTTCCCAAAACAGTGAAGCCATTTGCAAAAGAATGATCAGCGAGCGTGAAAGGGAAGCGAAAGAACTGAGAGCAAAGGGTGTTGAGCTTTCCAAAATAATAAAGTCAACTGCAGATAAGGAAAACGCCATTGCGATAGCTCAGGCGGATGCCAAGGTTCAGACCTTGATTGCGGAGGGAGAGCTTGAAGCAAATAAGATTTACACGGAAGCTTTTTCGAAAGATAAAAGGTTTTTTGAGTTTTTCCAAACATTAGAAACCTATAAGAAGTCGTTTTTGAAGAATAATACATCTTTTGTTATTGCGACAGATGGGCCGTTCTTTAATGTGATGAAGGGGAAGAATTAGTCATGATCAGTCTGTTCATAGTTGTGCTCAGTTTCTGTTTATCCGTAAATGATGTTCAAGCTAAAGATGAGGAAGATCAGGCTCGGAGTTACTCTAAACAAAATATCTCAAAAGACGACGTTCAAGCTAAAAATAAGGAAGATCAGGCTGTTAACGGGGGCTTGTCAGACATAAAGAAGCGAAAAAAGCCGACTAAAAATAAGGAAGATAGGGTTAACGGAGTCTTGTCGGACATAAGGAAGCGAAAAAAGCCGGCTAAAAATAAAGAAGATTGGGCTGTTGACGGAGGTATTCAAATTTATGATGATCGCACAGTCGATGCCTCTGTTCAAAGGGATGTTTATCAACTGATGAATACCGTGGTCGATGTAATAGTTGCGGATGAAGATGGAACAGAAGATAAAACTTCCAGTGGTTCGGGTTTTATTGTATCTGAAGATGGCTACATAGTAACAAATTTGCACGTTATAGATTCCTGTGATAGTGTGCGGATTGCTACGGCAGACGGTAAAAGATATGTTGCTAAAGTGGTTGGTAAAGATGAATACGATGACGTTGCTTTGTTAAAAATAAATTTAAGCAAAAATATGAGGTTATCTCCGGTAAAATTCGGAAATTCGGATAAAATCAAAATTTTCGATCGGGTAATTGCTGTAGGGAATCCTTTCGGGTTGGGAAAAACAGCGACACTAGGTAGTATTTTACGTAAAAATGGAAATTTTGATCAAGCTTCTGTGTTTGGAGACAACAAACAGTTTTCTTCTTATATCCAAGCAAATGTTAATATAAATTACGGTAATTCAGGAGGGCCTTTATTTTTGGAAAAAGGAGAAAAAGTGATCGGTATGATCACCGCCTTTATTCCGGGGAGCGGAATATGTTTTGCTGTTCCTTCAAACTTTCTGCAAAAAATCATCAGACAGTTAAAGGTTTTTGGTAAAATAAAGAGAAGCTGGCTCGGAATTTCTGCTTGTAGAATGCCTTCGGATGCTTCGAGTATATTGTTGGGAAGAAGTGACGGGTATTATGTAGCAAGTGTTAGTGAGGAATCTCCTGCGATGTCCGCAGGAATTCAGGAAGGGGATATAATACTAAAAGTAAATAAAACAGATATTAACAAAGAAATAAATATAGAAAATCTTTTAAATAATTTACCGATCGGTAAAGTTATACCTATTCAGATTATGCGAGGCGAAGAAACAAGGATGATGAGCATCAAAGTTAAGGATTACAATGACGCGGATATATCGTTTCTCGACGAAACGGATGATCTGATTAAAGATATACCTCATGAAAAGATAGAGATAGCCGGTTTGGTTTTGAGATTAGCGGATATTGGTAAGCTTACGAAAAAAGTGAAAAAGAAATTTAGAATATCATCCGATGATAACGGGGTTTTCGTTTTGTTTGTAGGCTCTTCTTCGATCGATAATTCTGCTGTTAGAGTTGGAAGTTTGATATCTCAGGTGAATAAGAAACGCATTAGTAATTTGGTCGATTTGAAGGTTGCTCTGAAAGAAACAAAGGGAGAAAATGGCGTTGTTTTGTTTGTGAAAGATCCTCTGATGATAAGAAATCCGGAGTTTGTTGTTATAAATTGTGGGAGTGAGAAGAGTTCAAAAAGAAAAGCTCTTCGTTGAGTTGAAAGCTATGAGTTTATTCCCTGTTTTCATCATCGCGGGACCGACCGCTTCGGGTAAAACCGGTTTTGCAATCGAATTGTCTGAAAATTTTAAAGAAAAAGGAATCTGCTGCGAAATTATAAATGCCGATAGCATTCAGCTGTACGGCGATCTGAAAATATTGTCAGCTTTTCCTAGTCCAGAAGAAATGAGTCGCGTACCTCACCATTTGTTCGGAATACTCAAGCCTTTTGAAACATATTCTGTCGGCAAATGGCGGGAGGTCGCGGAAGCAAAAATTGATGAGCTGCATGCGCAAGGAAAGGTGCCGATTCTTTGTGGCGGAACAGGATTTTATTTGAATGCTATTGTTCGCGGGATCGCAAAAATTCCGGATGTTCCCGCAAGTTATCGAAAAGAAGTTTGGGAGAGGTTTCAAAAAATCGGCCGAGGGAAATTTATGGAGGAGCTGCTGAAATTGGATCCGGACAACAAGTTGAATCCGAATAATACGCAGCGAATATTGCGAGCTTATGAGGTGGTATCTTTTACGGGAAAGACTCTCTCTTATTGGTGGAGTCAGGGAAATAATTCCAAATACAAAAATATAAAAACCTTGGTTCTGTTGCCTCCAAAAGAAAAATTGCGAGAAAATATCCTGAAAAGAGCCGTTCAAATGGTAAATAACGGCGCAATGGAAGAAGTTCAGGAATTTTTTTCTCGATATCCGAATTATAAAGGGCCTTTGGATAGGGTCATAGGCTTCACCGAACTTCGAGAATTTTTGAGTAAGAAAATTTCCTTGGAAGATCTTATCGATCAAATGGTTATCCGAACGCGGCAATATGCTAAACGCCAGTCGACTTGGTTCAGAAACCAAATGCCTGACGCAAAATTCGTGGAGGGAGGTTCGGATGTAATCAGTGAATTTGCGAATTTTTATTTGTCTATTGACAAAAAGGTATAATTTGATATCCCACGAGAGTTTTTCCGTTTTAAAGGAGGTATTGTGAACAAGAGCAAAGTGATAGTTTTGTCGTTTCTTTTGAGGGGATGTACAGGAGTCAACAAAAATAAATACGTTGATGAATACAAAAAATTCAGCTGTGAAGAGCTGGATCGAGAGTATCGGGATGTGAATACTCTCAAAAATTCCTGTTCCAAAATAGTCTTCACTTAAAAATTCAAATTTTTTACAAAAATTTTTTAAAATTACTTGTGATCAAAAAAATTGCCCTTATATCTATTTTAGGTAAATATAGGAGAAAAAAATGAGTATACTTTGGACACTGATAACATGGTTTCCGCAAATTTTGGTAGCTTACTTGGTTCTTAAATTTATACCAATGATTATGAATGCGTACCGGGCAATATCTAAAAAATAAATATTGGAGATTGTCATGTCGAAAGAAACATCTTTTATGATTTCAGATTTTATCAGAAAAATAATATCAGAGATTTTGCGGGTGGCACCTACGATAATTGCAATATTGAAAAAGACGGTAATTTTAATTTCAAAAATTGTTTGTGCGATTGCTCCGATAGTTTGGAAAATGATAAAGGGAATGGCTCTGAGTATGATTCAAATTGTGCAAACGATAAAGGGGGTCGTGGATCAACGGTGCAAAATTCAGTAAATTGGAAATAGTTCGGAAGGGGAGATGTAAGTCGTTTTTCGATCTCACCCTTCCTGAATCATTTCCAAAAATTCCCGTTCCGAAATGATTTTCACGCCGAGATTTTTCGCTTTTTCGAGCTTCGAGCCGGCGTTTTCTCCGGCAACGACGAGATAGGTTTTCGATGACACCGAGGAGGATGCTTTCCCTCCTAATTTCTCGACGATTTCTTTGGCTTCATCTCTGCCTAGTGTGCTGAGAGTGCCTGTA
Organism: Alphaproteobacteria bacterium; assembly: GCA_017649895.1. Taxonomy (GTDB): domain Bacteria; phylum Pseudomonadota; class Alphaproteobacteria; order UBA3830; family UBA3830; genus UBA3830. The sequence goes on along the minus strand of JAGCFW010000003.1, from coordinate 179,677 downwards.
AATACGATGCTCTTCCCTGACAATTCAGATTCTTCGGTTGCTTGGGCGTCCTGAATGTTGACCACTGCTGCCAGCTTTCTCATGACCTCCAGATTGTTGGATATTTTGAAGAAATTTTTCAAATCCTGAATCATCGAGTCTCCGATGCCGTTGACGGTGATTAGTTCGCTGACGGTATCTTGTTCGACAGCATTCATGAAATTTGAAAAAGTTCCGTAAAATCTCGCGATTAGCACAGAAGCCGCCCGCCCGATTTGAGGAATTCCCAGTGCGTTGATGAACTTTTCCAACCCGATATTTTTAGCGATTTCGATGGATTGGAACAGATTTTCCACCGACTGCTTGCCCCATCCGTCCTCGTTTTCCAGATGGTATTGCTGATTTTTTTCTTGAAGATAGAAAATATCAACGGGGCTTTTCACAATGCCTTTGTTGAAGAGAAATTTGATGTTTTGCTCGCCGAGTCCTTCGATATTGAATGCCTGGCGCGAAACGAAATGTATGAGTTTTTCCACGAGCTGAGCGGAGCAATCGAGGTTTTCGCATTTGATAGCGACTTCTTCTTCCTCTCTTACCAATTCTGATCCGCAACACGGACATGTGGTCGGAAATTTAAACGACTTGGAATCTTGCGGACGTTGTTCGATTATCGGGTGGAGAATCTGCGGAATCACATCACCTGCGCGCTGCACTACAACTCGGTCTCCGATGCGAATATCCTTTTTTTCAATTTCGTCCTTGTTGTGTAGGGTTGCACGAGAAACAATCACCCCTCCCACATTGACAGGCGCCAATTCCGCTACGGGAGTTATATTTCCCGTTCGTCCTACCTGCACGACTATGTCCAAAATGGTGGTTTGCGCTTTCTGAGCCGGGAATTTGTATGCTATTGAATGGCGAGGATATTTTGTCGCATTTCCCATCTGTTTTTGCAGAGAGAGATCGTTTGTTTTGTAAACGACGCCATCGATGTCATAGTCTAAATCAGAGCGTTGCTGCTCCATAGTTTTATAAAAGTCGAAAGCTTCTTCTTGGTTTCTGCATAATTTTATTTTGTCAGAAACCGTGAAGCCCAGGTTGCGCAGAGTTTGCAAAATTTCCTGTTGGCTGGTCAGATTCAAACTTTCTCCGATAATCGAATAAGCGAAAAATGTTAGTTTGCGTTGAGCCGTGATGCGTGAATCAAGCTGTCGCAGAGAACCTGCCGCCGCGTTGCGAGGGTTTGAAAACAACTTTTCTCCGTTGAGTCGGCGCTGTTCATTCAGCTGCTCGAAGTCTTTTTTCAGCATTACGACTTCTCCGCGGATTTCAATATCTCCCGGCAGATTTATTCTTTTCGGAACATTATTCAATGTTTTTACATTTTCGGTAACATCCTCTCCGATTGCTCCGTCTCCTCGGGTGGAGGCCTGAACCAAAGTACCGTTGCGATATATAATCGATGCGGAAAGACCGTCCAATTTCGGCTCCAACATGAATTCAATTTCGGACTTTCCCGTCAATTTCTTTACTTTGTCGATGAAATCTTGAATGTCCTCCTCATTAAACGCATTTTCCAGAGATAACATTTTTTGCTCATGAACAACTTTTTGAAAATCCTTGGAAACTTTTGCTCCTACCTTTTGGGAAGGGCTGGATTTTGTCGCAAGCTGAGGATATTCCTTTTCGATGGCCAGAAGTTCCTGATAAAGAGCATCGTACTCGGCGTCACTTACGCTCGGATCGTCGAATATATAGTACTGTCGCGAATAATTCGACAACAATTTCGATAGCTCCGCATGCCTTTTTTTCTTTTCCGCTAACATATAATCTCCTGAGTCCACGTGCCAATTATAATATAAAATTTGAGTTAGTATTTGATTTTTTTGAATATTATATTGCGAGATTTTACCTGTTGTACCTTGAAAAATTTCTGATTTTTCGGTAAATAGAACAGTGTTAAAAAAATTTAGTTAGGAGATTAACATGGCAGTACCTACGAAAAAGGTTTCTAAATCAAAGAGAAATATGCGCAGGTCGCACTTGGCTCTTACACCTGTCAATGTTGTAGCATGTCCAAATTGCGGAGAATCTAAGCTTCCGCATCACCTGTGCAAAGTGTGCGGTATGTACAACGGTCGTCAGATTTTGAAAGACAGGCGTCAAGAAGCGTAATGACTACTTCCGGTCGACAGATTATCGCTATAGATGGCATGGGTGGAGATAACGCCCCGGAAGCAGTTCTGAAGGGGTTGTCTCAATTCAAAGGGACGGATTCCCATTTTTTGATTTTCGGTAATAGCGAAGTCTTGAGTAAGTGTGAGAAAGATTTTCTCGAGGGGGTATCTTACGAGATTCGTCATGCTGATGCCGTTATAACGTCTGACATGGATGTTATGTCCTCTCTGCGTACCGGAAAAAATACCAGTATGGGAATGGCTATACAGGCTGTTCAGTCGGGTGAGGCTTCCGCGGTCATTTCTGCGGGAAATACAGGTCTTTACATGGCTTTGTCCAAAATCATTTTAAAAACAATTGAAGGTATAGAGAGGCCGGCCATCGGAACTGTTATTCCCGGAAAAAAAGCTAACACGGTGTGTTTAGATCTTGGAGCCAATGCGGAATGTTCCGTGAAAAATTTGGTGGATTTTGCAATTATGGGAGAGGCTCTGGCTCGTTCGGTTTTTGAAAAGGAAGACGTATCGGTCGCTTTGCTGAATATCGGTTCAGAAGAATGCAAAGGCAATAAGTTAGTTAAGCAAACTTCGGAAATTCTCAAGAAATTGTTTGATAACTATGTCGGGTTTGTTGAGGGTGATGATATAAACAAAGGCGTTGTAGATGTTATTGTAACCGATGGTTTTACCGGAAATGTTTTCCTCAAAACCATGGAAGGGACGGCGAAATTTATAGTTTCTGAGTTAAAAGGTGCTTTGGCTGGTTCGTTTCTTTCCAAGATCGGAGCGTTGCTGGCATTACCGTCTCTCAGTAAGTTGAAGAAGAAATTGGACCCGCGTCTGTACAACGGGGCGGTTCTTTTGGGACTCAACGGGGTTGTGGTAAAGAGCCACGGAGGGACGGACGATGTTGGTTTTGCGAATGCCGTAAGATTTACCATGAATGTTCTAAAGCGGAATATTTTTGATCGTATTCAGGATCAGCTGGAAAGGTCAAAGTTGCACTACGAGGCCGAGGTGGAAGTACAGAAAGAGGCAGAAGGGAAGAAATGAAATCGGTTGTTGTTGGATTTGGCGGAGCTTTACCTCAAAAATGTATTAAAAATGACGAGTTGCCGGCGAGTTTGAATACCTCCGATGAGTGGATTTCTCAAAGAACAGGAATTAAGCAGAGGTATGTAATAAGCGAGGGCGAAACTACCTCTACTTTGGCGACGAAAGCCGCGAAAGATGCGTTGGATTTCGCGAAAGTTTCTCCGAACGATATAGATTTGATCGTGGTTGGAACAACTACCGGGGATTATACTTTTCCGGCAACCGCGTGTGTGGTTCAGAAAAATCTGAACATTACCAATGGATGTCCTGCATTTGATGTGAGCGCAGCCTGCAGCGGATTTATTTACGCTCTGGATGTTGCTGACTCTTTCATAAAAACAGGGAGAGCGAAACACGCTTTGGTAATAGGAGCAGACAGTTTTTCAAAAATTTTGGATTGGAGCGACAGGGCGAGCTGTGTTTTGTTCGGTGACGGAGCGGGGGCAGTAGTTCTCAAAGCAGAGGAAAGTACCAATAAAGGAATTCAGTATTGCAAGATCTACTCCGACGGCAGTTGCACGGATTTTTTGATAACCAGCGGGGGTGTAGCTACGACTCAGAATGCTGGTGTGGTTACCATGAAGGGGCGCGAGGTTTTTAAGTTTGCTGTCGAAAAGTTTTGTGATTCTTTTTATGAACTTCTGGAGCAAAATAAATTAACTATCGACGATATTGATTTGATTGTTCCTCATCAAGCGAATGTCAGAATCATTAACAAACTGATAGATGTGTTGAAAATAGATTCGAAAAAAGTAGTGGTGACCATAGATAAGCATTCCAATACTTCGGCAGCGACTATTCCATTGGCGTTGAATGAAATAAAAGATACAATTAGTACGAATAAAAATATCGTGTTATTGTCGATGGGAGCAGGATTTACTTGGGGAGCCGCTCTGATAAGAATGTAAAAGACAAATTTTTAATATGTGAAAAAGGGAAATGACTGGAATAAAAATGTTGGCTCGTTCTGATAAGGATGTAAGGGAAAAAGATGACTAAAGTAAAAACATTAACACGCTCAGATATAGCTGAAGCAATAACTGCAGAGTTTCAGGTTACAAAATTTGAGGCTTTGGAGTTTATTCACGAGGTTCTTTCGGAGATTTCCGAGGCTCTTGTGGACGGCGAAGATGTGAAGCTGACGGGATTCGGAACTTTTAAGGTTCACGACAAGAAGGAGCGTATGGGAAGGAATCCGAAAACAAAGGAGCCGGCTGTTATTTCAGCCAGAAGGACAGTTTCTTTTCGAGCTTCCCCGATTTTAAAGAAAAAAGTTAATGAAGAATTGTAATAGAGTGTAGTTAGGAAGTTTTGTAGCGTATTTAAAATGGAGTTTTGTAGATGAAATTAATGGAAGGTAAGAAGGGCATCGTAATGGGCGTTGCTAACGATCATTCTCTTGCTTGGGGAATTGCGAAGGAACTTGCAAGTCAGGGCGCGGAAATGGTGTTTAGTTACCAGTCGGAAGTTCTTTACAAGAGAGTTAAGCCTTTGGCGGATTCTCTGGGCGGAGTTGAGATGATAGAGTGCGATGTTACCGACGACTCCAGTTTAGTTTCTCTTTTCGAAAGAGTCGGACAGAAATTCGGCAAGATCGATTTTATTGTCCATGCGATTGCTTTTTCGGACAGAAATGAGTTGATGGGCAAGTATGTAAACACGACTCGTGCGAATTTTTTAAAAACTATGGACATTTCTTGTTATTCGCTGACAGCTGTGTGTCAGCATGCGGATAAATATCTGGCGGATGATGCGTCGATTCTGACTTTGACATATATCGGATCCGAAAGAGTTCTTCCGAATTATAATGTTATGGGGGTCGCTAAGGCGGCCTTGGAAGCCAGTATCCGCTACTTGGCGGTGGACTTCGGAGACAGAGGAATCCGAGTTAACGGACTTTCCGCTGGTCCTGTGAAAACTTTGGCAGCGAACGGAATTGATGATTTCAGGTATATTTTGAAATGGAATCAGTACAATTCCCCTCTGAAAAGAAATACAACACTGGAAGATGTCGGGGGTACAGGAGTGTATTTGCTCAGTCGATTGTCCAGCGGGGTTACGGGAGAGGTAGTTCATGCCGATTCCGGTTACCATGTGATAGGTATGAAAGCGGCTGATGCCCCAGATATTTCGAAAGTTTAATTTTTAAACAAACGGTTTCAACATAATGTGCCTCTGTCTCAGTATTGAGTCAGGGGTTTTTGTTTTTTGGAATCAAGTAAATTTTTCGGAAATTATTGTTGTAGTTTTTAAATAATTTCATTAAAAATATTTTGATTTTTTAGTAAACTGCTCTGGTTTTAATTTTTATGAAAAGAGGAACGCATTGCAGATACAAAAAAAGGTAAAGATATGCGGAATATTAGGCGTGTCGATATTTCTCAGTACCGTAAATATTCCAGCATTAGGATTTTTTGAAGTCAGTGAATATCAAGACAAAGTATTTGAAATAAATCAACCTTTATCGGAATGGCCGAAAATATATCTATCTTCTAGTGAGGAAATACGTTGCTATGATTTAGCGTGGAATGTAAATAAAAGCTTGGAAGAAAATCAGAGAGAGCTGGTTAAGAATTTTATATCAAGCTGCTGCGATTTTTCCTTTAAATTGGATGATCTGGGACTAAGCGGAATATATCCGGGGAAATTTGATGATGGTGAAAGTATAATTTTTATAGATAAAGAAACTCGCATGTCCATAAATCATAGTTCGAATAATGTGGTGTTTTCCAATGAAAGAGATGGAATCAGAGGGCTGGAAGTGCTTCCGAGAACAGCCCTATTACCAAATATAAAGCCAATTAAATTTCAAGAATGGATGAAATATGAACTCGAGAGATATATACAGAGGATTGTCGAAGATCCAGTGGGGTGCGAGATATTACGTATGTCGATCGCAAAATATAAAGCAGGAGAGAGAAGATTATCGAAAATAAGATTTCTACCGCAAGATGATCCCAAAGTAGATTTAGCCTATACACCAGGAAGCTATGTATGGAAACACGCAAGAAGAATAGGCAGATCAGATTTTGGCAGATATGCGCAATTTTGCAGGGAAAATAAGTTTATACTATTTTCTCCAGAATGGTTCAATACGGACCAAAGGGGATTAATTTTGAAGTTGGATAAAACAGAATCTGGAACGGACGATTTTGAGGTAAATACGGGAATCATACCGAGAGAAGCAAGTTTAGTATATCAAATAATATATTCGATACATCTTGGAAAAGCCACGGACTATGGCGGAACTCAGGTAATTGAGCAAAGAGATGATCAAAGTTATTTTTGTGGCAATTTTGAAGGGGTAGGACCCTTTTCAATATTGAAAAAACGATTGAATGTCTCGATTTTTAAAAATGATAAAATATACCGAGCGATGTATGGGTTAACAAGACGGGGATTCGATTTGATAAGTGAGTCATCCTATCTAGCACACAGATATGCTCTTATAAGGCCGGCGTACACGGGGTTCCAAGCAGGTATCGTTGTAAATGAAAAAAAATTAAATAACGAAGAATCGCGTGAATTTTTGAAGAGATTTTTAAAAACAAGCGGAGATTTTGATTTATACAGATATCTTTTGTCTAGAAGATCATTGTCTGCAGACTACCCAGAATTCGGAAAAGGCAATTACCGATGTTCTGATATCGATTCAGAGAAAGAAACCGCTATAAGGTGATAAAAAAGCAGCATCCCTTGTGCATCAGACAAAAAACCCGACCAACGGCCGGGTACATATGAATCTCAAAAGAAAAACTTATTTTATTTTTGCTTCTTTGAAGAGGACATGCTTACGCACCACCGGATCATATTTTCTCATTTCCATTTTCTCCGGCTGTTTTCTCGGATTTCTCTTCTTTACATAAAAAAAGCCCGTATCCGCAGTGCTAAGCATCTTCACAAGCATCGTTGCTGATTTAGCCATATTAAACTCCAATAAAACGGGAAAATTATACCATGCGTTACGAAAAACTCAAGTGGCAAACTGCTCTTCGAGAATCTTCTTCTCCAGAGTGTTTTCGGGATCCATCAAAAGAGAAAAAGTCAGAGATTTATCTTGTACAATCTTTACACTAACAGCATTTCGAAATTCTACGTAATCAGCAACTGCACAGACCGGTCTAGAGTCATGATACAAAACTTTCAGTTCAACGCAAGTTTCTTCCGGAATTAACGCTCCTCGCCAGCATCTCGGACGAAACGAGCTAATCGGTGTTAGAGCCATTAGGGCCGCACCTGAAGGAATAATGGGTCCGCCGGCGGAGTAATTGTAAGCGGTGCTTCCTAGAGCTGAGGAGGTTATCAGTCCATCGCATACCAATTCTTCCAGTCGGACTACTCCGTCGATTTTTACTTGCAATTTGGCCGACTGATGGGTCTCTCTGAGCATATATACCTCGTTGACAGCAATTGCGGAATGAGTTTCTCCGTTTTCTTTTTCCACTAATGCCCGAAGAGGGTGAAATTTTAACGGCACAGCATTTTTTATTCTTTGAACTAAATCTTCCTTTTGATATTTATTTGTAAGAAACCCTAACTCGCCGCGATTCATGCCGTAAATCGGTAAGTTATGCTGATAATTTTCGTGAAATGCTCTGAGAATCATTCCGTCCCCAGATAACACGACAACACAATCGGCTTCGTGAACAGGATATTGCCCGTAAAGCCTCGCCATCACCTCGTAGGCACTACGGGATTTTGTGTTAGAAGAATAGACAAAATGTATTTTCACGAACCACTCCGGTAGCTATACTATCACACAATTTTTGGGCTGGTAAAGTTAATTATTCTCCGAAAGGGATGCCATTTTTTCAACCAAATCCAAAATCTGCCTTTTTAAATCTGGATCTTTAATTTTTGAAAAATAATTGAGCAACAAAATCGACTCTTTATCATCGTGAACTTGGTATGAGACATCTTGGTCGTCGTGCAGCACAGTATCTTTGATATATCCGTCCACGAAATATGAAAAACTTACACCCAGAATAGTTGAAATTTGAAATAAAGTGCTGGCACTGATCCTGTTCTTACCGTTTTCATACTTCTGAATTTGCTGGAACGATACCCCTAATTTTTCACCGAGTCCAACCTGAGTTATGCCCATCGAAGAACGTCTCAGTTTAACTTTCTGGCCGATAAAAGAATCTAAGTTTGTAACTTCCGGACCATATTCCATAATAACACCCCCCATACGTTTTATTTTAGCATGAGATGGAATTTTTTTAAAGAATATCAAAGGAACCTTTCTTTCCTAATTTTCTGTAAACATGTTGATAAATAAAGTGTTACAACTATAAATTGCAAAGCAATTTTTATCGATAAATCTCAAAAATTATACAAATAATTAGATTTTATTTAAAGAAAATAATAAGTTATTAGATAATTTGGGGGCTTTTTGAATCGGTGTAGGTATATACTAAAAGTTGTATGTTTTCAATAAGGTCAGTAATAAAAAATGTTAAAAATCGAAATACGAAAATACGCGCAAATAATATTGCAAGTCACTATGGTGTTGTCATACAATGTAAAGAAGAGGTGTTAATATGAATATTTACATGGATTATCAGGCGACAACTCCCTGCGATAAGAGAGTTGTCGAGGAGATGTTTCCATATTTTACGGAAAAGTTCGGAAATCCTCACTCGGGGCATGCCATGGGACTCGAAGCAAATGATGCGGTGGATGATTCTCGGAGGAAAATAGCGGATCTCATCAAAGCAAAGGATTCTCGTGAAATTGTGTTTACCTCTGGAGCGACTGAATCCAATAATTTAGCGATCAGAGGTGCGGTACACTATTACAAAAGTGATCGAAAGAAAATTATTACCTCGACGATCGAACATAAGTGCGTTTTGGAAACTTTTCGTTCGCTTCGGTCTGAAGGTTATCAGGCGGTATTTGCTCCCGTTCTGAGCAACGGCATTGTCGATATGGATTTTTTGAAAAAAGAGATTGATGACGACACGATCTTGGTCTCGATTATGTCTGTCAATAATGAGATTGGAACGATTCAGCCGATAAAGGAGATCAGTAAGCTTTGTCGAGAGCATGGAGTTTTGTTCCACACGGATGCTGCCCAGGCGGTGGGAAAGGTTGAAGTCGATGCGGGCGACGTTGATTTGATGAGTATTTCTGGGCATAAAATTTACGGACCGAAAGGAGTCGGGGCGTTGTATGTTCGTATCAAACCAAGGATTCGTTTGGCTCCGCTGTTTTCCGGAGGCGGACAGGAGAGAGGAATTCGTTCGGGAACTTTGCCCGTTCCTCTGTGTGTCGGTCTCGGGAAGGCCTGCGAAATTGCAAAAAACGAAATGGTTCAAGAATCGCGGCGACTGACCGAGATGAAAAATTATTTCATCGACAAGATCTTGTCGCGCCTCGAGAAGGTTTATCTGAACGGAGATCGTGAAAGAAGAATACCGGGATGTTTGAATTTTAGTTTTGAAGGAGTTGAGGGCGAAAGTATAATGTTGGGTATGCCTGAAGTTTGCATTTCTTCGGGGTCTGCGTGTACTTCGGCATCTCTTGAGCCGTCTTATGTTTTGAAGGCGATTTCGATTAGAGAAGATTTGGCTCATTGCTCTTTGAGAATTGGACTTGGTCGGTTTACGACTTTTGACGAAGTCGAGTATGTGTCCGATAAAATCATAGAGACAGTTACTCGGTTGCGCAGTATGAGCCCACTTTGGTAAAGGGAGAAAATTGTGAAGTATTCAGAGAAATTGATGGAGCTTTATTCGAATCCGAAAAATGTCGGAAGTTTGGATGAGAAAGATGAAAATGTCGGAACTTCGGTTGTAGGTGCTCCGAGTTGCGGTGATGTCATAAAGTTGCAAATTAAGGTCGACGACGAAGGAAAGATTGCCGACGCGAAGTTTAAAACTTTCGGATGTGGCGCGGCGATCGCATCGAGCGCATTGATTACCGATTGGGTTCAGGGTAAAACTCTGGATGAGGCGAAAAAAATAAAAAATCAGGATGTCGCGGAATATTTGTCGCTGCCTCCGGTGAAAGCTCACTGTTCAGTTCTGGCGGAGGAAGCTATTGAGAAGGCAATTGAAAATTATCTATCCAAGAAAGGAGAGGGGACATGCAAAAAATAATAAGTTTCACGGTGAATGCACTAGATTTTTTGAAGAGATCGATTGCTGAAGAAAAATGTCTGGGCATGAGGATTGATATTGTTTCCGGTGGATGTAGTGGCATGACATATGAGTTGAATTTCGTGAACGAACAAAAGAATGAAGATCTTTTGGTCGAAGAAGATGGTGTAAAAATTTTTGTCGCGCCGAAAGCTGTAATGTTTATCTCCGGGATGACCGTGGATTACGTAAAAAATCCGATGGGGGGCAGTTTGGTTTTTCAAAATCCAAACGCGAAAACGAAATGTGGTTGCGGAAAATCTTTCAGCGTAGATTCATCTCCATGTTGTAGCGGAAATTGTTGCTCGTAAGATGAGTTATTTTGAGATTTTGAAACATCCTATTGCATACAATATTGATACCGATTTACTGACGCGGAATTATTTTTCTCTGCAGCGGAGTTCGGAAAATTCAGTTGATTCGGGGTTATTGAACGAGGCTTACAACGTCCTGAAAAATGACATTAGAAGGGCGGAATATTTTTTAAATCTGAAAAATGTTTCCACGGAAACGATGTCAGCGGAGTTGTCCGTAAAGATGTTCGAAATGCGAGAAAAGTATGCGGCGTTGGAAAATGATGAGGATAAGATCGCGTTTCAAAATCAGATCAAAAAGAAGATAAAAGAACAGGTTTCGATGTTGAAAGAAAATGAGGGTGATTTGGAAAAATTTTCCGAAATCTTCAGTGAGTTAAAATTTTTGAATTCATTTTTAGAAAAAGAAAGAGCAGATGTTTACGGTAGGAATTGATTTGGGGACGACCGCTTCGGTCATATCGTACCTGAAGGATGGTATGCCGGAAGCGATTCAAATAGACGGTGGTGTGACGGTTCCGTCGGTGGTGAATTATTCAGAGGATCGTCCGATTGTCGGCAGTGAAGCGATTTACAGGGCAGACAGTGCGAACACAATTTTTTCTGTAAAACGTTGTATGGGAAGTAATGAAAAAATTTTTGGTTACAGTCCGGCGGAAATTTCTGCAGATATTCTTTCGTACATAAAAATGTCGGCGGAAATGAAGCTGGGAAAGAAGATTGACGCAGCGGTGATTACCGTTCCTGCTCATTTTTCCGATGCGCAAAGAACCGCGACAAAACAGGCGGCGTCGATCGCCGGGATAAAAATTTTGCGTTTAATTAACGAGCCGACGGCAGCGGCAATCGCTTTCGGTTTAGACAAAAGGAAAAATGGAATTTTCGCAGTTTACGATTTAGGTGGCGGAACTTTCGACTTTTCCGTATTGAGGTTGTCTGATGGAATTTTTCAGGTTTTGGCGACAGGCGGGGATAATAATCTGGGCGGCGACGATGCAGATGAAAAAATTCTCGAGGACAATTTCCGAAGAAATGGTATTGCGGATCCGACACTTAATGAAAAAATGTTGGGAAAGCGAGTTGCAAAATTTTTGAAAGAAAATTTAAGCGATCAAGAATTGGTGAAAAAAGATTTTGCGGTTCGGGATAAAATTTACAAATTTGAATTGACTCGCGAGAATGCAAAAAAATATCTGAAGGAAATATTTGCGAGGACTTTTTTGATTTCTTCCCAGGTTTTAGAAGATGCGGAAATTTCTTCGGAAGATCTCGACGGGATTGTTTTGGTTGGAGGGATGACCAAGCTCGATTTTATAAAAAATTTTGTTGCGGAAAATTTCAAAACAAAAATTTTCGATGATATCAGTCCTGAAAAAGCGGTTTCTTTTGGCGCGGCGATCCAAGCGAATTCGATTGTCGAAAAGGACGGAATGTTGCTGATTGATGTTGTTCCACTGACCCTGGGAATCGAGACTTTCGGTGGCGGTGTTGACAAAGTTATTCATCGCAATACTCCGATTCCGATAATCGAGCGGAGGGAATATACCACATACCAAGATAATCAAACGGGGATGAAGTTTCGCGTTTTGCAGGGAGAGCGTCCGCTGGCGGATGAATGCCGAACTCTTGCAGATTTTGAGCTGAAAGGTATTTCCGCACTGCCTGCCGGACTCGCTCGCGTTATTGTCGAATTTTCGATAGATGTGAATGGCCTTTTGGATGTGAAAGCTTATGAAAAAAGCACGGGTGTCAGTCAGGAAGTTATCGTTGAATCTTCGGCCGGATTATCTGATGAAGATATGATGGAAATTTTGGAAAAAGCTTTCAAAGAAAAAGAAAGCGATCAAATTAAAGCGAACAATATCGCAATAAAAATTGAAACCGAAAGATCAATCAGATTTTGGAAATCGATAATTAAAGAAATTCCCGAGGACTTCCGGAAAATCGCTTCAGAAAAAATTTTGAAGCTGGAATCGGTTTTATTCGAAGAGAAATTTCAAGAAGTTATTCCGATAAAAAATGAGTTGGAAAATATTTTTGGAAGATTTTTGGACGAAATTATAAACAATCATCTCAGCGGAAAAAAATTACGGGACATACGGGGAGCGTAGCCATGAATGTCACATTTGTGTTGAAAGACGGAACGAAAAAAATTGTTGGTTTCAAAGAATGCCAAACAGTGTTACAAGTCGCCGAGGAAAACGGAATAAAACTCAATAGCAATTGCGAGGGGTTCGGAGTGTGCGGCGGATGCCATGTGAAGATCGAAAATTTATTGAATGAGTTGCCGGAAATTTCCGAAAAAGAAGACGATACGCTGGACAGGGTTTCCGGAGTCGGTATGAATTCTCGCTTGGCATGTCAAGTGGTTTTGAGTTCGAGTTTAGATGGGTTAATCGTAAAATTAGTTTGATTGCATGTTCGATTTACCGAATGATATTTTGTACAGTCTTGACGAGTTATCCGAAACTTATGGATTGAATAGAAACGGGGCTCGGGCATATTCTGAACTTTCCGAAAATTATCGAAATCAGAATTACAGAGAGCTGGATTTTTCTCAGGCAGTTGCCTATGCGCAAGGAAGGATGCCTGCAACCTACGGTGTAATAAAATATGTTCTGGAAAGATTCAAAAATACTGGGAGAAATTTTTCGAATGTTTTGGATGTGGGCGCCGGAGTAGGTGCTTTAAAAATTGCTCTTCGGGATAGTAAAGTAAGTTACGAGGCTTTGGAAAAGTCTGAATCGATGCGAAAAGTTTTCAGAAAATTAAATGGCGATAATTCGAAAATTTATTCAGAGGATTTTCGGAAATTTCAAGCAGAAACCAGTTATCATGCCGTTTTTGCTTCCTATTTCATAAATGAAATAAAAGATAAAATTTTAGCTCTGAAAAAAATGTTCGACTTGTCCGAAAAATATGTTTTTATTTTGGAACCGGGCACTCCAAGTGGTTACAAAAGTATTCTCGAGGCAAAAAAAATCGCAGCGGAGTTGGATTGGTATCCGCTTATGCCTTGTGCAACTCAGGATTGTAAATTATCAGGCGAAGATTGGTGCCATTTTTCGATTCGATTGCCGAGAACAAAGCACCATGCGAAGTTAAAAAATGCCGCTTTGCCTTACGAGGATGAGAAATTTTGTTATGTAATTTTTTCGAAGAAAGAAACTGGTTTTTTTGAAAATAATACTGTCATAAAAAGACCGATAAAAAAGTCCGGGCATACGATTTTTGACGTGTGTACAAGCGATGGAATTCGGCGAGTTGTGCGGACGGATAAAGCAAGCAAAAAATTACAGTGGGGGGATCAATTGTGAAATGTTGGTCTAGATGTAAATCAAAAATTATTAAAAATTCCAATCAATATGTTGTAGAATTGTTCGAGGATGGGTATCGCGTTGCCAAGGGTCAGCACGGTGTTGGGCATTTGAATGGTTGGCTATTGATGTGAACAATCATTCTTTGTGAGTCGTTTTTATGGAGAGTTAATTTGCGTGGGCTGAAGTTAATTGAAGAACGGTTTGAAAGTTTGGGAAGTACAGTTCTTCGGATATCTGGCGTGACCTTATTTGCTGTTTTCCTTTCTTATTTCCTTGATTCGTTATGTCGATACATTGATAAAACTCTGACTCCAAATGAAGAGGTTCCGATTTTTGTAATTAATTTGGATAGCGCGAAAGATCGGTTGAGTTTTTTTGATTCTCAGTTGGATAATTATTCGAGATTTAGCGCGGTTGATTGGCGAGAAATTTCGGTTGGCGAAGATGAACCCGTTTTGGATAGTGAGCCAAGAAGGATGACGGTTTCTTCATTTATTGAAGATCAAAGTGATATGAAAAAATATATAGCTGAATGTCTTCGTTATCCGAATACTAAGTTACGATTGTATAAAAAATATTTTCGGGAAAATGATATCGGGTGTTTTTTCAGCCATCTTGCATTATGGAATCAGTGCTATAAAAATGCTTATGATAAAATTTTAGTTTTTGAGGATGACGTCGTGCTGAAGCCCTTTTTCCGAACGAAATTAAAAATGTTTTTACGAAGGATTCCTCAAGATTTTGATATTGCATTTTTAGGATGTCGAGATAGATTCCGAAAAGCTCGACTGTTTCGCATTGGTATGCATGCTTATGTTATAAATTTGCGAAAAACCAATTTGAGAAAATTTTTCTCCGATTTTTATAGCATGTTTCCGGTTGATTATATGATGGGGATGACTTTTAGAAAGCTGAAATGTTGTTTTAACAGGAAACAAATTCTTGCGGTGAACGAGGAGTTCAAATTTCATGATGAATTCGATGCTGATATCGTCGATCCCGAAGATTTAGCTAGCTTCAAAAGCGAAATCGGAAATTTTTTTGAAAATCATTTTAAATAATCGTCGAATTTTGATTCGACAATTAACGGTACCGATAAACGGTATGCGTCTTCCATGATTTCTTTTATTACAGGAATGCTTTTTCCCACAAATTCATTTGGCGTTTCGAAAACCAGTTCGTCGTGAATTTGAATTATCATCGAAGACTGGAAATCTTTGAGATGTTTCGAAACTTTTATCATCGCAATTTTTACAATGTCTGCAGCGGTTCCCTGAATAATCGCGTTGAACGCTTGCCTTTCTCCGAACTGTCTCAACATAGGATTTTTTGAATTGATTTCTTTCGAAAAACATCTGCGTCCGATTAAGGTTTCGACATATCCATTTTTTCGTGCAAATTTCAGAACATTATCGTGGAATTTTTCAAATTCAGGGAATCTCCGAAAATAATTTTTTATATAATCTCTCGCTTCGGAATTCGAAATATTTAAATTTTTCGCTAATCTGAAATGCGACATGCCGTAGATAATTCCAAAGTTAACTGTTTTTGCTCGAGCGCGCATTTCCGGAGTAACGTTTTCCAAATTCACATCGAAAATTTGTGACGCGGTTGCTTGGTGGATGTCCAAATTTTTCAAAAATGCGTCTTTCAAAAATTTTATATCCGCCATATGAGCCAGTACTCGCAATTCGATTTGAGAATAATCAAACGAAACTAATTTGCTGCCCTGCGGACTGACGAAAGCAGATCGAATTTTTCTTCCCTGTTCGGTTCGATGCGGAATATTTTGCAAATTCGGATTCGATGAAGAAAGTCGACCCGTCGAAGTTGCTGTTACATTAAATCGAGAGTGAAGTCTATTGTCTTTTTTGTTCAACAGATCACAAAGTGAATAAGTGTAAGTGGAAAGCAGCTTGGACAACTTTCTCCATTGAACTACCAATTTCGGGATTGGGCCGTAATCATACAACTCTTCTAAACTTTCAATATCCAGCGAATTTTTTTTTGAAGGTTTCGGAATTTTTAATTCATCGAACAGCAATTTTGATAACTGTTTTCCCGACGCCGGATTAAATTCCTGTCCCGAGATTGAAAATAATTTTGTTTCAATATCTTTGATTTTTTCTTTTAATTCCTCCGCAAAATTTTGAAGCTTTTCCTTCGAAACTAAAATTCCTTTTTCCTCCATTTTATTCAGGATAGGAATTAAAGGCATATCAATTTTCTGGTATACATCCATTAAATTATTTCGGATTAATTCCGTTCGAAAATTTTCAAATTCATCAAACATGAGAGACGCCAACAGGCAGCATTGTTCCACGTTACAAATTTCGGAAAAATTGAACTTACAAATATAGGAATCATTTTCCGGAAACAGGTCGGAAATTTTGTTTCCAATGACTCCATGAAGCAAATATCCCATCGCACCGATATCATTAAATGACCTCATGTTTGGGAATAATCTGAGAGCTCCTCGTAACCCGATTTTTTCTATCGATTCGTTTTTCAAATACGGATCCAGAACTTTTTGAATATCACCATAACTAAGAATATTTTTTTCGGTAAATAAATTTTCTTCGCCGTCATCTCGAACAAAAAAACAGCTGACGACATGAGATTCTGTGCAGATGACCAAAATCTCGCTTTGGTTGAAACAAGTGGTGAAAAAAATACTGAATTTTTTTGCGCGGCTCATTTCTAAGAAATTTTTAAGATCATTTAATTTTGAAAAATTGAGATATCGACGCTGTCTTTTTTCGATTTGATTGGTTTGTTTCTCGAACCTTTTTACCAGCGAATTGAATTTGTATTTGTCCAGAAAATTTTTTGTTTCTTCCGGATTAAGATTTATTTTGAAATTCGAAAAGTCTTTATCTATGGGGACATTTCTGCAAAGAGTTACCAACTTTTCGGAAATCTCCACCATGTCTTTTTGGTTAATCAATTTTTCTTTTAGTTTTGGCGGAGTTACATTTTCGATTTCATTATATATGTTTTTCAGCGACTGAAATTGGTTGAGCAACTTCGCCGCAGTTTTCGGACCTACACCTTGGATTCCCGGAATATTATCGGTGGAGTCTCCCATCAATGCCTGCAGCGACACCATTTGATACGGCGCCACTCCGTATTTTTCCAAAACTTCTTTTTCTTTTATGACCTTTGATTTCATGGGATCGAATAAATAAATATTTTCATCGATCAGCTGCATCAAGTCTTTATCGGAAGCTATGATTCGGACTTCATAATTTTGCTGAGATAATTTCGTTGCGATCGTTGCGATGATGTCATCAGCTTCATATCCGACTGTCTCGATTACGGGAACTCCGAAAGCACGGCACGCTTCGATCAAAATCGGAAATTGCGATTTTAAATCGGCCGGTGTTTCGTCCCTATTGTTTTTATATTCGGGGTAAATTTCTTTGCGAAAAGTATCGCGTCCGGCATCGAGCGCAACACAAAATAAATCAGATTCGTGCTTTCCGAGAAGCGAAATAAGCATCGAACAAAATCCATATACTGCACCAACAGGGTTGCCGTCGGGAGAGGTTAGCTGCGGTAACGCATAAAATGCTCGATAGATAAAATTCGATCCGTCTACCAAAATCGCCAGCTTCTTTTTTTCGGAATTTTCTTCACGGTTTGATTTTGTTTCGCAGGGATTGGGAACGACGGTTTGGTCAACCGAAACCTTTTCCGATTTGGATTTTTCGTTGATAGATTCCTCTTTCAATGAAATTTTTTCTAAATCAGAAGAGTTTTTTTTTGATTGAAAATTTGAATCAACGTCACCACTGAAATCACAATCTAATAGCGAAAGCTGGTCTTCAGATTTGATGACGTTTTTCTTCAAATTCAATTCCTCTAATTTATTGTTTTACCTGATTCTGCGATTCCATCTGCTGCTGATACAAGCTCGCAAAATCAACAGGAGCTAAAAACAACGGAGGGAAACCACCTTCATTTACCGCGTTGGAAATTATGCTCCGAGCAAACGGGAACAATAAGCGAGGGCACTCGATATACAGAATCGGGTTTATCAATTCCTTATCGAATCCTTTTATCAAAAACTCACCGCAGTAGGTTAACCCCAATACAAATAAAGTCGTATTTTTTACCTTTGTGGTGATTTCGGTGATCAGTTCAACACTATAAATATCTTTCTGCTTTGTTTTATTTGCATTAACTTTTAACTGAACATCGATATTCGGCTGCTCATTGGAAGCGGTGATTTGCGAAATCGGATTTATATTTTCAAAGGACAAATCCTTAGTGTATTGAGCGACCACTCCTAAAACTTGCTCTTGCTGTTCTTCTGCCATAATTCCTCTCTAAAAAATAACCTTGTAGATGATACAAAACGAGCAAAAGGAACTCAATGCGAAAGAAAAATAAATTTGGTATCGAAAAGGCTGATTTTTTCTGATTTATCAAAATTTATCGAACATAAGATCAAGCTTTTTTCGATTTTGATTTATCGCCAAATTAACGGTATTGCTCATTAGATAGGCCACCGTCATCGGACCGACGCCGTTGGGGACGGGAGTGATTGCTTCCACAGAATTCCAAACATCATCGAGATCGACGTCTCCGACAACTTTTTTCTTGCCTTCTGGAGTTATGATTCGATTTATTCCGACATCTATGACTATTGCGCCCGGTTTGATAAAATCTTTGGTAATAAATTTCGGCTTCCCGATTGCGCTCACGACGATGTCGGCAGTCGAACAAATTCCCAGAACATTTTTCGATTTCGAGTGTAACGCAGTAACCGTGCAATCATTATTTAACAGTAACGAGATCATTGGACGTCCGACAATAACTGACCGTCCCAAAACGACCGCGTGCATACCTGAAATATTCTTTTTTACCGAGTGAATTAAATGCATAACACCTTGAGGGGTGCATGGGAGAACGCAATCTTCTCCGGCGAATAATTTTCCCTGATTGACGGAGGTAAGCCCGTCTACATCTTTTTCCGGCGATATAAAATTTATGAGCTTTTTGAAACTCAAACCTTCAGCAAGTGGAGACTGAAGTAATATTGCGTGAACGGTCGGATCCTGATTGAGATCATTAATCAAATTTTTCAAAAAATCTTCTTTTACCCCCGGAAGAAATTTGTAAATCTGTGACCTTATTCCTAAAACTTTCGCTAAATTTTCTTTTTTGGAGACATATATTTCGCTGGCCGGATCATTATTTGCTTTTATCAGAGCTATACACGGAATAATTCCGTGGTCTTTCAGTTTTTCGACTTTCTTCTTCAGTGTCTCGCAAAATTTTTCGGCGATCGCTTTTCCGTTAATAAGTCTTTCCATGAACCTCCTTTTTCAGGTGTATTTTTTTTAATTGCCGTTATAATATCAGATGAAGAAGGGAATCGAAACATAGGAGACAAAAAATGTGTGATGCTGTGAAAAATGAAACCGGAAGGGTTATTTCCGCGGAACTGGAGAAAATTTTAAGCAAAACGATTCCCGTTTTAGATCACGGATTTATTCGTGTCGTAGATTATATGGGAAATGATTCATCGATTGTGCAGGCGGCGAGGGTTTCTTACGGCGCCGGGACGAAGCAAGTGAATGAAGATCGCGGGCTTATCAATTATTTGATGAGGCATGGACACACAACTCCATTTGAAATGTGCGAGATAAAGTTGCATGTAAAGCTTCCTATTTTCGTGATGCGCCACTGGGTTCGACATCGCACGGCAAATATTAACGAGTATTCCGCAAGATATTCGGTGTTAAGTAACGAATTTTATATTCCGGAGCTGTCGAAAATTGCGGGGCAGTCTAAAACCAATAAGCAGGGGAGGACAGATGATGCGATGCCTCAGGAAGATAAGCTGGAAATCGCGAAAACCTTGGCGGAATTCAGCGAACAGGCATACGAAAAATATTCCCACATGCTCAATGATTTGGGGCTGACTCGAGAGCTCGCCAGGACTATTTTGCCCGTAAATGTTTACACCGAAATGTATTGGAAGATTGATCTGCATAACCTGTTCCATTTCTTAAGATTGCGTGCTGATTCTCATGCTCAATATGAAATTCAATGCTACGCCAACGCGATTTTGGATATTGTTAAAGCATGGGTTCCGTTTGCGTATGACGCTTTCATGAATTATCGGAAAAATTCGGTGAGCGTTTCGAAAAAATGCATCGATCTCAATAAAAAAATGTTGCAAGGAGAAAAAATTTCTCAGGAAACCAGTGGACTGAGCAAGGGCGAATGGCGAGAATTTATCGAGGCCTTTGATTTGAGAGATATTGTTTCTTAGATAGGGCTGAGTACGGGATACAGCTGTCGCGAGGTGAAGATTTTATCACAGGCAGTTGCTTGGCATTGATCGCAATATGTTCAAAAATTTTTTCGAGATGGTGCCGCCGGTGAGAATCGGACTCACGACCCCATCCTTACCAAGGATGTGCTCTACCACTGAGCCACGGCGGCTTTTGAAACCATCTGAAATCTATCATAATACTTGGAAAAACGAAAGTAGCATTTTGAATTTTCCGAATACCTGCGCTAATTTTTTTCTTTTATTTGATTGTCGTTTGCGATTTTTGCGCTTTCTATAGTCTTGAGAGCTCCGTTTTTTAAAAGCTTCAATCGGTCATTTTTTTCGATGAAATTTTTTGTTATTTTTTCTGACTCTGCAGGCTTGTTATCACGAAATGTCTTTACAATATTTTCACTATTCATTGAATTCTCCTCTCCATGACTTGGTTTTGCAATTTGATGCAGTTAGGACATTTGTTATGTCCCAACCTAAGTGTTGCTTTTTCCATAATGTATATCTCTCTTTCTCGCTATTAGGCTTTTTTCAAATCCGTAGAATACAGTTTCCTATACCGATCAAGTTCTTCACGAAATTTATTCACCTTAATATTATTCTTAAGTTTTTTTTCAGGTGTTTTGATCAGATTGTAGTTTTTTCGTTCGTTATTTACCTGGAGTAATTTCTCCTTGATTTCTTTTTCGGAATCATCGAAATTTGCTGCCAGTTTTAAATCTTTTGTTGAATCAGTCTGAGCCAAAACTTCCTTTTTATCTAATGGAGACAGCTCTATCGGAGAAATCTTTTTCTCAACGTTTTTGGATTCATCCTTGTTCGCCAATTTTATGTCTTTTTCCACAACTACGGATGATTTTTTGATCCTGGTACTATCGATGATTGGTTCATTGAGAGCGAGCTCATCTTGATAGCTTTGGTTCGTCACATCATTCCGATTTGATCGATTCCTGTTTCTATTTTTTCTATTTCTGTTCTTTTTCCTCTTTTTTCTTTTTTGGGAAGTTTGTTCGGAATCAGAAGATACATTATCCGCATCGTATACGGAATTGTTGTCGAAACTTTGAAATTCATTTACCGTGTTTGATTGATCATTCTGGTTCCCTGTATTGGTCAAATCTGAATTATTGCTATTTTTTCTATTTCTATTCTTTTTCCTCTTTTTTCTTTTTTGGGAAGTTTGTTCGGAATCAGAAGATTCATTATTCGCATCGTAGCCGGAATTGTTGTCGAAACTTTGAAATTCATTTACCGTGTTTGATTGATCATTTTGGTTCACTGTATTGGTCAAATCTGAATTATTGCTGTTTTTCCTATTTTTTCTTTTCTTCTTTTTTTTTGAGGTTTGTTCGGAATTTTGGGATTCATCACTCACATTGTTGCTCGTGGAATTATCCGCATTTTTAAGACGCTTTCTCAATTTGAAAAGTTTCTTAACTTTGGGATTTTCCCTTATCTCGAAATAGGCCTGGACGTCCGGATCTTTTTTCAGCTCTTCTATATTTTCTCTTAGCTCTTTTGTACTTAAATCATTTTTTGTTCCTGCTTTTACGTCTGATATAATACCTACATTCAACGCCATGCAACAAAATGCTGCGAGACCTACTACTCTTTTCATTACTACCTCCACTAACATGGTACAAAGGTAGCAAACAGAAGTTAATTAAAAGTGAAAATCCTGAAATTTTCTAGAAAAAGTGATATAATTCCTTGTGTTGCAGAATGGAGGGGTTATGAATCAGAATATGACTCAGTCTGTTATTATGGTGTTTCAGTCCGCTCAGGAATATGCTAGGGCGAAGCAGCAGCAAATACTTACGCCTTTTCATGTTTTGAAATCGATATTGCAGCAGAACGATTATCTTACGGATAAAATTCTTCAGGGAGTGGATGAAAAGCAGTTGGAGAATTTTTGCTGCAGAGAAATAGATAAAATTCCTCAGGTTTATGGAAATGCGCAACTCAGTTTATCCAACGAATTATATCAGGTTCTGAATGACGCGGATAAGAGAGCGCAAAAGCTTGGGGATAAATACATCGGATTGGATAATCTGATTTTTTGTTTGCTGTCGAGCGAAAAAATTAAACCATTTTTTATCCAATGCGGAGGTAATCTGGATAAGTTAGAAAAAACAATCGGAGGTATTAGGATGAATAATAAAGTAAATTCAGAAAATGCCGAGTCGGAATTCGATGCGCTGAATCGCTACGCAAAAGATATCACTGATGCGGCAAGCAAAGGAAAGTTAGATCCTGTTATCGGGCGAGACGAAGAAATCCGGAGAACCATTCAGGTGCTGTCTCGCCGAACGAAAAATAATCCTATTCTGATCGGAGAGCCTGGAGTCGGAAAAACGGCAATTGTCGAAGGGCTGGCCAACCGTATTATCAAGAATGACGTTCCGGATTCTGTGAAAAACAAGAAAATTATGTCGCTGGATGTCGGGCAGTTGATCGCCGGGGCGAAATTCCGAGGAGAGTTCGAAGAGCGCCTGAAGGCTGTGCTCAAAGAGGTTTCTAACAACGAAAATATAGTTTTGTTTATTGATGAAATCCACACGTTAATGGGGGCGGGGCAGGATGGAGCGATGGATGCGTCCAATATGTTGAAGCCTGCTTTGGCTCGAGGCGAGCTGCGATGCATTGGGTCAACTACCCTTGATGAATACCGAAAGTATATCGAAAAAGATTCTGCGTTCGCTCGAAGATTTCAGCCGGTATTTGTTACGGAGCCGACAGTTGAGGATTCAATTTCGATTTTGCGTGGATTGAAGGAAAAATACGAGCTGCATCACGGTGTTCGTATCAGCGATTCGGCGATTATTTCGGCTTGCAATTATTCCAACAGATATATCAGCGATAGATTCCTTCCGGACAAGGCGATTGACCTCATGGACGAGGCAGCTAGTCGTTTGAAGATGGTTTTGGATTCCAAGCCGGAGGAAATCGATGAGCTGGATCGCAAAATCATGCAGCTGAAAATCGAGCAAGAAGTTTTGAGAAAGGAGTCGGATAACGCCTCCAAGGAACGGCTTCAGAAATTACAGAAAGAATTGGCTGAACAGGAAAAGAAGTCGGCTGATCTCAATGCGAAATGGAATCTCGAAAAGAAAAATATCGATGAGATTAAAATTCTCAAGGAAAAAATCGACGAGACGAAAAATTTGGCAGAGGTTGCTCAACGAAATGCTGATTTCGCAAGGGCAGGTGAGTTACTTTACAGTAAACTTCCTGATTTGCAGAAAAAATTAGCTGAATGCCAAAAATTAGAATCGAAAAATCAGAAACGCAACGAGGTGACTTCGGACGACATCGCTGTTGTAGTTTCTCGTTGGACAGGAATTCCTGTAGAAAAAATGCTGATGGGTGAGAAAGAAAAGCTGTTGTCCATCGAATCGAAACTTAAGGAAAATGTAGTTGGTCAAGATGATGCGGTTGACGCCATCGCTGATTGTATTCGCAGGTCACGTGCGGGAATTTCCGACCCGAACAAGCCGCTGGGATCTTTCCTCTTCCTCGGACCGACGGGAGTCGGAAAGACTGAGCTGTCCAAGGCTCTCGCGCAGTTTTTGTTCGACGACAAAACCAATATGGTCCGCATCGATATGTCCGAGTATATGGAAAAGCATTCAGTGTCGCGATTAATCGGAGCACCTCCGGGATATGTCGGATACGAACAGGGCGGAGAGCTGACCGAGGCAGTGCGGCGCCGTCCTTATTCTGTTATCTTGTTTGATGAAGTCGAAAAAGCACACAACGATGTTTTCAACATTTTGTTGCAAGTTTTGGACGAAGGTCATTTGACGGATGGGCTCGGGCGCAACGTAAATTTCAAAAACACGATCATAATCCTGACTTCGAATTTGGGATCGGAATATTTTTCGCAATCCGCGGACAAAAAAACTGTGAAGGATCAGGTCATGAATATCGTAAGGATGAATTTTCGTCCGGAATTGCTTAATCGTTTGGATGAGATTTTGGTGTTCAACAGTTTGTCGAAACAAAATATGCGCGCTATCGTGGACATTCAACTTCGCGAGCTGAATAAGCGACTAAGCGAAAAGCACATAGACCTCGAAATCGATGATTCGTTTAAAGATTGGCTGTGCGAGATTGGTTACGACCCGACCTACGGAGCGCGTCCGCTGAAGAGAGCATTGCAGAAAAATCTATACGACTTGATCGCGAAAAAAATCATCAGCGGCGAGATTGTTGAGGGTTCGAAATATACGGTGAAATATTCGAACGACGAAATTTCTCTATGCTGAGTCTCGAGCTGAAAGATTTTGATATCGAGCAGATCGCCGAGTCGGGGCAATGTTTCCGCATGTATCGTATTGCAGATAATATATGGGAAATATTTGCCTTGAATCGGTTTCTGAGAATCCAGAAGAGGGAAGGAGAGCATATTTTTTATTGCGATCAAGACGAATTCAATGATTTTTGGTCAGATTATTTCGATTTGCAAACAGATTACGGCGAGATCAAAAAACGAATTCTCGCGACGAACAATGAATATTTGATTGAGGCGGTGAAATTCGGTTCGGGATTGAGAATTCTTCGTCAAGATCTTTGGGAAGTGCTGGTTTCTTTTATCATTTCTCAGCAAAATAACATTCCGCGAATCAAAAACTGTCTTAAAAAATTGTGTGATATGAACGGCGGGAAATTTCCGATCCCGCGCGATTTTTTGAATTTTTGCGAATTAGATTTGGATTCCGTAAAATTGGGTTATCGCAAAGATTATCTGCTGAAAATTTCAAAATCTGTTTGTAACGGGAATTTCGATTTGAAGAAATTAAAAAAAATGAGTTATTTCGAAACGATAAAATATCTGAAAACTTTTCATGGAATCGGTGACAAAGTTGCAAACTGTATCGCACTGTTCGGACTTTATCAAATTGAGGCGTTTCCGATCGACGTTTGGATAAAAAGAATCCTCGAAACGCGCTATCACAACGATTTTTCTCTTGAGCGTTGGGGGCTACAAGACATCGGCGGAATTGTTCAGCAGTATATGTTTTTTTATGAGAGAAGGTTGAAATTACAGTGATTTAGTTTTTATTATCTCCATGAATTACGGAATATTCTTCAGTTCCTGATAGCAGTTTTATTTTTGAAACATATAATTTTAATCCTGAAAATATGATGGAATTATCAATAGGAATGTTCATAAATCTTGTTTTTTCCAAAAGTTTTTTGGCAGAGTTTGAATTTATTATATATGCATGAGTTCCGCATACATTTACGTTAGGTTTTATTTTTGCGTAATAGAGGGAAGAGGTGTTTAAAAATCTGCTTAGCCAAAAACAGGGAGGTGTAAAATATGTTTCATCTTGCGGAGGAATGAATGTTATATCCAAAAAAAACACATCGAAATCATCGGGCAAATTATTCATAATTCGGGCCAATTTTCGCAAAAAATCATCTTCCAACGTAACATCATCCTCGAAAATGATTACCCGCTTGTAATTATGCTTTATAACATTAGTCCACACTGCTCTGTGACTCATTGCACATCCGAACTCTCCCAAATTCGGAGTGTATCGATCGTGTTTATAAAGGAATTCCGCATCTTTATACTGCTGTTTTTGACTTATTTTGAGTATAGCTCCATAGCGATATCCCCTGCGATATGTTGCCTCCCAAGGAATTGTAAGATTTTCTTCTGTATCTGTTACGGTTATTAATTTACCGTCAATTGCAGGGAATCTTTCGTGTTTTAAATTAAGTTTGTCTAACTGATTTTTTACGTATGCATATCGTTTCGGAGTGCGATCTAAAGATATTACGTATATTTTATCATACAAATTTTCAACAGTATCCGAAGAGGCTTCGCATAAAGAAATTGGTGTTATCAATAACGAAAAAGTTAAGAATAGAGCATTTTTACTTACTTTCGTAAATATTGTTTTATAAAACCGTTTCACGGCGCATTCCTTACTACAAAAACCCGTACGAAGATATTCTGATAAGGATTAGTTAATTATTGGTAAAGAAAATGCGACTCTTACTTTTCTATCGAATGTTGAGATTTCGAGGAATTGTTCTCAAGTTGGCAGACAATCATACTTCGCGAGCCAATTTCCTTAATTTTTCGGAATCATTTGAAATTAGCACGTCGACATTTTTTTCAATTTTTTCGATATCCCAGTTCCACCACTGAATTTTTAGCAACAACTCAATGATTTCTTCGGAAAACCTTTTGCGGATCAATTTTGCAGGATTGCCTCCCCAGATTTCATATGGTCCGACATCTTTAGTCACAAGAGAGTTTGCTCCGATAATCGTACCATCTCCGACCCTTACTCCAGGCGTAAAAGCAGCATTGTAACCTATCCAGACATCGTTTCCGACTACGGTATTTCCTTTGAACGGAAATTTTGCATCCGTCGGGTATTTATCTTGGCATTCCTTCGAAAAAATCATAAATGGGTATGTGCTGAACGAATCAATCATGTGAAACATTCCGTTCATGAAAAATTTTACGTCGCTTGCAATCTGACAGAATTTTCCGATGAGTAGCTTGTCGTTTAAAAATTCGTAGTGATATAGGACATTTTTCTCGAAATTCTTTACATCTACTTCATCATCGTAGTAGGTATAATCTCCGACGATAATGTTCGGCCTTGTGATGATATTTTTCAAAAAACAAGTACGGGTCATTCCGGAAATCAATGGATGCAAAGTGCTCGGAGAAGGAAACATTTTTAACCTCGAAAACCCTTATATAGTTTGTATACCTGATTGTCTGTTGAAAAAAAAGTAGCGCAGGGTAAAAATTACGAACAGAATTGATGCTCGTTTGCAGTTATCCGGTAGGGAGATAGTTTTGCTACCGAAGCAATTGTATAAAAAATTAGAAAATTGAGAATTGTTAGTTCAAAATTCGCATAGCAAAAGTTTATGCCCATGTCGTAAGTCCCAAAAAGGTCAAAGTGCTGAAACCACAATCAATGTAACGCTAAAAATACATGTAGATTCTAATAGAGGAAAGCTTGACACACCACTTTTTAAATGTTAAAAAGTGCAAGGTTTGGGCGCCTAGCTCAGTTGGTAGAGCAGCTGACTCTTAATCAGCGGGTCAGAGGTTCGAGTCCTCTGGCGCCCACCAAATCGAGTGCTGCTAGTCAATTCCCAGAAGTGCTATAATCATGGTTAACACGAGTAACAACATCCTTTTTAGCCATGCTTCATCGTTTTTGGCGACTTCTTGTTCTATTCTTTTCTCTATTTCTGTGTTTTTCATGTTGTCGTCCTTTCTCTGGGCTTTTGAGGTCGTTTTCTTCGATTTAGCTTCGTTCATTATTATCACCATGTTTTTCCAGTTATATTTATGGCAGATAAAAGTTAATTTTTTACAAAGATTTCGATAAATTTTTATATTTTTTGTGAATTTCGTAATTAAGAATGAAGCGGTAATGATTTCAAAATTGAGAAATTGTCTGGGGTTTGAACAAAAATCTTGAGATCGCGAAAAATTTATTAGGTTTTTGAAAAATACAAAATTGCTAAAAATTTTTGAGATTTCGCAACAAAGAAGAAAGCAGATACTCGATTAATTAATAACTTGCAATTAGAAGTTGGTATCCGGTTAAAAACGGATTCGATTTAGTTGATAGAGGAGAAATGTGAAATGAAAATTTTTAATAAAATAATGATATTGGCGAGTTTACCGGACATACTCAAACTAGTGAGTTCTTTGGCAGATAGATTACTTAAATTTTTAGATATTGAAGGCGGAGATGAATTATGATGAGTGATGTATTTCGAACATTGGTGGAAAAGTCCAATTCGCTGAATCGTTCGGAGCTCTTGCAACTGTTGAAAATATCTGTAACGGTAAATTCCATGCTAAACAAAGTCATTGGTGGACAGAAAAATCAATGCAATAAAAAAGTAGTACTTTCTGGTATTCCTTCAGACGGTGGCGAAAATTCTGATAAAGATGTTGAAAATTTAGTCGATTGGGAGCAAATAGCCAGAAAAAATCAGCTGATGCCTGAGGGCGATTGGCGTATCTGGATGATTTTGGCAGGTAGGGGTTTTGGGAAGACTCGCGCAGCCGCAGAGGCGATTCGCAAACTTGCTCTGTCAGGTAAATATAAGCGCATCGCGCTGATCGCCAACACGATCGAGGAGGCCAAGCAAGTTATGGTTGAGGGAGTCAGCGGACTGCAGAATATTTCACGTGATTCTGATGGTCTGAGTTACACCCCGTCGCGGAGGGAGTTGTGCTGGAAAAACGGAGCTATCGCCACTTTATACGGAGCGGAAAATTATCAGCAGCTTCGTGGGCCGCAATTCGATTTGGCATGGATTGATGAATTTGCGAAATTTCTCCATCCGCGCGAGACTTTCGAACAGCTGTCATTTGCTTTGCGCATGGGAGATGATCCGAAGCTGATTCTGACGACAACTCCGCGACCGATTCCTTTTATAAAGGAGTTGATTGCTCGCGACGATGTTGTTACAGTGCGTGGTTCATCCTTGGAAAATGAGAAAAATCTCTCACCGACATTTCTGAAGCATCTTGAATATCTGAAAGGTACCAGGTTGGAGGCGCAGGAAATTTACGCTGAGATTGTCGAGGATAATCCAAACACGCTGTGGTCGTGGCGCGATATTGAAAATTGCTATCGCGATCCACCGCATTTTATCGAAAATATCGTAATCGGAGTTGATCCAGCGATGACCTGCGGGAACAACAGTGATGAGACGGGTATAATCGTTGTGGGAAAAGACTGCAACGACAAGGCCTTCGTCCTGGAGGACGCCAGTATGCGCGCAGCTCCCGACGTCTGGGCACGGAAGGTCGCGGACCTTTATCACAAATATCGTGCGAAAAAAATAGTGATAGAGACCAATGCCGGTGGCGACTTGCTGGATCGGGTGTTGCTCCGCGAAGATCTTTTTCTTAACATCAAGAAGATGAGGGCAAAGGAATCAAAAATCTGTCGTGCGCAACCAGTGGTGATTTTATATCAAAAGAATTTGGTTTTTCACGCAAAACAATTCCGCGAGCTGGAAATGGAGATGGCGACCTATGAACCCGGACAAAAATCGCCTGACCGTATGGATGCATTGGTTTGGGCTTTGACGGATTTGTTCGAAATCGAAATAAACAACCATGTTCCGCGCGCGTTTTTGATATAGCCAGGATGATCTTGGAGCCAGTGTTATGAGTACATCTATCCCACGTTATACTCTCAGCATCTGATATGATTTTTTCGATACAGGTACTTTAAGAGAATTTTAAGCCACATCCGTAGTAGATGTGGCTTGATAATTATTGATTAAAAACTATTTTTCAGAGCCACATTCTTTGCAAATGTAGCTCGAATGTAAAAATTACTATGAAGCCAATTTGTCTACTAATTTATCAAATTGATCTGGGGTCAAAGGAGGAATTTCTCCATACATGGCTTCTTCCATTCCTTCCAAGACAGTGATTTCTCCTGCTGATATTCTGTCCGATAATTCGAAAGCCTTATAGAGGGAAGCATTATATTTGTCATTGAGCAGACAATCTAACGGTCTGAAATTTCTTTTTTCGCTATCATTATAGCCTTTTTTATGAGGCTCGAAGTGATCCCAAACGAGGTCAGAATAATAGTTCCATACATACCCTCGCAAATCTTTGAGCATAGATCTTAGACGGTGTCTTTTTGCCAATGTATCTAAAGCTAATACTTCAAAAAGCACAGACACGCTCTCGACGTTATTATTTAGGCATTTTCTATTTTCATCTTTACTCATCAAATCACATATTCCCTTAAATAAATGTAGAGCGTGTCCAGTTTCGTGAATAATCGAATAATATACACCTTTGACAACGTCCAATTGAATACTAAAGTCTTCTAACATTTTATACGGATCGGATTTATACATTTCCTCAAGCTTTCCGCGATCAGATTCAATTGATTTCCCCCAATCATGCGAGTCGGATTGAGACATTTTCTCAAGTTCTATACCAACAGAATCAGCTGGTGTTCCCCAAATAACACTTAGAACAATCCTTCCTTTCCCCTCTAACCTATTAACACCTAGAAAATAACTTCGACCCAATTCGTGACAGTCTTGTGCTTTATCTATCATTTTACAAGCAAAATTTTTAACATTTTCATGTTTTTTAAAGATAGATGTATAAAACTCCTTGGCTCGATTTCTTTGCTCTTTAAGATAATTATCTCGATCATCGTACGGTATCTCTTCATCATAACCAGACAAATCGGGTGAAGAATACAACATATCTATATAGTTTTTTATCGCGTACACGCTGGCCACGTTCATTTTATCTTCAGAAATTTCTTTTAGTTTATGTAAAAATTCTTTTACCGCAGCTACGTCGTTTGTGCCTTGCGATCTATTTATATAGTTTTTTGCTGCGTCCGTATTACCTTCAGAAATTTCATTTACTTTACGAAAAAATTCTTTTACCACAGCTGAGTCGTCTGTGCCTAGTGATACAAAACTACATTTCTCCATTCCAAATACGACCACCGGCATTAACAAAACATATATTACAACGAAAATTTTTTTCATTTTATACCTCTTTTACTAACACAACCCACGCGCACTCACACCCCGCAAGTACACAACTCGTTAAATTTTCACTAAAACCACACTAACTACAAAAAAAGCAAGAGATTTCTATCACGTAGCAATTTGTTATTCAATAGGTACTTGGTAAATAATTCAAAACTTATTGAGCCCCATTTTTTGCGAATGAGGCTCGAGTATCTTAAGTTACTGGCTTCTTCTACGGAACCACTTTGGAAAACAGCAGTACCAATTTGGTCAGCATATTTAGACGATTTTGTTTGACGGTCCGGTTTTCTGTGTTTACCAAGACTTTGTCAAAGAATGCTGAAATGCTGTCTTCCAGGTCGACACACGCCTCGACTTGCTTTTCGAATTGCGCGCAGACATCGAGTTCTTGTTGCTCGATTTCGGACAGTAAAGTTTCCAGCTTGCGGATCTTGTCGAACAGTATTTCTTCCGCATCTTCAGAGAAAAGCGACGAGTTAATCTCGGTCGTAGCGTTATTTTCGATGATATTTTTCGCTCGCTTGTAACCCGACATCAGCTTCTCGCCCTTCGGTGTTTTCATAATCTCGTTGAGAATTGCGGATTTCTGATATATCAGTAGAATGTCGCGGCTGCTGCTAATTAGTGACAGCACGATATCATGGTCGATTCCGTCGTCTTTCAGTAACACTTTGAAACGTTCCATGATGAAAGCGATAACTCGCTCCACTGTTTTCGAATTGAGGTCTCTTCCCGGCAGCTGCTCAAAAGCTTTTCGGCTCAATTTTTCGAGGTCTACTTTGATATCGTATTTTTTGATTATCTTTAGAATGCTGATTGCAGCGCGGCGCAGTGCAAACGGATCTTTTGACCCCGTCGGCTCTTTTCCGATCGCGAAAAAGCTGGTAATCAGCTCAATTTTGTCCACCAACGAGTAAAAGGCGCTGATTGGAGAGGATAATTCGTCTCCCTGCAAATATTGCTCTCGGATTGCGGTGCAGACCTCCGGATTTTCTCCCTGAATCTTCGCGTAGTGCGCGCCCATGATTCCCTGCAGCTCAGTGAATTCGTAGACCATGCTTGTGGAAAGATCGCATTTTGCAAGAGTTGCGATGCGTACCAACAAATCTTCGGTATTTTCGTCGATGAAAG
This sequence comes from Alphaproteobacteria bacterium, assembly GCA_017649895.1. Taxonomy (GTDB): domain Bacteria; phylum Pseudomonadota; class Alphaproteobacteria; order UBA3830; family UBA3830; genus UBA3830. The sequence continues at coordinate 147,667 of JAGCFW010000003.1, read as the reverse complement.
AATTTTGCGATTTTAATTCTGTTGCAGCAAATCTGCATAAACTCGTCACGCGCTGAATTCGATCGAAGACCGAACCTAGTTTCACGTTGAAAGTGATTTTTTTGAGAGAATTCAAATGGCTCTCCAGTGGCTTTTGCAAGTCTGTTTCGAAAAAGAACAGAGCATCCGCCAGTCGCGCGTTGAGGACTCGCTCATTTCCTTCAATGATTGTTTTCCCGCCATCAATTGCTGAATTATTTGCGACGAAGACGAAATGCGGCGCAAGCTTGCCATCCTTATCGCGAGTCGGAAAGTATCTCTGATGGACCTTCATCGGAGTAATGATCGCTTCTTCCGGCAGCTTCATAAACTTGCTCGGAACCTTTCCCATCAGTACGACAGGATATTCGACCAGCCCGATAACTTCGTTCATCAAATCCTCAGAAACCGCAACCGAAATTCCATGTTTTTGTTCGATGGATTTGATTTCATCCAGAACGATTTTGCGTCTCTGCTCGCGATCGACCACCACAAAATTTTCCTTCAATTTGCGGAGATACTCTTCCGTATTCCTGACAGAAAACGTTGCAGGCGCAAGGAATCTATGACCAATCGTTTGATTTGTCGACTTTAACCCGATCTCGTCAAATGAGAAATCCACAACTCTTTCGCCGAACACTGCCAAAATATTTCTGATCGGGCGGACGAAATGCATCTGATGGCTTCCCCAGTGCATAGACTTTTTCCAAGATAGCGATGTGATGGACTTTTTGATGATTTCCGCCAGACAATCGCGAGTATCTTCCGCTGAGTGATGAATCGTCAGAAACAAAAAAGTTTTCTTGTCGATCGTTTTTTCAAAACAGTCTTTACGTGTGATGCCGTTGGCTTTCAGAAATTTCTCGATTACCTCCGATGGAGCCGTGACCTGCGGTCCTTTCTTCTCTTCCTGAAAATCCTGAGTTTGTTCACTCAGATCTGCGGAAAAAACAATCCTTCTCGGAGAAATAAAACTTCTCACGTCAGAGTACTCGATCTTTTGCCTGTCGAATTCCGCCGTCATTAATTTTTCGAATTCCGCGATAGCTCCTGCCTGAAATCTCGCCGGAATTTCCTCAACTAAAACTTCCAATAAAAAATTACTCATGGCTCACCTGTGCTTCACAACATGCCTTTGCCAGCGCTCTTACTCTGGCGATTCTGTCGACTCTCTCCGCAACGCTCAAACTTCCGCGCGCGTCCATCAAATTGAACAAATGGCTCGCTTTCATACATTGATCGTAGGCCGGCAGTGCCAACTTCTGGTTTGCCAATTTCTGACATTCTTTTTCGGCATCGATGAAATGTTGGTTCAGCTGCTCTATGTCCGCGCACTCAAACGAGTATTTCGAAAATTCGACCTCTTGTTGCATACAAACGTCGCCATAGGAAATTTTTTCCGCGCCTTCCTTTCCGTTCCAATTCAGATCATAGACATTGTCCACCGACTGCAGGAACATCGCGAGTCTCTCGAGTCCATAGGTTAACTCAACCATTACAGGATTACAGCTGATCCCTCCGACTTGTTGGAAATAAGTGAACTGAGTGATCTCCATTCCGTCGCACCAGACTTCCCAGCCGAGACCTGCCGCTCCGAGGGTCGGACTTTCCCAATCGTCTTCGACAAAGCGAATGTCGTGCAGCTTGTAATCAATTCCGACGACTTCCAAACTTTTGAGATAAATGTTTTGGATGTCTTCCGGTGACGGCTTAATTACCACCTGAAACTGATGATGCTTCTGTACACGGTTTGGGTTTTCACCATAGCGCCCGTCGGCAGGCCTTCTGGACGGTTGAACATAAGCTGCTTGCCAACTGTCTGGTCCCAGCGCTCTCAAAAACGTATGCGGACTGAAAGTTCCCGCTCCGACCTCCATGTCATAAGGTTGCAGCACCGCGCAACCGTAATCACCCCAATACTTATGCAGGGCGAAAATTATCTCTTGAAAACTTTTCATAATAAAACACCAAATTTACGGGGCAGAATATCACATTGCCACTTCAAAATCCATGAAAATGAACATGAAGACTTGGTTTAGTAGTTTTCCGCTTTTTGCTCGAAGTATGACTTCGGATGGCTGCAGACGGGACAGACTTCAGGGGGTTGCGTACCTTCGTAGACATGTCCGCAATTTGTACAGATCCAGAAGATTCTTTCCTCTTTTTTGAAAACCGAGTCGTTTTGTATATTTTCCAGAAGCTTGCGGTAGCGCGCCTCATGTTCTTTTTCGATTTCTCCGACCATACGGAATAGGCGGGCGATGTCTGAAAAACCTTCGGCTTCGGCGTCTTTCGCAAAATCTTCGTACATTTCGGTCCATTCGTAATTTTCGCCGTCCGCTGCGGCTTTCAGATTGGTTGCGGTGTCGGAAATTTTTCCGCCGTTCAGCAACTTAAACCAAATTTTCGCGTGCTCTTTTTCGTTTCCCGCCGTTTCTTCGAAAATTCGACTAATCTGAACATATCCTTCCTTCTTTGCCTGGGACGCGAAGTAGGTATATTTGTTGCGTGCCTGCGACTCTCCTGCAAAGGCCGCCCAGAGGTTTTTTTCTGTTTTGGTTCCTTTTAATTCCATGATAAATACTCTCATTAACTCCTATAGATAGGATATTATTAATTGCTTGGGAAATAAAGTGGGGAATGAACGGAGAATTCTTTATAACAGAAATCGTTTCAAAGGTTACAGTTATGCTGGCAGATTATCGTTTTCGTTGTCTTACCATCCATACTGCTGGTAATGTATATACTCGTCAGTTTTTTGAAAATTAAGATGATCTTCCCCAGACCAATTATAATAATCATCATACCAACTGTAAGGGGTATAAATATCCCATCCCCAAGGTATTCCACCTTGATAACTATAATTACCGAGTTTAAAGATCAAAGCAGAATGAAAAAAAATGTACGTGTCGTCGTAGGATCTTAAAATTTTAGGATTCAACAGAAATAATCCGAAAATTTTTTTGAGATCGATTTTTGGCTCTGTATTTGATCGCGATTCCATGGTAATGAAAGTTTCTATAATGGCTTTTTTTTCTCCATTTTGAATTTTTAAACTGGGCCAAATATCAGTTGTTTCTAATTCGCGCCACCTGTACATTGGATGGATGATACTATAAGACGTATCATTTTGTCTTTTAACGAAACCAAAGGGACGATTTTGGCTATAACCATAACTTTGATCGTAGTATGCTATTGCTACGCCAAAATTTCTGGTTGTGGCTTTTCCGTTTATTCCTTCCACAACATTTACCGCCACGCAAGGAATTTGTTTATCATAATAATCAGATCCCCGAGACGCAAATTTCCCCGGATAAAAAGACAAAGATGCCAGATATAAGGCTAACCTGATATCGGATAAGGTAAATTGTTTATCGGTCCTTTTTTGAGAAATATTTTGGATAATATTTATCATTTGCTGTCCGGCAAATTCGGTTTGCGAATAATATCTTCTGATTTTTACAATATCGTGTATGTAAAGCATTGCGATAATCAAAATCGGAATACAGACGGCGAATTCGATGAGGATTGCTCCATGTTTTGAAAAGCGGAAAATTTTGAACTTTTTAATAAAATAGCTGGCGAGTTTTGAAATTTGGGAGATGAGGCAGTTTGATTTTTTCTGATTTTCAGGTCTCTGTTCTCCTCCATCAATTTTGGAAAACCATTTCATCATATGCTCCGCATCACAAAAACTACGCAGATATTTTCTCAGGAAAAAGTTAAGAAAGTGTAAAGGTATTTATGATAACGTAATTTTGTCACGAACTGACAGAGTTAACCAATTCTTAATTGACTTTTATTGGGTATTACGCGAAAATTACTTATTTATTGTAATGTGTTGGAGAGTAGGGATCTATGAAAAGGAATAAGTGGTTTGTTGGGGCTTTGGTCGTCCTTTCGATTTTGGGGGGCTGTAAAGAGAAGAAGTCCGTTCAGATGGCAGCTCCTGTTGTTGGAGTGGCGAGGGTTTCGAAGCAGAATATTCCTTTGAACATAGAGGTTCCGGCAAAAATCACAGGATCTCTGGAAATTCAAGTCAGAGCTCAGGTCGGCGGAATTTTAAAATCCAGGAATTTCAAGGAAGGAGAGTTTGTTCATCAGGGGGCGAAATTATTTGAAATCGATGAGGCGCCTTATCGTGCTGCGTTGACTCGGGCCCAGGGGAATTTAGCTCAGGCGGAATCGGAGTTAAAACGTACTACTCGCGACTACAAACGCATGGAAAAATTGCACAAAGCGAAAGCTGTCAGTCAAAAGGAGTATGACGATTCGCTTTCGGCCTACGAAAGAGCGCAGGCGAATATGAAGGTGGCAGAAGGCGCTCTGCATGAGGCGGAAATCAATTTGGGTTATACCGAGGTGAAGGCGCCGATCTCGGGAATTGTTCGCAAAGAGGCGCAGTCGGTCGGAAATCTGATTTCTCCGAACGGTGAGAGCAGCCTTTTGACTTCAATGGTTCAGATTTGTCCGCTGCATGCGAATTTTTCGATTTCGGGTTCTACTTGGGCGAGTGTAGGGAAAAGTTTTCAAAGCGGAAAAGTTCATCTCGCAAAAATGGAAGAAGTGAAAGTCCAGGTAATTATGGCTGACGGAACCGTCTATCCGCAGGAGGGAAAGGTTATTTTTATCGATAGTAGCGAAGATAACCAGACTTCAAGTATTTCCGCAAAGGCAGAAATTCCGAGTAGTGCCGCTCAGAAAATGTTGATGCCGGGGCAATTTGTCAGGGTGCGGATTATCGGTCATGAGTATAAGGATGCGTTGGTTATCCCGGCGACTGCTTTGATTTCGACCCAGGCTGGATTTATGGTTTATGTCGTGAGAGAGGATAAAACGGTTGAGGTTCGTCCGGTAAAAGCGGAAGTGATCGGCAACAAGGCAGTCATTGGTGACGGATTGAAGGAAAATGAATCGGTTATTTACGAGGGGATCATAAAGGCACGTCCAGGACAGCCTGTTACTCCGATGTTTAACGAGACTAATGCCGGATCTAATGCTGAATCTCAGTCGACGGAGGTCTAAATGATTTCGCGTTTTTTCATTGATCGTCCGATTTTTGCAACAGTTGTTTCTTTGATAATAGTTTTGGCCGGATTGGTGTCGATGAATAATCTGCCGATCGAGCAGTATCCGAACTTAACGCCTCCGACCATTATGGTGAGAGCGGTGTATCCGGGAGCAAGTGCCGAAACTCAGGCGGAAACCGTCGTTGCTCCGATTGAAGATAAGATCAACGGTGTCGATGGCATGATTTACATGAACTCGACTTCTTCCGGAAACAATGGTGAGTCGAACATCAACGTGTATTTTAAGGTCGGAACAGATCCCGATATGGCGATGGTTAATGTCAATAACCGAGTTCAGCAGGCAACGACGACCCTTCCTGAGGAATGCAAAAAATACGGTGTTACAGTTCTGAAAAGAAGTCCGTCCATTTTGCAGGTCATGGCTTTCTATTGCAACAATGGCAGATACAATAACACATATGTCGGAAATTACGTTTTGCTGAATGTCGTCGATGAGCTAAAGAGAATCGATGGTGTCGGTGAGGCTAACGCGATGGCGGGAAATACCTATTGTATGAGGATTTGGCTACAGCCAGATAAGTTATCCAAGTTGAATTTGAGTGCGGCGGAGGTTGTTGCGGCAATTCAGGCGCAGAATTCTCAGAAGGCGGCGGGAGCTGTCGGAAAAGAACCGATGTCTTTAAAGGTCGATCGAAATTATTTGATTACGGCGGAAGGAAGATATACAACAGAAAAACAATTCGAGGACATTATCATTCGTGCTTTTCCTGATGGGAGAACTCTGCGGCTGAAAGATATCGCGAAAATTGAGTTGGGATCTCAAAGCTACGATATGATCGCGAAGACAATTGATGGATTCGATGCAACCCCGATTATGATTTCATTGGCTCCGGGGGCAAATGCTTTGGCGACCGCTGAGAGAATTGCAAAAAAGATGGAGGAGCTGAAAAAAGGATTTCCTGAAGGCATAACATACAAGACGATTGTTGATACGACAGGTTTCGTGAAGAATTCGATTTCGGAGGTTTCCCATACTCTTTTTGAAGCAATTTTGTTGGTCGTATTGGTTATTTTCGTGTTCTTAAAGAAGTTCAGAGCAACTTTGATTCCGTGTTTGGCGGTGCCAGTGTCTATTATTGGCGCTTTTGCCGGAATGATTCTTGCGGGATTCTCAATAAACACTCTGACTTTGTTCGGATTGGTGCTGGCGATCGGAATCGTGGTCGATGACGCTATTGTTGTTATTGAAAATGTCGAGCGTATTATGCGTACGGAGGGGCTGTCTGTTAGAGATGCGACGATTAAAGCGATGGATGAGGTGACGGGAGCTTTGATCGCTATCGTTTTGGTTCTGTGTGCAGTTTTCGTTCCTGTAGGATTTATGGGAGGATTGGCGGGAACCATGTATAAGCAGTTCGCGATCACTATTGCCGTTTCCGTTGTTATTTCTGGTATTTGTGCGCTGACTTTGACCCCGGCTTTATGTGTTATTTTCTTAGAAAGTAGTGAAAAGGGCGCCAGATTAGTAAAGTTTAAGGAGAACAGATTTTTCGAGTGGTTTGATAATACTTTCGCAAAACTTACCGACAAGTATGTGGCTGTGGTTGCGTTTTTTACGAGGCACGTGAAGTCTTCCTGTTTAACGATTGGTTCAATCATTGTTGCGTCGATATTGATGTTTAAGCTAACTCCGGGAGCGTTAGTTCCGGATGAAGATCAAGGTACTTTCATAACGGCGCTCATTATGGATCCAGCTTCTACCATCAAAACGACAGAAGCGGCGGCTCAAAAAGTTGCGAAGGCGATTGCCTCTGATCCGAATGTGAAAGACTGTTTGTATGCCGCGGGATTTGATATTTTGAGTAGCTCTGCCTCCACAAGCGGGGGAACTTTGTTCTCTATGATGAAGGATTGGAGTGTCAGACCGAACGCTGATCAGTCGGTGTCAGCTACCACGAAGAAGGTCATGGGCATGGGATACCAAATGGTCAGAGGCGGTTCGGTTTTTTCATTCGGATTGCCGGCGATTATTGGTCTGAGTATGACAGGAGGTATCGAAGGATATCTGCAGAAAACTGGAGATACAGACAGTAAGGCACTGGAAGAGAAGGCGAGGGAGTTTGTGGCGACAGCGTCCGAGCGTCCTGAACTGACTCAGGTTCAGACGACTTTCAACGCAAGTACTCCGCAGTTGAAAATGGTAGTCGATGAATTAAAAGCGCTGTCGTTGGGGGTTTCAATTGCTGATATCTATGTAACGATTGGGACGACATTTAACACTTTTTATGTAAACGATTTTTCGAAAGCTGGACGCGGGTTCAGGGTGATGGTTCAGGCGGAGGACAAATACCGTGCTTATCCTGATCAGTTGAATGAGGCCTATGTGAAGTCTCGTACGGGCGCGATGATTCCGTTGTCGGCGTTTGTGAAATTTATCCCGACGGTCGGTCCGACAATGATTGAGCGTTACAACATGTTCTTTGCGGCAAAAATTATGGCGACTCCTGCGCCGGGGTATTCTTCGGGACAGGCAATTCAGGCTATGGAGGAGGTCGCTCATGAGGTTGGAGGTTCGGAATATTCATTTTCATGGACAGGATCGGCTTATCAGGAAAAGGAAAACGGAGGATCTTCCTACGATGCTTTGCTGTTGGGAATAGTGGTTGTTTTCCTAATTTTGGCGGCGCTTTACGAAAGATGGACGCTGCCGATTTCGGTTCTGTTGGCTGTTCCTTTCGCTATGTTCGGAGCTATTTTGGCCGTATATCTGCGAGGTCTCAGCAACGACATATATTTCCAGGTAGCTTTGATCACTTTGGTCGGATTGTCTGCTAAGAACGCGATTTTGATTGTCGAGTTCGCTGTGATGTTCAAAAAGCAGGGCATGGAGTTGGTTGATTCCGCGATAAAAGCCGCGAAATTGAGATTCAGGCCAATCATCATGACTTCGTTTGCCTTCATTTTGGGGTGTGTTCCGTTGGCTCTCAGTAGCGGAGCGGGAAGTGCAAGCCGTCACGCTATCGGAACAAGTGTTATTGGAGGAATGTTGGGCGCGACCATTTTGGCACCGCTGTTTGTTCCTTTGTTTTTCGTATTGGTTACGAAAATGAGCGAGCGTGTTAGAGGAGGGATAAAAAATGCGTAAATTATTGCGAACTATATCAACAATAGCCATATCCTCGGTGATGCTGACGGGATGTGAAGTCGGTCCCGATTATGAGCCACCGAGATTGGATATGCCAAAACTCAGTGATCGCGAGAATATGTCGATTTTTAAAAATAGGCAATGGTGGAGTGTATTCAATATTAAGACCTTGGATAAGCTGGAAGATCAAGCGCTGAAGCACAATGCGGATTTGAAGATTGCCATAGCGAATATCGATGCAGCAAGGGCGATGGCGGGAATCGCTCAGGGAGACTTGTTGCCTCAAATATCAGTGTCAGGGCAAGGCGGAAAGACCTACATCTCGGCGAAAGGAAAAAGTTACATGCCGGGGCTGACCTCGAAGAGAAATTCTACACTTTATCTCGGTGCTGTCGGAATGTCCTACGAGTTGGATTTTTTCGGCAAGTACAGAAGGGCTAACGAAGCGGCGCGGGCTCAGTTGTTGGCGACTCGTGCGGCAAAGGATGCAGTGCTGCTGTCGATCACGTCTCAGGTGGCGAAAAATTACTTTTTGATTCGTGCCTTGGATGCAAAGTTGGCTATCGCACGCAGAACTTTAAATACTCGTCAGCAGACTTACAATGTCTACAAAAGTCGTTTTCGTAACGGATATTGTACCGAGCTGGACTACCTTCGTATTGAGTCCGAGATGGCATCGGTCAAAACCACGGTGCTTGGCTTAGAGGAATCACTGGCGAAGGCTGAAACTTCAATGAGCGTGTTGCTGGGTTGCAGCCCGAGATTGTTTATGGACCGCAAAACATCTCCTGATCGGGCGATTGAGAAGCTGAAGATTCCTAATAGAATTCCGAAGGGCATTCCATCCGACATTTTGAATCGTCGTCCTGATTTGCTGCAGGCTGAGGGCATGCTGATCGCTGCGAACGCTAAAATAGGTGAGGCGAAAGCTGCTTTCTTTCCGTCGATTTCTCTGACAGGCGCGCTTGGAGTCGAGAGCAAAACGCTGGGTAAGTTGTTCTCTCCGGGAAGCGATATGTGGAATTTCAGCGGAGGAATTAATCTACCGATATTTACAGGCGGAAAGTTGTCCTCCATGAGTGATGCGGCAAAAGCGAATTATCGCGCGGCTTTGGCGTCCTATGAGAAGACAGTGCAAGTTGCTTTCAAGGAGACGTTGGACGCATTGGTTTCCAACAGAAAAAGCAGGGAGATTGTTTTATCGCGAACCCGCCAGGTTAATGCGCTAAAGCGAAGCTACAACATAGCAAAAAAGCAAAAAGAAGCGGGTTTAATTGGTCTGATCGACTTACTGGACGTCGAGAGAGGATTGCTGGCCTGCGAGATGGACCTTACCACCGCGCTGCAAGATCAGCTCAATGCCGTTGTTGACCTCTGCAAAGCGCTCGGAGGCGGCTGGAAAAGGCTTTGATCTTGGTTAATTGAATATAAAGTTTCGCGAAAAATTCCAAGCAAAACAAGCCCGAAAATTTCGGGCTGGTGAATTTTGGTTTTACTACAGATGTACGGTGTACGGTCCCGTTTTTTTTGTTAAATCCTGATCGCTCATACCCGTCTTGTTTTTACCAGCAAAAGTAAGGTCAATTATATCTTGATTTTCCAACTTTTTATCTTCCAAAGATACTCTTGCATTTTTAGGAAGATCCTTTATTAATTTTCCGTCTATTTTTAGTTCCTTCAGACGGCTCATACTCCACAGAAAATCAGGCAGGTGATTTAAGTTGGGATTATTATGTACATACAGTTTTTCTAAGCACCACAACCCTTTCAGCAACAGCGAGATTTTCGTGAGTTGGTTATTGCTGACATCGAGTTCCTTTAATGCTGGTGTAGCATATAACGTTGGTACATTATATACGTTACGGAATCCATAACTCTCTTCCTTATACTGTATTCCTTTCAACATATACACACCAAAAGGAATTTGCTTTAAATTTTTCCCGCTCAAATCAAGTAAGGGCAAGCTACCAGTTTTACTGTCGAAATTCAGAGTAGGACATGACCAATGTCTCAAGGATTCATTAATAACTCTGCGATACCAATCTGGCGAATAATCCTTTTTTTCATAAATTCGCTCTGTAGAGCGACAGACCCCATATGAATGTGGCCCTTCTACATCAACAGATCGCGAAAAAGACAGATCTTTCAGATTCGCTAAATTTCCCATTGATTCAGGTAATGTACTGAGATTCGTACCATTAAGCTCCAGGATTTTTAGATTTTCCAGGTTACCAATAGAATCAGGTAATTTTGAAAATCGATAATTTTTTGAAAGATACAACTCCTCCAGATTTTTTAGATTTCCGATAGAATCAGGTAGCTCCCTGAGATCATTCGAGGATAAATCCAATATCCGCAATTTTGTTAAGTTCCCTATAGAATCCGGCAAAGATTGCAGACATATTTCTTCCCGAGATACTACATAATTATCTTTATCAGTGAAACTGCATACATTCAGAATTTTTAAATTGTAAAAGTCTTTGATGGATGCAGGTAACGTACAGAGTGCATCCCTCATTTCTTGGGTTAAATCAGCTGTCCACCTTACTTTTTCAAATTTCTTTTCCGTTCCACTATAGTTAATATGTAAATACCTGTAATCCGACATGCCAGAACAATTACCTAATTCCCATCTGTTAATCATTAAGAACCGATTATTTCTTGATTTGCATTTGATAATTGGCGCATCAATTTCTTTCTCTACCGATCTCCTGCTCGATTCGGTTTTCTCGGTATTAGTGACGATTGCTTTACCTTCCATCGCTCCCGCATCATTTATCCAGAAAGCCGCCGCGGCGAGACAGGCACTTAACAATAATTTTCTCATGATATGCTCCCTTTCTTACAAAATTACCAAAACCAGGCGATTCCGCACTAAGCGAAATCGCAACAAGTCGGGCGAGAGTCAAAAATGAAACGAATCCAACTGCTAACATTTTGATTGATCTGCATAAAAACTTTTTACCCAACATTCTACACTTAGCAGAAAACGGGAAGATTTACAACTTGGTGTAGGCAAAATACAACCGCATGGTTGTAAAATAAAACAATATCCAAGAAATCCGACGGCGATCCTGTACACGACGGTGTGAAGCTATATTGCAATATTAATAATCGAAAATAACTCAGAAAGAGAAAAAGCTTAATTTGTTATTGGTCGCTGGATTCGTCCTTGATTTGCTTTTCAAGTTCTTTCAATCTGCCAGGCTCGAGTTTTTCTAAATTCCGTACAGTCGGAGGCAAAATTACGTCATCATTTAAATAAAAATATTTGAGATTTTTTAAATTTCCGATGGATTCCGGTACTTTTTGTACGGGACAGTCGGTAAGATCCAGTGTCTCCAAATTAACTAAATTTCCTATCGAGTCGGGTAGATCCAGTAACGGGTTAAATTCAAGAATAAGCGTCTTCAAATTTTTTAAGTTTCCTATATGGTCAGGTATTTCTGATATGGAACAGGCAGTAAGATTCAGTTCTTCCAAATTTTCTAAATTGCCCATCGAATCAGGTAATGACATTAAGCAGTTGCCGTTTTCATTGTCATCATTTGCTCCCAGATTTAAGCTTTTCAACTTTGTTAAATTTCCGATGGATTCAGGCAATTTCGTAAAAGAATTGTTGCTGAGGTCCAATAACTCTAAATTTCTGAGATCTCCTATTGATTCCGGTAATTTTTCCAAAGAATTGTTGCTGAGGTCCAACAGTCTCAAATTACTGAGATTTTGTATAGATTCTGGTATTGCTATAAGATCAAGGTTTGACATATCCAGCTCTTCCAGAGTGTCTATCTGAGGAATTTCCGTTATCTCAGTGTAAAGACCAAAATCATACCGCAATGTTTCACACAAGGAGCGGCGGACCTCTTCAAATTCTCCGTCGAGTTTCAGCGTTAATTCCTTCACTTTTGGGAATCTGTTCCACTTTATCAGAGATTGCTCATTTGCTGCGTATACTACAACGGGAGAACGATATATCATTTTGAAAGCAGATCTCAAATCGGCGATCAGCGTCTCTACGTTGGGAAATTTCGCATGTTGAACTAAATATTGGACATCGATTTCTCCTCTGTCTCCTGAGGAAGAAATATCCAGCTCTTTCACCCCGGATATTTCGTATACGCTGCTGCGCTCTTCGGACGAATAGTCGTTAGGGTATCCGTTCATCGCTCCAGAATCATTTGCCCAAAAAGCCGCAGCAGCGAGACAAGCGTTTAAAAGTAATTTTTTCATGATATAACTCCACTTTATAATACAAAAACCACACGATTCCGCAATCGTACGGGACCGCGACAATTTCGGTGAGAGCCAAAAACAAATCCGATACTTGAAATTTTAACCAACTTGCATAAAACCCTCTACCCAACATTTTAGACTTAGCAAAAAAGAGATGTGTTTACAACTCTAAGTAAATAATTACACGTAATAATTGTAATATTCATAACTTCTTTTTGCCCTATATACAAAATCTGTCACATTACACTTTAAAAAAATTCATAACTGTAAAAAAAATATTTGCAAAACGATTAAGTTTATGATACAAGCTATACGTTTTTATATTGAAAGCAGGTTATGGGGTTAGGTTTGAACAAGACAGAAAGGCGTTTTGCGATAAGAACCGTTTCGATCGTCAGATGCGAGCGACCCCTTGTGGTGTATCAAATAATCTAAAATTTGAAAATTTGGAACATCGTTTTTCGATTTTCATGAACCAGTCGATATCGCGACTGAATGTTTAGCATAAAAAAATTACAAAAAAGAATTAAAAAATTATTTGGAGATTGTTATGAGATCATCGGAAGTAACCGTATTTATTGTATACCTTATTTGCATGTTTGCTGTGGGGATATACTTTTTTTTCAAAAATAAAAATGGAAATGAAAAAACTTATTTTTTAGGTGATAGAAAAATGGGAGCTTGGGTTGCTGCTCTTTCCGCCGGAGCTGCAGATATGAGTGCCTGGGTTTTAATGGGATTGCCGACTTCAATTTATGCATTGGGTTTGGGGCAAATTTGGATATCTGTCGGACTTGCGATTGGTTATTCTGCAAGTTGGCTTTTTGAGGCTCCGAGATTAAGAAAATTTTCAATTGTTGCAGGAGATGCCATAACCATTCCGCAGTATCTTGCGAATCGATTTTTATCAAAGTCAAGATCGTTGCAAGCTCTCTGCGCAGTTGTCTTTTTGATAGCTTACACGATTTACTGTGCTTCCAGTATTAAAGCTTGCGGAACCCTATTTAACACAATTACAGGAATGGAAGCAGAAATGGCGATGTATTTTGCCGCATTCATAATAGTCGGGTATACATTTTTGGGAGGATTTTCTGCGGTATGCTGGGTGGATTTCTTTCAGGGATTGTTGATTTTAGGAGCAATGCTGATAGTTCCGATCTTTGCAGCAGGGATGTTGGATTTTAATTCAATGTCAATGGTTTCAGATTCTTATTGGAATATTTTGGTTGATTGGAAACAGATCGTATCCGGGCTTGCTTGGGGACTCGGATATTTCGGAATGCCGCATATCATTATTAAATTCATGTCCATAAAGTCACAGCAAGAGTTGAAAAAATCTGCCAAAATAGGAATAGCTTGGACATTGATAATAGTAACTTTTGCTGCATTGATAGGGGTTGTAGGAAGACTTTTCTTGGGATTCGATGAAGAAATCAACAAAAATTCTCTGGTGTTTGTGGCTACCGTTCACAAAATCTTTCCGGCGATAATTTCGGGAATTTTATTGTCCGCAGTTTTGGCTGCAGCGATGAGTACAGCAGATAGTCAATTGCTGGCCGCTTCTTCTGCTCTTGCAAATGATATTTACAAACCGTTACGAAAAAATCAGGCTCGGGATAGAGAACTTTTGTGGGTAGGACGTATCGTAGTTTTAATAATTGCTGCGATTTCTATGTTGATAGCGGCCAATCCGAATAGCGGTTCGATTATGGAACTGGTTCAAAATGCCTGGGGTGTTTTTGGCGCAACTTTCGGTCCAACAATCATGTTGAGTTTATTTTGGAAAAGATTAAATTTTACAGGAGCTGTTGCAGGAATTTTGACGGGAGCTGTTGTGGATATTTCTTGGTATGTTTTTCTCTCATCGACAGGTATTTACGAACTTGCTCCGGGATTTTTTGCAAGTTTGATCGTCGCGATTGTCGTAAGTTTATGCACAAAAAGCCCCTCTGATGAAGTGAAACAATTGTTTGTTGATGCAGTAAATTGCAAAAGATAATTCCTTGCCAAGCCAGTAATTTTCTAAAAACAAAAGCCCGCCAATTCAGACGGGCTTTGGTGTTTTAAAAACGACCTTTGACAAGCCGAGACTTTATCTAATGGTCTGCCGTTAACAAACGTTCTGTGTAAGCTTGTCTGTAAGGTACGGAAATTCCGGCTTTGCGTAGCAACGGAAGCAATCGTCTGTAAATCTCCAAGTGAAGCAAGCGCAAAGATGTGTGCACCTTTAGGGTCCAACATATTTTGATACCTTCATCGGAAAGTGTCCTGACACCTATCAGATTTACATCTCCCAGAATTCTCTTAGAGTACTGAGGGTCAGCTTTTAACTCATCTACCACATCGACCAACAAACTGCTTGCCTTTTCTATATCGGAATCCGGGGCCACCAATAGACACTCGTTGTGCAAAAAATAGCCTCTGGATTGGTTTGTAATTTCTGTGACGTTGCTGTATGGAATTATATATTCATCTCCGTTAATGTCACGTACGGTCAAAGTTCGCAGAGAAATTTTTACAACAATTCCTGATCTTCCGTTAATTACAACCCAATCTCCGATATAAAAATTACTTTCGAACAGAAAAACGACACCTTGCAAGAAGCCCTTGATAATATCACCCGCTGCCAAGGCAATGGCACCCCATACCACGGTTAAAGAAGCCAATATTGGCACAATAGGTATTCCGAACAGGGATAAAACGGTCAATCCCAAGATAAAGAGCAGGACCACGGTAAATACAACTTTGATGATTGGCATAAAGGTCAGGAGCTTTTCGTAATCCCCCGGAGCAGCCTTATCGACAAGTGAGTTCATGAATTCGCCAAATGCATTGAAAAGAAGCACTCCTCCGAAAACAACTATAACGACGCTCACTATTGTGTCGTGAAAAACGTATTTTTGGACATCAACACCGACCAGCCAAAGAATGGCTAAAGCAATAGCTACGTAAAACGCTATTATCAAAACATCACAGATCCAAAGCCAGTTTGTCTTATGTGCTCGCACTTGAGGCGATTTTTTTAATTCCTCCTCTTTATCAGAATCGTCTAATCTCTTAATGAATCGATTTATGACTGCAGAGGAGGTTACCTGAAGCATAAACATTCCTGCCAAAACGCAGAACATATCCCGGATATTGACGTACAACACCGTATCCAGAGAAACATTCATTTTTTGATTTATCAAAGGGATCACGACCATACCCAAGGATGCGACGAAAACAAATTTACGACTGATGAAGTCGACTAGCTTTATTCCAATTGAGAATTCTTTTGTGGTTAATAAGGTGAAGCATTTCTCAATGATTTTTCTCTCCGCGCACAACTCTGTAAAGTAGTAAACAAAAATCGCTACAGTGAATCCGTAACTTATGTAATTCGGGAATTTTGTCGACAAGATAGAGAAAGAAGAAGCGACGATAAATGACACAAAAGAAATACGATACAACTTTAAGTGAGAAGGGACTTCTTTTGGGTCTATCAGGTCGGAATCTACCAACGATCGCAACAAAACCGATAACGCAGCAAACATGACAAGTACGGAAACAAACTCATCGGGTATCTGATGAGGCACACACCCGGAAATCATTTCCGCTCCAACTACACAGAATACGATCGAAAAAACGATTCCTGCAAGAAGGACTATAACCTTATCGAACTTGTTCATTGGATCTTTGCGAACCCTTCTGAGCTCTCTATCCACAAACTTTTTCGGAAGATAAAAAGACAGAAAAAAAACTATAGCTAAAACTAAATTCGAAACCGCGGCAACCACCATCGGATAATTCGTCATTATTTGTACAATCTGATTATAATACTCGACCATTCTCCACCTCCATTCTTTTCATTGTAGACTGCAGAGAAAATAATGTCAAATTCTTGCGCTTTCCCGAGGAGACTTCAAGCACGCCTGAATTTGTGGTATGATCCCCCAAAAGTTTTGAGGAAAAAATGTTAGCAGAACTTGATAAGTTACTTGGCAGTTGTGTATTTGAAATTGACCACTGTAAAGATTTGAAAAAATTAGAAGGAATCCGTGTCGCTGTGTTTGGGAAAAACGGTAAGATTACGGAGAAAATGAAGTATTTGAAAAATCTGTCCCAGGAAGAGAAGCGAAGCGTCGGGGCAAAAATTAATGAAGTAAAAAGTGTGATCATTGAAAAGCTGAATGCTAAATCCAGTGATCTCGAAATGATAGAGCTGGAAAAAAAACTGGCAAGTGAAAAGATGGATATTTCGATGCCTGTAGATATCCAGTCTTTTGGGTATATTCATCCGATTAGCAAAGTTTTTTCGGAAATTGCTACGATATTAAGTGGGTATGGATTCCGCTTTGCTGAGGGGCCTGACATCGAGAGTGAGTATTTCAATTTTGATACCATGAACATGCCCGAATATCATCCGGCTCGTACTATGCATGATACGTTTTACCTGAACATGCCGGCGGATGAACACGGGCGTAAACTGTTGCGTACTCATACCTCGCCGGTGGAAACTCGTTATATGCTGAAAAATAAGCCTCCGCTGAGATTTTTTACCATCGGTAGAACTTTCCGCAGCGATTACGATGCGACGCATACTCCTATGTTCGACCAGGTCGAGATGTTAGTAGTGGAAAAAGGTGTAGGAATGGCGCAGCTGAAGTGGCTTATCAAAGATATACTGAAAAAATTCTTCAATCTTGAAAAGTTATCGGTACGGTTCAGACCGAGTTTTTTCCCTTTCACCGAGCCGTCGGCGGAGGTCGATATAAATTACAGTATTGTGAAGGGAAAAATGATTTTCGGTACGGGTGACAAGTGGCTCGAAATAGGTGGTTGTGGGGTGTCTCATCCAAATGTATTAAAAGCGGGCGGTATTGATCCGTCTGAATATCAGGGAATCGCTTTCGGTCTCGGTATAGAGCGCTTGGCATCTCTCAAATACGGTGTACCTGACCTGAGAAATTATTTCGAATCGAACGAACAGTGGAGAGAAACTTTTGGGTTTTCTCCGGTGGATTTATAGGAGAATGAAATGAGATTTTCATTTAATTGGTTGAAAAAATATTTAGAAACCGAGCAGAGCATTGCTCAAGTGGCAGAAAGTCTGACGGCGATTGGGCTGGAGGTCGACGACCTTTTGGATCCCGAGATTGCCTTCAAGAACTTTAAATTGGTAAAGATTGAAAAGGCAGAGAGACATCCGAACGCAGACAGATTGCAAATTTGTTCGGTAGTGGACGGCGAAGGGAATAATCATCAGATAGTTTGCGGTGCGCCGAATGCCCGCGAAGGACTGATTGCGATTTTGGCTATGCCGGGTGCAATAATTCCCGCATCTAATGAAGTCTTGAAAAAAAGCAAAATTCGCGGGGTCGAAAGTCAGGGAATGATGTGTTCTTTTGATGAATTGGCGATTGAAACTGAAAGTGAATGCGATGGAATTATTGAAGTACCTGAAGGAACTGATCTGAAGACTTCCGTTGCAGATGTTCTGGGATTCGATGGTGGGATTTTCGATGTGTCTGTGACACCAAACCGTGGTGATTGTTTCTCGGTAAAAGGAATCGCTCGCGACTTGGCAGCTTACGGCGTCGGAAATTTTATTGAGAATCAGCCAAAACCGTGTGAAATTGATCCCGAAATTTTAACAAATGTGGACTATGAAGATGAGACCATTTTTAATTATGCTCCGCAGATGTCTTTCCGAGTGATTCGTGGATTGAAAAACGGGGAATCACCGAAGTGGTTGAAAGATGCCTTGAAAAATGCCGGGCTGAATAGCATTTCGTCGATAGTTGACGTCGCAAACTACTGCATGATCGATCGCGGTGCACCGTTCCAGATTTACGATCTGGATAAAATCGAAGGTAATCTCAATATCAGATTTTCGTACAAGAATGAGAGGTTTTCGGATTTCAAAGGCGAGCAATATACATTAAACTCGAGTATTTTGATTTCGGAAGATGACAGTCACGAGCCATTGTGTTTGTTAGGAATTAAGAGTGGGGCCAAAATTGCTTGCGACGAGAATACGAAAAATATTTTGATTGAGTCCGCTTATTTTAAACCGGAATGTATAGCGAGAACGGGAATTTATCTCGATGCAACCAGTGATTCTCGAACCAGATTCGAAAGAGGTATTGATCGTGAGGGATGCGTGAATGCGTTGGATCAGGTATCTTGCATGATTCTTGAAATTTGCGGAGGTTCCGCCGGAAAAATTTTTACTATCGGAGGTATCGATCATCCAAAAATTTCGGTTAAATTAACCAAATCAAAACTCAAGAGCGTTTCCGGATGCGATATTGAGTGGAGTAAGGTTAAGGAGATACTCGAAAAGCTCGGTTTGTCGTTGGTCACGGAAGATAATATGTCCGCAACTTTTACTGTTCCGTCATGGCGGCATGATTTGCAGATAGAAGAGGATTTGATCGAGGAAGTGTTGCGCATCAACGGATATAATAATGTTCAGGAGCAGCCTTTGTCTGTGGTTTCCGTTGGGGAAGACTCTTGCTTGAAGGACTTTTATCAGCTTTCGAATTTAAGAAAATTGCTGGCCTCCAGAAATATGTCCGAGGCTGTTGCGTATTCTTTCACGAAGAGGGAATTTGCCGAGGCATTCAGGGAAAATCGCAAACTAATTCTAATAATGAATGCGATTACGACGGATTTCGAGGTTATGCGTCCATCTTTGCTGCCGAATCTATTGAAGACAGCAGTTTTATCCTTGAACTACGGTGAAAGATCGGCAAGTATTTTCGAAGTAGGTCATGTTTTTGCAGATTCTTGCTTACAAGAAACTCATGTTTCAGGAATTAGAATCGGGGCTGCAAATTCTCGGAATTGGCTGAACGAAAAAAGGAATTACGACGTCTTCGATGTAAAAAAAGACTTTTTCTCGATGCTGAATTTTTACGGCGTAAATATAAAGAATATCAAAATAGAGGCGAAGGCACCGTCGTATTATCATCCGTCCAGGAGTGGTGCGGTATATTTGGGCAAGAAGTTACTGGGATGGTTCGGAGAGCTGCATCCAAAGATTAATAAACTTTTCGGGATTTCCGAGAGGATCATGGCTTTCGAGATGCTTTCTGCGATTAATGAAGTGAAGAAAAAGCGCCAGAGGGAATACAACAATAAGATTTTTCCGAAAATCGAAAGAGATTTTTCTTTCATTTTCAATGGCCAAGACGCTGTCGGAGAAATTGTGAATAATGTTTATAAATTAGATGATCGGATCGCGAAGGTGGATATTTTCGATTCATTTAAAATAAGTTCGACTCAGAAATCCATAGGAATTACAATTGTGCTGGATGCTGTCAACAGAACTTTAACGGAGGACGAAGCGAACGAAGTTTCCGATAAAGTTGTGTCGTACGTGGAAAATTTAGGCGGAAAGTTGAGAAATCAATGAAGTTTATAAGAAATTTTTCAATTGTAGCCCACATTGACCATGGAAAATCCACGCTGGCGGACCGCCTCATGCAATATTGTGGGGCGATCAGTGATCGAGAATTCCATGATCAGATGTTGGATTCCATGGATATCGAGCGAGAGAGAGGCATAACGATTAAGTCGCAAACTGTCCGTTTGGAATACAAAGCGAGAGACGGAAATACTTACCAACTAAATTTGATGGACACTCCCGGACACGTCGATTTCGCTTATGAGGTCAGCAGATCTCTTGCGGCGTGCGAAGGTTCCATTTTGGTTGTCGATGCAACTCAAGGAGTTGAGGCTCAGACCTTGGCAAATGTCTATCAGGCGCTCGAGCATGATCACGAAATCATTGTAGTTCTGAACAAAATTGATTTGCCGGCAGCGGATGTCAATCGAGTAAAGCAGCAGATCGAAGATGTTATCGGTTTGGATTGTTCGGACGCCATTGAAATCTCCGCGAAACAAGGATTGGGTATCGAAGATGTTCTGGAAGCGTTGGTTACAAAACTTCCTGCTCCGAAGGGCGACACGAACGCTCCGCTGAAGGCTCTTTTGGTCGACAGTTGGTACGATCCTTACATGGGGGTCGTGACTTTGGTGCGCGTGAAAGACGGAATTCTCAAGTCGGGCATGAAAATTAGGTTGATGGCCGCTAAAATGACCTATCCTGTCGAAAAAGTCGGGATTTTCACTCCGAAAACCAAGGAAGTCAGCCAGCTGAATCCGGGAGAGATCGGATACATCATCGCGGGAATCAAAAGTGTCGGAGATGCGAGAGTTGGGGATACAATCACCGAGGAGAATCGTCCGACGAGTGAACCTTTGCAGGGATTCAAGCCGAGCATTCCTGTGGTATTTTGCAGTATCTTTCCTGTCGATACAGTCGATTACGGAAAGTTGAAGGAAAGTCTTATCAAATTAAATCTGAATGACGCGAGTTTTACTTTTGAACCGGAAACTTCGCAGGCGTTGGGATTCGGATTCCGTTGCGGATTTTTGGGAATGCTGCACTTGGAAGTTATCGAAGAAAGACTTGAACGCGAATACAATTTGGATTTGGTTACGACAGTTCCGAGCGTCGTCTACAAAATCCATCTGACAAGCGGAGAAGTTTTGGAGTTGCACAATCCGTCGGACATGCCGAATGCGACACAGATTGATTATATTGAAGAGCCATGGATTCTCGCAAAAATCATTCTGCCCGACGAATATCTTGGAAATATTCTAAAATTGTGCGAAGAAAAACGGGGAGTCCAGCAAAATCTGACCTACGTTGGAAATCGCGCGCTGGTCGAATATTTACTGCCGCTGAACGAGGTTGTCTACGATTTTTACGATCGTCTGAAATCAATTAGTCGAGGATATGCCAGCTTTGATTATGAACTGCACGGATTCGAAAGAAACGAAATGGTGAAAATGACAATTCTCGTGAATGGCGAGCAAGTCGATGCGTTGTCTATGATTGTCCATAAGGATAACGCCGAATATCGAGGCCGTCAGCTGTGCGAAAGGTTGAAAGATTTAATACCGAAACATATGTTTAAGATTCCAATTCAAGCAGCAATCGGCGGGAAAATCATCGCACGTGAAACAATCTCGGCTTTTCGCAAGGATGTTACGGCAAAATGTTACGGAGGAGACATTTCTCGAAAGCGCAAACTTCTCGAAAAACAAAAAGAGGGTAAGAAAAAAATGCGCGAAATCGGAAATGTGAAAATCCCGCATGGAACTTTCCTTGCAGCGCTGAAAATGAAGGAAAGATAAGGCAATCAATGTAGGTTGTTAATAAAAGCGAGGCAACCACAAATCGCTCCGTTCCGCTTAAAAATATTACGTGTTGTAGAGCAAAATGAATTATTTAACCCTCAGATTGGCGGACGTTACCGTTCATTCCGAAAACACAAGCCGACGCAAATGACATATTTGCGATAACTGAAGTCCTTCTTATTTTTCGCACCCTTTATTTATCTTAGACTATGTATCATACATTTTCTAATGGGAATATTATTTTAATAATCCAAAATCTAAATTGAATTTTTGTAAATATGACGATATTGTGAAAGTCTGCATACAGTAAATTTTGATTATTAATCACCAGAGAGCGAGGCTTATTCGGTAGTACGGTCTTGTATAAACAGCCCATATGTGATACTTGAGAGTATAGGTTATTAGATGTGTTGGTGAAAAATGAGTTTAGTTAAAACTGTTGCTACGGTCGGTGGATGGACTTTGGTTTACCGATTGAGTAGCTTTGTGAGAGATATTCTTCAGGCGAGATATCTGGGAGCGGGGATGTTCGCAGATGTATTCGCTCTTGCTTTTAAATTTGCGAACATTTTGAGGAAGATATTTGCGGAGGGAGCATTCAATGCGTCATTTCTGCCGATTTTTTCTAACACATTAAAGGATAAAGGGGAAGAAGAGGCCAGAAAGTTGGCTTCCCAGACATTCACTTGGTTGGTTCTTTTTATTTCGTTTTTGATGATTCTGTGTTTGATCTTTTTCAGAGAAATTATGTCGGTTTACTGCAGTGGATTTGAACCGGGAAGTGAGAAGAGTGAGCACTTAGTAGTTATCGGTCGTATTTGTTCTTCGTACATTGGGGCATCATTTTTGGTCGCGCTGTTTGGGGGTATTTTGAACACATTCAATCGGTTCGCCATGCCGGCAGCGGTTCAGGTTGTACTGAATTTGTCTGTTATAGTTGCCCTTTTGATGGGGCCTCTTTTGTTTCCGAGTGTTGCATACACTATGGCATGGGCGACGTTTTTTGCTGGGTTTATTCAGCTTGCGATTTTGTGGATAAATGTTCATTGCTGCGGAATGAAAGTTTGGTTTAATTTTTCTCCGGTGATGGATGGAGTAAAAACATTCTTCAAAAAATTGGTTTCCGGAGCGATTGGAGCAGGAGTTTGGCAATTGAATGTCGTGATTGATTTTTCTGTTCTTACTTTATTGCCGACGGGGTCAGCGACTTACTTCTATTTGACGGATCACGTGAATCAATTTCCGATAGGAATTTTGGGAATCGCTTTTAGTACGGCATTGCTTCCTCCTTTGACTAGGGCTATCCATGCCAATGACAAAGAAAGCGCTCAAAAACAAATGGGACTAGGATTGCTCTTTGCTTTTGTATTTACATTACCGGCGGCGGTGATTTTGATGCTTTTGAGTGAGCCGATAACTGGAGCGATCTACGGACATGGAAAGTTTACTGCCGAGAACGTAACTGCGGCGGCTCCCGCGCTGACGGCTTTCGCTTTCGGGCTTCCGTCCTACATGATGACCAAGGTATTTTCGACGACGTTCTTTGCTCATAAGGACACCAGGACTCCATTAATCGGTGGAATGATTTCTATTATTTCCAACCTATTGTTTATTTTACTTTTGGTTCCTTATATGAAGCACGTCGGGGTGGCCTTAGCAACTTCGCTGTCCGCTTGGTGTAACGGATTGTATTTGATATTCAAGTTGAAAAGTTTGGGTACGGTAAAGATTGAGAAGTCAGTAATTTTGGACTGTGTAAAACAAGTAGTAGTTTCCGCCGTGATGTTGCTTTCCATATACGGAATGAATATTTTTGCGAAATCTTACTATATTCAGGGAGGAGGTCTGAGGAATAAGGCTGTAATTTCTGTTGTCGGTATCAGCATTTTGATATTCTTCGTGGTTGGAAAGATTTTAGGGATTTTCAAGTTTCTTCAAGATGTTAAAACTTTGAAGTAGGATAGGTGCAAGTTCCGATGGCGATTGTTTTTTCGCTTATTATAGTTTTACAGATATTAGCAGGGTATTTTTGCGCCAAGGTGGTGCAGTATTTAACAAAGAAAGTATGGCTGGGCTTTCTGGTCATGCTTTTTGCTTTGGTTCCGGCTGTATCTATTTACCTGAAAAAGTCGTTGGTTCATTGCGAGTGGTTTACAAATGGGTTTTGCTACCTCGGATACATTTATCTGGGATTCATTCTGTATTTTCCAGTGTATTGTGTTGCGGTATTTATATTTCGCAGGTTTTATAAAAAAAGCAGCTTGAAAAAGCTTTTGTCAGCAGGGTTTGTCTTGGTTCCGATTTTTTTGTTTGGCGGATACTTAAATGCGATAAACCCTCGCCTAAAAACTATCAATATCGAAGGTAATTCTGACCTGAGAATTTGTTTTGTTTCGGATGTTCACGTTGGTTGCATTAACACGAAACACATACTCAATAGAGTTGCGGACTGTATAGAAAAAGCGAATCCAGATGTCGTTATTTTCGGCGGAGATGTGCTGGATATTGAGGCGTTGAAGGTTTATGAAAGAACCTTCGTGGATATAATGCGTGACAAGATAACATCGAAATATAAGACCTATACGGTGATTGGAAATCATGAAATTTACGCCGGGGTGGAAGATTGCGTCAGGTTGCTGAAGCAAGCAGAAATAAAAATTTTGATTGATAAAGCTGTTGAGGTGAAAGGGGTTAATATTGTCGGGCGACTTGATCGAACGGTTCGCCAGAGAAAATCCTTATCTCAAATTGTTGCGAATGATATGAAAAATTTAATAGTTATTGATCATACTCCGTCCTCAATTAAGGAGTCGGCTGACCATCATGCGTTGTTGCATTTATCAGGACATACTCACGCTGGACAGACGTTTCCTATGAATCTTGTGGTAAATTACATGTTCGGTCCGACAGGTGAGTTGAGAAAAATTCAGGATACTTACGCGTACATCACAAACGGAGCAGGATTTTGGGGGCCTCCGTACCGCATAGGAAATATTCCTGAAGTTGTTCTGATAAATATTTCCAAAAGAAAATAGTCGTCGAGAAGTAGTCTTTATTTTTTCAGCCACGCACACGCAGTTTTTATAGTGTCTTTTAAAGTCTTTTTTGGGTGCCAATTCAGAATTTTTCGGGCCTTTTCGTTATTTGCAACTAAACTTTCTGGATCCCCAGCGCGTCGCGGATTGATTTTTACCTTGATTTTCTTTTTAGTGATTTTTTCGCAGTCTTTGAAGACTTCCTTTACCGTATTTCCGCTTTTCGTTCCGATATTGAAGCAGTTAGATTGATTTTTTTCTGATAAATATTGCAACGCAGAAATGTGTGCAGAAGCTAAATCTTCGACATTTACGTAATCCCGAATGCAGGTACCGTCTCTTGTGGCATAATCGCTTCCGAAGAGATTGAAAATTTTTTCCGAATTTGCAGCCGAAGTCAAAATATTCGGGATCAGGTGAGTTTCAGGATCGTGAGATTCTCCGATGCGGTTTTTCGAATCTGCTCCTGCGACATTAAAATATCTCAATCGAATACTTTTCAGACCGTAGGATTTATCGTAGTCATCCAGAATTTCTTCCACCATAAATTTCGTTTTCCCGTACGCATTTATCGGCTGCTTGGGATGATTTTCGTCTATCGGAACATATTTTGGTTCGCCATAAACTGCAGCCGTCGACGAGAAAACAATTTTTTTCACGCCGTGATCGAGCATCTTGTTGAGCAGGTTTATTGTTCCGACCAAATTATTTGAATAATATTTTCTTGGGTTTTGTACGGACTCTTCCACGCAAATATATGCCGCAAAATGAATGACGGAATCTATATCAAAGTTTCGGAACAAATTTTCCAAGTTATCTTGATTTTTTAAATCACCTTTTACGAAATCAAAATCCCGAACGGATTGCAACGTTTTGATCGTGGACATATGCCCGTTTTCAAGATTGTCGAAAATGACTATTTTTCGATCACTTTTTTCCAGTAATTTGAGCGCAACATGACTACCGATATATCCGGCTCCTCCCGTGATTAAAATCATTCGGTCTCCTAGGCTTCTCCGACTGCTTCCTGAAATAAAGAACTTATTGAAAAATTCGGAATCTGTTTGTCGGAAAGCAGCATTTTAAAATAGTGATAAAACCTATCGGATTCTTCGCAAATTATGTCAATTAAAGATTCGAAAGAATCCTGATCGAACAAAAAAGAATGAGCGAAAGGAAAACTCAAGCTGTAGACTAATCGATTATCAACGGAAATCAAATCGAAATGTCCGAGCCAGATTCTTTCGTTTGCTTTTACGATGGAATCTTCGATTACAGCCAGTCTATCATCAGGGCAAATCAAATCTAAATCATTTGAAAAATGCAAAATATCGTACTCTGGCTTCAGTAAAATCGACAAACTGTAATTCGGAGACAGAGATACAGCCAACTCATTGTCATCTATACGGCTGAAATTATAATCCAGCTTTTCGAAAGTTTCTTCAGCTATGTCGATAACGTTATTCACATTAAATTCCACAATTTCCTGTTAGAGATTAACATAAAACTATTCATTAAAAAATTAGTTTGTTTTAAAATGACAGTAAGTCTTTGGAAAAAGGGATTTATATGGTTTGTGATTTTTCTCCGGTAGCCTTTCATGTTTTTGGATTTCCGGTTCATTGGTACTCGTTCGCGTATATTTTCGGGATAATTTTCGCTTTTAAACTAACGGAATTTTTGATGAAAAAGTCTGAGTATGACATGGATTTGAAACTTTTGGATGATTTCGTTGGTGTTGTGGTTTTGGGAATTATTCTCGGAGGGCGGCTGGGACACGTTTTGTTTTATGATCCCGGTTTTTACAGGAGTGATCCATTGGAGATTTTTAAAATCTGGAAGGGCGGAATGTCGTTTTTTGGCGGATTTATCGGAATCGTTTTGGCGACATACTGGTTCTGTAAAAAACATCATTTGAATTTTTTGAGTTTTTTTGATTACTGGTCAGTCGGAACTCCAATCGGGCTGTTTTTCGGCAGAATAGCGAATTTTATAAATGGAGAATTGTTGGGAAAGCAGAGTTCGGAAATTGCTTGGAGCGTGGTTTTCGGAGATGGCATCCCTCGTCACCCGTCGCAGATTTATGAAGCCATTTTGGAGGGAATTGTTTTATTCCTGATAATGGTTTTTGCATTTTACAAAAAACAATATAAATTCGATGGGCGCCTGTCGGGAATTTTTTGCCTCGGATACGGAATTAATCGATTTATCGGGGAATGTTTCCGTGTACCGGACTCTCTTTTCAGTTGGGATCTGTTTTTCAGCACGGGGATAAATTTGAATCAGTATTTTTGTTTCGCTATAATGGCACTCGGCGTGTTTTTGATATACAGAAGTTTGGTAAATGAGATTGTTACAATTAGCGGAAAAGATTGATTCGGAGATCGACCAAGAATTCTCGAAGGATTTTAAGAGAGGAGTTGGAGCTTTACTGCAGCCGATTCGTCAGTTCGTTAAACTTTCGTCGTATACTTACAAGTTGTTAAAAAAATGTTGCGGAGGCGATAGGGTTATCGATGTACTGTTTCATTTTCCGTCGAATTTATCCAAACGCACTTCTGATGAAAATTATTTTAAAGACGGAGAAAAATTAACTGTCGTTTTAACCGTGTTGAAACATGTCATTCCCAGATATAGAAACAGTCCTTATAGGATTGTCGGGCAGACTCTTGCGGGAAATATCATTACTGTAATGTATTTCCATTATAGAGCCCCTTACTTGCGGAGAATTTTACCGATCGGTGGGACTTTTACGGTCAGCGGAAATGCGTCACATGAGTTGGACGGTATAAAAATAATACATCCCGATATAATCGCACATCCTCAACAGGCCGAACATTATGTCGGATCGGAGCCGATTTATCCGCTGGTCGGGAATCTGTCTTTGAAGACTTTGCGTTATGCCATATCCTCCGCTCTGAAGTTGATTCCGAAGAATTTGGATTGGATTCCGAGCGACTTAAAAAGCAAGTATGGTCTTGTGGATTTTTCGGATGCATTGTGGGCCGTTCATCATCCGGAATCTGATAAAGATTTGCTTATCACGAACGAGTTTCGCAAAAGAATAGCCGTAGATGAAATTTTGGCGAATCAAATTCGGTTGAAGCAAATAAAAAGGAATCAGCAAAGAAGAAGTGCGATTGCCATCAAAGAAACGGGAGAAATTCTCAGAAAACTGCAGTTGCCGTTTGAGCTGACTGAAGATCAGGTGAAGTGCCTAGGGGATATCAAAACAGATTTGGTTTCTGGGCGTCCGATGAATCGTCTGATTCAGGGAGATGTCGGTTCCGGGAAAACGATTACAGCATTTTTGGGAATGCTGATCGCTCTGGAAAACAAATTGCAGGCGGTTTTGCTGGCTCCGACCGAAATTTTAGCTTGGCAGCATTTTGAAACTATCCAAAGATTGTCGAAAAATCTAAATCTGGAAGTTGATATCATGTTAAGCAGTAATCGCAAGGCGAGAAAAAGACAGATTCGCGAGTTGCAGGATGGCACCACGCAGATTTTGATAGGTACTCACGCGATTCTAGAGGATAACGTTGAATTCAGAAATCTCGGATTTATCGTTATCGATGAGCAACATAAATTTGGGGTGATGCAGCGTTTGAAATTGATCAATAAGAGCAAATATCCAAACATTTTGTCTATGTCTGCGACGCCGATTCCTCGAACTTTGTTGTTGGGATGCTATGGAGATATAGATGTTTCCACAATTAAAACAAAACCCAAAGGGCGTCAACCTGTGGAAACTGCCGTTATCGGAACAAACAAAATTGAAAGCCTAGTTGAAAGATTGAAGACGATCGATTCGCAGATTTTCTGGGTGTGTCCTGTCATCGAGGAATCAGAAAGTTTGGTAGATGTGAACACCCGTTGCGAATATTTGAAAGCAGCTTTTTCTCAGGAAGAGGTTGAGGTTTTGCACGGAAAAATGAAAGCTTACGAAAAAGATGAAATTATGACTCGCTTCAAGGAGAACAAATTTAAATTGTTGGTTTCCACGACGGTGATAGAAGTCGGCGTCGATATTCCCAATGCGAATGTCATGGTTATCGAGCATGCGGAAAGGTTTGGGCTGGCGCAATTACATCAGCTGCGCGGTAGAGTAGGTCGAGGAAACGAATCTGCTTACTGTATTTTGCTTTATCATCTGCCGATTTCGGAAGTTGGACGCAAACGTCTGCAGTTAATGAAAGAAACAACCGATGGGTTTTTACTCAGCGAAGAAGATTTGAAACTGAGAGGCGCCGGAGATATTCTGGGACGCGATCAAAGCGGGTTTGATGTTCTTAGATTCAGCGATTTTTCCGACAATTATTCTTTGGTAAGGATTGCGGATGAAATTTCGAACCAAATGGATTTGGATTCTACAAAGACGGCAGACTTGTGCGATATTTTCAATCGAGTTTCGGACGAAAATATTGTCTGAGCTATCCAAAAAATGCTAAGTATATAAAGACACGATTTGGAGAAATTGTTTTGCACAGTAAGTTTGTTCGAAGTTTAAGCTATCTGGTTTTGGTTAGCTCATTGGCGGTGATCTTTTATTTTATGTTTAAAGATCTGAATTGGATATTGGGTAACGATGAACTGTTTTTGAGAACAACTATGATCGGGGAACCCTGCCATACTTGGATGGGGCGGGGAAGATTATGGTCTTTGGGTTTGTTCGACTATTCTATTTTGCTGTTACTTCCAAAGGCGATTGGGCAAACAATCGAGGCGCATTTCGATTACAATATCGTAATGATAGCGGTTGCGATTTTTTCTCTGTATCACTTTTTTAATAAAGTGAATGAGAAAAACTACGGACTTAGTTTGTTTTTCGTTTTGATATTGCTTTGCAGTTCGAGTTTCGCACCGATTTGTATGAATTGCACTTATCCGGAAAGAATGATGTTCTTGATACAAGTACTGTTCATGTATTTCTGGTTAAAAGGATATCAGAACAATTCGATGCAGTTTTATTTCATTTCGTGGATATTCTGTACTTATCTGATTTTTTCAAAGGAGCCTGTTTCAGGTGCTGTTTTGGTCGTCGCTCTTATTAATTTGATTTTCGGATGGAATCAGCTGACCGAAAAAGACCGTTCGTTTCATTTTTTGCAGATTTTTTCGACTCTAATATATTTCGGAATTTATATCTACAGATGTTTTTACAGTAACAACGGAGAATCGGAAGAGAACATTTTCGTTTTTTCACAGAGGCTGGATGCTCTAAATACAATTTTTATTGATGAACCTATACTTGGTTTGGTATTAATATTCGCAGTAATTCGCGCCTATTTTGTATTTGTAAAAACAGATAGGAGAACTTTGTTCATAGACAGTTTGCTTTTTGGATCTGTGATCTATGCAATTGTCGATGCAATGTTTTCTCAGACCGATTTTTGTAATATGTTTCCGTCATTGATTTTTGCCTTTCCATCTTTGGTGTTTTGGACGGATTATTTATGGAAAGAAAACAAATTTACCTCAATTTTGATAGTTTTATTGAGTGGAGGGAGTGCTTACTTAGCTTACGACGTTTCTAAAAATTTTGCGTGGAATACGTATCGATTGAGAAATAACGATATAGAGGTTGTAGATTTTATTGCGGATTCGTACATAAATGGCAAGTACATATACTTTTTTACGAACGGTGAGACAGTATCTCGGTTTAGAATCGACGCCGTTCACGGAAATGTTCGGGCATTTGATATTTTTACTCATTTTGTAAATTATTCATTGCAAAAGAAAAATTATTTACGTGACAGTAATATTTTAAGACCTTTAGAAAAATTAGAATACGCTTTTGATGACAGCGTTATTCTGTGTTCCACGGAAATGAATCAGAAGTACAAAGACTATCTGGGAAGTCGGGGATTTAAGGTGCTTAGAAGAGCATACGATATTGATGTTTATGCACAACAATCATATGAATGAAAGATTTTTCTTCATGAAAAAAGAGAGCATCAGAATTAGTAGACAAGTGTTAAAAAATTAACTTTTTTTTAACATCTATTTAGTACGTTTGATTATAGCTATATGAGGAGTGAGCCATGAGAAAAATAGTTGTAATTGTAAGTATTATTGCAGGGTATTCTTATGGAATGGATTGTCCGAGAGAGTCGGAAATCGCCTCTTCAGATAAAACTATGTTCGACGTACAAGATATAAATGATTCGGATGAAGAATCTATGTACAGTGCAAAGGATGGACAAGGTTCTCCCGAACCCATAAAGGATTGGCAAGGTTCTTCTGAATCTATGAAGGATTGGCAGGGTTCACCCGAACCCGTAATAATAAAAAGTTTGAGCAGAACCGTGACGATAGATATTACAGATCCAACAATAAGTGAAAAGCAAAGTATTGGGAGAATCTCTTTCGATGATGATACCGAGGATAGTATTTCCCAAACCTCGTCCTTAATACATGAGGAAGGTCGTTTCGGGGCCGTTGTAAGGAAGGTATTTCAGCCACTGCAGATTGCCACCAGCGTTTCTACGATAATGTTGATTACTGCTGCAGAAGCGGTTAGAAATGCGTATCCGTCGGTTTCTATTGGATTGTCATACGGAGCCTTGGGAAGTGCCGTGACTTCAGGTATTTTGTCCTTATTTATCGCAGAAACGAACAGGAACACTTCCTCGTTGAACAAAGTTAGATAAAGCAAAGGTGTCCGTAGAAGTTAACGGCACTAATGTTGAAGAGGTATAAATTCGTATATCTTGGATTAGGTCTTGTTCAAGAAATCCAAGGCGCCCTGCAAAATGTAGATCGAAGCGCCTTTGTCCACGACTTTTTTGCGTTTTTTCCTTGATAGATCGGCCTTTAGCAATACTTGTGTAACCGCGCAGGTGGAGAGTCTTTCATCCCAATATGAAAACGGAACGTCAGGGAAGAAGTTTTTCAATTCTTCGACGAATTTCAGAATTTTTTCGCATTGCGGACCGGGCTGTCCGTTCATTTGAACAGGCCATCCGAAAATTATTGCCCCGACTTTATATCTACTTACAGATTCCTTAACTTTCGTAAAATCCTTTGTAGATCCGTTCCTTGCCACCGTTGTAATTCCACTAGCGATCTTTATTCTTCTGTCCGAAACGGCGATTCCGACGGTCTTGTCTCCGATATCTAGTCCGACAATCACTGAATTTTCAGCAAGCAACTTCTCTATATCTAAATTTTTTAATTCACAAATAAAATTTTTCAAATTTTTAACCCTTTCTTAAAGAGAAGTTACATAAAATTCCTACAGTTTTATAGATGTTGGAGAAAAAAATGTTATCGAAGCAGTCCGTAGATATTTTGATAGATCTCGTAGAAATCAAATTGAGCGCAATACTTATTCAGGATAAGGACGATGTGCGTGAGGTCAACAAACTAAAGCACTGTAAGAACGAGTTGCTGGATTTCAAAAAAACGTTTAGCAGCAGAAATCGTATAGGCATGGAACGAGCGATATAATCTGAATTCCGACAAAGCTGTTTAAAACAAGTTTTGATTTGAGAATATTTGGTCAGAGAGTACCGTGAGAATTTTATTTTTGCTTCTTGCAGTTTGCTGTTTTTCTTCTGTTCGTGCTGACGTTGTATGGTCCACGATGTTTATTGCTGCAAGATGGACAAGTATTCCGGCCATTGTTGCGGGATTGTTAGTAGAAATCGGATTCGTGAAATATTTCGCAAAAGTAGGATGGATAAAAACAATTGTTGTTACAATCTTGATGAACGCAGTTTCGGCTACAATAGGGGCATATCTAATAGGCATACTTGGAGCGATAATTGATATAGCGTGGCTTTTTGATTTTTATACAAAGTTGGGAATGCCATTATTCCATTGGACGCATTTTTTGCTGGCATATGTTTTTGCAGTACTCGTGAACGTATGTATAGAGGGAGACATTATTAAAATAATGATGAAACTGCCTATTTCAAAGACTTTCCGTTGGCTATTTTTCGCGAATGCGATAAGTATAGGAATATGTGTGATTTGCTTAGCCATTGATGATTCGCATTGGATAAGCCTATCAGAGGCCATTGGTATTCCGATATTTGTGATGGTTACATACGGAGCCTATTTAGTTTGTCGTAATTTTATAAAGAGAAAGTAAATAACATGAGATTTTTATTTTTGCTTTTGTCCGTTTGCTGTTTTTCATCTGTTCATGCTGACGTTGTGTGGCCATCTATGTACATTGCTTCAGCACAAGGCAGTATTCCCATTATTATTTCAGGATTATTAATAGAAATAGGATTTGTAAAGTATTTTACAAAAGTTGGTTGGATAAAAACAATTGTTGTTACAACAGTGATGAATGCTGTTTCAGCTACGGTAGGACTGGTTTTTATATTGATTTCAGGATTAGTTGCTGATGCTTTTGCTAGCTTTGTTACTCTCGGAAAAACTGGAACTTTTCATTGGTTTCACTGGTTAACGTCATATGTTTTTGCAATACTCACGAATACAATGCTTGAAGGTATAATAATCAAACTGATTATGAAATTGCCTATTTCGAAGACTTTTCGTTGGTTATTCGTCGCAAATGCCATCACTATCGTAATGTGTGCGATTCATTTATACCTATTTCCGATACATATTGGTTAGCATTTTGAAATTAGTATTAAGATAAATTCACCTGAGTTTACTTATTGGTGAGGATAATGTTTAGACCCAAAATATAAAATCGTTCCGATCAGCAGAATTGCGGAAATTATTACTGAACAAAAGGTGTGGATGATTTCTTTTTTATCTGGTTTTTTCACTTTTTTTCTAATTTCTTTCCAACCTTCTTGAGTAAGTTTGTTATAAGCTGCGCGGTGAAACAAATCTATATAATCCCACCCCGATTTCTTTTTCAAAATACTATCCTCCATTTTCGTTAATGCTGACAGGGCTACGAAACCGTTAATTCAACTTTCAGATAATAACACTTATCGTCTTTCGCCAGGGCTTTTTGTTCGTAGCGGGTGCTGAGAAACCAATCCGGTTTTTGCGAAAGAGTTTCGATATTGTCGAGAGCGGGTATTTTCAGCTGCGCCATATTTTCCAAGACGCTTTCCATGTATTCTTTGCAGTCGGTTGCAACAACTAACTCTTTAACCTGATTTTTTCGTAGATTATCGATGAATTCCGCGGAGAGAATTCGGCGTTTATGATGTCTTTTTTTGTGCCACGGGTCCGGGAACAAAACGTAAACTCGATCTATCGTGTTTTTCTGAAGTTTTTCCAGCACCAAGCGAGCGTCTCCTTTATGTATGCGGACGTTTTGCAGATTGTTGTCTTGGATTTCCTTCAGCGTCGCGGCAACTCCGTTTTCAAAAGGTTCACATCCGATAAAACCGACTTTGGGATTTTGCATGGCATTTTGTATCAAATGTTCGCCGTGTCCGAATCCGACTTCAACGAAAATTTTTTCGAACGGAATGTTGAACAGAGTTCTCGGATCGATTTTCTTTTCGGGAATTTCTATTCCATATGTTTCATACAGATGTACCAGATTGTTTTTTTGGGTTTCGCTCAGCCCTCTCGCTCTTTTCCTCCCGAAAGACGGAAGGTATTTCATTTCTTGTACATCCTGCATAACATCCTCATAAAAAATTTGTAAACACTATTGGAAAAATACCGACGACATCGTAAATTAATATCGGTTGAATTAAAAGGGTGTTTTATGAAAATCAGCGCAAATGAGCTTAGAATCGGGGCATTAATTGAACACAAAGGAAAATTGTGGACTGCTCGTAAATTGCAGCACGTGAAGCCTGGAAAAGGTGGTGCTTTCGTTCAAGCAGAGCTGAAAGAAATCAAAAACGGAACGAAGTTGAATGAGAGGTTCCGTTCGGATGAAACTTTGGAGAAGGTTTCGTTAAATGAAGAGAAATATCAGTTGTTGTTTCGTGACGGAGATGTTTTTACATTCATGAACAGTGGTACGTTTGAGCAAATTCAGGTAAGCAAAGATGTTATTGGCGAGCCTGCGCGCTTTCTGCAGGACGATATGGTTGTCACGATCACCTCATACGAAGGCGAGATAATCGGAGTTATGCTTCCGGACACTGTGGTCATGGAAATTGTCGAGGCAGAGGCGGTGGTCAAAGGACAGACGGCGTCGGCGTCTTACAAACCTGCGATTTTGGAGAATGGCGTGCGTATTTTAGTTCCTCCACATATTGATGCCGGTACCAAAGTTGTGGTAAATACAAATGACGGTACTTACGTAGAAAAAGCGAAGTAATGTCGAAAGCCCAGATGGCGGAATTGGTAGACGCGCTAGGTTCAGGTCCTAGTCCGCGCAAGCGGGTGGAAGTTCGAGTCTTCTTTTGGGCACCATTTTCAAGAAATTCGGGAAGAGTTCGGAGAGATGTCAATGAATCTTTATAAAAATGATTTACCGAGTAGTGTGGTTTTTAAGGACAGTGTCGCGATCGATACCGAAACCATGGGACTGATGACAAAACGCGACAGATTGTGTTTGGTGCAAATGTGTTCCAAGGACGGTGAAGTTCACATGGTGCAGATTGAAAAAGGGCAGCAGCACAAGGCGGTGAATCTCAAGAAGATGCTGGAGGATCCGAAAATTTTGAAGATATTCCACTTCGCGCGATTTGACATCGAGATATTGAACCATACTTTTGGAATTCGCGTTAATAACATTTATTGTACGAAAATTGCGTCGAAATTGGTTCGTACATATACTGATCGGCACGGATTGAAAAATTTAGTAAAAGAAATTCTGGGAATCGAAATTTCAAAGCAGGAACAGTCTTCGGATTGGGGCAGGGAAGAGCTTTCTGACGAACAGTTGAAGTACGCAGCGGGGGATGTTCTCTACTTGCATGCGCTGAAGGAAAGACTGGATTATATGTTGGCTCGGGAAAATCGAATGGAGCTGGCACACAAATGTTTCAACGCATTGCAGTTGGTTTCCGATTTGGATTTGCTCGGCGTATGTCCTGAAGAACTTTTTGTTCACTAAAAATTATGCTGATAGGTAAATTAAAACAGAAAGTAATGCAGGGCGGAGAGATATCCAAGGACGAAGCTCTGCGGTTAGTTGAAGCTGATCTTGAAGAATTGTGCAGGGCCGCGAACGAAATCCGTCGAAAATTTTGTGGGGATGAATTCGAAATTTGCACCATCGTTAACGCAAAGAGCGGAAAATGTTCCGAGAATTGCAAATTTTGCGCACAATCGGCCCACTACAAGGTTGATGTTGAAAAATATCCGTTGATGAATAGCGACACGATTCTTGCGGCGGCAAAACATGACGACGATGCTGGAGTGCAACGATTTTCTCCCGTGACTTCAGGGCGGAGATTAACGCAGTCCGAGCTGGAAAGCCTTTGTAAATCCATGAGAGAGATAAAAGCGAACACGAATTTGAAAATATGTGCATCTTGTGGATTGTTGAATTCAGATGATTTAAAGAAAATGAAAGATGCTGGGCTGTCCAGATATCACAATAATTTGGAAAGTTCCGAGAATTTTTTCAAGACAGTTTGCTCGACTCATACGACGGTCGACAAGATAAAAACAATTCAGGCCGCAAAAGAGCAGGGATTGGAGGTTTGTTCGGGTGGAATTATGGGCCTCGGCGAGTCATGGGAAGACCGCATTGATATGGCTTTTCAGGTACGTGAGTTGGGCGCGGTATCGATTCCTATAAATATGCTCAGTCCGATTGTCGGCACTCCTTTCGAGCATAACAAAGTGTTGGATGTTGGCGAAATGCGACGGATTTGCGCGATCTATCGTTTCGTAAATCCAAAGGCATTTATTCGACTGGCGGGAGGTCGAGGCTTGCTTAAGGACAAAGGTCGCAGTTGTTTGTGTTCCGGAGCTAATGCTTTGATTTCGGGAGATATGCTGACAACGGCGGGAATCACTATCGAGCGTGATCTGCAAATGATTAAAGAGCTGGGGTATCGTGTTGTGAGATAACGGAGTTTGGTTACAGGAACCAGATTCGATGTCAAGGATGTTTGATTTTAATATAATGATTTTAAGACGAAGGAATTATTATAACATAATCTCACAAAAGTTTCTAGTGTTTATTTTTTATTTTAGCTTTTTGTTTACTTTTTTTATATACAATGACCGTTAACACTTGGGAAATAAATGTAGATTTATACGGTGTAGATAGGAAAATGAATACGAATAGAGATTTGAGTATAGCAAAAAGTAAAAGACTTGATGAGTTCTATACAAAAATGGAAGACATCGAGGCAGAACTCAAATACTATCGAAAGCATTTTGAAAGAAAAAAAATATTTTGCAACTGCGACGACCCAAGTTATAGTAATTTTTGGATATATTTTAAACAAAATTTTAATTTCATAAATTTAAAACAACTCATATCTACTCATTATGATAGAGAAAAACCGTCATATTCACTTAAATTTCTGGAAGGTATGAATATCAGTGAAGATAATCCTATCCGCACAAATTTGGAACAAAATGGAGATTTTAGAAGTCCTGAAGCGATTAGAATTTTAGAAGATTCTGACATCGTGGTAACCAACCCACCATTCAGTCTGTTTCGAGAGTATGTTGCTCAGCTTGTAAAGTACAATAAAAAATTTATAATACTCGGACATATCAATGCTGTTACATACAAAGAGATATTTCCATTAATAAAAGAAAATAAAATATGGCTTGGGCAAAGCATTCACAGTGGAGATAGAGAATTTATCATACCTAGAAAATATCGTGGAATTTTGAAAAATGCAAAAACGGATGAATCGGGGATAAGTACAGTACGTATAAAAGGGGTTCGTTGGTTCACCAACTTAGACATCTCCAAACGTCATGAAAAATTAATCTTGTACAAACATTACAACCCCGAAGAATATCCGAAATATGATAATTACGATGCAATTAATGTGGATAAAGTTGCAGATATTCCTTGTGATTACGACGGTGTTATGGGAGTTCCGATTACTTTCTTGGATAAATACAATCCTGAACAGTTTGAGATTTTGGGGGATAGTCGATACCACGATGAAAGTGATGTAGCTAATGATATTAATGTATTACATGGAAAAATTTTATATCGCCGTCTTTTGATAAGGAGAATCCAATGAAAATAAAATTACGTGAAATACCGATTCGAGAACTGTTTGATGGATATAAAAATAACGATGAAGAGGGTGTTATCGGATATGGCGGTCGTTTAAATATTCGTCCGAAATATCAGCGAGAATTTATATACAAGGATGCTCAACAGCAAGCAGTAATTAAAACCGTACGCAGAAATTTTCCTCTGAATACGATGTATTGGGTAAAAAATGAAAGCGGAGATTATGAAGTACTCGACGGACAGCAACGTATTTTGAGTATTTGCAGATATTTAAACGGAAATTTTTCAATTAACTATCAGTTCTTTCATAATCTCGAAAAGTCCGAGCAAGAACAAATTTTGAACTACAGACTTATGGTATATTTTTGCGAGGGAACGGACAAAGAACGATTGGATTGGTTCAATGTTATAAATATTGCCGGTGAAAAATTAACAGATCAAGAAATTCGGAACGCCGTATACACCGGAGAATGGCTGACTGATGCCAAACGATATTTCAGTAAAACTCAATGTGTCGCTTATCAGATGGCAAAGGATTATCTCAAGGGAATTCCCATCAGACAGGATTACTTGGAAACAGCCATAAAATGGATAAGCAATAATCAGATAGAGAATTACATGGCACAACATCAGCACGATTCCAATGCAAACGAATTGTGGCTTTATTTTCAGTCGGTTATCAATTGGGTAAAGGTTCTTTATCCGAATTATCGCAAAGAAATGAAAGGCGTTGAATGGGGATTTTTGTTCAATAAATTTAAAGATAAACAATTCGATGCCAAAGAATTAGAAGAAAGAGTTACAAAATTAATGCAGGATGAGGATGTAACAAAAAAATCCGGAATTTACGAATATCTAATCGATAATCAAGAAAGACATTTGAATATTCGAGCATTTACGGAAAATATGAAACGGGAAGCCTATGAGCGCCAAAATGGAATATGTGCGAATTGCAATCAATATTTTGAGTTCGAAGAGATGGAAGGAGATCATATAACGCCTTGGCATCAAGGCGGACGGACTATCTCAGAAAACTGCCAGATGCTCTGTAAATTGTGTAATAGACGTAAAGCAGGCAAATAAAACTATAAACTGATTGTTGTTGCTACTTCGTTTTTTCGTTAATTTCCTCTTCCAACTGTCTCTGCTGATGCATTAATTCTTCGTAAGAAAAAGACGGTTTGTCTATGGGAGGGAGTGGGGGAGTGTTGATTTCGCATCCACATAACATCAGTAATAAATATTTGGAAATTCTGTTCATTTCTTTGACTTTATTTTGGTTAATAATCTAGTTCTCAATGTTTCGATATTTGCTGGAACAGGC
This sequence comes from Alphaproteobacteria bacterium, assembly GCA_017649895.1. Taxonomy (GTDB): domain Bacteria; phylum Pseudomonadota; class Alphaproteobacteria; order UBA3830; family UBA3830; genus UBA3830. The sequence continues at coordinate 108,627 of JAGCFW010000003.1, read as the reverse complement.
TTTGCTATATAGCATTTTTTGCTGAATTCCAGGGACGGATAAATGTTTTTGTCAGTGACTATCTCTTTATTGACGTACTGATTTGCTTCGGTTACACAATTTGCTCGGTAGGTGCGGTTGGTGACGGCAGCAATTACTTTCGGATGGAACAAAAACTTGAAGAACGCGTAAACATTGTTGATATGTTTTGCTCCAGCGGGAATCGCAACTACATCCACCCAAAGAGAAGTTCCCTGCTTTGGATAGAAAAACTTTATACTTTTTCTTCCCGTATCCTTTCGGATTTTCGTAATATCGCCTGAAGTTCCCAGCGCGAGGGTGGCGTTCTGAGAAGACAAGTCTTCGAATCCGAATTCCGTGAATTTGTATATGTAAGGTCGAATTTTTTTCAGATGATCGGCTGCCTTTTGGATATCGGTTTCGTCGGTGGATTCCGGATTTAATCCGAGGTAACACAAAATCATCGGGAATAATTCTCCGGCGGAATCGTAAACGCAAAACCTTACTTTTGCCAAATTTTTGGCATTTTTAGGATCGAGAAATAGTGCCAAATCATGTTTATCAACTCCAGGAAATACTTTTTCTATTGTTTCTGCATCCATTCCCATGCCCGAGATTCCGTATTGGTAGGGGATCCCATACCTGTTTTTCTTGTCATAAATACTTAATTTTTCAAGAATTATCGAATTGAATTTTGATAAATTAATCCTTGAGTAGTCGATAGGCTGGTAAACTTTTGCTGTCAGTTGTCGAGCAAAATTCGGCCAAGCCGTCGGGAAAACGATATCGTGTTGACTGCTGCCTGCCAGTAATTTCGCTTCAAGAATTTCGTTTGAATCGAAAATATCCACATGAACTTTTATTCCCGTTAAATGCTCGAACATTTCGACGAATTCGTAGGGTAAATAATCTATTCCGATGATAATGTTAAGCTTTTTTTCTCGGTCAAACGGACCGAAGTCCTCGTTAGCCAATTCTTCATACACAGACGATACATAACAATTACGCTCTTCCGAATCAGAAGAGCGAAACACATACAAAAAGCTTAAGCTAATGATAAGCAGAAAGTACTTTTTCATTCTTTTTCTTTTTTGGATCTCAAGGCTTTTGAATATTCATGAATTCCCCACGGAATTGTTAAGACGTAAACGGCAACCAAAACAGAAAGGGACAACCAAATTCTGGTGGTTAAGCAGATAATCAGAAACGCTATCACAGTTAATGCAATCCAGGAATTTGTGTTGTTTATCTCGATTATTTTCGAAGAGAAAGTTCTGATGGTACTCACCATTAGGCATCCTGAGAACATTAGAAAGAACGCGATGAAAAAAGGCCTGACAAACGCAAAAGTCTCAGTTTCGAAAAATAAAATCAACGGAAATAGCGCTACAATAGCCCCAGCAGGAGCAGGAATTCCCGTGAAATATTTGCGATCCAAGTCCGAAACCCCTTCAACGCATCTGTGAACGACATTAAACCTTGCCAATCTCAGAGCACAGCAAACAGTATAGAACATGCAAATGCCCCAGCCGATTTTGCCGATTTGTTGCATCGATGCGAGGTACAAAACTACCGAAGGAGCTACTCCGAAGCAGACTAAATCAGATAAGGAGTCTAATTCAAGCCCCAAAGTTGAAGATTGATCTAAGAACCGAGCGATTTTTCCATCGAACATATCTAGCAAGGCAGAGACCAAGATGCAAAGGACTGCATACTCCCACTCGTTACATTGAGCAAACCGAATCGACGACAACCCGAAGCACATCGCGGTAATTGTGACAGCGTTCGGCAGAAATCTCGCCAAGGTTGAAGTCTTGAGCGCTTCTGTTCTCGATGGCTTCGAATTTTCTGACTCCCCGGATTCAACACTCGTCAAGATGCTCTCCGACCCGCTTCCTTTTTTGGTTTGTTTTTCATTTTTTGGAGTTCCGGAAAGATTTATTTTCTTCGGATCCTCCTTATTTGTTTCTTGGTTTCTTTTCATTTTTCTTCTCCTCTACGTTGTAGTTAGCCAAAATCGTTTCACCCGCAACAGTGATCTGTCCTTCCTCAACCAGAACCGAAACATCCAATGGCAAATAGACATCAACTCGACTTCCGAAGCGAATAATTCCGACACGTTGACCTCTTTCCAATTTGTCGCCCTCTTTAATGTCGCACCTTATTCGACGAGCTATAAGTCCGGCAATTTGTACAAATACCAGCTTCATTCCGTCGTCATTTCGCACGAAAGTAGCTTGCCTCTCGTTGTACTCATTGGCTTTGTCCAGAGTTACGTTGAAAAACCTTCCCGGGGTGTAAATTATCTTTTCTACCGTGCCGGCAATAGGAGTTCTGTTTACATGAACGTTTAGCACGCTCATAAAGATACTGATCTTCTTTCTCTGTCCAGTTAAACCTAACTCAGAAGGAGGTTCTACGTTGGCGATCTTCAAAATGATACCGTCGGCAGGACTGACTACCACATGACTTTTGCTCGGAGGAATTCTTTCTGGGTCTCTGAAAAACAGAAGACACGCAAATCCTATGGCAACACCTATCCACCAGACAGGCTCACTGACATGTCCGATTACAAAAGCGACAAGCCAAATCACAAAAGCAGCACGCCAACCATCCCTGTCGAAATAAGGCAACTTTATTTTCATCAGTACTCCTAACTATCAACTCCGCGATTATATTTTATTTTTCAGTATAATTCAAATTCTATCGGTATTTTGATATTTAAAGCTCACATTGGACAATTCACAACGATCGTTATTGCATATTGCCCGTTGGTTATTGCTGTTCCTGAGAATGAGGAAAAATTTTTAAAGTTACAGCGATAGACTCCGTTTTCGTATCGCAAATTTTTGATGTCATAATGGCTGAAATCCTCGATGATGCCCGTATGCAAGGCTTTGCCGAGAGACTCCTTTAATGTCCAGAGCACGGTCAGATCGCATACATCTTCAAAAAGAGATTCCTCGCTCATTCGTTTCAAAGCAGAGATTCTTTTCGGATCTGTTTTCTCGATATCTACGCCGACAGTTTTTTCACCGACAGACGCAATTGCTACTCCGTGAGAATGGGAAATAGATACGAAAAGGTCAGAATTTTCAATGAACGGAGCGCCAGACTTACCGTTCAATACGGAAATAGACGTGAATTTTTCAAAACAGGTTTCATTCTGTGATGTCAATTTGAAAAAGGCCTTTTTGCATGCGATTCTTCCTGATATGAACTCATGCTTTCTCTTCAGAGAAGTAAAACCCGAGTAAATATTTAGCTCTTTTGAGGATAAAATCCCAAAGTCCGGATCATTATTCGAGTCAAAAACATCAAAAGCCGAATTAATCCCTAATTTCTCTGAGATAGAAATAAATTTTCTTAGCAGATTCATATCTCAGATCGCAGATTAGATCATTGCCAATCCGCCATTAACGTGAAGTACATGTCCCGTAATATAAGATGCTTCTTCGGTGGAGAGAAACCCAACTGCGGATGCGACTTCTTGAGGATTTCCGATTCTTCCGACCGGAATCTTTTTCTGTAAAGCTTCTTTCATTGCGTCTGGGATTTTATCTGACATCGGAGATTCGATGAATCCTGGAGCAATACAGTTAACAGTGATATTTCTCGAAGCCAATTCCAGAGCTGCCGACTTAGATAAACCGAATAGTCCTGATTTTGCCGCAGCATAGTTAGTTTGTCCAGCATTTCCGACTGCTCCGACAACTGATGAGATATTGATAATTCGCCCCCATTTGTTGCGAATCATTTTTTTTGATACACCACGCATCAGGCGAAACGGAGCTTCTAAGTTTACTGTCATCACATCTTCCCACGCCTCATCGGTCATTCGCATCATTAGATTGTCGTGAGTAATTCCAGCGTTGTTCACGAGAATGTCGATTTTACCAAAGGCATTTTCCACGTTGGTGATCAAACCCTGAATAGCTTCGGCAGAATTCAAATTACAAGCGAACAGTTGGACACGATCTTTCAATTCATTCGCAAGAGATTCCAGATTGGAGACCTTCGTTCCCGACAGAGCTAAAGTTGCTCCCATTTCGTGGAGAGTTCGGGCAATGGCCCCACCGATCGCTCCCGTTGCGCCTGTCACAAGAGCTACTTTTCCGTTAAGATCGAACATATCCTTTCTCCTATATATATTTGACTTCTAAAATTTCGTACTGCTTCATTCCCGAAGGCGTGTTGAGCTTGATTTCATCTCCGGCTTCTTTTCCGATCATGGCCCGAGCCAATGGCGCTCCGACAGAAAGCAAATTTTTCTTTATGTCTGCCTCATCGATTCCGACTATTTTGTAAGTGACTTCTTCGTCAGTAGATTCATCGCATATAGTTACGGTGCAGCCGAATTTTACCGAAGTGCCGTTCAATTTCGTTATATCTATGACTTCTGCTCGAGATAATTTTGATTCCAGTTCACGGATACGTCCTTCGATAAACCCCTGCTTATCCTTTGCATAATGATATTCTGCATTTTCGGATAAATCACCGAGAGCGCGGGCCTCTGCGATTGCGTTCACTATTGCAGGACGCTCTTCAAACTTCAGCTTCTTCAACTCTTCTTCCAAAATCTTATATCCTTGAGGAGTCATGTGTACCTTTTCCATTATTCCCTCTTCTCTATCCTAAGTTTTCCGTAAATTTATTTTTTCCGTCTGTTTACCCCAAAACTTTCGGGACCACAAACATATTACATTCTTTCTGCGGAGCATTATCCATGACCGCAGGATCGGTTTCTACGGCAACGTCTGCTCTTTCATGGAGTTTTGCATCATATTCCACAGAGTCATCTATCCCTGAACAGTCAACAGATGACAGCTGTTCGACGAAATGGAGAACCTTATTCAAATCATTTCTCATCTTCTCGACCTTCTCCTTGCTGATGCTGATCTTAGCCAGATGAGACACTTTCTCTACGTCTTCTATGGTCACAGACATAAACACACTCCTATTATCTATATCAGACATTACCTTGCACAAGAGTATTATAAGTTGTGTAAAAAGTCCACAGCCTGATCCAAAAGATATCCATTTATGGCGTGATCTAGCCCCGGAGCGATTGCAACTTTTGTACTGATGTTGAATTTTTCCAAAGCGGATTTTGTGAAATCTACGGCGGAAACAGGAACTACTGAGTCGTTTGATCCATGAGCTAAAAGGACTTTTGTTTCTGCATTTTTTAGAAATTTATCAGGGGACAGGATTAGTCCTGAAAAAGCGATTACGGCTTTTACGTTATAGTGTATTCCTAAGGATAATGACAGCATGGCTCCCTGAGAAAATCCTGAAAAAATTACGTCACTATACTCCAGATTCTTCGAGTTTTTTATAGAGTCGACATATTCCATGATTTGCGGAACATTTTTTTTGAATTCGAATTCCCAGTCACTCAGAGTGTCGCTGTTCATCGAAAACCATTTGTATCCGTCGTAAGTTTCCGGACAAAATTCAATGCCATTCGGCAGGTGAATTTCTGCTGCAGGCAATTCTTTCGCGAAATTTTCTCCTACGATTTGAAGATTTTCTTTGTTGGATCCGTACCCGTGAAATAGGAAAATCAAGTTCTTCGTTTCGTTTTTTGATGGAATTATTAACTCGTCCATATCCATTCTCCTCTAATCGTTTTAGTAACGCATCATAAGCCACAAAACAATAAATTATAAAGTATAAAAACAAATCCCTGTCAATCATCTGGACATAAATCTACATATTTATTAAAATGCCACCCGAGTATTTGGAGGCATCTTGAAAGTTGTATTGTGTGCCGGGGGAACCGGAGGGCATCTATTCCCGGCGATAGCTTTGGCTGAAGCTTTAGAAAGCAAGCATCATGAAGTTACCATAGTTACTGATGATAGAGGCGCTGCGTATTGTGAACATATCGAAAACAAGAAAGTTTACAAAAGCGTAAGATTGTCACTGAAAGGGGGGCTTCTTTTGTTGTTTCGCCTTTTCAGAATTTTTGTTTCGTTTTTGCGCTTTTGTAAATCTGAAAAGCCTGATGTGATCATAGGTTTCGGGGGAATATTTACGCTGGTACCAATTATTACAGGGAAAATGTGTGGCGCCAAGATCGTTTTGTATGAACAGAACGCGATAATAGGGCGTGCCAATCGTTGGCTTTTGAATTTTGCGGATTTAAAGCTATCGGCGTTTTCTATCGGAGGGAGCTGGAAGGTGCAACCGTCTCCTGTCAGAAAGGAATTTTTGAAAAATATTCCTTACAAATGCGACGGAAAAATCAAAATATTGGTTATCGGAGGCAGTCAGGGGGCTAGGTCTTTCGCCACGATTGTTCCGGATGCGATAAAAGGGCTTTCCGCAGAAGAAAGATCTGAGTTGGAGATAGTTCAGCAAGATTCTTACGGAGATATCGAGGGGCTCAGGAATAAATACGATAATTTCGGGGTAAAATCTACGATAGATAAGTTTTTCAATAATGTTTCGGAGATAATGGGTAAGAGTCAGCTGGTGATTTGTCGCGCCGGGTCCTCCACTTTGATGGAATTGGCGGCGATTGGGCGTCCTGCTGTTTTGATCCCTTATCCGAAGGCAATGGACAATCATCAGCATTTGAACGCCAAAAGATATGTCGACAAAAATGCTGCGTGGCTGATAGAAGAGAATAGTTACGCGTCCGAAAGGTTGAGAAATATCTTGAGGCAAATATTGAAAGATCGCGATATGTTGAAACAAAAGTCAGGCCATATGTATAATAAAGCGTTAAAAGATGCATCGGGTAATTTTGTACGCTTGATAGAGAATATGGAGGGATAGAGAATGAGGAAATTCCCAATTTATTCAGGGTTTATTCATTTTGTTGGCGTTGGCGGAATAGGAATGAGTGGTATCGCCGACATTTTGGTCAATCTCGGGTACAAGGTTAACGGCAGTGATCTGAAAGAAAATGCGATGATAGAGCGGTTGTCTCGCAAGGGAGTAAATATTACCATTGGGCATAAGGCTGAAAATGTTCACGGAGCATCTGTCGTGGTAATATCGTCTGCCATATCCAAAGATAATCCCGAGGTTTTGGAAGCCAAAAGGTTGAAAATTCCCGTGATAAAAAGGGCAGAAATGCTTGCCGAGCTCATGAAAATGAAAATGTCGATTGCGGTTGCGGGAACCCATGGCAAGACGACTACCACTTCGTTAGTTGCAACGATTTTGGATCAGGCGAATTTAAATCCTACCGTCATTAACGGAGGTATAATCAACGCGTATAACAGCAATGCTCGTTTGGGAGATGGAGATTGGGTCGTTGTCGAAGCAGACGAGTCTGACGGGTCTTTTACTAAATTGATGTCTACAATAGCTGTGGTAACCAACATCGACTTCGATCACATAGATAATTTCAAAAATTTCGACGAATTGCGAGATTTATTTACGAAATTTGTGAGAAATATTCCTTTTTATGGTGCTGGCGTATTATGCATAGATCATCCGGAAGTGGCGAAAGTTGCTGCGGAAATCAAAGATCGCAAAATAATAACTTACGGTTTTGATAACAGAGCGGATGTTTCTTGCGCAAACGTGAAACTCACGGATTTCGGGGCTCAGTTTGATGTAATATTTTCTCAAAACATTATTGATAAATATGGTGTTGGGAAAGTCTGGAAAGGGTTTTCTCTGAATATTTTCGGAAAACATAATGTTCAGAATTCATTGGCTGCAATTTGTGTGGGACTGGAGCTGCGGATTTCCGAAGAAAATATGAAGATAGCTCTAGGATCTTTTTCGGGGGTCAGAAGGCGATTTACGAAAGTAGCGGAAATTGACGGAGTAACTGTTATTGATGATTATGCTCATCATCCTGTCGAGATTTCTGCGGTTTTAGAGGCAGCTCGTAGTGTATGCAAAGGTAAAGTGTACGCAGTGATTCAGCCTCACAGATACAGTCGATTGAAGAATTTTCTCCCTGAGTTCGGAAAATGTTTGGAGCTGAGTGATTATTGCTTCGTTATTCCGATATATGCTGCGGGGGAACAAAATAATGGCACGGATCATTTTTCGTTGTTAAAAGTACTTAACGAAAATGGAAAGGTGCCGGCGGATTTCGCTCAGGATGTCTCGACCTTGAAATTAAAGGTTGCTGATATGCTGAATCCGGGGGATTTTGTGATATTTTTAGGTGCCGGTGATGTAACGCGCTGGGCCTATCAATTTGCTGATTTAATGGGGAAGTGAGATCAGTTACTGACAAAATGCCCAAAGTAAAAGAAAAGTTTTGAGTTTTATGGAGAAATGATGTCTATTATTAACAGGATGCCTAAGGTGAGTGGAAAGTTAAAGAAAGATGCTCCGTTGGGAAAGAAATCACACTTCGGGGTAGGAGGAGTTGCTGAGGTCTTATTCGAGCCTTCCGATATGGATGATCTGGTTTTCTTTTTACGACGTATTCCTCGGGACATTCCGGTTATGCCGTTAGGCGCGATGTCCAATGTGTTGATTCGTGACGGAGGAATTGAAGGGGTGGTTGTAGTTCTCGGAGATTGGTTTAAAAAGATCTTTGTCGAGGGAGACATACTGGAGGTCGGAGCTGGAGTTCCCTGCAGCAAATTGGCGACCGTTGCAATGGATAATGAACTCGGCGGATTGGAATTTTTAATGGGATTACCGGGTACTGTTGGCGGTGCAATAAAGATGAATGCTGGATGTTTTGGTTCGGAAATATCCAATGTTTTGGTTGAGTGCGAAGGTATAACAACTTCCGGGCAGGTTCAATGGTTTAAGGTCAAGGATATAGGAGCATCCTACAGGCACACAAATATTTCCGATGATTGCATCATTACGAGGGCTTGGTTCAGAGGTATGTCTAATGTGAATTATTCCATCCCTAAGAAGATTCGTGAGCTCATGAAACAACGAAGGGCAGCTCAACCTATAGGGGCGCGTACTTGCGGATCTACTTTTAAAAATCCGGAAGGTTATAAGGCTTGGCAACTGATTGAAAAGGCAGGATGTCGAGGATTGAAAGTTGGTGGAGCGCAAGTTTCCGAAAAGCACTGCAATTTCATAGAAAATACTGGAAGTGCGACTGCCGATGACGTTGAGGCTTTGGGGGAAAAAGTAGTCCAGGAAGTGTTACGCAAAACCAATGTTCAACTCGAGTGGGAAATCATAAAGTTAGGCAGAAAGGCTAATGATTAAGACGAATTCATGGATAATTTCGCTATTAAAAAGTAATTTGTTTTTGATTTTGCTGACGGTTGCCGTAGGCCTGGGAGTGTGGTTTTCCGAGAAGCCGATAAAGATACCGAATGATTTCAGAGTAGAAAAAATAGAATTTGATGGACAAGAGCATGTTCAAGAGGTGCTTTTGTTGAAGGCTTCCGGGTTAAGATATAAGAAAAATATATTTGATGTTTCCGTGAATGATGTAAAAAATCGCCTCGAGCAAATTTCTTGGATAAAATCAGCCAGTGTTCAGAGAAAATTACCGAACAAGTTAAGCATAAGAGTGTCTGAAAGAGTTCCGATTGCAATATACCAATCCAACTATAAATTACATTTACTTGATATTGATGGGAAAGTCCTTGAAAATGACGGGATAGGGAATTTTGATAACTTGCCCATCATAGTAGGAAAGGGGGCTGAAAAATCGGCTAGACATTTTCTGTATGTGTTAGAAAAATTTCCGAGAATAAAAAAACAATTAGTTTTTGCGGTATTTGTCGGGGAGCGACGTTGGAATATCAGAATTAACAAAGGTATCATCGTAAAGTTGCCAGAGAAAAATTTGGGGTATGCTATGCAGATTTTGGATGAGATTGCCGATGAAAGCGGTTTTTTCCATGATGATATCCTGGAAATTGATTTAAGAATCTTAGATCGAGTTATTGTGAAAAAAAGAGCAGATGCGCAAAGATGAATGTAGGGCAGATAATTGCGGTAGTTGATATAGGTAGTACAAAAGTTTGCAGTTGTATTGCAAGCATTGCTGAAGATGGGCATTTTGATATCCTTGGTGTAGGATATTGTATTTGTTTCGGTGTGAAATGCGGAATAATCGTCGATATGGATTCGGTGTGCAAATCCATAGCAAAAGCGGTAGAAAGTGCAGAAAAAGCCGCAAATTTAAGAATTAAGTCAGTTTATGTAAACGTGTCCGGTAAGTTTGTGAAATCTGAATTGATAAATTCGGAAATTGATATCGGAGGGCGAATAATTAAGCCAAGGGATTTAGAGAAACTCGTTTATAAAGGAATAAAAAAGAGACCGGAGGTAGAGGTTATTCATTCGATACCGGTGCTGTTTGAGATGGATTCAATGGCTTGTACTGCAGATCCGGTGGGCATGTTTGCCAATACTCTGAAAGCCAATGTAAATGTGGTTACCGTTCCGAAAGTTCAGATTAACAATTTGGTGGTTGGGCTTTCCAGGTGTCATTTAGATGTTCTCGGCGTTGTATACAGTGGATATGCTTCGGGGTTATCGATGCTGGACGAAGACTCCAGGCAAGATAATCAGATAGTCATTGATTTCGGAGGTGGCGTTACCACGGTAAATTTCTTTTTTAAGGGAGTATTTTGCGGATTAGAAGTTGTTCCTGTCGGTGGACAGAATATTACGAAAGATATTGCTTACGGGATCAATGTTTCCAGGTCAAATGCCGAGCGATTAAAAACATTACACGGAGGAGCATTTGAATCCTTTGATGATAAGAAAAGTATGATTTTAGTTCCAATGCAGGAAGAAAATAACACAATAAACCTGCAACAAATGCCGAAGAGTGATTTGAATGTGATAATTCAGGCTAGAGTTGAAGAAATATTGAATTTAGTTAAAGAAAAAATAGACAAATCCGTGTTTAAGAGTGATTTTGCGAGACGTCTTGCGATAACGGGAGGCGGAAGCATGCTCACTGGTATGAGAGAATTTGTGTCGCAGAATTTTAAAAAGCCGGTAGATATGAGAAGGATGGAGGATTTTTTCGAATCTTCCAATATACAAATCGGGAATGATTTTTCTACAGCCATCGGCATGATAAAGTTCGCTGTGTTGTCGGACAATATTGGAATAGGTTCCCAAAATAATTCCGAAAAAAACAAAAGCGAAGGATTTTTTAAAAAAACCATAAATTGGCTTGAAAATAATTTGTGACACTCCGCGTTCGTCCATGATATAGGTCATTTTAAAAAAAGTTCCTCTTTTTGCTTGTTGTTTTTCTAAATACCCCTTATATAGGTAATCGAATGTGTATAAGGGGAAAGTAAAATGAAAAGATCTTTTGTAATCTTAAATGTGTTATTTACATTGGCATCCGTTTTTGGAATGCTGCAGAGAGATGTCTCATCGGATTCAAACAGCTGGATATTAAGAATGGTATCGGATCCCGATATTACAGAAACAACGAAGATAGCAAAAATAAAACAAGAAATAGATAGCATTTTGATCGATAAAGACCTCGATTTATCGAGAAAAAAGGAGATTAAAGAGGCTCTTGATTTTCAGGGGAATGATGAAAATACTGCTCTAATTACCGCGATAATCAATGGACAAATTAGATTAGCTGAAAATCTGATAAATTATGGTGCAGATGTTAATAAAAAGGGGCAATACGGATGCTCTGCTTTGCATCGGGCGTGCCAATATGATTACGATGACATTGTGAAGTCTCTGATAGAACACGGTGCAGATGTCAATGCGGAAAGTGGGGCAGGATTTACTCCTTTGCGTATTGCGATAGGGAATGACAATGAGGTCATTGTGAAATGCCTGATAAGAAATTATGCGAATATTGATGAAGAAGATGAAAACGGGTATAGCCCTCTGTATTTTGCAATTAGTGCATATAAGCGTAAAATGCTGGAATTATTGATAGAATTCGTGGATATTCATAAGGAAAATAGGCGTGGAGAGACTGCTTTACACATTGCGGCAGGGAGACATAATGTAAATATTTTGAAATATTTGTTGGGCCTGAAGGATGAAGACGGAAAGACTCCATCTTTTGACGTTAATAAGAAGAATAAAAATGGGGAGACCCCCTTACACATTGCAGTTAATGCGGGTAGCAAAGCCAATGTGGAATTGTTACTAGAAAAGGGGGCGAACGTTAATGAGGAAGATGGAGATCACTGTACTCCTTTAGGGGTAGCACGAATACGGGGATTTAATGAAATTGCCCGAATATTAGAAGCAGCGGGGGCTAAGCAGTTTATTGTACATTATGTAGGAGAGTCCGATTATCGATAGCTGAATTTTGCAAAGATCAACAGGGGACTTAATTGTTTCCCTTTTGATCTGTTTTTGCCATAGTTTCGGAAGATTTCAGATGTAACTTATTAAAATAATTTAGGGAAAAAATGATGGTGAGAAATTCCCTAAAAAAACCGTAAATTGTCTCGAAAATAACTTGTAATGCAGGGGGGCGTACTATAGAATAAATCAGCGTGTTGTTGTGTGGGGAATTTTTATGGCTGGAGAGAGTGTTACGGAAAATGTGGTGGCTGAGAACAAGAGTCAGCAGGGTGATTTTTTTGCGGAAAATTCTTTTTCCGATTCAGAAAGTTTTTTGAGACCAAAAATTACGGTGATCGGTATTGGTGGAGCCGGTGGTAATGCCGTCAATAACATGATTAATTCTGATCTGAAGGGAGTTGAGTTTGTTGTTGCAAATGCTGATGCTCAGGCCCTTACGCAGTCGCTTTGCGAGAAGAGAATTCAATTGGGATTGGAGATTACTCGCGGATTGGGCGCGGGAGCTCGTCCAGATGTAGGACGTGCCGCAGCAGAGGAAGCCATCGAAGATATAGTTTCTCATATAAAAAACAGTAACATGGTATTCATTACCGCAGGAATGGGAGGAGGAACCGGTACCGGAGCGGCTCCTGTTGTTGCGAGATTAGCTAAAGAAATGGGGATTCTGACAATCGGTGTTGTTACGAAACCTTTTCATTTTGAAGGCACGAACAGGATGCGTTTTGCTGAAAAAGGAATTGATGAGTTACAGCAGTATGTTGACACGTTGCTCGTTATTCCTAACCAGAATTTGTTCCGTGTTGCGAATGAAAAGACGACATTTGCGGATGCCTTCCGCATGGCGGACAATGTTTTGAGAGCAGGTGTTCAGGGAGTTACCGATTTGATGGTTATGCCTGGTTTGATTAATTTGGACTTCGCGGATATTAAGACCGTCATGAGCGAAATGGGTAAAGCGATGATGGGAACCGGGGAAGCAGAAGGCGAGAGGCGCGCAATAGAAGCGGCAGAAGCCGCAATATCCAATCCTTTGCTGGATGATGTTTCCATGAAGGGTGCTCGTGGAATTCTGATCAATATTACCGGAGGGTACGATATGACCCTTTATGAAGTAGATGAAGCGGCCAACAGGATTCGAGAGGAAGTAGATCCTGAGGCGAGAATTATTTTTGGTTCTACTTTTGATGAAAAAATGAATGGACACATGAGAGTTTCCGTTGTGGCTACTGGAATCGAAGCGGAAGCAGTAAAAGAGAAGTTGATGAAGTTGGAAGAGAAAGATTCCGCGAATACTCAGACCGCCGAGACTGTTACGTCGAATGAGAATGCCGGTCAGGTCGAGACAGTTCAGGAAAAGGTTGTTGTCAATGCTCGAGTTGAAGGTGGGCAGGAGCGCACTCTGGGAGTGATTTCCAACGAAAAGCCGAAGAAAAAGAGGTCATTGTTCGAGAGGTTAACGGGGATTAGAACGTTTTCCTCCAAGAGAAATGAGGAGATTTCGGCTCAGCAGGTGACCAGAGTGTCGGAGCAACAGGAAGAAGATTTGGAGATTCCTGCGTTTTTACGTCGTAACTCCTAATTGTGTTTTGTTTGAATATATGATACCTTAACGGCGAAATGTTAGGGTTTTATAGGGGTGTAGCTCAATTAGGCTAGAGTGGCGGTCTCCAAAACCGCAGGTTGGGGGTTCGATTCCCTCCGCCCCTGCCATAGAGAGGTTATAAATGATAAGTCCCGCAGAGTTTGTTAGTCAGGTAAAGAGAGAGTTGCAAAGGGTCACTTGGCCTACGCAGAAAGAGACCATGGGAATGACAGTTGCAGTAATATTGATGATCATTTTCGTAATGATTTACTTTTTTGTTACGGATACGTTCATTGTCTGGTGTCTAACCAAGATCTTGGGAGTTTAGGAGCGGAATTATGAAATGGTATGTAGTTAACGTATATTCAGGATTTGAGCAGAGAGTCTTGGAAGCAATATACGATGCCGCTAAAAAAAGAGATTTGTCTTCGATGTTTGGAGAAATATTGATTCCTACGGAGGAGGTTGTCGAGATAAAGAAAGGGGAAAAAGTAAAGAGTGAAAGAAAGTTTTTCCCTGGATATATATTGGTTCAAATGACTCTTACCGACGAGACGTGGCATTTGGTAAGGGGAATTTCAAAAGTTTCCGGATTTCTTGGTGCAAGAGGGAAGCCGTTACCTCTCTCAACAGCAGAAGTTCAGAGGATTGTGAAGAGAGTAGAAGACAGTGCTAACAACATTAAGCATACGGTTACTTACGAGGTCGGAGATGCGGTCACAGTTTGTGATGGTCCGTTTGCATCTTTCCAGGGAGTAATTGAAGAGGTCGATCCCGAAAAAGAAAGGGTTAAGGTTTCTGTGTCTATTTTCGGAAGATCCACAAACGTCGATTTGGGCTTTGCTCAGGTCGAGAAAATTCTTTAGACATAGGGTTGAAGAATATAGTTAATATTGTTATAAACTACATGCAAGTGAGGGATAGAGTATGAGAACGTTTTCTCTAAAGCAGAGCCAAGTTAAGAGAGATTGGTTCGTTGTGGACGCGGAAGGCTTGATTTTGGGAAGATTGTCTGCGGTTGTTGCCTCTTATCTGAGGGGAAAGCATAAGCCGGAGTTTTCTCCTAACATGAATTGCGGCGATAATGTTGTTGTTATCAATGCGGAAAAGGTTCAGGTGACGGGAAATAATAAGTTGGACGATCACAAGTTTTATTGGCACACCGGATATCCGGGAGGGATTAAGGAAAGAAGCCTCAAGGATATTTTGATGGGTGCTCATCCAGAAAGAGCTATTGAAAATGCAGTCAGAAGGATGTTGCCAAAGGGGCCTTTGGGTCGTCAAATGCTGAAGAATTTAAAAGTATATCGTGGAGCAGAGCATCCTCATGCCGGGCAGCAGCCAAAGGTGCTGGATATTGCTTCAATGAATTCTAAAAACGTAAAGAGGAGTTAATGATGTCAGAAGAGAAAGTTGAAAGCAAAGTTGATTCTTTTGGCAGAACTTACGGGACGGGGCGTCGTAAAGAATCGGTTGCCCGTGTTTGGTTGAAGCCGGGAAGTGGTGAAATCGTAGTCAACGGACGTAAAATGACAGAGTACTTTGGTCGTTCGGTTTTGCAGACCTTGGTATTGCAGCCGTTTTCGGTTACTGATAGAGTGTGTCGTTACGATGTGTTCTGTACTGTTCGCGGTGGTGGATTGTCAGGGCAGGCCGGGGCGGTTCGTCACGGAATCAGCAGAGCATTAGTTGATTATGAGCCTGATTTGCGTCCGGCGTTGAAATCTGCTGGTATGATGACCAGGGACAGCCGTACCGTTGAGAGGAAGAAGTATGGGTTGATGAAAGCCCGACGCAGCTTCCAGTTCTCAAAGAGATAATATTTTTATCGTTACGAAATTTTCGAGGCTTTCGATTTTTTATAGGTCGGGAGCTTCTTTTTTCCCGGGAGTAAGGTTGCGGGTGGTCAGCGAGTTGTTCGTGTTCCAGAATAGGGGGTGTTAAATGATCAGTGTGAAGTTACCAAATCAGTCATCGATTATCACTGTCATGACCAAAGCTGTGGTGAAAGCCTCCAAGGGATTGCTCCGAGATTTCAACGAACTGGAAAATTTGCAAGTTTCCGTAAAGAGAAACGAAACCTTCGTTACAAGTGCTGATCTGAGAGCGGATAAGCTGCTGAGAAAAGAACTTTCTTTCGCAAGGCCAAGCTACTCTATGATTACGGAGGAGTCGGGAGAGGTTGTTGGGGAAGATCCGACTTACAAATGGGTTATAGATCCGCTGGACGGAACTTTTAACTACATGCATGGATTTCCTCATTGGGCGATTTCTGTCGCTTTGAAGAAAAATGAAGAAGTGATTGCTGCCGTCACTTATGATCCCATAAAGAATGAGATGTTTTGGGCCGAAAAAGGATACGGTGCATACCTGAACGATCGCAAGATTCGAGTTTCCAATAGAAACAGATTAGGTGACTTGTTGGTTTCGTTGGGAAATTTGCCGGGAGCTCCGAAATCATTGACTCAGAGCACGAGAAAATCGGGATCGATGACATTGGACATGGCTTATTTGGCGGCAGGCCGTTTTGATGTGCTTTACAGTACTCCAAATTCAAATGAGTGGGATATCGCTGCGGGAATGCTCTTTGTAAAAGAAGCCGGCGGAGTCCTTTTGGATAAAAGCGGAAAGCCAATCCGTTCCGAGAAAGATTTAGCAATTATGACCAACATTGGACTGAGTTCGTCGGCTCCGAAATTGCTGCAAATATAAAAAGAAATCGCTATTTCTGAGACAATTTTGAAACAGTTGCTCTGTTTTTTCTGTTTTTACTGAAAAATGTGGAAATGTCTATTGATGATCTTTCGCTGATTGTGCTAGGATTCAGGCAATTTGTAAGGAGTTGTTTCGTATGAATAAGACAGAATTTGTAAGAGCCATGGCCGAAGAGGCTGGGTTGAGCGTAAAAGATGCAGGAGCTGCGTTGGACGCTTTCATGGAAGTTACCAAGAAGATGTTAGTTGCGGGTGAGAACGTGAATCTTATTGGATTCGGAGCTTTTGAAGTTGCTGAAAGAAGCGCAAGACCGGGACGCGATTTCAAAACAGGAAAGACGATTAAAGTACCTGCTTCCAAGACTGTGAAGTTCAGAGTCGGAAAGACATTGAAAGATGCTGTGAGAGCATAGTCTCGGTATCTTTTCTTTTTTATTTAGCGTCGGACATTCGGCGCTTTTTTATTTTGGTGTTGCAAAATTTTTCCCTTATCTTTTGCTTTCTTTAAAAAATTAACTTTGTCTTAACCTTTTTTCTGTAATATTAAGTACAGATCGGTTCAGTCGATCTGCCATTTCAGTGTTTCGGCTGTGTTTTCGGTATTATTTGTAAAAAATTTTGCATAATAAGAGGATAGAATTATGAGCAAATTTTTATTGATAGGTTCAATTGCGGCGGTGCTGTACGGAGATTGCGCTTGGGGGATGTTCGGCGGATTTGGCGAATCAGTGCAAGACATAAGTTCGGAGCGAAATAATGCAAATTCTGAGGTTCGCAGCCGACGCAATTCCAAGGGAAAAGTTTCCTATCAAGATGCGCAAACTCAAACGGAGCAATCGCAGTTCGAGCAATCCTGGAGTGGACAGATGCAGGCGAATCCTCAGCAACTTGAGGAAAACAGGTTCATAAAAGGCAACGGATATAGGCAATATCATTATGTTCCGTTAAATAATTCAAAAATAGGGCGTGCGACGCCTACCACGATAATTTCTGTTACAGATGATCTTAAATGTTGGAACGACATCGCGGAAATCCGTTACGCCAACGATATGTTTTACGATAAGTTGGAAAATCCGAAGGTGATTTTGTACAGAAACAAAGACAACAGCTGCTACATCATTCTCAGAATCGGCGACAACAAACACGGTGTTTTCTGCGGACTGAACGAGCGCAATGTCGAGATAGGCAGACAATCGTTTGCGGTATATGAAGTTTCGGAAGATGTCGGAAGCTTTACTGATGATGTTCAGCGACTGATTTATGTGGATGAATCGGGATTGTATTTCGTGCCGAAAGCGGAAAATTCCGTAGAAGATGTAATTAAGACGTATCAATCCGAAGGGAAATTCAATTTCAAAGATTCGGTCATAAAGGTTTCAGCAATTGACGGAACCATAACCCGGAACGGCAAGCCTGTAACCAAGGATAATTTCTTTGATAATTGGATTTTGGAAGAGCGTGAAGTTGAAAGGCAGGTATCCAAAGAGAAAGGAAGAACAGTTATAGAAAAAGTGAAAGAGACTAAAACCGTGCTTTCAACAAAACAGCCTAAATCTGAGGAGATTTTCAGAAATTTTTATCCTCCAAATGGAAATTATATAGGAATGTATAGGGTAAGCTATGATGATGGTAGGACGGCTTCAGCACTTGGCGAAACTATAAATATGACAGATAAAATTTGGCTGAATTCCTTCATAAATAAGCGTTTCCAACTGATAAAAGCTAAGAGCAAAAATGGAGCTGAAGAACTAGTTCGTGACGACATATTTGCATCGATTTTATCAGCTCGTACTGATACGTTTGGTAATGTCGATTATACTAAAAAAGTTCGTGATGCCATAGTTGCTCAAGTTTCGGCTAAAGGAGGGCAAATTAGAGATGGTAGACTGTTTTCTATTCCACAAATAGTTTCACAAAATTCAGCCCTATTCAAAGACCCTGAATTTGTAAAAGGTTTGAAACCTGCATTTAAAGAATTAGAAAAGGATTACGAGCATAATAAAGAATCCGAACCGTGGATTCTGTTCGAAATTGTCAGAAATCTTTAATTAGTTTCCCCTTTTCTCACCCGGAGGAGACTTTGTCTCCTCCCTGTTTTTGAGTTTCGTTAAACAGTTTACTTTTTATTAACCGTTTGTGTGGTTTTATAGCATTGGAGGACCGCATGATTGAGCGAAACAGTTTTAACGACGCAATGCTGATAAAAATACCTTCTGTCGCAGTGCTTATTCCATGTTTTAACGAGGAAAGCACGATATTTGACGTTGTAAGAAATTTCAAAAAAGTCCTTCCGAGAGCGACGGTCTATGTTTATGACAATTGCTCCACCGACAACACTTTTGCGGAAGCCGAAAGGGCGGGGGCGGTGGTCGTGAAATCCAGAAAAAGAGGGAAGGGAAATGTCGTTCGCAAAATGTTTTCCGACATAAACGCTGATATGTACATCATGGTGGACGGCGACAATACTTATTCACCCGAGGATGCCGTGAAAATGCTGGACCTCATCCGCGACGAGCAAATGGACATGGTGGTTGCGGCGCGAAACGAGATTTCCGACAAGGCTTATCCTGCAGGACACAAGTGGGGAAACAAATTGTTCAATTTTACTCTGAAACTGCTGTTCAACAGCGAGTTCAAGGACATTTTTTCGGGATATCGCGCTTTTTCCAAGAGGTTCGTCAAGACTTTTCCGATTACGTCCAACGGATTTGATATCGAGGCGGAGCTGTCGATCCACGCGCTTACCCTGTCATTGCCGTGTGCCGAGGTTGATTCCGATTATCACGAGCGACCGGAAAATTCCCACAGCAAGTTAAATACGTTTAAGGACGGATTCAAAATATTGTGGAGCATAGTCAGGTTGCTGAAGGAGAATAGGCCGCTGCTGTTTTTCGGGTCGATATCTCTGATGCTGTTTTTGTTGGCGCTTGTACTGGCATATCCCGTTTTTTCCACTTTTTTGGAGACAGGGCTAGTTCCGAGGTTGCCGACGGCGGTGCTGTCCACGGGAATTATGATGATTTCGTTCCTGAGTCTGACTTGTGGAATGATACTGGATAGCCTCTCCCAAGCCAGAATTGAAATCAAAAAGCTGCACTATCTGCAGTATGACATCAAAAAAATCAATTCGATCACTTAGCGACCGAAGAAATCAATTTTGACATTTCTTTATTGGCAGCATCCAGGTCCTTCACTGGAGCGAAAGTTTTTCTGTGGTGCGGCGTTGCTCCATATTGAATAATAGCATAGATATGTCGTTTCGATCCGTAACCGACATTTGTGTCCCAGCCGTATTGCGGGTATTTTTTGTCCAGCTCCTTCATGATATTGTCTCGGTGTTCTTTGGCAATGATTGAAGCCAGCGCGATGGACATAACGGTATCGTCTCCCTTTACGATTGTTCGCACCTGAGTATTTTCCAAAATCGGAGCTTTATTTCCGTCAACCAAAGTGAGCGGTTTTGTTAAATTCAATGAAGAATAAGCTCGTTGCATTGCCAAAAAAGTCGCCTGCAGAATGTTCAACGAATCGATTTCGTCGACGGATGCCGTTCCGATGGAATATTTCAGAATTTTCTCCGGCTGTTTGGCGATCCAATCCAAAACTTTTTTTCTCTGTCTGTGCGATAGCTTTTTGGAATCTCTCACCACTATCTCGTCTTTCTCGATCAATGCAATTCCTTCTGCGCTAACCCACACGGCGGCTGTCACGACAGGTCCGGCCAGAGGTCCGCGCCCGACTTCGTCTATGCCAATACAATCATCGGGGCTAACGTTGTTTTCCAAATACCACAGAGAATTCATCTTCTATCTTTCGTCTAAGAAACATATCATTATAGCGATGTATTTTGGCGATTGAAACAGGGATGTTTCGTAAATTTTCGGGCGTCCTTCCGAAAAATCGGCTGCGAGTGATGTATTGCCATTTATTTGATAATTTTTTCAAAAATTAACCCTTCGTTAACTAGTTTCAGGTAACATTAAAATTAAAAGGGGCGATCGGCCCGAGTTCGTATTTTTCTGTGTTTTTGTAAAAAATTGAAGAAAAGAAAGGAGAAAAAGATGACCTGATTTTTGTACAAATAAATTTTATGAGATTGCGATCAAGTATTTAAATTATAGGTAAATTATGGAGATTAATATGAAGAATTATAACAATATGACAAATGGGGGGGGCAATAAACTTTTACAAATATTTGCATTAGCCACCCTTATATATTGCGGAGACGTTTTTGCGACGGCAATGGAAGTAGATGATCTGGAACAAGTTCCTGAGGAAAAGATAGTGTACAAAAGCAGTGATGATACGACTCAACAGACGCCGAATAGTAAACAAATACCTTGGAGAAAAAACAAAGTTTTTACACATCCTCGTTCCGATAACAGATATACAGAACTTCAAGATTCGTGTACTGATAACCAGTTAACTATAAAAGATTCTTACAAATTGAAGCATTATAAAGAGTTTCCCAACTTACAAAAGCTGGTAATTTTGGATAACGATTTGGAATATATGAAGGTATCGTCTCCAAAATTCCCGGAATTGGAGGAAGTAGAAGTCGAGGGAATGATAAATGAAAAGAATTTCTCGTCATTAATGAACCTGTTATCGAAAGCACCAAATTTAAAGACATTATGTCTCAAATTTGCAAAGATAACGGTGGATAATCTTGTCGATCTTATGAATTCTACAGAAAATGTAAAAAACTATAAAATCAAGGAATTAAAACTTAGCGGATTCATAGGAAGAGATGAGAAAAAAATTACTCTTTTAACCGAATTTTTTATCTATGTATCTGGGTTAGAAAGTTTAGATATGTCCGGAATTGGGTTAAGTATATTACCTGCATCGGTGGAAATCCTGAAAGATTTGCAAAATCTAAATATCTGTGGAAACAAATTGATGACCAGTCTGCCTGAAGAGATAGGTGAATTACGAAATTTGCGGACTTTAAATCTTAGTGGAACAAAGCTGACCAAATTGCCAGAGTCTATTGGAAATTTGGTGTTGTTAGAGGAATTGTATTTATCAAGCAACATGGGGGATTTGCCAAATTCAATAACGAATTTGAAGAATCTTCGAATATTTGACGCTGCAGGATGTGACAATGCAAAATTTTGGACTGTAAAGTTAGAATCTCTAAAATCAACGAACAAAAATTTAGAAATAATACTGGAATGATATGTACTCGTCGGCATTGTCAAAAGTGTGCCGGCGGCTTTTTTCTATTGAAATAAAAAATATTCGAACTTGTTCTGTAACTCATGAAACTCCGAAAATTATATCCTTTCCGCATACCGTATCATTTCGGAAAATTCTTCGATTCTCAGGCTTGCGCCTCCTATTAAAACTCCGTCGACGGAAGGAATGGGCAGAATGTCCGATATGCTTTTGATATTTACAGAGCCGCCGTAGAGGGTAGGGCATTTCGAGTTGGTTGTTTGTTTGATAAAACTCAAGACTTCGTGAATTTCCGAGGTGGTCGGAGTTTTCCCGGATCCAATACTCCAAACAGGCTCGTAGGCAATGATTGCCTTTGATAGATTTTCATCATTCTTAAATTTGCTGAGCTGAATCGATAAAACATCGCGCCATTCAGGTCTTGCTTTTTCCGTTTCTCCGACGCAAATAATTGGATTGATTCCCAATTCTGTTAATGTTTTATATTTTTCAAAAATCATTTCATCCGATTCATTGAATATGCGACGTCTTTCAGAATGTCCGATAATAACGTACTTGCATCCGAGATCTTTCAGCAACAGAGGGCTTACTTCTCCCGTAAAAGCACCGTTTTTTCTGTCAGAACAATTCTGTGCGCCCAGAAAATGGGAAAAGTTTTTAAATTTGTAAAGCAATGGAAACGGCGGACACACCACAATCTGATTCTCCGTTTTTATCGAATTTATTTTTTTCAAAAAATTTTCCGCGAATTCGACATCGCCATTCATCTTCCAATTTGCGACCAAAAATTTCATAAATTCACCTTCTTTATACTTGCTACAGCTGCCGACACTTAATAATATAGCTTTGTATTTAAAATTAAGGAAGAATCAATGCTGGAATTAATTCGTAAATATTCTAAATCGATTGTGGTGAAGATATTTCTGACGGTTTTAGCGGGATCGTTTTTTTTGTTTTTTGGATTTTCTTACGTCGTTAATAAGTTAGCGGGCAAGGATTATGTTGTGAAAATTGCTGATGTAAAGATTCATCCTCAAGTTTTTAAATACGAGAAAGAGAAGAAGCTTAACGCCATAAAAAGAAGGTATGGTGAAACAGATGATAAGGAACTTTCTAGCACCATTCTTCGCCAAATAATTTGGGAAAATGTCATAAATTTGGCCGCAAAAGATTTCGGTATAATCGTTTCGGATTCCACTGTATTCAATCATATAAGCAACATGGATGAGTTCAGAACGAAGGACGGGTATTTCAGCGCCACGAATTTAAGGAGATTTTTGCAAATAGTAGGAATGACGGAGGAGGAATTTTTGCAATCTCAAAGAAGAGAGATTAAGTCTCAGATTATTAAATATCCGTTTAGATATGTTTCTTTAGGAGACGAGTTTAAGTATTACTCGAAGATAGAAACAGAGAAAAGAAGTTTAAAGTTTTTTGAAATTAATCCAGCGTTGTTCACTATAACGGAAAGGCCGACGGATGAGGAGTTGGAGGAATTTTATAATGATAACTCCGAAAAATTTGAGATCCCGGAGAAGCGTTCGTTCGATATTTTGATTCTGGCCATGGATAGAGTGGAGAAGAATACGGAAATTCCTCAGGAAGATATCATTGAGAGAGCTAGGGATGTCTACGGGGATGACTATACCGAAAAGAGTTTGGAAGAATTTGTGAAAACGGAAGAATTCAAAAGTTTCAAACAGGAGAGGGTTGCTGAGGCAGCAGAAGAAATTACCCGTCAAGTGCAAGATGATTTGGTTTCAGGAAGTACGATCGAAGAGATTACGACGAAATATGGTTTGAGATCTTTGAATGTGAAAAATGTTAAGCTGAGTGACGTAGATGAAATTCCTCTTCCGTTCAAGAAAGATGTTATGACGGTAGCTTTCGGATCTGATGAAAATGAAGTTGGGGACTTTAATGAGGCAGAGGATTCAGGTAAAAAATTAGTTCAATGGCTGGTTTATGTCTCCGATGTTACACCAAAGCATGTCGAACCCCTCGAGCAGGCGAAAGAAAGAGTAAAGGTGGAATGGCGAAAGGATCAGCAGCATAACAAGGCCTTAGCAGTCGCAAATGAAATAATATCAAAAGCGTCTGAAGGAGAGAAATTTGCAGATTTGGCTGGAGCAAAAAATTATAAGTTAAAATCGACGAGTCATTTCGACAGGCTGGGGAACACCTCTGATAATAACGAAAAATCTGAGATAGTCAGTAACTTGTATGAGGAAGTTTTCTCCAAGCTCAAAAACGAAGTGGGTATGAAAGAGTTGAACGGTAAGGTCGTGGTCTATCAAGTGGCTGATATAAGTTACGACAAGAAAAAAGAGGAGGAAAACTGGCAACGCAATTTCGTTTCATTGTTGCTAAATTACTCCGACGACATGTATCAGCAGCTTATAGGGCACCTATCCAAGAAATACGAGGTAAAGATAAACTACGATGTTCTTAAGGAGGTTGATGAATCGATAGATCCTTCCGCTTTGGATGAGGTGTTTTAGGTATTGTGACACTTGAAAAACCGATGTTTTTTTTGTATTTTCGGTGTTGAGAAAATTTAGGGTATTTTGTATTGAAGTTAGAGGAAAAAATAAGGGAAGTTATCGAAGCTCCGCTGGAAAACAAAGGATATGATTTAGTCCGTGTCAATGTCGTCGGGGGTAAAAAGAGACTGGTGGTCGGCATAGATATCGATCGTTTGGATGAAAAAAATGTCACGGTTGATGACTGTGTGGAGGCAAATCGTTTAATTTCCGCAATTTTAGATGTTGAAGATTTTATAAACGGAGCGTATAATCTGGAAGTTAGTTCGCCCGGTGAAAGCCGTCCTCTTGCAAAGATTAGAGATTTTAAGCGTTTTTGCGGTCAGGTTGCAAAGATGGAGTTGGTCAATCCCATGCAGGGAATAAAAAAGTTCACGGGTAAGATTATGAATGTCGACGAAGCGGAGAATCTGATCAGAGTTGAGGTTCCCGAGGAGGATAATCGAGAGATTTGTCTGTCCATCGATGATATAAAAAGGGCTAATGTGAAAAGAGAGTTTTGAAGAGGAGATGAGTTATGTCGACGGCTTTGTGGACGGATTCTAAGTTTTACGGACCTGAATTATTGCAGGTTGCAGATTCTGTTGCCCGGGAAAAAGGGTTGAATAAAGATCAGGTTTTGGAGGCTATGGAAGGAGCTATCCAAAAGGCTGCGAAATCCAGGTATGGATATGAAAGCGATATAAGAGCAAGTATCGATAAGAAAACCGGTGAAGTTACCATAATGAAGTACTTGACGGTGAAGGATTCTGTCGAAGATGAGTTTAATGAAATTACGCTGGAAGAAGCGAAAAAAATGGATCCGAATGCCGAGATCGGAACGGTATTTACCACGAAACTACCTCCGATTAATTTCGGAAGAGTTGCTGCTCAGACAGGTCGGCAGATAATCGTTCAGAAAATTCGTGAAGCGGAAAGAGAGAAGCAGTACAACGAATTTAAAGACAGAGTCGGTGAAATAGTCAGCGGTGTGGTGAAAAGGGCTGAGTTCAATTCGGTTACTTTGGACGTAGGACACACAGAAGCGGTAATTCGAAGAGATCAGCTGCTTCCAAAGGAAAATTTCCGAGTCGGTGACCGAGTCAGAGCTTATATCGCGGATGTTTCCAGGGAAGACAGAGGTCCGCAGATATTTTTGTCCAGAACTCATCCACAGTTCTTGGTTAAATTGTTTTGGCAGGAAGTTCCGGAAATTTATGAGAGAGTCATTGAGATTAAGTCGGTGGCGAGAGATCCGGGAAGCCGTGCCAAGATAGCGGTTTACACGAGCGATGCCAATATCGATCCGATCGGAGCTTGTGTCGGTGTGCGAGGCAGTAGGGTGCAGGCGATTATCCAAGAACTTCAGGGCGAGAAAATCGACATTGTTTTGTGGTCAGACGATCCGGCGACCTTTGCCGTTAATGCGTTGGCTCCCGCGGAGGTTTCGAGGGTTGTCGTTGATGAGGAGAATCACAAGTTCGAGGTTTTGGCTCCGGACAGTCAATTGAGTTTGGCTATAGGGAGACGAGGGCAGAATGTTCGCTTGGCATCTATGCTGATCGGTTGGAATGTGACGGTGGTTTCCGAGACAGAAGCTCTCGAAAGGAAGAACAAGGAGTATCACGAGAGTTCGAAAGCCTTTATGGATGCTTTGGATTGTGATGAGGTTATCGCACACTTGCTTGTCACTGAAGGTTTTTCGAGTATAGAGGAATTGGCTTACATCTCTAAAGAGGATTTATCTTCCATAGAGGGATTTGACGAAAATCTTGCCGAAGAGCTGATAAGCAGGGCCAATGTATATCTGGGCAAAAAAGAAGAAGAGATAAAAAAGCAGTTAAGTGAAAAAAGTATTGATAAGAAAGTAATAGAATTGGGTGCGTTCTCTAATAATGATTTGCTTGTTTTGGCGAATGCGGGGATTTTGAAGTTGGACGATGTTGCTGATCTGAGTGCGGACGAGCTGGTCGAACTTCTGCCGAATCTCTCCGAAACTGAGGCCAGTGATATCATTATGAAGGCCAGGGAACATTGGTTTAAGTAGATTGGAGATAATATGGCAGAAGTAAAGAAGGGGACACTAAGTTTATCTCGTCCTGCGGATGTGAAAAAAAGTTCAGATTCTCCAGTCGGAAGGGTGAGACAGAGTTTTTCTCACGGCAAGTCTAAAGTTGTCACTGTTGAGGTGAAAAAAAAGCGGTTTGTTCGTCCTACTGGGAAGACAGTAGCAAGCACGCCCCGGTCTTCTTCGGAACTTCGGCAGGGAGATTTAACTTCCGCAGAATTGCAGACCAGATTAAAAGTGGTTAAGGATGCGATAAAGGAAAATAAAGAGCAAGAGAAAAGACTCCGTCTGCAAAAAGAGATGGATGAAAAGCTGCAGCGCGAGCTTGAAGCAAAGAAAAAATTGGAAGAGGACAGCTTAAAACAGCAAGAGTCGGAAGAGAAAGTAAGTGATTCTGAATTATCATCTGAATCAGATGCTGTCGAAAAAAAGTCCGAGAAAAAAAATTTTTCGAATAACTTTGTGAAAATTAAGGAATCCCACAGCAAAGTTCAGCCGAGAAGGGGTATGCATTTTGATAGATATTCCGATTTTTCCGAGAACGAGGACAATTTTGTAAAGACCAATAATTCTCAGAAAAAAACTCTTGCGGTGAAGAAAGATATAAAAGAGCTGAAGGGAAAGTATGCAGCTTCTTCCGGAAGGATTTCAATATACAATGCGTTAGACGATGAAGGGGAGGAGAGAACTCGTTCTTTATCTTCGCTTCGTCGAGCAAGGCAGAAAAATAAGCAGAATGCTTCCAAGCCTCAGGAAGAAATCAAAGTCGTAAAAGAGGTGATTATACCTGAAACCATAAGTGTTCAGGAGCTTTCAAATAGAATGGCTACGAGAACGGGTGAAGTCATAAAATGTCTGATGAAACTTGGAACAATGGTTACAGCCAATCAGATCATAGATGCAGATACTGCGGAAATCGTTGTCACGGAGTTCGGACACAAGGTCAAGCGCGTGAGCGACAGTGATGTCGAGTTGATATTGAAAAAGGTTGATACCGAGGCAGATTTGAAGCCGAGACCTCCTGTTGTTACGATCATGGGGCACGTCGATCACGGAAAAACTTCTCTCTTGGATGCTTTGAGAAAGACGGATGTCGCGCTGAACGAGGCTGGGGGAATTACCCAGGGAATAGGTGCTTATCAGGTAACCTTGAAAGATAATAGAAAAATTACGTTTATTGATACGCCGGGTCACGCCGCGTTTACCGAAATGAGGTCAAGAGGAGCAAATGTTACCGATGTTGTTGTCTTGGTTGTGGCTGCTGATGACAGTGTGAAAGATCAGACAATTGAGGCGATACATCACGCGAAGGCCGCGCAAGTTCCGATGATTGTTGCAATCAATAAGATGGACAAACCGGGAGCGAATCCTGACAAAGTAAGGAAAGATTTGATGAACTACGAGGTGTTTGTCGAATCTTACGGCGGAGACGTGATGGATGTCGAAATCTCGGCTAAGGCGAAGATGAATCTGGATAAACTGGAGGAAGCTATTCTTCTGCAGGCAGAGATGCTCGAGTTGAAAGCCAATCCCGACAGGACCGCAGAAGGTGTCGTCATAGAATCTAAGGTGGAAAAAGGTTTGGGCTCCGTTGCGACGGTGCTGGTAAACAAAGGAACTTTGAGAATCGGTGATATTTTCGTTTCGGGGACGGTATTCGGCAAGGTTCGGGGAATCAGAAATGACTGTCGGAAAGCTCTGAAGGAGTTGACTCCGGGAATGCCGGGAGAAATTATCGGATTCAACGGGACGACGATACCTGGCGATGATTTCGTTGTTGTCGAGGATGAGGCGAAAGCCAGAGAGATCGCTAATTACCGAGACAGAAAGAAAAGAGAGCAGTCCTGGGTTGTGTCTACTCGTACCACCGTTGAGCAGATGTTTTCCAAGTTGGAATCAGATGAGAAATTGCAGGTGTTGTCGGTGATTTTGAAGGCAGATGTTCAAGGATCTTCTGAGGCGATTAGTTCCAGTTTGCAAAAATTGTCCAATGACGAGGTTGCGATTAAAATTATTCACTCGGGTGTGGGTGAAATCACTGAAAGTGATGTCGTTCTGGCCAAGGCGTCTCAGGCGATGATTCTCGGGTTTAACGTAAGAGCAAATATGCAGGCCAGAGATCAAATTGCTCGTGATCGGATACAAGTTAAGTATTACTCAGTAATCTACGATTTAATTGATGACGTGAAGGCTTTGTTGTCCGGCATGTTGGCTCCTGACGAAAAAGAAAAAGTCATCGGCAGCGCGGAAGTCAGAAAAGTTTTCGATATTTCTCGATACGGCAGAATTGCCGGGTGCATGGTCTTGGACGGTGTTGTTAGGAGAGGGGCGAAGGTCCGCTTGATTCGAGATGGCATAGTTGTTCACACAGGTGCTGTTAAGTCAGTTAGGCATGAAAAGGATGACGTTAAAGAAGTTCGTGCGGGATTCGAATGTGGTATATGCCTGGAAAATTACAATGATATACATTTGAAGGACGTCATCGAGTGTTATGAAATCGAAGAAATCGCTCGTAAGCTGTGATGGGTTTCTTATGAAGAAAGGTGACGGTTCAAGATCAGATAAGGTTGCTTCGGAGATAAAGAAAGTCGTTTCCGAATACCTGATTCGTGGCGGGCTCGAAAGTAGTGAAGGAGTAAATCCGTTAATGATCGTCGTGACAGATGTAGTGGTTAGTTCTTGCCTGCGTCACGCAAAGATTTTCGTATCTTCGATCTCCGACGATTTAAGTAACGATTTGTGTACGGATTATTTAGAGAGTCATTCTTTTCAAATAAGAAAAACCGTAGGGTCCAGCATAAAATTGAAATTCGTTCCCGAGATTAGATTTTTAGCAGATACCTCGCGCGAGAGAGCCAAAAGAATAGAAGATATTTTAAACGCGCCGAACTTTAGATTAAGGTAATGCCTTATGTATGTTGTTGTATATTCTTGTATAACCGGTTCCTACCGATTTGTAGCCGCCTACGAGCGCGAGGCTCAACAAAGAAGCGATCAAGACATATTCAATTAAAGTAGCTCCTTTTCTGGTTTTGTTAAGTTTGAATTTCCTTAACTTCATCTCTGTTCCCATCAATATACACAGATATAGTACACGGATAATGTAAAGAAATGGTTAATTTTTGGAGGGAAATATCTTTCTTTGTATGAAACTTCTCGATTTTAGATTAAAATGACTTCGTTATTTTGGAGAGCGTTATGGAAATTTTTCTTGATACGGCGGATATCAGTTTAATAGAGAAGTATAGAGATTTTGTGGATGGGGTGACAACAAATCCCAGTATATTGTCTAAGCAGGGAAGTGTTGATGTTAAAGATGTCATACTGAAAATTAGTAAATTGGTCGACGGTCCGATAAGTGTTGAGGTGATTTCAAGTGATTTTGACGGCATGGTGACAGAAGGAGAGAATTTAGCAAAGATTCATTCGAATGTTTGCGTGAAGTTGCCATGTACTTTTAACGGCTTAAAAGCTTGTAAAGCCCTATCGAACAAGGGAATCGCTACTAACTTGACCCTGTGCTTTTCTGTTCCGCAAGCGATGATGGCAGCAAAGTGCGGTGCCACCTATGTTTCACCATTTATCGGAAGAATAGACGATATTGGTCAGGACGGAATCAATCTTATAGCCGATATTGTCGAGGTTTACAACGTTTACGGCTTCGAAACGAAGGTGCTGTCGGCATCAGTCAGAAATATCAATCATTTTATTCAGGCAGCGATGGCAGGGACTGACGCGATTACGGTGCCGGAGAAAGTGTTAGAGCAAGTGTTTGTGCATCCGTTGACTGATATAGGTTTGAAAAAATTCATGAGCGACTGGAGCAAATTAAAAGGAAAATAATGCGATTTTATATCAAAAGTTACGGATGTCAGATGAATATCTACGATTCTCAGAGGATGGAAGATATTCTGATGTCGTTGGGGCATAAAAAAGAAACTGATGCTGAACATGCGAACTTGCTGATTTTTAATACGTGCAGCATCAGAGAAAAAGCGGACGATAAATTGTTTTCGGATTTGGGACGAGCTAAAATTCTGAAAGACAAAAGTCTAGACGAGGACTTTATCATTGTTGTTGCCGGTTGCGTAGCTCAGGCCAGACCGCAAGACTTGCTCGCAAGGTATCCGTATATCGACATGATTTTGGGGCCGCAAGATATCCAAAACATTTCCGATAAGATTAATGATCTGATTGAAAATAAAGATTTAGACGCATTGGTTCTTACAAATCTGAATGCTTCAGATAAGTTCGAAAAATTCAACAAATCGAATCCTGTGTCCGAGAGGAGTGTTTCCGAATTCCTTACCATACAGGAGGGATGCGACAATTTTTGCACATATTGCATCGTGCCTCATACGAGAGGAAGGGAATTTTCCAGAAGTGTGAAGGAAATAATGTCCGAAGCAAAATCTCTGGTTGCGAGTGGGGTAAAGGAGATTACTTTACTTGGTCAGAATGTGAATTCTTACAACGGGTTAGATGAGTCGGGCGAAAATTGTCGGCTTTCTCATTTGCTTTGGGAACTTTCATCGATTGATGGGGTGAAAAGGCTGCGGTACATGACGTCGAACCCAAAGGATGTCGATGAGGATATAGCCAGGGCTCATCGAGATATTGATATTCTTATGCCTTTTCTGCATTTGCCTGTGCAATCGGGGTCGGATGAAATTCTGAGAAAAATGAACCGTAAATATAATAGGGAAAAATATTTCGAAGTGATCGATATGTTGCGAAGCTATCGTCCGGATATGGCTTTTTCTTCGGATTTTATTGTTGGATTTCCGGGAGAAACTGATGCAGATTTCGAGGATACATTGGACTTAGTAGAGAAAGTTAAATTTGCTCAAGCTTACTCATTTAAGTACAGTCCGCGAATAAATACTCCCGCGGCGAAAATGAAAAATCAGATTCCAGAGTATGTAAAAACAGAAAGATTGCAGCGACTGCAAGATCTTCTAAGTCAGCAACAGTCAGATTTTAACAAGTCATTTATCGGAAAGAATGTAGAGGTTTTGCTGACTAAAGAAGGGCGTCATTCTGGGCAGCTTGTTGGTAAAAGCGAGTATTATCAGGCTGTGACAGTAAATAATGCGGACGGTTTGAGCGTAGGGGATATTGTGAAAGTTTCCATAACAAACGCAGTTTCTCATAGTTTAATAGGAGAGCAAATATGAATGTTGAAATCATATTCGAAAATGACAATTGGGATTCAAAAAAAATCAAAAAATTAATAAAGGATGTGACAAAGGCGGTCTTTTCTCATCTGAAATTGCAACATGACGATATCGAAATTAGCGTTCTTTGTACCGGCGACGATGAGATCAGAGTTTTAAACAAAACTTACCGTGGAATTGATTCTCCTACCAATGTTTTGTCTTTCCCTATGGAATCAGGTTTGGAATATGATGATTTCGATTGCTGTTGCGGAGAAGATTGCCATTGCTCGGATTCTTCGGGGTGTGGCTGCGGTTGCGATGCCGAGCAGGATGCAATGTCGTGTGTTCTGGGATGTTCTGCTTTTGCATACGAAACGATTGACAAAGAATCGAAAGAGCAGGGGAAGAGTTTTGACGACCATATGAAGCATTTGGTTGTTCACAGTATTCTGCATCTTTTGGGATATGATCATGTCGAAGATGAAGAAGCTGAAAAAATGGAGGACCTGGAAGTAAAAATTTTACAATCAATTGGAGTTGGAAATCCGTATTAAATGAAGGAGTGAATATGTCTAAATTAAGAGCGTTATTATCCAAAATTTTTCGACGGCACGAGCAAGAAGTTCCGCTCATAGATCGATTGGAAGATCTTATCGAGGCGGATTCGGAAGTTGCTCAGGAATTGAACACTGATGATACCAGCGAGCTGGCGTTGGTTTCCAATGTTTTGGGGCTAAAAGATCTTACAGCTGAAGACATCATGGTTCCGAGAGCGGATATTGTCGCGACGAAAATTGATACGAGTTTAGATTCCTTCATCGAGATTTTCTCCAAAAATAATTTTTCGCAGATTCCTATTTACAAAGATACACTCGATAACGTCGTGGGAATAGTTAGGGTAAGAGATTTCCTTCCTTACATCCATAATCCGGATTCTTTCGACATTCGCTCTCTTCTGAAGGAGGTTATATATGTCGCGCCGAGTATTCAATTGCTCGAGCTTTTGGTTGAAATAAAGGCTTCCGCAAACCATATGGCTCTTGTGGTCGACGAATTAGGTGGTATCGACGGTTTAGTTACCCTCCAGGATGTGGTTTCCGAAATTGTCGGAGAGATTCAGCAAAATCAAAGTATTTTTCCTCAGATCATTAACAAGCAAGATGGTAGTTTCGTCGCGGATGCAAAGATGCTCATATCAGAATGTGAAGAGAAATTAGATATAGATTTGATTAGGCCTTTGCTGAAAAATGAGAATGAAGAAATCAATTTCGAGACTTTGGGCGGATTGGTAATGTTCCTGGCAGGCAGAATGCCGACCCGTGGGGAAACATTTATTCACCCTTCGGGAATAGAGTTCGAAATTGCCGAGGCAGATGCCCGTCATATAAAGAGGCTGATTATCCGAAAAAGGGCGGAAAATCTTTGAAAATGTCTTGAAAATAGTTGGGAGATAGTACATTATACTCCTGCGTTGGGGTCATAGCTCAGTTGGTAGAGCGCTACAATGGCATTGTAGAGGTCAGGAGTTCGACCCTCCTTGGCTCCACCATCTCAAATTTAAGGACTGGACATTTAGCTCAGCGGTAGAGCATCACGTTCACATCGTGGGGGTCGCAGGTTCGAACCCTGCAATGTCCACCAGATTATATCTAACTCGTTGTTTTATAAGGATATTTACAAAGATTTGATAAGGGAATTTGCCGAGTATATGCGGTTTATCATTAATTCATTTCAAAGATTAAATGCATTTAATTAGTCTCCAATCTATATATTTTGCGAAAAATCTCTCTCCAAAAGCCCGAAAATCTCCAAACAAAGGGAAATGGAGAATTTTGCTATTTCCGCTCAAACTTCAGATTTAAATCAAATTTTCATAAAATCGTTAACATTTTTTCCGCAAAAAACAATTGGGGTAGCGGGTGATGATAAAAACATAACTCAAATCTAACGTCTTCAAACCTCTGATACACAGAAGGTTCTCGCTTGTCTGGTTTGTACGAGCGGTTTTTGGGAGTTTTATTTTGAAAACATCCAATCAACGAAATGTGAATTGTATTCTATTAAACTCAGAATATTATTGCAAAAAAAATCAACATATGGTAAGTGTTCCAACGTTCAAGTGGTTTTTGCAGTTTCAGTAAAATTAGTAAATAGCGTGCGATCGTGTGGCGAGATCAGGTGTGGAGTAATGTCTGCTTGCATGGTGCGAGTATGCGTTTAGAGATATTTGAGAAAGAAGTAAAAACATGGGAATAAGTTTAATAGGAGTATCCTTTTAAATTTGTTTGAAACTTCACGATATGGTAGAGTATCAGTGCAAGTTGAGGCGTTTTTGTGTGAAAGAGCTAAGAAAATTTGCCGCAATTTTAATACAGAAGAGGATATTCAAATTTCAGTATCGAAATTTGCAAAGTTTGAGTAGATAAGACACTTAGGGATGTGGTGAATAAGATTATTAAATCAAAAGAATGTACATTGGTTTGTTACCATGATTGTGGAAAAAATGAGGAAGGGCTTCTAAATATGGCAAGAAAGAACAACGCGAATATCGGTTTTGAAAAACAGCTTTGGGATGCCGCCTGTGAACTTTGGGGCCACATACCGGCAGCAGATTATCGAAAAGTCATTGTCGGACTGATTTTCTTGCGCTACATATCAAATGCATTTGAAAAAAGATATAAGGAATTAATAGCTGAAGGAGAAGGCTTCGAAGATGATCCGGACGCATATCGTGCGGAAAACGTTTTCTTTGTCCCTGAAGCCGCCCGCTGGCAGAAAATTTCGGAGGCTGCTCACACTCCCGAAATCGGTATAATCATAGATAACGCGATGCGAGCAGTTGAAGCAGAAAACAAATCTCTGAAAAACGTTCTGCCAAAAAATTACGCTAATCAAGATTTAGATAAACGCGTGCTCGGAAATGTCGTTGATCTGTTTACAAACAATATCGATATGTCAGAAACAAATGAAGACAAAGATTTACTTGGTCGTACCTATGAGTATTGTATTGCTCAATTTGCAGCCTATGAAGGAACCAAAGGTGGTGAATTTTACACTCCTTCAAGCATTGTCAGAACTATTGTTGAGGTACTGAAGCCGTTCGATAACTGTCGAGTATATGATCCTTGCTGTGGTTCAGGCGGAATGTTTGTTCAATCGGTTAAATTCTTGCAAGCGCACAGCGGATATCGCAACAGAATTTCAATTTACGGCCAAGAATCCAACGCCGATACATGGAAAATGGCAAAAATGAACATGGCTATAAGAGGTATAGATGCCGATTTCGGTCCGTATCAAGCAGATACATTTTTCAATGATTTACACCCCATGTTGAAAGCAGACTTCATTATGGCCAATCCCCCATTTAACCTTTCCAATTGGGGACAGGACAAGTTGAAGGATGATGCCCGCTGGAAATACGGAATTCCTCCTGCCGGAAACGCAAACTATGCCTGGATTCAGCACATGATTTATCATTTAGCGCCAAAAGGAAAAATCGGTTTAGTGCTTGCAAACGGTGCACTTTCTGCACAAACCAAAGGTGAAGGCGAAATCAGAAGGCGCATTATTGAAGATGACTTAATCGAGGGAATCATCGCCTTACCTTCGCAACTTTTTTACAGCGTTACTATTCCCGTGACTTTGTGGTTCATCACTAAAGGCAAGAAACAATCCGGACGCACAGTTTTTATAGACGCCCGCAAAATGGGACATATGGTTGATCGAAAACATCGCGATTTTTCAGATGCCGACATAAAAAAATTGGCGGATACATTTACGTCATTTCAAGAAGGAACCTTACAGGACATTAAAGGCTTTTGTGCTGTCGTAACTACAGCCGATATTGCAGCACAGGACTATATCCTGACTCCGGGACGTTACGTCGGAATCGAGGAACAGCAGGAAGACGGCGAACCATTCGAGGATAAAATGGCACGCTTAACGACGGAGTTGTCAGAAATGTTTGAACAATCGCATAAATTAGAAGACAACATAAGGCAGAGATTAAAAGAAATAGGGTGGAAAATTTAAAAACAGTTAGTTATAGGAAACAAAAAAATTATGTCTTTGAAAACAAAACTGAAATTTCGTGATTTTATGGTAGTGATTGATACGAACTGTTTTGAAAATTATTCAAATAACAAGGAGATACTTCCGTATTGTGCCAAGAATGAAAGTGATACTTTTTTTAAAAGCAAGAAAGCCCGTGATGGCATTACGATGGGGCATTACTACATTACTGAATCTGTATTTAGGGAAGTCATACAACAAAGAAAGGAATATTGTAATCAATCATTGGAAAATTTAGAGAGAGCTTTAAAACCTTTTTGCCTTTCTGTAGAGAATATAAAAAATATTTCAAAAAATGATTTGTTTTTAGGATTAGAAAAGTCTTTGCGGAAATACTTAGCAGATTATTGCATAGACATTTTACCTCATCCAAATAATGATGTATTTCCAAGGATTATACAAAGAGCTTTGGACAAGAAGCTTCCATTTAAAGTAATAAATAAATGTTCTGATAAAGGTTTTAAAGACGTTTTATTATGGGAGACGTTACTTAATTTCAATTATGAAAAACAAAGTATAGGAAAGGTATTTCTAATAACCGCTAATTCAAAAGACTTTCCGTTAGAGGATTTATCATATGAATGGAATGAATTTCATCCGTACGTAGAACTCAAAATTGTTTCTGATTGGAAGGATTTTGAATTGGAAGAACAAATTATTCTTCCTGAGTTAATTGCTCAAAATAATATTTCTTATTCTAGGGTGTTAGAGATGTTTCAGGATGAAGACCCAAACATCGTCGAATTACCTAACTTTAATAAGAAAGTAACGGGAAGAAAAGATAGTTTTGTTGTAGAAATTGGAACAGATATAAAAAGAAAGGATGGGACAATAGGGACTGATAAATACTTTTATGATATAAGGATTAATGAACCAACATTAATAGATCCGGACGATAATTATAATACGAATTAGGTTATTTATTATGCAAAATTGGGAAACAGTAAAATTAGGGGATATTAGCGAAGTTATAGGTGGTGGCACTCCTAGTACCAAGAATTACGATTTTTGGGATGGCGAAATACCGTGGCTTACACCTAAAGACTTATCAGGGTACAAAAATAGATATATTTCTAGGGGAGAGCGCAATATTTCTGAAAAGGGGCTACAAAACAGTAGTGCTAGAATGCTTCCAAAGGGAACGGTTTTACTAACGAGTCGCGCTCCTATAGGATATTTGGCTATTGCTGAAAATACAGTTTGCACTAATCAAGGTTTTAAAAGTCTCATTTTAAAAGATAATTATTTACCTGAATTTTTTTATTACCTATTAAAAAATAATATCGAATACATTATTGGAATGAGTTCAGGATCGACCTTTGCAGAAATATCTGGAAAACAAGTAAAAGCCCTGGAATTTCGCGTTCCTCCACTCCCGATTCAGAAAAAGATAGCAGCGGTGTTGTCAGCGTTGGATGATAAAATCGAGCTGAACAATAAAATCAATCAAAATTTAGAACAGCAAGCGCAAGCTATTTTTAAATCTTGGTTTGTGGATTTCGAACCTTTCGGTGGCAAAATGCCTGACGATTGGAAGATTGGAAAACTAGGCGATCTTGTAGATATCACGATGGGACAATCTCCGGATGGTAGTAGTTACAATGAAGAAAAAAATGGCAGTATTTTTTTTCAAGGCAGAGCAGAATTTAATTTTCGATTTCCAAATCCAAAGTTATATACAACCCAACCGAAACGTATGGCAAGAAAGAATGACGTCCTTATGAGTATTAGAGCTCCCGTTGGTGATTATAATTTAGCATACGATGATTGTTGTATTGGACGAGGTCTATGTGCAATAAGATCTAAAATAGGAGCTCAGTCCTTTGCTTTCTACCTAATATGGTCTTTACAAAAAATATTAGATACTTTTAATGGTGAGGGGACAGTTTTTGGAGCAATTAATAAAAATGCTCTCAATGATTTGTCGGTAATCATCCCAACTTTTGATAGTATGAAGCGTTTCGAAAATGTTTGTTCACCTTTGGATGAATTAATACGAAATAATTCCACAGAAAATCTTCGTCTTTCTCAGCTTCGGGATGCGCTTCTTCCGAAATTGATGTCTGGTGAAATCGATGTTTCGAAGGTAGATGTTTCTGATACTCAAATGTCGTTCAATTCTAATGAGGTTTAACATGTCACGACGTTTTTCTAATCCCATTAATGAGGGTGCGTATGAAGATGCCGTTATAAGTATATTTAAAGATCTGGGATATCGCCATGTATACGGTCCTAGTTTAAAGTCGCGAGATTTTTATTCTCCGCTTTATGAGGAAGAGCTAACGTCGGCTCTACATTGCATTAATCCGAATCTACCTGATGTTGCGATAAAAGAGGCATTGTTTAAACTCAAAAATTTTGAAAACGCATCACTTGTTCAAAAAAATGCATTATTCACGGATTATTTGCAAAATGGTATTACCGTTCATTACACGGAGAAAAACGAATCAAAAGATACGATTGTTTATTTAATCGATTATCAAAAAACAGAAAACAATTCTTTCGTCGTTGCGAATCAATGGACTTTTATTGAAAACAGCGAAAAACGTCCTGATATTTTATTGTTTATAAATGGCTTGCCTCTGATTTTGATCGAATTGAAATCTCCCTCACGAGAAGAAACAAATGCATCGGAAGCTTATCGGCAAATCAGAAATTATATGCAAGAAATTCCTTCGATGTTTATATATAATGCGATTTGCGCAATGAGTGACTTGCTCATGTCCAAAGCCGGTACGATAACATCAGATGAAACTCGGTTTATGGAATGGAAAACTGTGGATGGAAGATATGAAAATACAAAACATGCTCAATTTGATACTTTTTTCTCAGGAATTTTTCAGAAAGAGCGTTTGCTTGATATTTTAAAGAATTTTATATGTTTTTCGCATGAAAATAATAAACTGAAAAAAATTTGTGCGGCTTATCATCAATATTTTGCAGTAAAAAAAGCCATTGAATCTACCAAAAAAGCGACGGAAACTGATGGAAAGGGCGGAGTGTTTTGGCATACACAAGGCAGTGGGAAGTCATTGTCTATGATTTATTATGCGCATCTTTTGCAAACAGCTTTAAATAGTCCGACAATCGTTGTCTTAACAGATCGAAATGACTTAGACGATCAACTTTATGCACAATTTTCCGCATGTAAGAATTTCTTGCGGCAGGAACCGGTGCAAGCGACGTGCAGGAAGTTAACGGCGACTTCTTCTATGGATGATATTGGCTTAAAAGACTGGCTTGACGGTCGAAAAACCAACGGTATTATCTTTACAACGATGCAGAAATTTGAAGAGTCAGAAGAACCGTTATCAATCCGTCGCAATATTATTGTTATTGCAGATGAAGCACACCGTGGACAGTATGGGTTGGCTGAAAAAATCGATCCGAAAAGCGGAGCCATAAAGCATGGCATAGCACGCACAATTCGCAATGCTCTGCCCAATGCAACTTATATCGGATTTACAGGTACTCCGATTTCTGTAAAAGATCGGGACACACAAGAAGTTTTCGGCAACTATATTGACGTATACGACATGACTCAGTCAGTTGAAGACGGGGCTACCCGCCCAGTGTACTATGAAAGCCGAGTAATAAAATTAAAACTCGATGAGACTACATTACGTCTAATCGACGCAGAATACGACATTATGGCTCAAAATGCAGATGCAGCAGTAATTGAAAAAAGTAAAAAGCAACTCGGACAAATGGAAGCGATTCTGGGTCATGAAAACACCATAAACTCGCTTGTCACAGATATTTTGGAGCATTACGAAACTTATCGAGCAAATCTATTGACTGGTAAAGCTATGATCGTGGCTTATTCGCGACCGATTGCTATGAAAATTTATCAGCGTATTCTGGATCTACGTCCATCTTGGAAAAAGAAAATAGCTTTGGTCATGACCTCGAGCAATAATGATCCTGAAGAGTGGCATCAGATCATTGGCAATAAAGCACACAGAGATGAACTGGCTAGAAAATTTAAGGATAATGAAGATCCTCTGAAAATTGCGATTGTTGTTGATATGTGGCTGACAGGATTCGATGTGCCTTCTTTAGCGACAATGTATGTATACAAGCCGATGGTAGGACATAATCTTATGCAGGCAATTGCTCGTGTCAATCGCGTTTTTATGAATAAAGAAGGCGGTTTAATAGTGGATTATGTCGGTATTGCTGGAGCATTAAAGCAAGCAATGCATGATTACACTGTGCGCGATAGGGCAAATTATGGCGATATGAATATCGTTGACACCGCACTGAAAAAATTTGAAGAAAAATTACAAATTTGTCGGGATTTACTACACGGGTATGATTACAGTACATTCGCAACTACGAATAATTTGAAGCGAGCAAAGCTAATCAGTGGAGCGGTCAATTTTATGGTTGCTCGCGACAAGGAAAAACAAAAAGAAAATTTCATAAAACAAGCACAAATGTTGCGCCAATCTTTATCGTTATGTTCATCTATTGTAACAGAAGATTTACGTATTGAAGCTGCCTTGATGGAGGCTGTCCGAGTACTAATTTCGAGATTGCTGGATAACGGTCACGATAAAAGAATTTCGCTTCCGGAACTTAATGGGCATATTAACGAGCTTTTGAAGCAAAGTATAAAAAGCGATGGTGTTATTAATTTATTTTCTGATATAAAGGAAGAGTTTTCATTGTTCGATGCTGCGTTTTTGGATGATATTTCCAGAATGAAAGAGAAAAACTTGGCAGTAGAATTATTAAAGAAACTAATTGCAGAACAAACTGTCGTTTATAGCCGAACTAATGTAGTAAAATCAGAAAGGTTCAGCGCAATTGTGCAAGAAACAATGAATCGTTATTTGAATGGTCTGTTAACTAATGAAGAAGTCATAGAAGAACTATTGAATATCGCAAGGCAAATTATCTTTTCGCAACAAGAATCTGAAGATTTGGGATTATCTGTAGAAGAAATGGCGTTTTACGACGCGTTAACCAAGCCACAAGCAATCAAAGATTTTTATGAAAACAGTGAATTAATAGCGATTACAAAAGAGCTAACAGCTACTTTGCGCAAAAATAAAACGATAGATTGGCAGAAAAGGGAAACTGAACGAGCAAAAATGCGCATGTTAGTTAAAAAACTTTTGAAAAAGCATAAATATCCGCCGGAAAGTCAGCAAGACGCAATCGATACTGTAATAAAACAGTGCGAAGTATGGACGGATAATATTAAATTGTAAGATATAAACATATTTATCGCCCTGTCTTCCATTTAATTCTTCCTTAATTCGCGCTGTCACGACATTCGTTCCAATTTCAAAAAGGATCAAGAAAAAGTATAAAATAACATCTCGATCATAGATTTACGCCATTTAATCCCCAAAATATCGAACACCTTTTTCATCGTCTTTTGGTTTTTTTATCGTAGGATACGTCGCAATAATTTTCTTGTAATATTCGCAGTCGCTTCCGTGATCGTTGATAATTCCGCAGGCTTGCAAGTGGGAATAAATAGTAGTTGGACCGAGAAACTTAAACCCGCGTCGTTTTAGATCTTTGCTGATTCGATCGGATAATCCGTTGCTTCCCGGAATCCAACCTTTTTCGTGATCTTCGTACAAGATTGTTTTTCCGTCGGAATATGACCACAAAAACCCGCAAAAACTACCGAATTCTTCTCGAATTTTCTGGAAACATTTGGCGTTATTTATCACCGCTTTGATTTTTCCGCGCGATTTAATCATTCCGTCGGTGAACATGATTCGATCGATGTCAGATTCATCATATTTCGCAATCTTTTCGTAGTTGAAATTGTCGAAACATTTTCTGAA
The DNA here is from genome assembly GCA_017649895.1 of Alphaproteobacteria bacterium. Lineage (GTDB taxonomy): Bacteria > Pseudomonadota > Alphaproteobacteria > UBA3830 > UBA3830 > UBA3830. The sequence goes on along the minus strand of JAGCFW010000003.1, from coordinate 67,307 downwards.
TATTTCTCTTTTTTGAAGTATTATTCTCCAACTTAGACCACACTGCATTGCCTCCAGCATCAAAAACTCGAACTGCATTTGGTCATCATGCAAGGGAACACCCCACTCTTCGTCGTGATAGCGTTTATAAAGTTCGGATATTTTATCCCATTTGCAGTATGTCATTATTCGATCCTCTCAATCACAACTGTAACAAACGAAATGAATATCTTGAATACGGAAGTCATCGTTTTTACTAAATTCCGATCCTCATTTTTAAAGCAGAAATAGTTTCTACGCTTCCGTCTATACGTTTCCATCCGGTTTTGGTCGCCGTAATACCGTTCATTTTACAATTGAATTTTTCAAAAACAGCCAGACAATCTATCAGGTTAGTAGAACGGCAGGAAATGGTGAATTCTTTAATGTCTCGGGATTTCAATGTGTTTACGATTGCTTTAATGTCGTTAGGCCAGATCAGCTCATTAAAATCGATAAGATCTTTCCCCATTTCCTTGCTCTTCTGATAGGCTCTGTGAATTTCGTAATTTACACCCAATTTACAATCCTCAAATGGCTGTTCGAATTCCGCAATGTAAAGTGGTGATTTTTGTTCATTTTTTAAGGTTTCTACGCACATAATTGTCTCCATGTCTAATTGTGTTGTAATATAACTCTATTTCCTTAATTATCAAGTTAATTCTTTGATTTTCTTGAGTTTTTTTATCATATGATCGTTTCCTCCTGCTCTCGCCACAACAGCGGAATTTTGTTCGTGAGAATTTGTTGAGTTGAAACGTTTTTGGGCATCCAGCTCTCCATAATGCGTTTTTTGAGCTTTGGGCTGAGGAAATTAAACTGCATGATCGCGCGAAAATAACGAGGTGAGATTTTATTGAGTTTACAGAATTTCGCTTGGTTCAGTCCGGGATTTTCGATCAATCGCTTTTGCAATATGTAAGCCTTAACTAAGATTTTCGAGAGGGGCGTGACGGCGTTTTTATCATCAGGTTTTGAATAATAAGCCTTCTGACCTTTCTTTAGATTAATTCGGAGAGGCACAAATACCTCCTGCTGAAGTGATTCCATGTGATTTCCTTTCAATTGGCTAATTGTGTTAATAGAGGATCAAAACCTTCTAAGTTTAAATTGATTTTCAGTCCGTCTTCCTTGACGATGACGTTGTTTACTAGCATGTCTACGATTTTCTTTTGCTCGGCTTGATATAAGTAATGCCAGACTGAGTTCAAATTTTTTAACGAGGAAAGGAGCTGTGTTTTGCTGATCTTTTTGTCTTCTTCAGCCAATCGATTCAGGTGCATAACGACTTCTGGAGATTTCAAGATTCGAACAATTTCTGCGATCACTTGCTGTTCGATAGGCTCAGCGGGGTAATTTTGTCGAGGTGCTGAGCAAGACTTGAATTTGATGTGATTATAGCAGGTGTAATAGCGATATCTTAAGTTCTTCTTATATGAGAATGTTTGTTTCATTCCGCATCCACAGGTGCTGCATTTGATCAAACCCGATAAAAATGACGGACTTTTGGATCTTTTCTGTCGTCGACCCGGTATCGATTTCAATTTGAAAATTTCCTGCGCTTTGTCCCAAGTTTTTTCTTCGATTATGGCTTTATGCTCGCCTGGATAAACATTGCCTTTATGAGTAACGCAGCCTTTGTAGTACGGATTTTTGAGGATTCGTTGAACGTGCTGCGGAGAGAAAAGACCGCCTCTTTTTGTTTTGATGCCGGCTTTGTTGAGCGCGTGAGCGATTTCGAAGTAGGATTCAGTCTTGATAAATTTTTCGAAAATTAATTTTATCAGCTTTGCATCTTCCTCATTGATGACAAGTTTTCGGTCTTTAACGTTGTAGCCCATCGGAGGATGACCGCCCATCCAGAGACCCTTTTTGAGAGATGAAGCGAATTTATCTCGAATGCGTTCTCCCGTCATTTCTCTTTCAAATTGAGCAAAACTAAGCAGGATATTTAGCATAAGCTTGCCTGAAGAGGTTGAAGTATTGAATGACTGAGTGACTGAAACAAAACTGACATTATGCTTTTCGAACAGCTCAACAATTTTTGAAAAATCGAACAACGAACGGGACAAACGATCGATTTTGTAAACTACGACCATGTCGACCAAGCCGGCTTCGATATCAGCAAATAATTCTTTCAAAGCAGGACGATTCAGATTGCCGCCGGAAAAACCTCCATCATCATAGTGTTTAGAAATCAACCTCCAATTTTCATGAACCTGACTCGCGATGTAGTTTTCTCCCGCCAATCTTTGAGCATCCAAGCTGTTGAACTCTTGCTCGAGTCCGTCCTCACAGGATTTTCTCGTGTAAACAGCACAACGAATTATTTTCTGCTCCATTATACTTTTACTCCAAAGAACTTAAGCCCGTTCCACTTTGTCCCAGTGATTTTGTTGGCGATCGCAGAAAGCGACTTAAAAACATTGCCTTCGTAAGCGAATCCATCATTAACAACCAACACTTCGTAAGTTTTATCGTGATATTCTTTAACGATTTTCGTCCCGATCTGAGGCTGAAACTTCTTTTTTTTCTTTTGGTTTTTGAGGGATGTCTTCTTTGCTTGCTCTCTGATTTTTTCTTCAGTATCGGGATCAACTCCGCCATAAGCAAGCTCCTGAATCTTGTAAGCTATTTTCGAAATCATATGCTGACGACTCGAAACTTCAGGTTTGTAGTCAAAAAACTTATCCCACATATTTCGTAAGGAATTTTCGTCCATGCTCTGCAGCGCAATGATTTGCTTTATTATGCTCAGATCATTTTTAGTATTCGGAATCATATTACTTCTCCAACGGGTCAATATTGTTGGTGCTATTACCCCTCCAAATCTGGGAGAAGTCAAGCCGATAATGATGAGTTTTTTCTCCAATTTCAGTCTTTTTCGAATTGGTGTAGCGGACTATGGCTTCGTAGATTATTTTTGCCAATCTTTCCGCTTTTTCTACCTTATCGTTTTTGATTTTCTTGAACATCGTACACCTCACAGCAACACGTTACCTGAAATTACGTAGACCTTTTTGTTCCCATCGGGAGTCCACTTTTGCTGGCGATAATCTCCGTTGTGATCTTTCAATAGAAAGCCTTGTTCAATTAACAGCGAGATCACGGTTTTTCGGTTGAAGTTCTTGCAGATTTCTTTCTGGAACACAGAGGGAGACACGAAAAAGGTCGTTCCTGCTTCATTGGCTTGCTTGTACCCGGCCATATTTAGGATTTTCTGGTCAGAGTAACCATCAAGATCGAAAAATCTACTATGTCCGTGTAACTCAAAGAAGGATTTAACCTGGTCGATGATTTGTCGGTTTTCATCGTCACCAACTCCGTCCTTGTCCTCAAGCCATGAATTGAAACAAGCCACAGCGGAATTGTACGAAGTTTCAGGTCGCCAACAGACAACTCCGTATTTGATCGCCAATTCGCCAGCGAAACCAACTAACATGAATCTTTCAAAGGCACGCATGTCTTGACCTTCGGCTTTGGCAGGTAAGTATTTCGATTTTAGTTTTTGAAATTCCTCCTTATAATCGTCTCTGATATCAGCCTGATGATTCAGCACGTGTTTGATGAACTCGACAGAAGCAATGCCATAATATTTTGAAGTGTTTTCTCTCAAATAATCGGAAAATTCTGCTCCGTCCTGAAAGCCCATCAGATTTTCGAAAATGCCGCAGCTGTCTTTAGAAGCTTTCGCAGGAATATTTAGCAATCTCACCTTCTGCCCCGCTTTGGAGGTTTTACTGTCTTCCGCCATATGGGAACTTAAATCGACCTCGCCGCTGGAAAGGAATATAAGAGTCCACGAATAAGTTTCCCTCGCGTTGCAGTTTTTATCGAGCCTTTTCTTGCCCTGACCATTTGCGAGCATGTAGGCGACGTCGCCTGCTTTTGATGGTGAAATTTCAGAAATCTCATCGAGGATAAGTAACGAATCATTTCTCCTGAACGCAATGTTTTCCATGGCGTTATCCGTGGCTTTCCAGCTCACGACAAATTTGGAATTGCCGAACACCGAAGCAGCAACCTTCAAACAGGTTGTCTTACCCGAAGAACTGTTTCCGACTATATGGAATCCGAAATTTTGGACGTTGCAAATGCGCAATAACACGCTTGCGAAAGCCGTACAGATTGCGAAAATCAATCGGGAATTACCGACACACCATCTTGCAACCAGCTCATTCCACTGCTCAAGAGTGCCTGAAATTCCGTAAGATTCATCGTTTACAGCGGTGTCCAGGATTATTTCGTCGTCAGATTCACCGACTACTTGATCTGGTCTGATGTAAACGTCGTTGAGAAAGCCAGTGCGCGATGCAAGCACCAATTCTCTGTTTGGTACGGAGCTGGAGATATATTCGAACAATTTTCTTTTAGAAAGAGATGTTCCGGCATACACAAAGCCCTTGCTGATCAATTGAACTCGAATCTGGTCGCCGTCCTTTGTGAACATCTTTGGCTTGATCAGAATTCGCTGTAAGTTATTTTTGTAGTCTTTGAACTCAACAAGCCGAGAGACTTCGTCATTGTTTTTGGTGAATGCGATTACTTTTATATAGTTTGAAATTTTCGTCGTAGATTGTTTTTTGTCGAGACAGAATAGACCTTCATCAGATAAAACGAAGCCATCGGGAATGCCAGAATCATTTGATTTTTCTATGGCTACATCGAGTTGTTCTTTTACAGCTTCTCTTCCTTCTAAAATCAGTAAATCGTTGAAATCTGTGGGATGAGTTGAAGAATCTTCAAATGTCGGATAAACCACTATGGCTTTCGTGTTCAAGGCCGCTTCTTTCGCTTTTTCGAGGCCTGGATTAATGCCCGTTTCATGGTAACAATCATTATCAGCACAAATGATAATCTTGATATTTGAGTGTTTTTCTCGGAGAGCCTGAGCGACCGGCTTTAAATTCCCGGAATCAAATGCGACCATAACAGGCTCATTCATTGTCTCGTAAACAGTAGCTCCAGTTGCGTAGCCTTCGCAAATAAAGACTCGTTCGGCCCCAGTCAATGAGCCAATGGTGAAGAAGCATCCCTTTTTCTTTCCACCGCTTAAAAATCGCTTCTTCCCCTCTGTATCAATGAATTGTAACGTCCATAATTTGTTGCTAATATCATACGCAGGGATCACGATTGACCCTTTATGTTCTTTTAAACCATGCGCTAAAACGTGTTTTTGGGCTAAATATTCGTGATTGGTAGCGCATTGTTGTGAATATGTAAAAATATTTTGGGCGACCGAGGAGGCATGTTCATTAATAGGAATTGACAAAGGCTCGACATGGGCATACGCCTTTAGCATGCAATTTTGGGCATTTTTTAACCTTTCGCCTTTTAGATTTCGCTCGAATACGTGGTCGTTGAGGCCTGTCACGAAGTCACCAAAGACGTATCCTCCATCGAACTTCTTAAGCCAGTAACGATTGTTACGTCCCCAGCGTATGATTTTAAAGGTCTCTGTGTCCTTGGAAGGTACTGGAATATTAGCATTTGTAAGAGCTTCAGTAAGCTTATTCATAGTGATTTCTCCTTGATAATAGTCTTTGAAAACCAATCCGAAATTTTAGAAAACCAGTTGGGAATTAGAGATACTCTAAGTACTGTTAATCGAGGATTTATGCTGTCACTTATCCGAAAACACACACAATTCCGTCCAAAAAAAGTAATATATATATTTATAAAATTAATGAAATTAGGAGTGTTATAGTAAATTACTATAATAAGTATAATAAAGTTAGAATAGATATATAGATATAAGTATATATATAAGTGTATATAAAGTACTGAAATAAGAATAAAATAAAAAATAAAAATTATAACTAAATACATACCCAAAATAACCTATTTAAAATCAACAAAAACATAAAATCCTCAAATTACAGTACTTATCAAATTAGGGTTCCTTCCAGCAGTGATCTCTGAATCCGCACATTTTGCAGAGAAAGAACGAGGAATCCCCTGATACACAAGGCAAGAGCTCATTATTCTCAGTGGCTTTGATAATCTGAACAGCGCGGTCGGAATATTTCTGAGCCATACCAGGATCAAAGGGAATTATCTCAAAATAGAGATCGCTGGTGTCCTTGTTCAGAGCGACGAAGAGACATCGATCAAGTTCAAGATAAGCCATATAAAGCTGGACCTGCGAATAATAAACCGGCTTTGAAACAAGAACGCCTCGTTTTTGAGTATCATTCCAGCTTTTATGGTTCATGGTTTTGATTTCGAGCAAGGCTGGGCCTTCTGGTTTATCAGGGAATTCTTCAGGAAAATTGTAAATTAAGCCATCAACATGTCCTGCGAATTTGCCGTTAGCTACTGAAAATCCGAATTGTTCGCCATTTTCATTCCTGGTTTTCAGATCAAATCCGGCAATCCTGAGCCATTTGATGACTAAATCCTCCAAACAATGCCCGATATCGAATGTTCGAATCTGCTTGGCTGAAACTTTCTGATCCTTCTGCATGTACTGCAGTTGCACTTTTCGAATACATTCGTCACCAATAGAAGACGCTCCCAAGTAAGAACGTTTTTCCTGAGTGTTGTACTGTTTAAGGATTTTGGAATCCACAATGTCGTTTAGCTGTTGCATTGCTCATCCCTCTTTTGCAGAAATTTCACAAATTCAAGAACATCTCGCATTGAAAGTTCGCCGATGCACTTTTGGTGTTCATGCTTAACGATGAGGAAGTTGAAAAGAGCAACGGCCTGTTGCTCCACAGATGAGTTTTTAAACATTTTTCGTCTCCTTTTTCTGTGATTTTTGTTTAGATTTAGCCGATTTTTTCGTGGTTTTCTTCTTTTGTTCGGTTTTAACTTCCGGCTTTGAAAGAAAGTAATTCACGAAGTAAGACTGGCCTTTCCCAGTGACCTTTGCTGTTCGTCTCAACGTGACCTTTCCGTCTGGTTCAGTGAAAACTGTCTCCTTTATTTTGAACAGACCTAATTCCATGGCTTTTTGTGTTGGTGAATTGTAGTCTGAACCTTCCTGCCTAATGAGAAAGCCATCTTTTCGTAGCTTGGTGAAAAGGCGATTCTGTCCAACATTTATCCCGTTGCCTTTTAAGATTTTCGCAAGTTCTCGAATTAAGATTCCGTCCTTAGACGCTTCAACGGCAGTGGCGAAAGCAACCTTTGACTTATCCTTCTTGATTTTTGCTTTGAGCATGGTTTTTTCGCGACGCTCTTGCTGCAAGGTTCGAATCAACTTTACCCAGGTATCAGGCGACTGCATCAGTTCTTCCAACTTACCCGACGAAATATAAGCACCGTGTCTCCGAATAGCAGGAAGAACTTCGTGAGTAACCCAATTCATAAAATTTTTGGCTTCAGGTTTATCAGAGCGCAAAATGACTTTGTACAGACCGGGCTCGTTGATTATGCAGGTTTTTTGCTGTCTTCCAAGATTATCGGTGACCGGAATTAGATTCCGCTCATCTCCTTCCAATCTTGATGCTACTTTGTGGGGAGCATTCAATCCTAAAACTCTACAAACATCCTTCAACACCCAATAAATTTCACCATCCTTTACGGTCGTCCTGACCTCATGATTTTCGTAATTAAAAATTTGTAATTTACACATTTAAAAACTCCAAAATAAAAAAACTTTTCAAAAATCAGGTAAAACTCCAGGGATTGCATCTTGATTCCAGACACATTAATCAAATTTCTCTGTTGTTTTACCTAAAATTTCAGTACTTATTACGGAGGAACAAGTTTACATACCATCGCATCACCCGTTGATTATCTTGTAAAAAGCTTTCTTTCGAACGTGCATTGGATCGATGTTGGCATAATTGCAGACTCTGAAATAATCAGGATCATTGTAGAAAATCCAAACGAAAGCGTGTCTTTGATTCTCGTAAGATCTTCCGAATAAATCATGTATTGCCTGCAAAATGACAGCACTCCAAAGCCCTCTTTCCGGATAAATCATCACAAACTCCACGGAATGTCCTGACCTGTCATGAATTCAGAATACGAAACATGCTCAGGCGTGATGATTGCCAGCACTCGGTTCTTGTCGGGATAAACGCCGTTTTTATCATGTTCAATTCCGATTTTTATCACTACGTCCAGATTATTTAGATCAGCAAAAGACTCGATCGTTCTGGCTTTTTGAGCAATTTCGCTTATGTCCTTCGGATTAATCCCCTTGGCTGATTCGAGAATCGCACGAATGCGCGCTCGCCCCATGATTACCCAGCTGTCGTTGCCGGAAAGCCCGATCTTATCGAAGATTTTGCGCTTAGCGTACTTACCCTCAAGAATGATGAATTCGCAATCTAAGTAAGACGTGTCTCCGTTTTTTGAGTGAGTAATACAGTTGTCGACAGGATCGTTTCCGCCTTTGATTACGAACCTGGCTTTCGCAAGAGTGTTAGCAGGAATTAATTCGTAATTCGACTGCGCCCCTGCATCGTTAAAATCAATCATCATTTACCTCCTTTGATTTTCTTCAACAATTTTCCTAAATCAGCGTCTTCGATTTCATCCAAACGCCCTGAACGATCTTTGGCTGGGAATCCTCCGCGATTTATGGTTTTGCATACAAATTTACGCTCAATTTCTCCTTGCTCGTTTTTATACGGAATCATAGAAATCACCTCATCCAAAATGCCCGGTAATTCGAGAGTAGTCTTCGCTCCTTCAATCTGAGGAAGCCAAGTCATTCTGTTGTAAGAATCAGTTGAGCTGTCGAGCAATCCTACAAAAATCACATCTTTGTCTGTGATATGCTGCAGAATGTTCAGCCAAACGCTCATTTCAGTCGCAAGAAGCCCGTAAATCGCCCAATTATCCGATCTTTCCAGTTTTTTCGAACGCTCATCATTTGCTTTATCTGCCTCAATTTTTTTTAGTTGAGGATCGATCTGATTTTTACACCAGTGAAGGCATAGCTTCGAAGCAAAAGTGATTGAATCTATAAAAATGCACTGATATTTCGAAAAGTCCAAATAGTTATATTTAGCAGGATTAAAACAGAAATTACTGAAACCGTAACAGGCAGGAGATCCCGCAGAAACCTTTCCGAGTAAACAAGCCAGCTCACGAGCTTCTTCCCAGCCACGAACGGAGATAACGTCTCCGTCCCAGCAATCTTTCACAGCTAACAGCCCAGCCTCAAAGTCAAGGCAGAGAGTCGGTTCATCAAGAGTTTTTAGAAGACTCGTTTTCCCCAAACCATACTTACCAAAAATGGCGAGCTTTACGCCTGTATGCTGTTTCAGTCTTTCATCAGCAGAAATTATTTTCATAATTAAGCCTCCTCTGGTAATTTAATTTGGAACTTAGTTTTCCCTGGGGTGACCGTGCGAGCTGGTTTAAACAACTGCTGGTATTCGTAAGAGAAGTTTGCGTACCTTCTTTCGTCGATAGAGTAAGTCGTTTTAATGTAGTCTCGGCGGTGCGATTCAGGAATGGTTTTGATGATTTCCTCAATTTTTTGAGAATCCCAAGTGACCTTTTTCGGCACTTCAGCAATAATTTGGAATCCATTTTCGATGAATTTCGTAGTGCCGGTGTCCTTATTTTCAAGCCGCAGATTTTCCTTAACGGTTTCAGAAAATCGTAAGTTCAAAGCGTCATCGAGCTTTTCTTTGAGCTCTTTAGCATGGCTTAAAAGCTTGGCCACCTGATCAGAAAGATCAGCAAGATCAAATACTTCCAGAGAACTCAGCTCTTTGGTATTCATGGTTTCGATAGTTGATAGATTTTTCATTTTAAATTTTCTCCCTATAAAAGAAACATAATCCAAACGAGAACTTTCATGTGAACGAACGAAGGTCGACAAAAGTTGAAGATCAGCGTATATCTGGCTACGAGAGATCGAGAGAATCTCAGCGATTTCAGCAGCCGAATGATTAGGTGCAAGCTTGCAAATCAACTTAAATTTAGACGGCAGAAAGTGAATAAAAATCATCCTATCGAAATGAAAATCGGAGCAAATAATTTCCAAATTATCATTGTATTGAAGGGAGTGGATTTCTTTATGCCGACGAAAATATTTAAGCAGATTAGAAGATTTTCTGGCTAAAACTTTTCTTATAAAATGATCAAAAGAGATATCATGCGAGAAATTTTGCAGACTTTTGAAAACAGCCAACATAAGTTCCTGCTGAAAATCATCAAGAGAGAGAAAAGCTAATTTAGCAGATAATCGTTTAGCAAAAGCACGAACGTTATCAACAATGCATTTATCAATACCATCATATTTATTCATACGAACATTCCCAAAAACCGAGACCAGTATTGAGGAAAAAAAGAAGAAAGAACATGGCATGAGATAAAAATGACATTCTATTTGAAAAAATTAAGCCATTGAAAATAAAGGATTTTAATGGTGATGACATTCTATGAACACAAAATAACATTCTATCGTGCTAATTTTTAGAAAAAGAAACGGAGCGAACAAGGAAGTACCCTTTATTTTTATCGTGATCAATAATTTTTGCGGAACAAAACTTTTTAAGAGAACGTCGAATGTAAAAAATATTTTTGATAACGTCACTTTCATCTATAGAAATGTCGTAACGAAGCAAAAGCTGTTGAATCTTCTTGGCAGCTAAGAATGAATTTTTGAAACGAAAACAATCATCGCAATATTGCTTTAAAAGAATAGAAAAAATCGAAAACTGAATTTTGGAGGAAGAATCAATAAATTTAGCATTAAACAGATAAAAACCATCTTTTTTAAGATGAACACAATAAGAATCAAATAAAAAGATACGAAGATTGATGAGAATGATAGTAATGAATGAACTTATTTTTTTTGTACATAAACATTTCCTTCTAAAAAAATGAGTCAGATGTTAACTAAATATTAATAAAATACACCTAAAATACGTAGAATTTTATTCCTGAAAAAACAAATCAGAAAAAAAATCAAAAAAGTTTAAACAAAATACCCTTTTCTGTTGATTAAGTATAATAGAGGGAAAATTTTTCGATCAATGAACATACTAGCACTCGATCTGGGTACGCACACAGGCTATGCAATTTTATCTGATGAAAAGATCATAAGCGGCACGAAGAAGCTGAAGAATAAGACGTTCGGTCAGAGATTCTCAAAATTCATCAAATGGCTGTATCAGATTTTAGATTGCTATGAAATCGAAAAAGTATATTTCGAAAGAGTTCGCCGACACTTGGGAACTGAGGCCGGACACGTATACGGCGCGTTCATGTATTTGCTCGCAGTAGTATGTGAAGACCTCAAAATACCATATGAGGGTTGTGAAGTGGGAGAAATCAAGAAGTACATCACGGGACACGGGAGGGCTACGAAAAGTGACGTAGTCAAAGCGGTGTCAAATCTCGGCTTCAGTCCTGCAGATGATAACGAGGCGGATGCTCTTGCTATTTTGCTTCTGGCAATCGCCAAGGAGGAGGGTCAACCACTGAATGGGCATAATAGTCGAAAAATTTTCAGTCAAACAAAGTCGGGTCCTTCCTCAAATTTGAGAGAGCGGAGGGCAGCCCCCCGGGATTTAGCCAGCGGCAGAGCTTTTTTAGGGGTTGACCTAGCTCACTATTACTCAAAAATCCTTGAAAACGCAGTAAACGAAGGTCTTCGATCATGAACAACGCCTCTGAAAATCTCTCAAATATCAATAGTAATCTAAAATTCAGAACATTCAAGACAGTCGACCTCGTTGAATATGAGAGAAACCCTCGAAAAAACGACGCAGTGGTAGACAAAATGGTTGGCTGCATCAAGGAATTTGGCTTCAGAATTCCAATTGTCGCTAAAAGCGATGGAACAGTTGTCGACGGCCATCTCAGACTCAAAGCCGCTAGAAAATTAGGTTTAACTGAAGTTCCTGTCGTGATAGCCGATGACTTATCCGAGGCACAGATCAAAGCATTTCGTTTGATTGCAAATCAATCGGCTAATTGGGCAGAATGGGATGAAGAGTTACTCAAGTTAGAACTCGAAGAACTCAAGGAAATGAACTTTGATTTGGGTTTAACAGGGTTCGATTTAGATGAAATCAGCGAAATTTTAAAAACGGATGAAAGTACGTCTGAATCAAATGATGAAGAGCCGCAGAAAGAAATCAAGATTGTGAGCAAGTTGGGCGACCTTTGGATACTCGGAAATCACAGACTTCTTTGCGGCAATTCAACAAGCGAAAGTGATGTTCGAAAGCTGATGAACGATCAATTAGCCGATGTTGTGTTTACTGATCCGCCGTACAATGTGAAGGTTTCAAACATTTCGGGGATTAACAAAGAACACAAACACGCAGAATTTCTTATGGCTTCGGGAGAGATGACGGAGGAAGAGTTTATCGAATTTCTCTCGAAGATTTTTCACAACTTAGCTTCCTTCTCTAAAAACGGTTCTCTTCATTACGTTTGCATGGATTGGAAGCATGTCTACGAAATTATTACGGCGGGAAAGAAGAATTACGACGCCTTAAAACAGCTCTGCATTTGGAACAAAGGAGTTGGAGGCATGGGAAACTTTTACCGCAGTCAGCATGAATTGATTTTTGTATTTAAAAACGGAAAAGAAGAAAAACCGTTTCACGGGAATCGAAGCAACGTTTGGAATTATCCCGGCATGAACAGCTTTGCCACGGAAAACAGAGATGAATTGTTGGCGTCGCACCCGACGGTTAAATCATTACCATTGGTGAAGGACGCAATATTAGATGCTTCGGATGAAGGTGATTTGGTTTTGGATTTGTTCGGAGGTTCGGGTACTACATTAATTGCGGCTGAAGAAACGAATCGCAAATGCTGCATGATGGAGCTTGAGCCGAAGTATTGCGATGTAATCATTCGCCGCTGGCAGCAACATGATGTTGCATCCGATAATTCGCTCCGCGAGGGAAGAAAAGTCATTCATGCTACAACCGGTAAGACCTTCGAAGAGATTAGTTCCGAAAGGTTGGCTGCATGACTGAAAACATCTTAAAGTACCAAACATTTGAAACAAGTAAGCTAATCGAGTACATTCGCAATCCTCGAAACAACGATGCAGTAGTCGATAAGATGGTCGATTGCATAAAAGAATACGGCTTTCGAATACCGATTGTCGCAAAAAGCGACGGCAGCGTTGTTGATGGACATTTGCGTTTAAAAGCGGCAAAGAAACTCGGATTAAAAGAAGTTCCCGTTGTTCTGGCCGATGATCTTACTGAAGCTCAAATCAAAGCATTTCGTTTGGTAGCGAATCAGTCAGCAAATTGGGCAGAATGGGATAAAGACCTTTTGCGGTTGGAGTTGCTGGATCTGAAAGGAATGGATTTCGATCTCAATTTAACGGGATTTGATTTGAGTGAAGTAGATCGATTGATTCAAGAAAACAAAACCATTCAAGAGGATGAATTCGAGGAAGATATCGAAGGAAAACAAGTAATCACAAAGCCCGGAGATATTTGGATTTTGGGAAATCATCGCTTAATGTGCGGTGACGCAAAAGACGAAGCATCAATGAATCGTTTCATGTCCGATCAAGTTGCCGATATGGTCTTTACGCATCTCAAGGAAGAAGCGGTAACAGAGCAACTGCCTCAGGTATTCAAAAATCTCAAAAATAAAACGAAGGACGGTTCTTTGTTTTTTATTGGAACAAATTGGCAGTGCATGTACGAAATTATGTTTGCGGGCAGATCGATCTTTGATGAGTACAAGCAGCTTTGCGTTTGGAATAAAGGAATCGAACAGCAAGCTGAACTGTATAAAAACCAACTAGAACTATTCTTCGTTTTCAAAAAAGGTGAAGCAAAACACACCAATAATTTTGGCTTGGGAGAGACCGGCAGATATCGAACTAATGTCTGGAGTTACCGCGCAGATGAAGTACCTGTTCAGTTGGCGGCCGATGCGATTTTAGATTGCTCTCACATAAATGAAGTAATTCTCGATCCCTTCGGAGGAAAAGGCACAACCTTGATCGCGTCTGAAGAAACCGGCCGCAGGTGCTATATGATGGAGATTGATCCGAAATATTGCGACACAATAATTCGTAGATGGATGAATTTAACTGATCAACAAGTTATTCACGCAGGAACAGGTAAGACCTTCGAAGAAGTTGCAGCCGAAAGGAATATTGAATAATGGCATTAATTTCGCAATCAGAATGGGCAAGACGTCAGGGATTTTCAAAGCAATACGCAGCCAAGCTGATTAAGCAGGGAAAAATCACTCTGATTGATGGAATGATTGACGAATACACCGCAAATGCCGAGTTAGAAAATTACCGAAACATTCACCTGCCGAAACAGAGAAAGAGTCAGGGAACGTACTTTGTTCAAGACGATATGCACAAGCTTCTGATGAAAACGAAGCTTAAAAATGAAATTGAAAAAGGGAAACTGTTGGAAGCCAGAGTAAAGGCAGAAACAGGCGAATTAGTTCCTATCGATGAGGTAAAGAAAGCGTTTTTTTCAAAAGCACGGATTGTAAGGGATGGAATTTTTTCAATTGCCGATAGACTTTCGTCATTGTTGGCGAGCGTAGATGACCCATCGGAAATCCATGAAATATTGATGAAAGAGTTTCGTACGGTTTTGGAGGAATTATCGAGAGATGACCTGCGATGATTTTCTGAAATCTTTTGAAAGAGGAATCAAGCCGGATTCGGTGATCAGCGTGTCGGACTGGGCAGACGCTAACCGAGTGTTATCAAGAACGGCATCCTCAGAGCCTGGAAGGTTTAGAACTTCAAGGACTCCATATCTAAAGGAAATCATGGACGCGCTCTCACCTTCATCACCGTACGAGAAAGTGGTTTTTATGAAGGGAGCACAAATTGGCGGAACAGAGGCCGGAAACAATTGGATCGGATACATGATCGATCAAGCACCGGGACCGATGTTAGTTGTTCAACCGACTGTGGAAATGGGGAAACGCTGGAGTAAGGGGCGATTAGCTCCTTTGATTGAGGACACTCCGTGCTTGCGAGATAAAGTGAAAGATCCGCGAACCAGAGATTCCGGGAACACCGTCCAAAGTAAGGAATTTCCGGGCGGTCAGGTCGTAATTACAGGTGCGAATTCAGCTGTTGGACTTCGCTCAATGCCGGTGAAATATCTCTTTTTAGATGAGGTTGATGCTTATCCTCCTGATGCAGACTCGGAGGGAGATCCTCTTACTTTGGCTATTCAAAGAACAGCGACCTTTACGAGGCGCAAAATTTTTATCGTTTCAACTCCGACGATTCAGGGATTATCGAGAATTGAGAAAGAATTCAGTGAGACGGATCAAAGGTATTATTTCGTGCCGTGTCCGTTCTGTGACGGCTATCAAACGCTGAAGTGGGAGAACATTCACTATGATCAAATTGATTCTAAAGTGTCTTATGTTTGTGAATTTTGTAAAGAACATATTGATGAAAGATACAAAACAGAAATGCTCCAAAAGGGAGAATGGCGACCGCAACGGCAACATGATGTTGCATCCAAAGATTCGCTCCGCGAGGAAGAAAACACTCAACAAAAAAACAAAACACAGCCAGTTCACCGCCAAAAAGGAAGAACGATAGGCTTTCACTTAAGTTCGTTGTATTCACCGGTTGGCTGGATGAGTTGGGAAACCTGCTATCACAATTACGAATCAGCGAAAAAAGATGACCAATTACTGAAAGCTTGGACGAATACGACCTTGGGTCTGCCTTGGGAAGAAAAAGGTGACGTGCCGGATTGGGGTTTGCTGTTTGATCGAAGGGAAAATTACAAAATCGGTCGAGTGCCAAAAGGCGGATACGTTCTCACTGCCGGAGTGGACGTTCAAAATGATCGAATTGAGCTGGAAATCGTTGCTTGGGGTAAGGACCACGAGAATTGGTCAGTTGATTATCGAGTGATTTACGGGAATCCAACAACTCAGACTCCGTGGAACAAATTATCTGAAATTCTGAACGAAGAGTTTGAATCCGAAGACGGGGTTTATCGGAAAATCAACATGATGGCAGTGGACTCAGGATTTGCGACGCAGCATGTCTACGATTGGGTGAGAAAGCAGCCGATTCACAACGTTATGGCTGTAAAAGGAGTTGATAATTCGCTGGTTTCATTGAATGCTCCGACCAAAGTCGATGTAAATAAGCACGGAAAAAAGATCGCCAACGGAGTGAGATTGTGGAAGGTCGGAGTTTCACTCTTAAAGAGCGAATTCTACGGTTGGCTCAAACCTGAGGTTTGGCGCGAAAATCTGCTACGCAAGGAAGAAAATAAGATACAGCCAGCGGTAAATCATAACCCTCTCGGAGAGAAATACGGGGTTAAGCGTCACGCTTACCTGTCCGGAGGACAAATATCGCCTGTAGGGGCTCCCTACTGTCATTTTCCGGAGTATAACACGGAATATTTCAAACAAATTACGGCAGAACAGTTGGTTACCAAGATCGTCAGAGGATATCCGAAAAGAGAATGGAAGAAGATTCGAGATCGAAACGAAGCCCTAGATTGCAGGATTTATGCAAGAGCAGCTGCAATAGCTCTGGGAATCGACCGTTGGTCAGATCAGAAATGGCAGCAAATTATGGAGCTGAGTAACCCGGAGGAAAAACCAAAGGTTACAAGAAGACTTAAGAAAATTAGGAGCAGTTTTCTGTGATAAGTGACAGCGAAAAATTAGAAATCATAGAGAAAGCAATTCTGGAATTACAGTCAGGAAAGCGTGTGACTTCAGTGACTTACGGCGATGTACATGTGCAGTATGCCGGAGCGGATTTGGAGCAATTGCTCAAATTACGGAGTCAGATCAAAGCGAACCTCAAAACTTCAAGCAAAAGGCAGATCGTTTTTACGACGTCCAAGGGAGTAGAATGATAAAAATAGCAGATTTGTATGCCGGGATCGGAGGAATCCGACTTGGTTTCGAGCAAGCGTTCGAGAAAGAGAACGTTGATTGCGTCTTTACGAGCGAAATCGATAAGCATGCGGTCACGACATACAGCGCAAATTTCGGAAACGAAAATATTTTCGGAGATATCAGGGGTATTTCAGAAACGGAGATACCTGATCACGATGTTTTGTTGGCCGGGTTTCCATGCCAATCATTTTCCGTTGCAGGTCTGAGAAAAGGTTTCAATGACGAACGAGGTCAGGCGTTCTTTGAAATCGAAAGAATTTTGAAAGAGAAAAAGCCAAAAGTATTTCTGCTTGAAAACGTTCCGAATCTCAAAGGAATAAACAACGGAGAAATATTTCAGCTGATATTAGAACGTTTGAAACAGCTTGGATACAAAGTTAATTATGAGATTTTAAGCGGAAAAGATTTTGGTATACCGCAAAACAGACGACGACTGTATATCGTCGGGCATTTAGATCAAAGTAAGAATTTTGAATTTCCGAAGCCGTTAGGAATAGAGACTCACATTTCAGATATAGTTGAGGAAAACGTCGGCGAGAGCTACTGCCTGTCGGATCACCGATGGACGCATATTCAAGAAAGAATGAAATTCGGATCAACGGGGTGGTGTTCGTATAAAATTTTCGATGAAGCAGAACCATATACGGTTACGTTAGTGGCTCGATATTTGAGTCATCCTGAAAAGATTTTATTGAATCATCCGACAGGTAATCCAAGAAGATTAACTGAAAGAGAATGCGCGCGATTGCAAGGATTTCCCGATTATTTCGTGATTAACAAAGTTCCGAAAACACAGATTTACAAGCAACTGGGGAACAGTGTTTGTGTTCCTGTGATTAAAGCAATTGCCGAACAAATCAAAAAGACTTTTTTTGAAGCGATATGATGAAACTTTTCAATTCGATTGCAAATCTGTTCAAGAAGAAAGCCCAAACGCCATACGACGGAGCGGGACACGGAAAGCGATTGAACAATTGGTATCCTACGGGATCATCAATCAACTCAATTCTGGACTCAAATTTAAGCACATTGAGAATCCGATCGCACGATATTATCAGAAAAAATCCATATGCGGCAAATGCCGTTGAAGCGATAGTATCAAATTGTATCGGTACAGGAATTAAGCCTCAATCTAAAGCACGGGACGCGGATTTTCGAAAAAGGATACAAGAATTATGGCTGCAATGGACGGACGAAGCGGATGTCGCCGGTATTTGTGACTTTTACGGCTTGCAAGCCCTCGTACTCCGAAGTGTTATCGAATGCGGTGAGTGTTTCGTAAGAATAAAAACCGATCGAAAAAATGGCACAGTGCCACTCAAATTACAGGTTTTAGAAGCCGAACATTTAGATGCGAGCAAAGATTATCCTCTTCCGAACGGACATATTATAAAGTCAGGAATTGAATTTGATAAATTCGGGAAGAAGGTTGCGTACTACTTATATAAAGAGCATCCGGGAGACTCTTGCAGAGGGCTGAACTTCGAGTCAATTCGAGTTCCGGCAAGCGAAATATTGCACATATACAAGCCACTTCGTCCCGGACAGATTCGGGGAGAACCTTGGCTGTCAAATGTTCTTTTGAAGCTGCACGAACTTGATCAATACGAAGATGCCGAACTTGTGAGAAAGAAAACAGCAGCAATGTTTGCGGGATTTGTAACACGACTTGATCCTGATTCTGAAATCTTTAAACAAGAAGAAGGCTCTGATCTGTACGGCTTAGAGCCAGGCACGATGCAATTTCTTGATCCCGGAGAGGATATCAAATTTTCTACTCCGGCAGATGTTGGCGGTACTTACGAGATATTTATAAAACAGCAACTGCGAGCAATTTCCGTTGGTTTGGGAATCACCTATGAGCAGTTGACTGGAGACTTGTCGGGAGTAAATTACTCTTCTATCAGAGCAGGATTACTTGAATTTAGAAGACGTTGTACCGCATTACAGCACAATCTGATTGTATATCAGTTTTGTCGACCGATCTGGAATAAATGGATTGAGCTTGCGGTCCTTTCGAACTCTATAAAAATACCAAACGATAAGAACTTCGCTGCGGTGAAGTGGATTCCGCAAGGGTTTGCATGGGTTGATCCTTTGAAAGAACAGAAAGCTCAAATGAACGCGGTAAGATGCGGTTTCAAATCGCGAGCGGAAGTCGTTTCGGAGCTTGGCTACGACGTGGAAGAGATAGATGAAGAAATCAAAAACGATAACGAGAGAGCGCAAAAAATGGGCTTGAAATTTGATTCTGTACTAGACGGAGAAAACGATGATACGAGTAACGAATAGACCTTTATTGGTGGCATCAGAATATCTTGAACCTACCTTGAATTTTGAGTGGATTCCGAAGGGAACATTTGTACTCTCTGAGTATTCAATTGATAACGGCGTCGCTGTAATTCCAGTCTACGGTCTACTGACAAAGCGAAGCGAGAGATTTTACTACACCACGAATTATGACGATATTTACTTATCGGTTTCCAGAGCTTTACATGACGATAAAGTTGAGTCGCTTTTGCTGGATATCGATAGTCCGGGAGGTGAAGTCGGAGGTCTCTTTGATTTAGTCGACTTTATTTATGGGGCGAGAGATAAGAAACCGATTTACGCCTATGCCAACGACTCAGCATTTTCCGCGGCCTACGCAATAGCCTCGGCGTGTTCAAGGATTTTCGTGAATCGAACAAGCGGTGTCGGCAGCATTGGAGTAATTGCAACTCATACTGATATTTCAGAGGCAGATAAGAAGCTGGGCGTAAAGTACACGACCATTTTTGCAGGTGAGGAGAAAAACGATCTTACACCTCACGAACCTCTGTCTAAGAACGCGAAAGACAAATTACAAAGGGAAGTAAACAGACTTTATGAAATGTTCTTATCAACAGTGGCTCGCAATCGAAATTTGGATATCGAGAAAATCCGAAAAACTCAAGCAGCGACGTATTACGGAGAAAATGCAATCGAAGTTGGGCTGGCAGATGAGATAACGTGCAATCCATGGGAAGAAATTATGAAAAAGGAGAAAAAGATGGAAGAAAAGAATGAAGAAGAAATCGAGAAATACAGAGCTGAAATTCTGGAAATAGCTCAACTTTGTAAGTTGGCTCATGCTGAAAGGAAATTGGCTAAGTTCATTGAGCAAAAGTTTACAGTGGATCAAGTAAAAGAGGCATTGTTGAACTCGATGGACGCGAAAGAAGAAATCTCGAGCCATGTTTATCACAAAGAAATGCAAAAAGAGAATCCTGTAATAGCAGCAGCAAAGCAGCGTGCAGGCAGTGTGACATTGCATCCGTAAATTCGCTCCATGAGGGGATAAATAAGAAGCAACGAGTCGTTGCATCCAGTAATTCGCTCCGCGAGGGGATAAATAAGAGGGAGGAAGATAAATGAATATAGAAGAAAAAGATAGATTGCTTAGTTTGCTCAAATATGAAGCAGAAAAGAACTATTGCCGAGAGGTAGTGACGATTGCTCAAGGGCAGAATCTTAAGATGGGAACAATTGTCGGAGAAAAAACCGCTGACGGTACGTACAAACAGGTGAGTTTAATTGATCCGACTGATGAAGAAGCCACGACCGATGGCACGGAAACTCCAATTGGAGTGTTGTTGCAGGATGTTGATGCAAGCACGGCAGCTCAACAAGGATTAATTGTCGCGAGGGACGCCATTGTTATCGAGTCTCAGTTGATATTCCCGGAGGGAGCAACGGCGGATCAGAAAAAAGCAATCAAAAAAGGTCTTGAAGCAAGAGGCATTGTCTCTCGAGTAAGCGCATAAGGAGAACAAACGATATGATAAACCCATTCGATACCGACGCATTTAATATGACGTCATTGACGGCTTCCATAAACTTGTTGCCTAACACTTACGGAAAGCTGGAAGCGATGAATTTGTTTCCTCAAAAATCAGTAAGGACACGCAATATTGCCGTTGAAGAGCAAAACGGAGTATTGAATTTACTTCCGACTCAAATGCCGGGAGGAACAGCAACTTTTGAAGGAAGAACGAAAAGAAAAATGAGATCGTTCACTATTCCGCATATTCCTCACGATGATGTTATTTTGCCGGAGGAAATCCAGGGAATCCGAGCTTTTGGCACGGAAAACGAACTTGAAGCTATGGCCAACGTGGTCACTGATCACCTGCAGTCCATGAGGAATAAACACGCAATAACCCTCGAGCATCTGCGTATGGGAGCGTTGAAGGGCAACATTTTGGACGCTGACGGCAGCACTTTGTACAATTTGTTTGATGAGTTTGAGATTACGCCGAAAACCGTAAACTTTGCTCTTGGAACAGCCTCAACCGATGTAAAGAAAAAGTGTTTGGAAGTTCTGAGATATATTGAAGATAATCTTCGAGGCGAGTTCATGACCGGCGTTCATTGTTTGGTTTCTCCTGAGTTTTTCGATGCTCTGACCTCTCATTCAAAAGTGAAAGAGGCTTATGAGAGATGGGAAGAAGGCGCGGCACTGAGAAACGATATGAGATCAGGATTTACTTTCGGCGGAATAACTTTCGAGGAATACCGAGGCCAAGCCACTGATCCTGACGGAAACACGCGAAGATTTATTGCCTCCGGTGAAGGTCATTGTTTCCCGACGGGTACGGCAGAGAGTTTTGTGACTTACTTTGCACCTGCGGATTTCAACGAAACCGTAAACACTTTGGGATTACCGCTTTACGCGAAACAGTGTCCGAGGAAGTTCGATCGAGGCACGGAGCTGCACACGCAATCTAACCCACTGCCGCTGTGCTTGAGACCGGGAGTGTTGGTTAAACTAACGGCTGCATAATGTTTAAAAATACTGTAATTACAGCAATTAACGATGTATTTGATCACTTGGGACAGGAAGTAACGATAAGATCTCGAAACGGTGAAACGAAGCAAGTTATTGCTGTAATTAAGCAGCCTGAAAATCCCTATGATTTAGGAGATTCTCAAGTTGTTGAGCAAGTAGCGGAAGTTTCGATCAAGTCGGCAGATGCTACTCCGAGAATTGGCGATTTTATCTTGGTTAATGATCGAAGATACAAGATTTTCGAAGAACCCTTAATGGACGGAATCACTCAAATGTGGAAGTTCAATGCGGTTTTAATTGGTGAGTAGATATGAAGCCATCAATTCAAAAACAGACCGACAATATAATAAAAGCGATTGATGCTTTGCCTGAGCAAGCTTTGATTGCGACTATTTTCGCATTGAATCGAACAGCGGAATGGCTGAAAGGTCATTTGTCGAAAGAAATATCTGCTCAAAAGAGAGTAAAATTAAAGCTGATTCGGGATCGCATTTCGATAAGAAGAGCCAATCGAAAAAATCCTCAGGCGCAATTAGTATGCAGATTCAAAAGCGTATTTGTGAAGGATTTATCCGGTGTCAGGCAGACTCCAATTGGAGTTTCGGCAGGAGGTAAGATTTATCCACACGCATTCATCGCGACTCTCAAAAAAGGAGGGAAATCGGGAGTTTATCGAAGGACGACAAAGAAAAGAACCCCTGTAAAATCAGTAACAATTTCAATTTTTGATGACGCAGTAAGAAGCATTGAATATTTGATCGGAGCGGAAGTCGCAAAAGTTTTTGAAAAGCGATTTCTTTATGAAATTAGAAAAATGGGCAGAAGAAAATGATCCAACCATTATTGAGTAACATTAAATCGAAAATCCTGGAATTACCTGATATAGAGAGCTGTTTTATATATCCGGCACCGCGCTGTGATTTGGCAGCTCCGGCGGTATGCCTTGAGGTTGCGGGATTTTCCTCGGGCAATGATCCTGCCACGGGAGAGTTGGCTTTGAACATAAATCTTGAGGCAAGAATCATTGTGGACTCAACAATCGAAAACGCCGAAATCTCTTGCCAAACCCTGTCTTGCAATATTGCGAATTTGGTTCACCTGAACACTTTCAACTGCGCAGTTTCTCCGGGAGAGGTTACTGGAATTTCAAGAGATTCGTTTAAGCCTGAGTTCGATGCGTTCGTTTGCTGGATGGTCGAGTGGTCTCATCAATTTCATTTGGGGCAGTCCGTTTGGTTGGAATCAGGAGCGACACCTCATCTTCTGCATATAAATAATGAGGTAGTAAATGGATAACAGTTTTGCATTTTCGGAGGTCGTAAGGAAGTTGGCCAACATAATTAGGCTGGGCAAAATCGCTGAAATTGACGGAGATCAAGTTCGAGTAGAAATCGGTCGAGTAAAAACAGGCTGGCTGCCTATAGTTTCGAACGCGGGAAACACTTCGTTATGGCTTCCGATCTCAGAGGGAGAGCAAGTTGCGGTATTTGCGCCTTACGGAGAGATGGCTCAGGCTTTTGTATTGAGATCAATTCATTACGACACATACAAAGTTCCGGAAAACGTGAATAATTTGAGCCTAACGACCGACAAAAACGTGAAACTAAATGGTTCAGAAAATTACGAAGCCTCATTTTCCAAGGGATTGAAGTTTATCAGCGAAAAGTGCGTAATATCATTAGATGACCACGGAATTACGCTGAAAGTCGGAAACTCAACGATTAGTTTGGGCGAAAATTCAATCAGTTTGAGCAACGGAGCATCGAGTATTGATATCTCTTCTTCAAATATTTCTCTCAGTTCAGGTTCGATTACGACCAGTCCTCCTTTGTGCAAATGCAGCGGAGGGCTCCGATGAAGGGTGTTAGCAGTGAAAACGGACAATATTTGAGCGATTTAGAGCATTTAAAGCAATCTTTGGTTAATATATTAACCACTCCGATAGGCTCAAGAGTGATGTGCCGAGATTATGGTTCGCACCTATTTGAGTTGGTCGATCAACCTGTAAATCGGGAATTAATTCCCAGAATCTACGCCGCGGTAGCCGAAGCCATAGACAAATGGGAGCCGAGATTTAAGTTGGAAAAAATTACGATCAATTCGATCAAAGAGGGGAAAATAACTCTGTCGCTGAGCGGAAAGTATCTGATTACCCAAGAAAAAATCGTTTTGGAGAATTTGGTGATATGAACTTATCTGACTTGGAAACGCCTCAAATTATAGAAGAGTTAAGCTTTTCTGAGATTATAAACCAAATAAAAGACCGATTCGTTGAAATCAACAACGAGTTTACCGCTTACCTTGAGAGTGACCCGATTATTAAACTGTTCGAAGTCGCGGCTTACAGAGAATTATTGCTGCGTCAAAGGATTAATCAGGTCGCAAAATCTAATTTGCTGGCTTTCGCGACAGGAAGTGATCTTGATAATTTAGCTGTACTCTACGGAATCGAAAGAAAGGAAAACGAAACCGACGATGAATTGAGGAAAAGAACGAAAGCGAAAATCGAAGGTTGGTCAACGGCTGGTAGTAAGGCGGCTTATATATTTCATGCGCTAAATGCTGATACGAGAGTGAAAGAAGCCAATGCAGACTCACCTGAGCCGGGCTTGGTGAGAATTTCGATTCTTTCGAAAGAAAACAACGGAGTTGTTTCGGATGATCTGCTTGAATCCGTCAATAATTATATGCAACGAGATGATATTCGAATGCTGACGGATACAGTTCAAGTCATTCCTTGTAATTTAATCGATATTGATGTGAGAGCGAAAATCAGTTTGATGTCATCTACTCCAATAGAATTTTTAAGCACGATCAAAACATCATTCAGAAAAGCTTTTGCAAAAATCGCGAGCATGGGAGTTTCAATTTCGCGGAGCTGGATTATCTCAAATTTGTTTCTTGACGGAGTAAAAGATGTGCAGTTGCTAACACCGATGACTGATATTTCAGTATCAGAGACAGAATGTGCCCGTTTGCTGGAAATGGAGTTATCAGTATGAATGAGCTAGCGCAGCGTAATACAGGGTGCAGAAACTTTCTGCCGCAGCGTAATACTGAGTGCAGGGTCACCCTGCTGCCAGGTAATTCGACAGAATTAGAAAAAGCCCTTGAGCAAGCGATTGTTTACAATGTGAATCCGACTATTCTGTCCGGATTTAAAACCAAGGCGGCGGGCAATCTCAATCTGACTTTGAGCTGGGAATATTCTTTAGCTCAAATAAATGTCGATGACTTTAAACAAAGGATTATCGAGGGTCTTAAATTCCACAGAATGGCTGGTACTCCGTATTCTCTTCGGCAAGTACTTTCTTGGTATGGCTTAACAAATATCAAGATTGAAGAAGAGGAAGTCGGTAGGCATTTTTCGGAATTTCAAGTTGGATTCGATGAAATACCCGACGGCACCTTGATCGATAAAATTGTGGAAACTGCTAAACTTGCTGCTCCAGTACGATCTCGGCTGACTCGAATGTACAACAATGACTACGATATCAGACGGTTTGTGCTGGACGGTTCCAGTTGGGGTGATTTACTTTCTGATCATTCGGGAATTTACAACGGCGCGTTAAAATTATCCTTCGGAAAGAAGCTTAGATGTGATGCATCATTTGGGAACTACAACATAAACAAGTTCAACTTCGCAGCCAAATTTAGCTTTGCGAAAATCGAAGATACCTTCAAATTGAGCTTCGGAGTCTTGGACGATACGAACTTCGGACAGCTTACCGAACACAATATATACAGAGCGAATAAGGTAGCTCAAAACGCGGAGCCGATAGGAAACGTTCCTGATTACTTAATCAGACTTAACACGTTTTCAAGAGCAATGATTGTGCTGTCGGATTCTGTTTTGGAAGACGGACAAAGCTGTTTTTCGGGAAGTTACGAAAACAAAAACGACTCAAAATTCATTCTTGGCTTCAGTTATCTGTCCGAAACTGCGATCAGGCCTGACAATGTAATGATAGATATTCGCAGATTTGAAGATGTGATTTTCGACGGAACCTACAACTATGAAACAGGAACAACGAACGTTACTTATACTGCGAATTCTGTCTACGAATCGGAATTGGATTCGCAAGTATCAAAGACTGATAAGGTGTTTCATGGAATAAATGGGCAATACAGAGGCAACAACACATGGCACGACCACAGACATTTCGATGTGCCGTGGAATCAACAAAGTAATTACAGCAAGATGGTGGAGTAAAGCATGGCGATAGTAACAATTTCAGGAAGAGCGGGAATGGCTCGGAGTATCAAGCAATGTCCGTTGTTTATAGCTTGGGGACAAGGCGAAAGCGATGAAATTACGACAAAGGTGAATGAAAATCCCACTCAGACGGCACTGTTTCGAGAAATCGGACGAAGAGTGATCGACAATGTTCAATTCGTAAACGCAGATGATCAAGGAGACTTAGTAACACCCTCGGGACGTTGGACAATATCTCAAACTCCAACGAATAATTTATATATTTCAGCAGAATTTGATTTTTCAGACGGCAACGGATACACGGTGAGAGAGTTCGGGTTATTTCTAAATACCGTAACAAATGATGACCTGCCGATCGGTCAGAAATACTTTCTTCCAACTGAGATAGAGGATCAAGGAGAGCTTCTGATGTTGGAAAACACAGTTCCGATTATTCGAACGGGAGATACGAGATACAACTGCGCATTTGTACTGTCGCTGTAAGGAGGAAAAGATGACATTATCGGGATATTACGATCGATTTAATTCTGAAAAGAAGTACATAAAATCCCTGTTTTTAGCGGGAAAAGGACTTCAATCGGCTGAGCTAAACGAAATTCAGGATTACGCAAGTGATGCCATAAAAAGAATCGGAGATGCTCTGTTTGCGGATGGAGATGTGATTAGTGGATGCGAATGTATCATCGACGACGGCTCGGTCACATTAGAAAAAGGAAAAGTCTATCTTGACGGAGCAATTCGAGATGTACACGAAGGAAGTTTTGTAATACCGACTGATATTTCAGTAAGAATTGGTATTTATTATAAAGAACAAACGCTGACTGAGTTGGAGGATCCCGAGTTGAGAGATCCGGCAGTTGGCACAAGGAATTACCAAGAAGCCGGTGCTGCGAGATTACAATATATAACCAACTGGGGATATCAGGCAGAAGGTATCACTAGTGATAATGAAGAAGCCGGGAAATTCTATACAATATATAATGTCGAAAAAGGAGTATTGGTTCAAAAAGCTCCTGCGCCTCAGTTGGATTCAGTCAGCACCGCGCTTGCAAGATACGATAACGAGAGCAATGGCTCATACGTAGTCAACGGCATGGAGGTAACCTGTTTAACGGCAGATAATGAAGAGCAGATTTTTTCGGTAAATGAAGGAAAAGCTCACGTAAACGGCCAAGAGGTTGGCTTACCTCATTCTTCGAGATCAGTTTTTCAAAACGAATATGACGTTCAAAGAGTAGAATCAGACCCCTACATTTTTGAACCTGATGCTCTGGGGAAAATGACAATACATCTGAACTATACACCTCTGGATGAAGTTATAACTGTTGATGTTACCGCAGAAAAAAGAGTTAATTTAACACACGGAAGTTATTCCGGCGCACTTGATCCGATTCCTTCAACGGCGGTGTTGGATATTATTCAGATTAAACAAGGCAATACAATATATATAAAGGGAACTGATTACAAACTTACCGCCGGCCAAGTCGACTGGTCATTATCCGGAGCAGAACCATCTCCGGGAAGTACCTATGAAATTACCTATCGCCATCGAACGCAAGTAACTCCTACTAATGTGACTGATACGAGTATTGATATTACAGGTGCTGTAGATGGTTCGATGGTTTTGGTGACCTACACATGGAAGATGCCGAGATATGATTTAATAACAATTGATTCTGAGGGAATAATTCGAAGGGTGAAAGGCCTCGCACATCCGTGGTCTCCGTCAATTCCGAAAGCACCGAGCGGACAATTGATCTTAGCAAATATTCATCAGACATGGGAAAGCGATTCCATGCCAGTGATTACCAACAATGCCGTGAGAGTAACGACAATGGCAGATATCGAATGGATAAAAACCATGATTAATAATTTATATTATTTGGTAGCACAGCAGAATCTGAAAATAGATGCTAACGCCACTGATCCGTCGACCAAAAAGGGAGTTTTTGTTGACCCGTTTTACGACGATGACATGAGAGATCAGGGAATCGAACAAACGGGTGCGATTATAAATGAAAGCCTGCAGTTGCCGGTCGCGATAACAGTATTGGATTTTTTGAAAGAAGAGGATCTGACTCTGCCGTATGAACTCGAGCCGGTAATTTCTCAGGAAACACGAACAGGTTACATGAAAGTCAATCCATATAACGCCTTCGATCCGATACCGGCAGACGTTACTTTGAAGGTGAATATCGACAACTGGACGGAAGTTCAGACTCAGTGGCTCAGTCCAATCACGCAGTATTATTACAATTACAATCGCAGAGGTTGGGAGCATGTGTATGCGGTGTCTTCTACAAATGCTTTGGTTTCCAGCAATACAACCAAGAAACAATATATGCGCAGGGCAACTCAGCGGTTTACGGTTGAGGGATTGAAGCCCGGAGAAAGAGTGTCGAAAATTTTGTTCAACGGGATAGATATCACAAGCACTAACACGGGAGCGTAAAAAAAATGGCAGAAGCATCAACAACTCAAAGCGGAACTTTTACTGTACCGGCAAATCAGCCGACGGGAACAGCAACGCTGCAAATTATCGGAGATCAGGGAAGTACGGGATCTGCGACCTATACCGGCTCTCACTCGGTGACCACGGAAACTCGACGAGTAGTTACGACAGTAAGCAGGTATTATGATCCATTGGCTGAAACTTTTTCTCTTACCGAAGGTCGCTATGTCGGCGGAATTGAATTATGGTTCACAGCGAAAGGAAGTTCCAGAGTAACTGTACAGATTCGAGATACAACGGTAGGATATCCGAACAAAAATGTTATCGCTCAAGCAACCCTGTATCCAAGCAGCATAAAAACAAATGGGACAGCAACAAGATTTACATTTAAGCCAGTTTGGCTGGAATCAGACACGGAATATGCAATAGTTGTTCTTACAGACGATTCAACGACAGCCGTAGCGATAAGCGAGTTGGGGCAGTACGATTCGGTTCATCGCAAATATGTGACGAAACAGCCGTATCAAACAGGAGTTTTGTTATCATCATCCAACGCAAGTACGTGGACCGCGCATCAAAATATGGACCTAACGTTTAGGTTGTTAGCGTGCAAGTTTACGGAGACTAATTCCGAAATTGGTTTAGGCGGATTTGAGGCGAACGATCATACTGACCTTCTAATTTTAGGTCAGGTGGAGAGAGTCTCGACGGATACGGATGTTGAGTTTGTTGTTACGGATTCCGGTGGTAAGGAAAATGTAATCGCGGAGGAATCCACGGTATCGCTGCAGGAAGAGATGACGGGAAACAGTACTTTGAAGGTGAGACTAAAGGGATCGAGGAAACATTCGCCGTTGGTCTATAAAGGGATTCAGTTGCTGTTGGGAAAGGTAGCACCTTCGGCGGATTACGTAACACGCGCGATTTCTGCGGGAACAAACTCAACGGTTCGTGTAGTTTACGATGCATATACACCGGGAAATTCTCAGGTGAAAGTATATTTCCAACAGCCGGATTCCACTTGGACATTAATTCCGTTAACTGAAGGAGCTCCGATTGGAGACGGATTGGAAGAGCGTACGCATATTCTCCAAAATTACAACCAAGCAACGGTAAGAATTAAACTCGTGCTGGAAGGAAATGTGATGTACCGACCTTACGTAAAGAATTTGAAGGTAACAACTGTGTAGGCTGCAGATGGTAGATCAAGTCACTGAGAATAAGAATTATCCTCTGCCTCATCCAAGCAATATCGCAAGCCAGGATGTTGAAAGAATTGCAATCGCGATTTCGATGATTGATGAGGATATTTCATCGATCAACACTTCTATTGGCAACATGGATACAAATGTTCAATCGATAAATAGCAGGGCGTTGCGCATTCCTGAGGATAAAGTCGGAATTGTTAACACAGAACTTCAGAATTTAGAGGCACGTAAATATATTACAGTTAATTCTGCCGGTACGGGATTCACGACAGTTGAAGGTGGCGGAGGCGAAGGCGGGAAAAAGGGCGAAATTCTCATAAAAAAGAGCGACGAAAATTTCGATACTGCGTGGATTGATCCTCGTGCAATTTTATCGAAGGCGTTTAAAGTTAGGACTTATGATACCGATGTTAACGGAGAGTCCAACACTCTTTCTAGAATAAATGACGAAATAGATTGCGATTCTGAACAAGTGCAGCGGGTGGGAATATCGCCCAGACAAATTACCGAAGATGTAACTGCGGATTCCTTTTCCGGCTACATACTTACGGACGAAATTGAAGGCGATGTCGAAGATGATGATTTTGCGTCCAAAGAAAAATTCGGACGTGTAAAAGTTGGTTCGGGTATTAACGTTGAAAACGGAGTTATATCTGTCCCGACAATCGGTGTGGCGTCAAGGGATGAATTAGGTCTTGTAAAAATCGGTGATGGAATTGATGTATCGAGAGGTGTTATCTCTGTTCCGGAATATCAACAAGCAACGAGTGAAGAATTCGGCACGGTAAAATTAAGTGATGATTTCATGGTTGGAAGCAACGGCGAATTGCGTTTGGCTCAATTGTCCGAAGATATTGAACCGATCATTTATCAGTCCGCCAGATTGAATGTATGCAGCGGAAATACTGTTGTTGTTCAGGAGAATTGCGCAAGATATCGGTTATTTATAAGTGAAGACAGTGTGATAACTTTCGACTGGTCGTTGATTACTCCTCAGGATGATATAGCTTTTGATGTCGAATTATATGCGTCTGATAATCATGTGATTTCATTTTCGGATTCGCAGTTAATTATGTGGGAGGTTCCATGCACAGCGGTAGTTCCGGGAAAAACAGTCGTAAGATTCAGTAAGAATTTTAATACAACTTTTATGAACGCAACTATGGTTGAACAGGACGAATACCCGGAAAAATATCTTACGGTTTATAACGGCGGAGACGATATCGGGAAAAATTATAAATGTAATATTTTGGATGGAGCTTGGTCTGCCGGTGATTACTTTAATCCGGATGGGAATTGGTATTGGAGTTATATCTCTTCTGATGGCTACGGCATATTGCAAACAGAGTTTATGAGATCCACTTATGTTCAAAGAATAAACGCGAAAATTGGTTCTGATTGGGTTATTGGATTTTTTTATATCGAGGGGTCTAAGGACGGTATTAATTGGATAAGGTTGTACAGCGTCTTAAATCAAAAATTGGGCGATACCTACAACATAGAGCTGAACAATAAGGGGTTATACCGCTACTATCGTTTCAGGCATTCCGACAATATGTATTTTGGCCGCATTAAATTCTACGGTTATGATGTAGATGACCGACTGTTCGAGTTGAGAAAAATAACTCCGAGAATGTTCACTAATTCAACTAACGGATTCAAGCTGACTTCTCATGTCGGAGTTGATGGGGGAAATCTTTACAATATTACCAACAATGATTTAGGTCAGTATGCTCAGTTTAGTTCTCGTGATGAAAATCAAGATTGGTGGATTAAATATGAATTACCTGAAGCAAAAGTCGTTGATTTTATTGATTTTGGGCATGGTAATGACCGTTTGGATTTGGCTCCCAAATGGTTCAAAATTGAAGGATCAAATGATGATAGTGAATGGACACTGTTAGTTGAAAGGCAATACGAACACACTCTGCGCAGATGTCATGGAGAGCAATACTTCATTGAGAATACGACTGCATACAAATATTACAAACTTACGATTCACGAAACGGAAGATGCTAATTATTGCAGAATATATCGTTGGAGATTATTTAAAACAGAGGACGGAATACGAAAAATTGATAATTTCATCCCAAAGATGCTGAGCGCATCTCAAGATGGTTATGAAGTTTCCGCCAATTCTCAGTGGGATGGAGGGCATGCGGCTTTTTATGCTTTTGATGAAAATGCTAATACAAGATGGTCTTCCAGTGGATCCGCTCCCGATTGGATATGCATAAAGTTTCCTGAAGCGGTTGAGTGTAATGCTGTTGAGATTACTTCTCGTAATGACGGTTCTTATAACCAAGCTCCGCGTGATTTTACAATTCAGGCTTCGAACGATGGTACGACTTGGGACGCTTTGAGTTCTGAATCCGGTGTAGGGTTCAATCAAAACGAAACCAAGTTATTTGATTTTGATAATGAAAACTCATATCAATACTATCGCCTTTATGTTACAGCAAATAACGGAGGAAGCACTGTTGCTATAGGTATTCTTAAGTTCGGTCGAATAGTTAAGGATTACAAAAAAGACTTGAATAAATACGAACGACTTGTTCCGTTAATGACGTCAAATTCTCAAGATGGATACGTTGTAACGGCAAGTGATACTTATTCTGGAGGACGAGTTTATTACCCGTACTTGGCTTTCAACAATGTTGTGTCAGACTCTGATTCGTGGTCAACAAGAAATCAGTCCGGCTGGCTGCAAATCGAACTACCGAGAGCAAAGAAAGCTAACATGCTGAAAATGACGGGAGGATTTGCGAACGAAGAGCCGGACTCATTTATTCTTTATGGCTCAAACGACGGAGAAAATTATATACAACTTCTGGATTCCGGTACGCTTACTTGGACTCATAACGAAACCAAAACTTGGGATTTAGAAGGAGAAACAGCATACAAGTTTTATAAAATTGAGGCAGTAAATACGAAGAAAAATTTCGTCACAATTTCTGAATTTCAATTAGTAAACCACGCAATAATCAGGGAGTATTAATTATGGCTACAAAATTCACATTTCCGAAAAGTCCAAAAATAGGAGATCGAATTGAGATTGTGGGAGTTTCTGCAAGCAAATTGCCGATAAATATCGTTGGCAATTCAGAGGCTGGAAAAAACATTACGATTTATTTCGGAGATCAAATATATACGGGTGTGGCAGATGGAAATACCGTAATTACAACAATAACGGACGCGAATATCGTTTATGGCTTCAGATGTGTTTCAGTAAAAAATACTCATACTTGGGTTGTGGAAGATACAGCGTTGTATTCGAAGTTAAAAGCACTTGAGGCGCGCATTGCCGCGTTAGAAAGCTAGAGTAATATATGTACAAATTGCCGAACAAGCATAATGATGTTGTTGAAGATATCGAACAACTTGCTGTTACTCTGCAGCAAATTGATGATGATATTTGCTCTGTCGGAGAATCGGCTCAAAATGTTTCTGATTTAGTTGATAGATTAAGCGGAAGTTCAATTCAGGCTGAAATTGAAGATGGGGAAATACAAGATATAGCTCCGAATCGCTTTTTGACCGTTAACAGTGACGGTGATGGTTTCACGTGTGTTGAAGGTGGCGGAGCTTCGGGAGGCATTACAGGTCAATGCAATTTAAAGAAATCCGATGCTTCATTTGATGTGGCTTACGGAGAGATATTCGATATTGCTAAAGACGGAACAGTGTTAAAAGCTAATGATGGAAACGGACAATGCGGGCAGTGCCACATATTTTCTGATGATAACGAAATAAATAATGATGAGTCTTTGCCTAAAAATAATGTTATTAATCAACAAATTAACGGCAGTTTCGAAAGTTTGTCCAACGAATCCGTAATTATAAGTAATAATATTGAGTTATCTCCAGATACCGTGGATTTAGCGACAAAGGCAAATTACGGGCTTGTGAAACCCGGGGACGGTGTAACCGTCGCTGATGGAGTAATTTCCGCGAAAGAAATCAAAAATGCGTGTAAGAGTCGGTTTGGAATCGTGAAAGCCGGAAACGGAATTGAAATAGCGGACGGCACAATTTCAGCGAAAGAAATTTTAAAGGCGAGCAGTTCAAATTTCGGCGTTGTAAAACTGGGGCGTGAGTTTCAAAAAAACGCCGATGGGGCAATGGAGTTGGCGGATATGGCAGATGCAGAAATAATTTATAAACTATGTCAGTCTAAAGCGGTTTTTAACGGCAATATCGATTTAGAAGAAAAAACGCTCATTTACAGAGTTTTTGTTAGTGAGGATATCGTATTTTCGTTTAATTTTAATTTTGAGCCAAAGTCGGATATGTCGTTTATTCTGGAAATAGTTTCTGATGGCACACATTTAATACATTTTTCAGATAAGATGATGCCTATATCTCAGAATCTGACAGTAAACAGAGGTACGACACGCATGTCCGTAACAAAAAAGCTTGGAGTTCCGTTTTTCGAGGTCGTTGTTTCACGGCTCGATTGTCCGAAGCCTCAGTTGCTTACTCCCAGGAATCAGGTATTGATTAGTGATAATTTTAGAGTAACTACGCCAAAGGGGTGCGGTTGGATTCCTTGGGAGGTAATAAGAGATTACGTTAGCGGTGAAGTTTATCCCCCGTGCGTTCGTTTCGAATTTACAACGTTGGTTTGCGTAGATTACGTAAAGTATATGACTTGGAATCGTGAACATGCGATGACTGAGTTTTCGGTAAAAGCGAGTGTGGACGGGAAAAATTGGACAACGTTAATTTACAAGACTAATGAGATTATTGAAGAGAAAGTCTACACGGATGTTAAAGGGTGTTTCAGAATCTTTGAAATCAATTTGGGTTATACGAATGAGTATAACGCACTTAGAGGCATAACGCTGTGGGGTACTCAAATAGATAACAATGAAAGTGAGATAACTCTATTGACGCCCTATATGTCGTCAAACATAGGCGAGTCTGTGACAATGACAGCCAATAACATTACCAATGGTTCTGCTGCTAATTTAACGGATACGGACTGCAATTCATTACTCAAAATGAATAAAACGGGTGATGATTGGATCAAATACGAATTTACTGAAGCGAAAACAGCGAATGTTTTAGAGCTGCATTTTAGAGGCACGGGAGAATATTACGGTTTCTACGGAGACAGACACCCGAACTGGTTTAAATTAGAAGGTTCTAACGATGATGAAAACTGGACCTTGTTGTTGGAGCGAAGTCATCTGGGCAGCTATTGGGCTTATGATAACAACGTTGTATTTTTCGATTTTAAAAATGAGACTGCGTACAAATACTATAAATTTACATGTTTAGGAACTAACAGTACTGCCGGTGAGTGGGGATTAAGCGGGTTCAAACTATATCAACAAAGTATAGGCAAGCATAACATCAATCGTGGTGTTCCAAAGTTATCATCAGCGAATCAAGACGGATACGAAGTTACAGAAAGCAGTCAGTGCGATGGAGGTCATGCGGGATATTTAGCTTTCGATGACAATACTCAAACTCGCTGGGCTTCAGCGGCGAACGAGGGCAATTCTTGGCTGCAGGTAAAACTTCCGACGGCGATGGCTTTTAATGCAGTGAAGATTGCACCACGCGGAGACGGATATCTTGATCAGGCACCCTCCGCATTTCAAATTCAAGGATCGAACGATGGAGAAAACTGGGATGTATTGGATTCTGAAACGGGCATATCATGGTCAACTCTCGGAGAATTACGGGTATTTCTATTCGAGAATGAAACCGCATACTTGTACTACAGATTGTATATAACAGCAAATCAGGGGTCAGCCTACAACGGATGCAGTTGCTTCATTCTCGGAAGAACTTCTTACGACTACAAGAGAAATATAAATCAATATGTGTATATTGTTCCGACAATGACGTCTGATACGACTTCCGGTTCGGATGGAGTTTACAAATTATCTTCAAGCACGGAGCATTCAAGTCATAAAAGGATATATCTGTTTGATAGGAGATTTGATACTCGCTTTGAGTTGAGTGGCGAAACATCCGGGTGGATTCAGGTCGAATTGCCGGCGGCAAAAACTATTAACGCGTTCAGTATAGGATCAAGAAGTGATGATTGGTGCAGTGCGGCTCCCTGTGATTACACTTTGCATGGTTCTAATAACGGGACAAGTTGGACTCAGTTGTTTTCAGTTTCGAACAGTTCAACCTTTTCAAGGAGCGAGCTTCGTACTCACAATTTGAATCGAAATGTGTCGTACAAGTTTTATAAGTTAAATATAGCAAACCCAAATTCGAGCGTGTTGACGTTTGCCAGGTGGGATTTGTTTGAAAAGAAATCAATTCAGGAATACTAAGGGGAGGAAATGAAAATTTCGAAGACGATAGAAAATTTTCAGGAGATCAAGGAAAAAATCCGGCAAGCAATTATCTCGAAAGGAGTTGTGGTAAAAGAAGGAGCATCACTTTCTGAAATGGCGGATAAGATTTTGGAAATAAAGGTAGAGAGTAAGAAAAAGGAGAAGAAAAATGCCTAGTTTTTTGCACGGAGTAGCGGTTGCAGAAATCAACCAAGGAATAAAGAAAGTAAAGACGAGTTCA
Organism: Alphaproteobacteria bacterium; assembly: GCA_017649895.1. Classification (GTDB taxonomy): domain Bacteria; phylum Pseudomonadota; class Alphaproteobacteria; order UBA3830; family UBA3830; genus UBA3830. Next base: position 31,233 of record JAGCFW010000003.1, on the reverse strand, counting down.
AGCTCGGTTATCGGAGTAATCGGGACTGCGCCTGAAGCAACGGAGAATTTTCCATTGAACACTCCGGTGTTAATTGCGGGATCTTACACAGAGGCGGCTAAACTTGGAAACACAGGGACTCTTCCTGCTGCATTAGAAGGAATTTTAGCTCAAACCGGAGCAATGGTTGTAGTTGTCCGAATCGCTGAAGGAGTCGCAAGCGGCGAAGGTAATGACGCAATCACTGCTGCTGAAGCCACGATAAATAATGTCATTGGCTCGGTTTCGGCAGATGGAACTTACAGCGGAGTCTACTCTTTCTTGGCTTCAAAAAGTATTTTAGGAGTCACTCCGAGAATTTTATGCGCTCCCGGATTTTCCGTGAAAGAGGTCGTAACTGAACTCAACATAATTGCAAATCGTTTAAGAGCAATAGTTGTTGCGGATTGCCCGGCCAATGAAACGAATGAAAATTTGATCAGGTTTGTATCGGATTGTGCAAGTGAAAGAATCTATGCTGTATGCCCGCAAGTACTAAATACCAAAAACGAAGCAGTGCCGGCAAGTCCTTATGTTGCGGGAGTTATTGCGCGAACTGACAACGATGACGGATTTTGGGTATCTCCTTCAAACAAAGCAATCAACGGAATTATCGGACTCAGCAAGCCAATTGATTTCGCTTTGGGCGATGCTTCGTGTCGAGCCAATTATCTAAACGAACAAAACATCGCGACCATCATCAATCAAAACGGATACAAGCTCTGGGGCAATAGGTCGACAGCCGGTACAGGATCTTATCAATTTCTCTGTGTAAGAAGGACGGCTGATGTTATTTCGGATTCGATTTTGCAATCACATCTATGGGCAGTTGACCGAAACGTTGTGAAGAATTATCTGACGGATGTAACGGAGAGCGTAAATGCCTTCTTGGCCGCTCTAAAATCTCAAGGAGCAATTCTTGCCGGAAAATGTGTGGCTAACAGAGAGTTGAACACAGCAGCCAATATTACTGAGGGAAAAGTTTACTTTGATTTTGAGTTCACTCCTGCGTATCCGGCAGAACAGGTCACGTTCAGAGCTTATCTTTCAGAAGATAATATAGAGTCAATACTACTGGAAAATCTCGCAAGTTAGAGGATAATCCATACAGAAAATAAGGAGGAATAAATTATGCTGCCAAAAATTTTAAAGAACTTTAATGTGTTTGTGGATGGTCGAGGTTATGCCGGCCGAGTTGAAGAAATCACTTTGCCGAAGCTAACGATCAAGACGGAAGAATATCAAGGTGCGGGAATGTCTGCGCCGGTTGAAATCGATATGGGGATGGAAAAATTGGAGATGGATCTGACTTTTTCGGAGTATGATCAGGAATTGTTCAAACTTTTCGGCTTAACCAACGGATCGGAATTCGCGTTGACCATTCGAGGTGCGCTGCAGGGTACAGGAGATAGTTCGCCGGTAATTATCAATGTTCGGGGATATTTTAAAGAGATGGATTTTGATTCCTGGAAGCCGGCGGAAAAGGCAACTCTCAAATGTTCGGTTACTTGTAATTATTACAAGCTCACAATTGACGGAGTCGAACTAATTGAGATTGATCCGATCAACATGATTCGCAACATAAATGGATCTGATCAGTTATCAAAAATAAAAGAAATCCTGCAAGTGTGAGCAGGAATGATTCCTGCACTCGGTATTGAGGGCAGTCCAAGTGTATAGAAAAAGAACACAAGTTGCTCCGATGTCGCAACACCCAACACATGTGTAATTTTAGATTTTTAATTATGAAGGAGAAAGAAAATGAAGAAAATAAAATTAGAAAACCCGATCAAAATCGATGGAGTTGAAGTAAATGAGATTTCGCTAAGACCGCCAAAAGTTCGAGACCTAATTGCATCGAGCAAGAAAAATATCGACGAAGCAGAGAAAGAAGTCAATCTAATCGCTAATTTGGGAGAAATCTCTCCTGAAACCGTACAGGAACTCGATTTGCGAGACTATATCAAAATTCAAGAATGGTTGAGGGATTTTTTATCAGCTTCAACGGGGAAGAACTGAGGCGAGCAATTTTGATCATTGCATCACATTCCAAGGGAGGAATTTCAGAATGGCTCGAAATGGAAACGGATGAATTCGTTTTGTGGATTGATGAACTGAAGGAATTGACCAAAAATGGCGGAAAATAGGCATCAACTGCTTATCACAATTGGAGCAGCGTTAAGTGGCGGATTCAATTCAGTTATTTCCGGCAGCACATCGAAATTAAAAGAAGTCGGAAGTGTCATCAAAAATATGGAACGCCAATCCATTTTGAGCGCTTCGGCGGTGGACAAGCTGAAACTTCGATACAATTCCTTGCTCGGTTCGATAAACAAGCAACAAGCGATTATTCAAAAACGCGCGTTTTATCGTTCTCAAATTATGGAGATTGTCGCCTTAGGGGCAGCACTTGCTGCTCCGGTAAAAAAAGCCATAGATTTCGAAAAGGCGATGGACGGTGTCCGTTCTGTTGTAAATTTTAAAGAGCCTGATGGTTTGAAAAAACTCGGTAATACGCTGTCTGAACTTTCGACTAAACTTCCGATAAGTGCTACGGAGCTGGCGAATATTGCAGCTGTTGGCGGACGCTTTGGAGTCGCTGAAAATCAACTTGGTTCGTTTGCGGAAAAGATTGGGAAAGCAACTTATACTTGGGGATTCACTGCAGACGAAGGGGCGGAAAAAATCAGCAATCTCATGAAAATCATGGGATGGTCAACTCAGGAACTGGACAAACAATTTGATACAATAAATGAGTTGGGCAATCGTACGGGAGCAACCGCGAACGAAATTGTGCGATCAATCATAAAGTCATCTTCCGGATTATCTGCTTTCAAATTTACGACAGCTGAAGTCGGCGCGCTTGTTTCTACTTTTAAATCCATGGGGCAAACGGCAGACGAAGCAGGCGGAACGTTGAATACAATTCTTCAAAAACTTTCTGTTACCGGCAGCTTGGGACAGGCCGGAGCTAAAGCCTTCCATAGAATGGGAATTGGCATTCATGGTTTTGCAAAAGAAGTCGGAGAGTCACCGCAAAAAGCCATTATGAAATTATTGGAGGGGCTTTCAAAACTTGATGACGTTGCGCGCCGAACAGCTCTGAATGATATTTTCGGTAAGCGAGCAGCAATGAATGTTGGCTTGTTGGTTCAGCATCTGAAAACATATAAAGAAAATCTGCATGCGGCAACCAATATGAAAAATGTGAGCGGATCATTTGGAAGTGATTATTCGCATGCTACGGCCACTGCTTCAGGAAGTTTGAAAACATTTTTATCTTCGCTCGAAAATGTAACAAGAAAGATCGGTGATATTTTAATTGGTCCGTTTAAAGGATTTTTGAGCATAGTGACCAATGGACTGAATAGATTTTCAAAATTCATTGATAAAAATGGGGAGCTGGTAAAAAACGTAATACTCGGAATCAGTGCACTTGTAGGTCTTAAAATAGGAATATTTGCGCTCGGATACGCATCAACATTTTTATTAGGAGGTTTTAATCGACTGGTTATTGTTGGTAAAGGATTATTACTTGGATTGACCGCTACCGGAATTGCGGGAAAAGCTCTGTTAGTCGGATTTTTAAAGTTGGTTGGTGGAATCGTAGGAATCAGCAGCGGTTTTCTTGGCCTATCTCAAACCTTAGACGGGAAAATACAATTTAGTTTCAAAACATTGATTGATCGAGTGAAATGGCTCAGCAGTTCCGGAAAGACAAAGATAAAATCTTTCTTTGAATCCATAAAAAGCAAGAAATTGTCGGATATCTTTAATGAGTTTAAGCTATCGAACATGTCCGTAAAGACCAGATTCACAAAAGAATCAACTGCGGAATTCGGTCAACTTTCAGCAAATATTGGGGTAGCGACAGCTGGTTTCTGGCTGGCTTCGAGACTGATAGGCGGTGTGCTGAGAGGGGCGATTGCATTGTTAGGCGAGACATTATCGATTGCCGGATCGGGGTTAAAAGCCTTCGGTTTGCTGTTTAGATTCAGTTTTAACATCGTGAAATTCGGAGTAAACGCGTTTGGATGGTTGTGCCAAATCAGCTGGTTTTTCGCATCAACGATTTTGCCGTTCGTATTTAAAGGAATTGCTTCGTTTAGCAGTGGACTGTGGTCGATCGGAAAGACAGTAATTCCACTGGTTATTAGGGGGTTAAGCGTAATTTGGGGATTTTGGGTCTCTAATCCGATCATTGCGATAGGTGCTGCAATAGCCGCCACCGCGTATTTGATATACAAAAATTGGGAACCGATCAAAGGGTTTTTCATCAAATTGTGGAATGAACCTCAGCAAGTATGGGGCGACTTCAAAAATTGGATAAGTGAAACGTGGAATACGATCGTAGGCTGGACAAATATCGCGATGGGTAAGTTTAAAGAGTTTTTCGAGTTTTTGAAATTCGGAGGGAAATTTATAGCACAAGTCGGAAGTATTCTCGGTGATGTTTGGGAAAATGTGACCGCGATTATTGATAGACTTTATTTCGGCGGCAACTCCGTAATACCGGCATGGGAATCAGTGAAGAATTTCTTCAAAAATATTTGGAAGGATGTAGCCCCGTCCTGGAATGGTTTTTTGAAATACGTTGATGCGCTAAATGTTGGTGAAAAAGTAAAATCCGGTTGGGAAAAACTGAAAGATTATTTGAAAAGCTTTTTCGATTGGATCAAAGGTCCGTTGGAAAGTTTCTTCAAGCCATCGTTAGAAATGTTAGATAAATTAAAAGGCTGGCTTCCGAAAATCGGAGGTGAAAAAACATCTTCTCAGTTAAAAATCCCGACCGAATTAAAACCGGCTAATTCGAATGTAACTCGAAATCAAAACAACAACTTTTCGATCACGATTAATGCAAACAAAAATGATAATCCGGAGATGATCGCAAACAAAGTCGTGAATCGAGTCTCGGATTACAGCAAAACGTTTTTGTATGACGAGGCGGCGGAGGCGATATAGTGAACGGAGAAGAAAATGATTCTAGGTGATTTTCAGTTCAATTTGAAAACGATGACTCCGAACTCGATGACTCGAACGACCGAATATAATTGGTCGGACACCGAGCGAGTCGGAGATCTTCCGAACCTGCAGAATCTCGGAGTGGCGAAAGATCAAATTGAAATCGAAGGCGTTTTTTATCCGAAATTCAATAAAGAAAATTCCGTAATCAACACCGTCGGAAACAGTGTAACGTCGAAAATTATGAACTTTCTGAATCTTTCGGAAAATTCGGGATATAGCAGTATTGATGCAATTCGATCGTCTGAATTGTGTAAAATTGCCAGCAATTTGATCAACGACAACGGCGAAATTTTGGGGAAATTTGTTATCGCCTCCATTAAGGAAACTCAAAGCTATTTCGATCGAAACGGAAAGCCGCAGAAAGTCGAATTCACTTTAATTTTGAAACGTTCTCCCGGTACGGCTAATTCGATTGCGTGGAGCAGTTCTGAAAATTCAATTGTTGATACAGCCACAAACATAGCAAGGAGCTACTTAAAATGGTGACATATATAACGAAAGAAGGCGACGTGTTGGACTGGATTGTTTGGCGACACTACGGAACCATGTCCGCTCTCGAGCAAGTCATGAAAGCAAACCCGAACATCACCAATGAAGTGCTTTCTGCCGGAATTGAAATCAAACTTCCATACATTGATGCAACCCAAAAAATTGATAATGAGGTCAAACTATGGAGCTGACTCCGGACTTTGCGATTTCAATCAACGGGCAGTCTGATTTTCCGAAAGATCGAGTTATTTCGATTAGAACTACGGACCAAGCGGGTTTTGTTTCCGATTCTTGCGAAATCGAATTAGATGATTTTGATAACGCATTACAGTTTCCGAACACCGAAGCGAAGGTGACAATCTCTCTTGGCTATCAAGAAAAAGGCCTGACGAAAATCGGCACTTATTATGTAAAGGAAATAACATTTGACGGAGCGCGGCGCGTGATAAAAATTGTCGCAAATGCCTTGCCCAAGTCTATGAGATCTCAGAAAACGAAAACTAATGATGTAAAACTAAACGAGTATATGGCATCGGTAGATTTAGATTCCGAATTGTCTGAAGATTACGAAGGTATAGATTTATCAGATAATCCGCAATTTGGTGAAAGTGATATCAACTATCTAACAAGAATTGCTAATAAAGTCGGAGCGGTCACAAAACCAATAGATAATCACTTGATTTTTTCCGAAGATATGACGGGTAAATCAGTATCTGGGAAACAGTTGCCAACCAAATACATCGATGCCTCCGAGGTCGCGACTTATTCCTGCAATTTTAAAGAAACGGAAACAAGCGGAGCAACAGGAACCGTATACGCAAGCTGGTATGACTCGAAAACAGCAGAATATCTCTTGGTTCACGCGGGCTCAGGTGATCCCGAAACGGAGTTGAATGAAATATTTCAATCTGAAAAAGAAGCGCAAATCGCAGTACAAGCCAAGTTGAAACGGGTAGAAAAGAATAACAAGACTTTCGGATTTACAACCGAAGGCCGTCCGGATTTGTTCGCCGAAGGTCCGATAATTTTTCGAGGTTTTCCAACAAAAATTCCGACAAATTGGATGATCTCGAAAGTGGAACATTCGTTGAGTTCCAATGGATTTACGACAAACATCGAATGTGTCGGAGGGAAATAAAAAATGTACAGCCCAAAATTCGAAAAAGCATTCGCATATGTAATCGAAAATGAAGGAGGTTATGTTTTCGATAAAAATGATCCCGGAGGTGAAACCAAATTTGGGATTTCGAAAAGAAGCTATCCGTCTTTGAATATCAAGGATTTGACGCTTGAGGACGCGAAAAAAATCTATTACCGAGATTTCTGGCAGAAGGGTAAATTCGAAGAAATTGATGACGAAAAAGTAGCAACGCAAGTCTTTGATTTGTCTGTAAATTTAGGAATCCGAGCCGCTGTGAGCGTTTTACAGAGGGCTTTGCGTTCAGTGGGTATAAATGTCCAGGAAGACGGTTTGATAGGTCCTCAGACGCTTTCTGCGGTGTCGAATTCTGAACCGCGTTGTCTGTTGGCTGCGATCAAGTCAGAAGCAGCCGGTTATTATCGACAGATCGCAGCGAAAAATCCAAGCCAGCAAAAATTTTTAAAAGGCTGGCTGAACAGGGCTTACAGATCAATTTTATTTTAGGAGGAGAAAATGAATTTAAAATCTTTACTTGAAAGCGACAAACTAAAGGGGATAATCGCTGTCATTGCAGCGGTCGTAATTTACTATACTCCAAGCCACGTAGATTTGGTAATCGAATCACTGCTTGCTATGTTTGGAATTCAAAAGCTGGTGTTGAAGGAGAAGGAGTGACAAAGCGTCACTCAATCACAGCACTTGCAACTTCACAGCAGGCACAGTCTTCTGGCCATAAGCCAATTTGGCCTTTGTTAATCCGCAAACCTTGCATCCGAGAGATTCAAAAGCCTCGAGAATATTTGTAAGACCTGAAGCGGTGTTGGAAATGGAGAATTCCTTGATGCCGTTTTCCCTGAAAGCGTCTACAATTGGTGCTACGTCTTTTGACCAGATCGTCCTATCAAAATTGATCAGAGAGTTTTTATTTTCGATGCTGTCGTCATACGCCATGAAAAGAGTGCGGTTTATATTTTGAGTGATCTCACCTTTTTCGGTCAAGATTTTATCGAATTCCTGAATGCGGTAATTTATAGTTTCGTTCATAGTAAGTTCCTCTAATTTCAGTGTTGTATATATCACTTAGTTCCGTTTATTAGTCAAATCATTTCTTACGAATATTTGAATATTTTGCACAAAATAGAATTTCTTCCCAGCACGCCGGAGTAATATGGGTGAATATACCCAATTAATTGGGAACATAGTTGATCGCAGACTTTTCTGAAAGCTTTTTTCTTATTTTTCTCAGCGATGTCTTTAACAAGTGGCTCCCAATACAAGTCATCGAACAAACAATCAGGTATAAGTTTATCAAAAATGTGCTTCTTTTTATCGTGAATATCTTTTTGTAACTTATCAGCTAAATCAATAATTTCATCAACAGTTTCGCATTCGCCGAAAAGATCGAAAACGAGAAATGAAATATACTCTTCGAATATGGCGCGGTCGTAAGTTACTTCCTGTAATTTTGGCAAAACCCTAAAAATCGAAGCGGTGTTTAATCTCATCAGTTTGTGGCTTATATAGCAGCTTAATACGTCCATTTTCAGTACTCCATGTCTAAGTGTGTGTATATATCACTTAGGTTGAGAGATATGTCAACTAAAATTATCCAAAAAGTAAAATAATATAAGATAACAGCTCGAATCTGAGGAACACAAGGCTTTTGTATCTGGTAAGAGGAAAATAAGTGTGCTAGGATGGTCGAAAATTTGGGGGAAATCATGAATAAAAAAGAGATTGTAGCTGAAATAGCAGAAAAAACAGGACTGGCGCAAAAGGATGCTCACGCCTTTTTAGATGGTTTTGTAGCGGTAGTAAAAGAGGCCGTAGGAAAAGGAAATGATGTGTCCATAGTAGACTTTGGGCAGTTCTGTGTCACAGAGAGAGCAGCTCGAATGGCGCGAGATTTTAAAACTGGTAAGCCAATGGAAGTGCCTGCGATGAAATCGGTAAAATTCAAAGCTGGAAAATCTTTAAAAGAAGCTGCTAACGGCTAACTAATAGGCGGGAATTCTCCCGCTTTTCTTTTAAAATCTGTCATTGAATCCCAAAACAACAAAAATTATCACGTAAGAGTACGAATAAATTAATTTCGTAAACATCCAATCGGAACAATTAATACGCCGTCTGGACGTTTGTACGCATATGATCCTGTTCCAGTCAAAACCATCTTAAATGAAGGAGCTTTCATTTTAGAAATATCGATGTTCGATTCTAATTTATTCAAGGTCTCTATTCCTTCCAGAATACGAGTTTCTCCTCCCAACTTGATTTCAATTAATCCATATAAACCATTACGCAGATGAACAACAGCGTCACACTCAAGACCAGTTCGATCCCGGTAATGATAGACATTTCCATTCAATGATTCCGCATATATTTTTAAATCACGTATACATAGATTTTCAAAAAATAACCCCATTGTATTTAGATCATTAATCAGGTCTTGCGGACCGAGACCCAAAGCGACAACTCCAATCGACGGATCAGTAAAGTACCTGGTATCAGAAGAACGTATTGCTGTTTTAGAACGCAAATTAGGATTCCAAGCCGAAGAGTCTTCAATTACAAATATTCTTTTCAACGCGTTTATATATGAGCTTATTGTATCGTCGGATATGGTCTGCGCTTCGTTGATCTGTAAATCATTACTAATTGATTGTAAAGTAGCCTGAGATCCGATGAATCTGGCATAAGCCCGCATCAAACGATGAGCCCTTCCTTTGTTTCGGTGAACATTATCAACTTTTGATATATCAGTGTCGACAATAACGCTGTAATAATCAAAGGCTTGTTGCAGAGCAACTTTTTCGGAGCAATCCAGCGATTTAGGCCAACCTCCTCGGCAAATCAAAAAAGATAGCATTTCTATATCTATGGAGTTGGTTCCGTCTACATCAAGATTACCACCAAATAGTTTCCGGAGAGAGACTGTTCCACTGGAATCTTCCGATTCAAACAGACTCATGGGTCTCATAAGCATTTTAGTGATTCTTCCAGCTCCGGAATGATAGACCTTGGACGTGTCCGCAGGAACAGAGGAACCCGTCAGTATAAACTGACCGAACGCGTCTCTTTGATCTACGGAAAAACGAATAGCGTCCCATAACTGAGGAGCCATTTGCCACTCATCAATAAGACGAGGAGTATTTCCTTCCAACAGCTTGGACGGCTTTATTTCCGCCAGTTCGAGGTTTTGTTTCACTTTTTCAGGATCTTGCATATAGAGAATGCTTTTAGCTATTTGTGAGGCAGAAGTTGTTTTACCGCACCACTTGGCTCCCTCAATTAAAACGGCACCTTTGCCTTCCAGTTTCTCTTTTAAAATTTTATCAGCAATTCTAGGTCTGTATTTTCGCATGCCTGATTCCTTTCAATATAAATACTCTACTGAGTTTTGAGAAAAAATCAAGAATAATTCGGTGATTTGGTAGATTTTTAATCGGTGAAATAGTAATAATTTGTTCGGTAATTTGGTAAAAACACGATATTTTATGTCTGTCGATCATATACGGGAATTTTTATATTTTTGATTGAAAAATAGGAGAATACTAATATAAGCGTATCAAGAGATTGAAGTTTTTTGAGTATTTCTCCTAAAACATAGTTTGTACTTTTTAATACTTAAAGCTATACTCTAAATTTATTAAAAAACTTCGTCGATAATTCCGCCAGCAGCGACGAATTCTCCGTCATATATCACCACAGACTGTCCTTGGGTTATCGATTTTTGATAATCAGCAAATTCGACCTTGATTTTTCCGTCGATAACTTCAACTTGGCATTCTTTCAATGGTTGAGATGATCGGATTTTCGCGAAATATTTTCCGTCCTTTACTTGCGTCCCTGACGGATAGTTGATTTCCACGGCGATCAGCTTTTTTTTGAATGTCTCATCGATATTTCCCACGACAACGGTGTTGGTTTTCTCGTCCAACTTGATTACATAAAGAGGTTCGTTCGACGAAATACCCATTCCTTTTCTTTGGCCGATGGTAAAATTCCAGATGCCCTTGTGTTTTCCCAAAACTTTTCCGTCGGTATCGACGATGTTGCCTTCTTTTTCGCTGACTTCCAGAAGTTCGTTGTAATCACCTTCGTAAAAATCCTGACTGTCGGGCTTGTCGGAAACGTCCAGTCCGAAATCTCGTGCCATCTTTCTGACTTCAGTTTTTTCGTATTCTCCCAAAGGCATAAGCGAATTTCGCAGCTGATCCTGAGTTAATTTGTACAAGAAATACGACTGATCTTTCGATTTATCCTTTCCGCGCGCAAGATGATAAACTCCGTCTTTTTCAACGATTCTCGCATAATGTCCCGTCGCAAATTTATCGAATTCTATTCCTTTTTCTCTCGCAATTAATGGCAGAGCGCCGAATTTTATCAGCGAATTGCAGCGAATGCACGGATTGGGCGTTCTTCCGGATAAATATTCGTTTTTGAAATATTTCAGAACAATCGCATCGTATTCTTTCGAGCAATCAATTACTCGGTAAGGAATTCCGATGAAATCCGCGACTTTCTGAGCCGCTTCGATGTCTTTTTTTTCATCGGGACCTAAACACGCGCCGTGAATTCCCGTGGAAGGTTTGACCTTTCGATCTCCCCAGATCGCCATGGTCACTCCAATGACATCATAACCTTGCTTTTTCAAAAGTGCAGCTGTCGTCGATGAATCAACTCCTCCTGATAATCCCACCAGAATCTTTTTCATTTTATTATTTCCGTAATTCGCATTTTAAATCGTAGGGCATTATACATGAAAGATCCGCGAAATGGGACAAATTTTTCAACAATACCAATTTCGGAATTATCAAAATTATTGCGGCAGAGTTTCATCGAATAATTCTTGTTTTGGGGTAAAGATATCGACGGAATTAAAGCAGCTTCCTCTTGATCTTCCTGTTTGGTCAACATAACAACTACCATTGTTATATCGAAGATGGGAAAAAAACGACGAAATCACCTTTTATAAATCGACTAAGCCTTCTGTTTCTGGCCAGTAATTGGAGTTTTTGGAGCTGGAACATAAAGTGCGAAACGAATATCTGTCGAAATCGAAAAATCGGCAGAATCCAAGTCATAAACTTTGCAAAGACAGAACATTTGCTTCGGCAAATGTAATGCACAAAAACTTCAATCGAGGTTGAATTTTCTCGATAAGTCCTTATTAGTCATAGCACATACGGCAGAGTCTGACCACACATTTTCAGCTGTTTCTACCATATCTATAATGGTATATATTGGCAGAATCACGCTCAAAAGCCCTAGCGGTACACCAATCGATGACATAAGCGACATTGTTAAAAAGTAGCATCCCATAGGTACTCCGGCATTACCAATAGCTGCGAATACAGAGATAAAAATCCAGCTTACAGTTAAACTCGTAGTTAGAGGTATTCCTGCGTTTTGCATAACAAAAAGGGACGTGATCAAAATGAAAGCAGCGCATCCATTCATGTTTATAGTGGTGCAAATAGGCAGAACGAATCGCGAAATTTTCGGATTGATATTTAGACTATTTTCAGCTGAAGCCAAAGTAACAGGTAACGTCCCAACAGAGCTTTTTGAGAAGAAAGCTATGATAACAGCGGGGAGCATTTTTCGAAAAACATAAATCGGATTAAGTCCACGAATCAACAGTAACATAGGAATTATAATTAACGCTTGCACGAGATTAGAGCACAAAATGATGGCTATATATTTACCAAGAGCGCCGATGACAGATCCGGAAGCTATTTGTGCTGATAATTGAGCAGAAAAGGCCATTATCCCTAAAGGTAAAATGTATATTAATGCACGAATAAAAGTAAAAAGTAACTCTTGGAACCCATGGAAAAACCTCAATAGAGTTGTTTTATTTTCCGTTTCTGGAGCAAACGATAACCCTATTCCTATACCAGCAGCGGTTATCATTACAGAAAGAATGTTGCCGGAAATCAGTGGTTGTAAAATATTATCAGGAATAATTGAAAGTATGTATTCGCAATAGGATAGAGTAGAAAAATCTTTTAAATTCGTATTTGAACTTTGGATGGAAACATGAGAAATATTTTCAGGTTCAAATAAAATATAAAAACCTAACGCAACTATTGCCGCCAAGAAGGTTGTAAGTAACGTATAAATTAACGTGCGGAAAAAGATTTGACCAGTATTCTTTTTAGTTCCTAATTCTGATAACGTTGTAATAACAGAGAGAGCTATAGTTGGTACAGCGACAAATTGAAACAATCTGGTAAATACGGTCGCTATAAAATTAAACAAAGTGTTTAACGTATCAACTTTTAAGCATCCTAACAAAGCACCACTAATTAATGCACTTACCCAAATCAAAAATTGATATTTATTTCCGCTCCGCAATTTTTCATCAGAAATAGTTCTAACTTCTTTATTCATGACAATATCACCTCACTCACTTTTATTATCTTGTTGAAAAACAAGTCACCAATAATATATGGCTAAATGCAAGACAAACATAATATGCATCATATGCATGAGTTGTCAATCCTCTAATTGAGCACATAAAACTAATAACCCGAACATCGATGAAAGAAAACATCGGTGAGGAAATGTCAATTTAAGATTTTTATCGGCCTGCAGTTAATTACATACTGAACTCTGAGGATTTCAATCGGAAAAAATATATGTGCCTTTCGGCGTTCATTGAAACTTTATTAACTTTTCTCTATAGTCTGAGTACTAATAGTTTTACGGGGTTATAAAAAATGACGTTCGAAGAAGCTTTTGAAATTTTTTCATCTCCTTTTTTTAAGTTGTTAAGCAGAGCTCACGAAGTTCACGCAGAAAATTTTGATGAACAAACAGTACAAATCAGCGATATCTTAAGTGTACGAACAGGAGGATGTTCCGAAGATTGTGCTTATTGCGTTCAGTCTGCCAAAAACGGAACAAAAGCACCGAAACAACCTATGCTCAGTCCTGAAGTTGTGGTTGAAGCGGCCAAAAAAGCGAAGGAACGCGGAGCAAGTCGTTTTTGTATGAGCACTTCAGGGCGTTGTCTAGCTCAAAAAATCGAGTTCGACAGAGTATGCGAAATGGTAAAGGCCGTTCATGAACTGGGAATGGAAACTTGTGTCACGATCGGATTTTTAACAGAAGAGCAGGCGAAGAAATTAAGAGAATCCGGATTGGATTATTACAACCATAACGTTGATACGTCACCTGAGTTTTATCCGAACATTGTTTCGACACGCACAATTGATGATCGCATCAAAACCATCGAAATAGTTCAGGCTACAGGTATAAATGTCTGTTCAGGCGGAATTGTGGGAATGGGAGAAACTAATGAAGATCGCGTAAAAATGCTGGTATTGCTGGCAAATCTGAAAACTCCTCCTCGCTGTGTTCCGATAAACAAATTGGTAAAAATCCCGGGAACGCGCGTTGATGATTCCAAGCCAATTGACGATTTTGATTTTGTAAGATTGATTGCGACGGCGCGAATTTTGATGCCTAAATCATACGTAAAAATCGCAGCAGGACGAAATACACTCAATGAATCAACTCAGGCATTGTGTATGTTTGCAGGAGCTAACGCATTGTTTTCAGGAGAAAAATTGTTAACCGTTGATAATATCATCGACGGCAGTGACGGAATTCTGTTTAAAAAATTGAATATCGGTTTGGAAAAGCCTAATGATTAATGGAGCAAACTTTCCGATCTCTGAAAGAAGCAGCCAACAACTAATTAACAGGCGGGAATTCTCCCGCTTTTCTCTTTCAAACAAATCTTTCCATAAAAGCAAAAATATTTCAAAAAATAGTTGATAAGCAGATGGTTGCGCAATATTTGTGTGTCAGAAAAAGTAAGAGGATAATAAAATGAAAACAGCAAAAGCACTGATGGTGAGAAAGCCAAGTAACTTTGAGGAAGTTTTAAAGATCACGAAGAAATACATCGAAAAAGCCGAAAGCGTGATCGTGGAAAAAACGGTTGAATTGACAGATGCCGCATATCGGAAACTGATCGACAATCCAATGACAAAGGTATTCGGATTCCTGAAGAATCAGGGAGGAATAGAAGACGGGAAAATGCTGACTATAGAAATCAAATGTAAAGATCGACCTACCTTATTAATCAACGCCGAAGGGTACGGATACGCTCGGTACTTGGGAATAGCATTGAAATAGCGAAATCGATGTGTAGAAACATCCAAAATTAGTCATGCAAACATAAATCTTCAATTTTTTCAAAAAAAATGTCCCTAAAAATGCAAAAAGATATTGGGGTTAGTCCCCAAAATCGGCAAAGCTAGTTTGGTAAAAAACCGAGAAAATGAAAAATTTACCATAGTCTGAAAATAGAAACTCGCTGGTTCAGAGAGAGGGTAGGGCGTTTTTTCTTAGGGATACAACTAGAGATTGATTTATTGGACTGTTTTTTGTAGATCTGTACCCATGAAGAAAAAAGGTGAGCAAAGAAAATAAAAGCATTAAAGACAAAAAAATATAGAATGTTAATAAAATATTAATAAATATTAACAAAGACTATGGACAAGCCCAAGATGTGTTGATACACTGAATCCGTTAGTTTTTGTAGTATTTGTGGTTTAGGCGTACCTTACTCCAAGGAGCGGTTTCTTGGAGAGGTTGGGATTTGCAAATATGGAGGAACTAATGTCTTTTTTTGATGAGAGGTAGTCGCATAGAGCCAATAAGAAAATAGGGCTTTGAGAATAATTTGTCCGTGAGGAATGACTAACAGAGGTTGTATTTTTGCCCTTTGATATGAGCAATAAATTTTAATTTTTAAGAGGAGATTTTTTCATGAAAAAAGTAATTTTAGGAGTAGCGTTATTATTTCAATTTAGTTATGGAGTAGAAGGAGTACCGGAATTTACAGAAGTAACTAAGAAAGCAAGTCAGAGTTTGGTTCCGCTTAATTTCTTTGATAACAGCAAGGCGAAATTCTGGGAACAGTTGAAAAAATCATCTCAAAGCGTAGCTAGTGAGTTTTGTAAGTTGAATGCTTTGGCAGAACTTGATGATGAAGAGAGAGAAAATCGCAAATTGTTGACGGTAATTGATGAATTCGAAACTTTAAATATTTTTTGTAAAGACGAATTTGACAAGAATAGAGACAAAGCAAATGAAGCTTTTCTGCATGTGTTGGCCGCGCGCACGAAAAATATTATGCAGGATGAAATTGCGCTCAAGGAAGCAGAGATTATCAGATTGCAGGGAAGATTAGATGAATTGTTGAAAGGAGCTCCTCAAACTGCGGAGAGTTTGAGCAGTTTTGATAAAATTATCCAAAGAGCGGAAGAAGACATAAGAACCACAAAAGAAGAGACGGAAAATTTTGATGTTTCAGAATATGAGTTAATCAAGAAAAAACAAATTACCAGGACTTTTGAACGTTTTAACGAGAAACTGAATGACATTCAAAATGAAGTACAGGAAGGTAAAGATAATTTAGAGAAGACGTTAAGAGAGGTTTTTGAAAAAACGCAGAAGCAGTACGAAGATAGTACAAATACCTTGCTTGAGAATCTGGAGTACAGATACGATGACATTATAACAGAGGTTGAAAAGAGCTACAAAGATCAGAAAAAAAATCTGGCAAAAGCGTATGATCGCCAGATAGCTATAATGAACGACAAGATCAATGAATTTATGGCACTTAATGTTCAGCTGGAAAAGGATAAGGAATTACTGAGTCTTATCAATGGTGTATACAGGTCCAATCCGGATAATGAATTCATAAGAAGCCATTCTTTTATTTCAGGTAATGCGCAGGAAATAAGAGGCATAGGGGATCTGTTTGTTAGAAGGAGTCGAGTAGAAGACATATACAATAAGGTCAGATTATTTTCGGAGTTATTGGGAAGAGAAGATTTGGGTGTCGAAGCAAAACCGTCTGATTTAGAAGCAATAAGAGTGTGGTTAGATAGAACAAGTAGAAATGCTGTATTGGCTAAATACGGGAATTTTCCATTTTCAATAAACGTTGATGGTTTATTTTCTGATATGTCTTGGGAAAAAACAAATGCTTTTAGCGGTTCAGATATAGGTAGACCTTTGTTAAATGCGAAGGGAAGATTGGAGGGACAAATTAGTTCCCTTAATGGAACAGATCGAGACGTGGTTTCAGCTCGGTTGGCTACCATTTTTCAAAGAAATGCAGCGGATGATGTTGTAGAAGCAAAGCTGACGCGTCCTTGGCATTGGCGTCAACATATTTACGTGATGTATTATCACAAAAACGGTGCTCAATTAGGAGAGTATTGGAAGGAATATCAAGGTAGATATTGGGGGCATTCTTGGGGAATATTTGGTAACGTTGGACGTGACTGGCATGCTAGAGTTGAGAGTCCAAGTACGGCATGGCAGAACATTGCTAAAAATGCATTTCAGAGAGATTTAAATGCGACAATTGCTGCAATACAGGATAGAGCAAAGCTTTTGTTTGATTTTGAAACGAACCCGGAATCACCGTTACAGAGGCTTTATCGAGAATCAGGGAAGATAAATCCTTCGGTCATAGATTTTCCGTCCACGGAGATTGATGCTTTGGTAAAGCAATGTAACGAATTCATAAAAAAGACGGTCTAAAGGAACAACAAAAATGAAAAGAGTCATATTTACGACGGTAGCGTTTTGTCTGATTGATGCGATTTTAGCGACGACGTGCTATATCGATGTGCGAAAAGAAAGTGGCACGGATGTAGTGAAAGTTCGTCACAATAAAATTACCACAGAACTAAGTGCCGATGAACCGATTGTACTCGATGGAATTGGGGTTGGTCTTTGGGATGGGACCAGCTTTTTTATGACAGAAGGAAGTTTATCTGATGGTGGTGTGGAGATTTCATCAGGGGATATGCCGGTAATATTTGACTCTTTTCTGTCTTCACAGTGCAAAGTTTATTCACCAGGATTAGAAGTATGGGGAAATACTCAGGTAAATGAGCTTATCGCTGAATTTAAAAGACCAAAACAAGACATATTAGATGTTGTCGGGAAATTGGTAACCAGAAATCTCCACCTATGGGGTTCTTCAGAAATAAACGGAGAAATATTTATTCAAAAAGACGGAAGTTTGAATTTTAGAAGACCCGGAGTTTTTAGTTTAACGGTGAATGGAAAGTTGGAGTCAGAAGACGATTTCAAGATAAGTACCAGAACCATTTCAAAAGTAAATGTAGTGAATAACGGAGAAATTTCATCGGGAACCAAAACTATATCTTGTTCGGTGGCTAGCTTTATCAATGGAGAAAACGGACGGATTGAAGCCGAAGAAGGGAATTTCCAAATGGGATTCGGAGGACGATTTCAGAACTTTGGTAAGCTCACATTTGATAGATTTTTTGTTCAGGGAAGGCGTTTATTAAACTTTTTGCAAAAAGGAACGTTATCCGTTCAAGATCAAGCGTTTTTTGATTGCAGCCTGGAAAGTTCTGGGGAAACATATATACATCATTTGGTTTTTTCTCGAAATTCGGATCTGAAGGTATTAGGAGAACGAGCGGTAGTCAACAAGATTGGCGGTGAAATCGCAATAGCGGAATCGAAAGGGGGAGCAAAGGCGGAAATAGGCAATATAGAGGATGGAGCAGAGTTTATATCAAGTGAAGGAAGAAGAAGTCGATTAACAGTAAAGAAACTAAATTCGAGAAAAAGAACTGTTTTTTCCGCGCAGGCAGGAAGTAGCACAACAATAAAGGATGCGAACACACCGGAGAACTTTATGTATTCCGATGATGCAAAATTGAAAGTTGGTAATTTAAAAGGAAAATCAACAGCATCAATTGCCGGGACCTCTGAATTTGAAGCGAATCACGTAGAGAATTTATCTTTAGTCGCGAAAAAAGGTGCTCAAACAAGGATAAGTGATTCTAATTCAAAAGAGGCATTTTTGTTGGGAGGAAAGCATTTCTTCCGTAAAGGGAAAGCAGCCTATATCAATAATAGAGCAGAGCTTGAACTAAAAGATATGGAAGTAGAAAAAATTGAAAACAACAATAAAATTGTTTTTAAAGGAAAAACGTCTGTTGAAAAATTTTCTGATCGTGGAGAATCTACTTATGCAGACGGGGAACATCAATTGAAAGAATATATATCTGCGGATTCTAAGTTGAACGTCAAAGGAAAAGAGAAAGCAACAGAAACAGATGATAACAAAAACACAGATGCTCCTATAACATTAAAAGATAAGGGAGTTGTTGTTTCTGTGGATAAACTTAAAGGGACAGGAACAATTGACGCAGAATATCATTCATATAAACAAGTAATACCGACAGCATTTGTGGTAAAAGGAAATGTTGGAATATCAGTGGATAATATGCCTGATCCGTGTCGAATGCCGTTTCATGGAGATGGAAATCTTCAATTAAACGTTGATATGAGCGAAGACTATACAAATCAAACCGATAGAGACTATAAAGATGTGTATATCACAATGAGAATGCATGGTCATAATTGGAGAAATAGAAGGGCGGATTTTCTTTCCGGAAAGTTGAAAGTAGAAGAAGCATTTATTTTTAGCAATGTGGATGGGCATGTAGATATAGATAAGGATCTAGATGTCGATGGTAAGTTCATTTTAAATACAAGTACACCAAAAAAGGAGTTGAGACAGATCAGTCGAAGACATGTGCAGCGAGAAGGAGAAATAACTTGGGCTTGTTATGACGATGTTTTTGTTGATCATTATTCAATAGGGGATGGCTTCATTCGTTCGCGTAACGGAGCAGTCTCTTTAAAGGGAGAAGATGGTGTCAGAAACGAGTACTCCAGAATTATATCGGGTAAAAAGTTTAATTTGGAATCTAAAAACGGAAAAGTAAGTAATTATTTGGGGGATATTATCTCCGTAGGTAAAGAAGATTCAAAGATTGATGCAAAACAGTTTGAGAACACTTGTATACCTCAAACAGCCGTTCAGGTAGGAATGCGAGATCACTGGTTTTTGTGGCTAAAATGGTCTACTCCTATTTATTCTTCATATAATCCTTCTGGAAACTCTAATATATACAGCGTAGGAAATCTTTTCCTAAAGTCAGCTCAGGCGCCGATTGTAAGAGGTTCGGATATTTCAAGTGAAAAATCTATATATTTGGAATTTCCGGAAACATCCATGAATGTAATCAATGAACTTGATAACTCATCACAAATAAGAGCCGGAGAGAAAATATATCTAAACGGAAGAGATTTAAATATAAGGAGTTCTGTGTTTTCGGCAATGCAAGATATAGCAGTAAAAACACCGGATGGACAAATATCTATAACCAATGATGATCGTCGTACAATAAAGAGACCTGCAATTGATATAGATGTAAAAAAAGAAATGCAGAGCTTGCGCGGTATTTTAGACTGGGGGAGTTTCGAAAGTAAGAGTCCGATGATAGATATCCCTAAGGAAATACTTCCAAGTATTACTTCTTTTTTGGGAGGAGCACAGTTTGATCCGTCAAAAAAAATGGTGATTAGCTCGAACTACCCGAAATTGCTTCCGATAATATTTTCGAAATATGGAATATTAAAATCTGAATTTGAGGGAAACACCATCCTGAAGTTATTATCAGGAGAAAGTACCGAAAATACAACGGCTTTAGTAAAGTCTGATAATGATGGTCAATTAAGATTTTCTTTCAGTTTGAACAACTGGAATCTTGATGAAACAGAATTAGAGTTAGACAGGTTGCATATTCCGGAAAGAGAAGTGTTTACAGGTTTGCGTTCTGTAAAAGGAAAAGTCGATGCAGAAGCATCCAAAATGAATGTAGAGGATTCTGCGGTAGTGGGAGCCTCGGTGAAAATCAATGTAAAAGAAAAAGGGCAAGGAACCGGAAGATTTTCTGCGACCGGGGCGGTTATTATGGCTACCGAAGATAATGTGAATCTTCATGCAGATAATGGTTCGAGTATTCATTCGAGAAGGGATGTAATATCGCATTATCACAGAAACGGAAATAAAGAGGTTTATTGGGAAGAGTTAAAGGCGACTCCTTCAATGATAGGAGCAAAAAACGGAATAACGATTTCCGGAGGGGATACTGATATAGGAGGGACAAAATTTAAGTCTCGCGTCTTCAATGATGAAACTACCAATATGCGCATAGGAGCGGACAAAACAAGACTGCACTTTTGGGGTAAAGATAAAAAAGAAGGACTGTTTTCATCTAAAACGATACACCGAGAAGGATATATGGACGTTGGAACATTCTCAGAGATTGATTGTGAGACAGTGAACAGTTCAGGAGGACATGGAATAACATTTGAATCGGTCAACGCAAACGGAGTGAAAAGATTTATATGTTCGAAACCGGTATTTAATGAAACAGCAGCAACGCTGGAATATCACGATAAAACGACGGTAAAGAGCAGAGGAATATCATTCGGAAAAATGAGCATATCAGATCCGTTGGCAGATGCGTGCATGGCAGCGGCGCAGGCAAACAATGCAAAAGCCCAGGCTTGGTCAGCAATATCTGCGGTGGCGAAAGCAAAAGAGACAATAGATGACGCAATGTTGATCGGTACAGCTTTAACTTCGCCGGCAGTATCGAATCCGTTATCGATGGCCGCGGGAGTAGCGGGGAAAAGATTTGTAAATGCTTCGATAACGATAGGAAATAAGACGGAGGTTACCGAAAAAAATCAGACTCAGCAAGTTCCGACGATGATGATGAATGCAGAGAGGATAAAGTTAGATTGCTCGGATTCAGTTCATTTGCAGGGATTGCACCAAACAAAGAAATTAGAAATAAATACCCCGAAATTAACGAGCGAAGGAATAGTTAATACTTGTGATGTTGAAAGCAAAGTAACAGGGTGGTCTTATTCGATAAATCCGGTTACAGCACTCTTAACATACGCAATACCAGGGGTAGGAGCAGTTGTTGGACAAACATTAACTGCAGGACAAGCGATAGCATGCGCAAGTTCGGTGTCAGTGATGCATCAGTCACAGAATATACACCAAAAAACACATGCTCCGACGATGATGATTGCAGAGGATTACGACATCAATGTAGGACAAGCTCACTTAAAGGACACGCAAATCAGAGGGAAAAGAGGAAAAGTTCACGTAAAAGATGACCTGAAAATAGAATCATCAAGAGACGAGTACTCGAATGATGTGGAGGGAAGAAGTTATTCCTCGAGCCTGGGATTTATGGCAGCCAAGAACGGAGCGCAAGCAGCCGTTTCGCTGGTGACCGGTACAAGCCGAGGGGTAACAGATATACATGAGAAAAACAATCGGGTGAATAATTTTTCAGCACTGACAGCAGAGGATAGTTTTGAGCTCGAAGTGGGAGGAAATCTAGAGGCGACCTCAGCCTATTACGGACAGAAAAAATTAGACGAACCGATCACCGCGCCGAGAGCGCATTTGGATTCAAATAATCCGAAGGAACAGGTAAAAATAAAAGGAAAAGCTCACCATAACATACTGGATGATGAATATAGTTACAAGGATGGTTCCTACAATGTATCGATAGGAGATCTATATCAGGTAGCGGGAGCAATCGAGCAGACAGTCTTCGATAACGCCATCGAAGAAGGAGCTACGACGGAAGAAGCGAAATCTACTGTTGAAGAGACAAATAAAGCTGCTGAAATTGTGGCAGAAACAGAAATTAAAGTTCAATCAAAAAGAAAAGAACGTCTTCAAAAAATAAAAACAAAGGTCGCTAAGGAATCTTCAGAAATAGCAGAACAAACTTCAAAGATGAGCGACGGAGAGTTTGCATTGTTTATGGTGAATTACACGGAGTCACATGATGATAATTTAGCTCAAGAGTTTGTGAGAGAGTGCATTATAGCGAACATGGAGGAACAAGAAGCATATCAAGAAGCAGCGAGACGGTTAGAAAAAATGTCCTTTGGAGAAAAAGCTCAGGAATATGTCGGATATTTTGTAGATGAACTAACAAAGCCATCGCCAGAAATGGTGGAAGCGTTCACTTGTGGCGATCCGAGCAAGATGAGGGAAAAAATAAGGGAAAGTGTGGATAAAACAACACTTAATGTTACAAGCGGATTGTTAGATTTGTTGACGCCGTTTGATGTAAGCGCGGCAAATGAGCAGTTGCACGGAGAAATTTCTTCTGAGGACAATGCGATAAGGCAAGCAGTTGCTGTGGGAGAGACAGCAGCAATTGGTTATGGTTTGAGCAAGTTCACAAAAGCCAAAATAGTAGTAAAATTTTATCAAAAGGTTCGATCCGTAAAGAACGGAGTTATCAACAGAGTTGCAGGGAGATTTAAAGGGAGTCCAAATGTATCCGTTGAAATGTTGGAGAAAAATAATGTAAAATCAGGCGCTGAAAGTTGGCAGGTCAGAAAAGCCAAGATAAAGGGAAAAGCACAGGTGACAAAAACTCCAGGACACGAAATCGGATCGATGAGAATAGCCGTAGAGGAGAGCAAAAAGTCGGATGTTGAGGTTATATACATGGATAAATCATTGAAGGATGTTACAAATGGAGAGATAAATTCTCGTAAGAGACCTGATGTGACAGTAGTGAGAAAGGATGGGCGAATCATTACACACGAGGTAAAATCAAAAAGCCAAACAAAGACAGAATTAAGGGACAAAATCGATAAAATGCAAAAGTCTTTACCTGAGAATAGAAGAGATCTAGAAGGAGTTAGTGATGTATTTGATGTGGAAGGAAGGAAAATATGAGTGTTTACACAATAAATAGAGCCCACATATTGTGTTCATCTTTTGCGTTTTATGGTTTCGAACCCCTTGTTGGGGATGGGGCGAGAGCATGGTTTAATTATTGCTTATCTACCGCAGAGAAGATAGGCCCATATTTTGACGAAGGTTGTTGTAATCCGGGTAACGCAGAATATGTATTAATGAAAAGTTGTAAAAAAGCTTTAGATCGGAATATCAACGGAGTTGAATACGTAGAACTAAGGTCATCAACTGATGAGGATATTGGCTCTTATGGAGAAGCTTACGCCTCATTTGAAAACAAAAATAAAGAAAGTTTTTGGGGAATGCGCCGTGATTTCGTAAGTCGCGATTTTATGTTCAAAATTGGAAAAAGATTGTGTGAAATTATCCAGCCGAAATATGGAATTTTTTATGATATGCCTTTTGTATATTCTCCAGATCTGTATGTGGATGGGATGGGAAATGGCGAATTTGACACAGAAGAATATAGTAAATTGTATAACGAGAAACATGTGGATGCCGTAAAAAGAAGACGGAGATGGAGGGTTAACTTTGATAAGTACGTTGATAATTGTTCCTCAGGATGTCTTCGCGAAGTATATCCAATAAACTTCATCAATGAAAATCATTTGAAATATGAAATTTTTCCGAGAATCGCTCTTAAAGATTGGATATTAGCAGAAGATCATAGGGGGAAACTGGAGCAAGTTACGGATGAGCTATGGGCATGGACAATTGAAGATGCCGATCTCGAAGATGTGACGGTGGCACTGGCGAAGTCGGACATATGTTTGTGTGTAAACAGAGAAAATCCGCATAGATATGATTACGGAGTCAGACCCGAAGATCAGATAAAAATAATTCCGTGGAAAGACAGACCAGAAAATCAATAGAAAGTTTCAGTAACCTACGCAATTTCGCAGGCGGACACCGAGGAAGAAGCGCTATCCTACGCCACAGGATTAACCTTATCAGATGGTTTTGCATAAATTACTAGAAGTATCTGAAAGCAAAATTGAAAAAGGAAGATAATGAACCGGGTAGTCACACTACCCACTTGAAATTGTGAGCACAGGATAGGAAAAGGAGGTTAACCAATGTGATGAGCTACGAACCAAAAATCCAGGTGATCGATTTAATTTCGCAAACAACCAATAGGAACAATTAACACACCGTCTAAGCGTTTGTAAGCATAAGAGCCTGTTCCCGTTAGAACCATCTTAAATGAAGGAGCTTTCATTTTGGAAGTGTCAATGTTTGATTCCAATTTATTTAGCGTTTCTACTCCTTCTAGAATGCGAGTTTCTCCACCCAATTTGATTTCAATTAATCCATACAAGCCATTGCGTAAGTGAACGACAGCATCGCACTCAAGACCGTTTCGGTCTCGGTAATGATATAAATTCCCATCTAGAGATTCCGCATATACTCTTAAATCTCGTACACACAAATTTTCAAAAAATAGCCCTAATGTGTTTAGGTCGTTGATTAAATCTTGTGGTCCGAGACCCAAAGCGGCAACTCCGATTGATGGGTCAGTGAAGTACCTGGTATCAGAAGAACGTATTGCTGTTTTAGAACGCAAATTAGGATTCCAAGCCAAAGAATCCTCGATTACAAATATTTTTTTCAAAGCATTTATGTATGAGCTTATTGTGTCATCAGATATGGTTTGTGCTTCGTTGGTTTGTAAATCACTGCTGATCGATTGCAAAGTGGCTTGAGATCCGATAAATCTCGAGTAAGTTCGCATCAAACGATGAGCTCTCCCTTTGTTCCTGTGAACATTGTCGACTTTTGATATATCAGTATCGATAATAACGCTGTAGTAATCAGAGGCTTGTTGTAGAGCGACTTTATCGGGACAACCCAGCGATTTTGGCCAGCCTCCTCTACAAATCAAAAAAGACAGCTTATCTATGTCTATGGAATTGGTACCATCTATATCAAGATGATCGTTAAACAACTCTTGAAGAGAGACTGTTCCGTTAGAATCTCCTGACTCAAATAAACTCATAGGTCGCATGAGCATTTTGGTAATTCTTCCGGCTCCAGAGTGATAGACCTTGGACATATCAGCGGGAACAGATGATCCCGTCAATATGAATTGGCCGAACGCGTCTCTTTTGTCAACAGAAAAACGAATCGCATCCCATAATTGAGGGGCCATTTGCCACTCATCAATCAGACGAGGAGTATTTCCTTCCAATAACTTCGAGGGCTTTATCTCTGCTAACTCGAGATTTTGCTTCACCTTCTCAGGATCTTGCATATAGAGAATGCTTTTTGCAATTTGTGATGCTGAAGTCGTTTTACCGCACCACTTGGCTCCTTCGATTAAAACAGCGCCTTTGCCTTCCAGTTTCTCTTTTAAAATCTCATCAGCAATTCTAGGTCTATATTTTCGCATGACTAATCCCTTTTAATATAAATACTTTAATAGATTTTAAGAAGAAATCAAGAATAATTCGGTAATTTGGTAAGTTTTTAATCGGTGAAAAGGTAAAGACTTGTTCGGTGATTTGGTAAAAACAAAATGATCGATGACGGTTTAATCGAAGCCACTTCCCAAGTTACATCGCAAAGTCTCTCAAAAGTTAGTGTAGATTTTACAGGAGTATGTAAGAACATTCGTATAAAGAAATGTCAGGAGAGTTTATCTCATACATAGACTTCAATCCTATTTTATATTCATGGCTAAATGACCACTTTTATAAACTAGAGCATTTTCCGTTTTTACTATCACTCGCTTACCAAAAACACTAATTTAGCGTAACTACTTGAATTACAAAGAGAATTTAAAAATTTAACGAAAAGTTCGTTTTTAGTATCACTTGGTTAGTGAATGATTTTGTTTTAATTCAAGTTGTTGAAAAACAAAGAAAAATCGGGATTTGCTGTCTCCAATACTAGTTATGTTTTTGTGGTCATTCGCTCCACCATTCAAATTTTAAGGACTGGACATTTAGCTCAGTGGTAGAGCATCACGTTCACATCGTGGGGGTCGCAGGTTCGAACCCTGCAATGTCCACCAGGTTGTTTGTAATTCGTTGTTTTATAAGGATATTTTGCGAAAACTTGATAAAGAAATTTGCCAAACACAGGCGGTTTATCATCAATTCATTTCAAAGATTAAATGCATTTGATTAGTCTCCAATCTACATGTTTTGCGAAAAATCTGTCTCCAAACGCCAAAAAATCTCCAAATCAGGGGTTAGAGAGAACATCGTTATTTCCGCTCAAATTTGAGATTTAAATCAAGTTTTCGTAAAATCGTTAATATTTTTTTCGCAAAAAACAATTGGAGTAGCGGGTGATGGTAAAAACGAACTTTAAAATCTAAGTAAATCAATAAGTTAGCAAAAATCATAAAACTATGGAGTTTCTTAGAAAAATGACTAAACAGTAAGCAAATACTGATGTTTCAGAACAACTACCTGCAGGGCAGAAGTTCGACCCTCCTTCGTAAATCAATGCTAAAAAACGAATAAATCATCTTTATCGTTGCGTTATTGATTAATGATATTATGATGGTCTTGTTGAGTGAGGTAAGCATTATGGGTGTTAAAAACAGTTTAAAAAGGACCAATCCTGACATTGCCAAGGAATGGCATCCAACAAAGAACGGTGATCTTACGCCTGAAATGGTTACTTCTGGAAGCAGCAGGATAGTTTGGTGGATGAAGCCATATACTGATCCAAGAACTGGCAAGCATTTTGAATTTGAATGGCAAGCGAAAATTGTTAAGCGCGCTCATGGGAATCAAGGGTGTCCCCATTTGTCTGGTCACAAAGTTTATCCAGGATTCAATGATTTAAAATCTCAAAAGCCTCAATTAGCATTAGAATGGAATTACGAAAAAAACGGTTCTTTAAAACCTGAAGCCGTTACTATCGGAAGCCATAAGAAAGTCTGGTGGAGATGTCAATTGGGTCATGAATGGCAAGTTTCAATTAAAGATAGAGTGCAATATTGTACTGGTTGTCCTGTTTGCTCCAAGGAAATGAAATCTTCTTTTCCTGAGCAGTCTTTGTTTTATTATATTTCCAAGTATTTCTCAGATGCCGTCAATGGTGATATGCATATGGGAGTTGAACTGGATATTTTCATTCCATCAAAGAATGTTGCGTTGGAATATGACGGATACCATTGGCACAAATCAAAGTCAAGAACTGCCAACGATATTAAAAAAAACAAAATATGTAGTGACAATAGTGTTGAAATGGTACGAATCAGAGAACTGGGACTAGCTCGCTTAAGTTCTTGTATCGAACATTATATAGACGATCCTAATTCAGATAAATCATTAACTGATACTATTATTTCTGTCTTACGTTATTTGGGCGTTGCTAATCCTGAAGTAGACGTACAGAAAGACAGAGCTGAAATAATGAGTAATTATATTCGGCATAAGAAAAAAAACAGTTTGTTAGTACGGAATCCCGAAATAGCCAAAGAATGGCATCCTACTAAGAATGTAGTGCTAACACCTGATCTCGTCGATTATGGTTCAAACAAAGTGGTTTGGTGGCTTGGTAAATGTGGTCACGAATGGACGGATTCAATAAAACATAGAACAGGTATGCTTACGCAATGCCCGTGTTGCCGTGGATTGAGAGTACTACCTGGATTTAATGATTTAAAGTCTCAAAACCCTCAATTAGCATCAGAATGGAATTATGGAAAAAATGGTTCTTTAAAACCTGAAGCCGTTACTACCGGAAGCGGAAAGAGAGTATGGTGGAAGTGTAAAAATGGGCATGAATGGAAGGCGGTTGTTGCCAGCAGAAACAAAGGAAGAGGTTGTCCACATTGCGCAAATGATTATGTATGGGTTGGTTATAATGATTTATTATCAAAGAATCCCAAACTTGCCGCTGAATGGCATCCAACCAAAAATGGGGATTTATCACCGGATAATATTGTTTACGGCAGTAATAAACGAGTTTGGTGGCTTGGTAAATGTGGACATGAATGGCCGGCATGTATAAGTGCTCGAAACAGAGGGAACGGTTGCCCTTACTGTAATAAGGGTACTTTATTACAAGGCTTTAATGACATAGAAACAACTAATCCCAAACTCGCTGCTGAATGGCATCCAACCAGAAATGGTGATTTAAAACCCTCAGATGTTACTGCGGGAAGCAATCAAAAAGTATGGTGGAAATGCTCAAAAGGACACGAGTGGAAGACCACGATTTGCTCTAGGTCAAGGAATCATGGTTGTCCTCATTGTTCAGGTAGATTTG
This sequence comes from Alphaproteobacteria bacterium, assembly GCA_017649895.1. Taxonomy (GTDB): domain Bacteria; phylum Pseudomonadota; class Alphaproteobacteria; order UBA3830; family UBA3830; genus UBA3830. Next base: position 2,653 of record JAGCFW010000003.1, on the reverse strand, counting down.
CTATTCAAGGCGAAACTGATTTAGCAACAGTTCATCCTGAATTACTAGCGGAATGGAACTATGAAAAAAATGGCAGCCTATTACCTACAAGTGTTTCATATGGCTCAAAGAAAAAAGTATGGTGGATATGTAAGAAAGGACATGAATGGCAGGCGGAAGTTAATTGTAGAAACGCTGGACAAAACTGCCCCCGTTGCAGCAAAGAAAAAACAAGTCCTAAAGTGTTAAACATTGATACTGGTGAAGTTTTTGAAAATGCTACAGAAGCAGCAAAATCTATAGGGTTAAAAGATAATAAACCCATCCGAGTTTGTTGCAATGGGCATTCCAAAACCGTTCGTGGCTATCATTGGAAATACTTAAGTGTAGACACGTAATGCAGAAAACCATGCATATAACGTGAATAATAGATTAGGAAACCAAAAGAAAGATCATCTCTGTACCGAGTCATAGCAACGACAAAGGTTCTGTGGTTTTGGATAATGTAACATGTTTTGTGGGAGACTTAGAGTCAGAAGAACATATAGATACTTATGGAGAAGATAATGCAGCATTGAAAAAAGAATGGTTCTTGGTCTATATGGAATAAAGAACTTGCTGTTTTGTGTATTTTATTATTGACAAAAGGTTAGGAATAATATAGTGTCAGCCTTAGATAGATAGCATTAATTTCAAACAGAGAGGTTTAAGTGGCTGATTTTGAGGCTCGAGATATAGATAATATGGATTTACTGATTTGCTCTTCAGAAGAGAAATTAACAAAAAAGAGTGAAAAATACAGAGAGTTGAAATTAAAAAATTCGATTGATGGGATCGAGTTTGTTGTAAAAATTTGGCCGGATACTTTAAGAAATATCAGTGATAAAACCATCTTTCGAAAAGGAAATATCGTGAAGGTTTTTAATTCTGAATATTCTAGACAATATGGCTCTTATACTATTAAAGGCTTGGAGCTAATCCGAAAAGGAAAAATTGGTCTGGAAGACGACGAAATAGAAAAGCTCTACCAAGCTATTCTGAAATATATAGAGTTAATCGAAGATGAAAAACTTAAAGAATTTGTTTTCTCTTTAGTACAGGAACATGCCGAAAAATTCAAGAAAAATCCAGCTGCAAAAGCACACCATCATGACTATATCGGAGGTTTATTACAGCATACGTATGAATGTTTGAAAATTGGAGATGATCTTTTAAAAGTTTACTTAAACGTACCTTCAGTAAGTAAAGGAGAAGTTTATGCTGCCTGTATTCTTCATGACTTCGGAAAGCTGTGGGAGTATGAAATAGATTTAGAGAACGGTGAAATAAGTTACAATGACGAGTTTCCTGCAAAATGGGTAAATCATTCACTATGGGCATTTACTCAGTGCATGTCGAGAGGCTTTGAAAAAGTCGCAAAAATGATAGCAGCACATCACGCTCGTAGTGAATGGGGAGCTGTAATCGACTTAAACACAAAAGATCTAGAGCCTTTCTGTTATTTACTTCATCATATTGACGATCTTTCGGCTAAATTCGGAAAGATAACCGTAAATGATAAAAAAGAATGCAGACTAAACTAACAACCGGAGATTAAACAATGGAAATAACACATACAAAAGATACACGCACATCTTCTAGTATAAAAGTAATACATCCAAAGGATTTCCCTCCGCTTTCTACTATATCATGTTTGATATACGGACGGCGTGGTGTGGGTAAAACGACGTTTGCTCTTTCTGCACCAAACCCAATACTATTAAACTTAGGTGGTCGAGTTACGACAACACATCAACAAGATAATATTATCACTATAAGTTCCTATGATAGGTTGTTGGAGGTTTTAAAATCAGGTACGTTAAACAACTATGATACAATCATTATTGACACATTTGATGACTTGGTAACATATGTATTCGATAACTTATCAGAAAAAGATCCAAAGCTAAAAAAGGACAACGGAGAGCCTACTATAACTGGATGGAGCGCGATCAAATGTAATATTCAAAATTTTTTAAATGAATTATTTAAGTTAAAGTTAGATAAGCATCTTATTTTTACGGCACATGTTAGAGAATACCCGCACGGTGTAAGACCTGGTTCTAAAGGAAGTTGCATTAATGAATTAATCAAAAGGATTGATTTGGTTGGATATATGAAAATAGTTAACGATACACGTCTAATAACTTTTGAACCTGACGCTACTGTCATTGCAAAAAACTGTTTAAACCTTAAGGGATTCTTGGATAACACTTTTTTTACAAAGTTAATCGAAAAACTGCATGAGAGAAAGGTTGAGCATGATAATCTTGTACGAGAGTACGAACAATTGTTATTGGAGCAAGACGATAAGTTAGCATTAGTAGAAACAGCTAGTGATTTAGAAAAGCTTATTAGTGAATTAAAAAGATCGAAAAGTAAAGTCATTTGGGATTCTCAAAGGATTTATTGGGATAAGATTAAAAAATTGGCTAAGGAAAAATTTAAATTAGAGTACGATAATGCTACTGAGAAACTCGTAGCTGGTAACGCTTAGATGTTCAGTCCCACATTGTAGGGATTAGGTTTAATTTTAAACAATGTCGGTTCAGATTTCCACTCCTTAATGATAAATTCCCAGGGAGTTAGACCGTTTAGAGATTTTAATCGCTTTGCAAAATTATACGCGTCGATA
>JAGCFW010000002.1 GCA_017649895.1 Alphaproteobacteria bacterium | reverse complement strand
GTATTTTTGTCGTAATTTCGCTGAACTTTTCGATTTTTGCGAGGAGGGATAACGACTTTCATGCCTAAATTTTCAGCATTTTGCACAATTTTATCAGAATCGTATCCTCTGTCGGCGATTAGCCCTCGTGCTCCGGTGTTTTCGATAAGTTCTCCAGCTTTTGTGCAGTCAGCCGTGACACCGTCTGTAACAATGCATCGGACCGGCACACCGCGCGCATCCACGGCCAGATGTATTTTGGTGTTGAGCCCCCTTTTGTACGTGCGATTTACTCACTTCCTTTTCACGCGAAGAAAGTCTCTAAATCCGATTATTTTAAAAACTTCTCCTTTATTTATCCTCTGAGTCTCTCCAGAAAGTTAATACGGGGAGGCAGAGATTAACCCTGCCTTTTAATTTTATAGTCTAACCAGCCGATGTTGCCGTCGCTTCTCCAGTAAACAACGTTAACCGCGGAGTTTGAAATATTTTCGAAAATGAAAACATGCTGATTTTCGTTCAGACGCTTCGCCGCTTCACTCACGCTCATCAGTGGCAAATCATCTAGAATCTCAGCGATAATCATAGGGGCATTTTCTTCAGACTCCGATACGGGATTATCAAAAGTATTTATTTCCACTTTTCTGTTGCACTTGCCCGGTTTCTTTTTTTTCTGGAACTGTTGCTCTAATTTTTGAACCGCAACCTCAAAACTCACGATAGGATCTTCGGCACTACTCACGACGAAATAGGAATTACCCGTATTGGTTTTTATGGTCATATCCGTGGTAAACAAATACGATTCCTTTTTCATTACGATATTAGCATCTAAAAACTCCACACGATATTTTTTGGCCAATTTTTCGCAAGCATCTTTCGCTTTCTGCGTCAAAGATTCTCCGATTTCCATGTGTCTGCCTGAAAAAGAAAAATTCATTTCATCCTCCTAACCTTACATAAAGTAGTATAAATAAAATCCCAAAGAATTACACTTCATATTTTATGTATATCTGAATAATGTTAAGAAATATTAAACTATTGGACTAAATCAGATTATTTTTCTGAAAAGCTTTTTCCCAAATACAGTTTTCGCGCTTTATCGTTTTTGATTATCTCTTCGGGCGTTCCTTCAATTAAAACTTTTCCCTCAAACAACAAGTAGGAATAATCGGAAAGAGGAAGAGTTTCTCGGACATTATGATCTGTAATAATTACACCGATGCCTTTGGATTTTAACACACCGATCATCTCCTTCATATCCGCTATCGCCAAGGGATCGATCCCGGCGAAAGGCTCATCCAGAAGGATAAACTTCGGGTCCGCAGCCAAAGCGCGAGCAATTTCCAATTTTCTTCTTTCTCCTCCGGAAATTATAACAGCCGGAGATTTTCTAATATGATCTAGTGACAGATCTTTCAAAAGAGAATCTAACTTTTCCTGAATTTTTGGCTTAGGCAGTTTTCTCATCTCCAAAACCGCGTAGATATTTTCTTCAACGGATAATCCTCTGAAAATTGACGGATCTTGAGGAAGATAACCTATCCCAAGGCGAGATCTTTTATACATAGGAAGGTCTTTGATATTGATATCATCCAAAAACAGTTCACCTTTGTCCGCTTTGATAAGTCCGCATAAAATGGAGAACGTCGTGGTCTTCCCTGAACCGTTAGGTCCGAGAAGAGAAACAACCTGCCCCTGCGAAGCCTCTATGCTGATACCATCGAGAATCGCCTTCTTCTTTATGAATTTTCTGATATTCTTACACGTCAGTTTGCTCGCCATTTAGTTTTTCTTTATAACTCCTTTTGATTCGTATACTCTTATATCATTTGTTTTCATGTTTAGTATAGCTTTTTTACAGAGAATTTTTCCTTTTTCATTAAAAATAACGGTATTTCCGGTAATCGTCAAAAGATCATTCTCCAGTATACCGTAACTTCCTTGGATTGAAGTCGCGTCATCTACCTTTATTCGCAAATTACCTTTAGCAACTACTTTTTCTATAACATTTTCTTTTAGGTCCATCGTTATATGGTCGGATTTAACACGATAGTTATGTTTGTTTTTCTTGAAATCCAAATCAACATTTCCGTTCGCCTCAGCGTATTGATCTGTATAAATCATGTCTCTTGAAGATCTTATATTATACTGAACCGTTTTATATGAAGAATTTCCGAAAGCGTGGACCTTTTTAAAATCTTTTCCGATAGCTTTATCAAAATCAATGACTAATTTATCCGCAATTATTAGATCATTCGCCAGATTGCCTTTCACATCTTTCGTGAGAGTTACCACCTTATTTCCCATATCGAACTTATATTTTTTTGCAAAAAATTTCGTATCGTCCTGGGTTATCAAAATTTCAGTATCTCCATGAGCAATCTTTTTATCCATATCAATGAAAGATTGTTCTGTTTCCAACAAAAGCCCTTCTTCTGTCAGAAGTCTGACATTTCCGTTCATTTCACATTGTTTGGAATCTTTTGAAACAAAATGAGTGTCATCCGCAAAGATGGTTGCTGTTTCATCCGGAGATATATTAAAAGTTGTAACTAAGTTACTGAAATCGAAAACTTTATCGCTAGTTTCCCTTACTTTGGAAGATTCCAATATAATCTCATTGGAATCCTTATCAAAGGATGTATAAACGACATCTTTAAACTCATTCTTCTCGGAAATTTCATTGGAACTTCTCTCGAGCATGACTCTACTTATTGAAAAAGCAGATCGACTCACTTTCCAAAATATGAACCCTGCAGCCCCAACAAATAAAAATGAAATTGCTCTGATTTTCCACTTTCTTTTAAGCAAGGCCGGCTCTCAAACAATCGTGAATGTGTATAATTCCGCAAGGTATCTTGTCCTTACAAACCAAAAGACTCGTTATGGAATATTTATTCATAATCTTTGTGGCTTCCTGAGCAAACATGTCCTCCGACACAACCTTCGGATCAGGAGTCATAATTTCATCAGCCGTTTTATCCAAAAACTCTGCCCCTATTTTTCGCCTCAGATCGCCGTCCGTGATTATCCCTACGACCTTTCCGTCATTATCTACTACGCACGCACACCCGAAAGATTTCTTGGTCATTTCTATCAGAACCTCTTTCATTGGAGTATTTTTTTTAACAATCGGTGTATCCGTATGCATAAGATCCATAACCTTAAGAAGACGCTTACCCAACGTTCCCCCCGGATGCAGATTTTTAAAATCATCACGAGAAAAAGATTTTTTATTCAACAAAGATAACGCCAAAGCGTCGCCCACAGCCAACATCATCGTTGTAGTAGTTGTCGGAGCCAAATTGTAGGGACAAGCCTCGTCAACACCTGGCATCAGTATAACTATATTCGCAGATTTCGCCAAAACACTTTCGGAATTTGCTGTAATTGCGATAACATCTATTCCAAATCTATTGGCATAGGACAGCATCGGAATTAATTCTTGAGTATTTCCCGAAAGAGACAAAACCAACAGCGCATCTTTGTTTGAAATCTCTCCTAAATCTCCATGACTAGCTTCCGCCGGATGTAAAAAGAAAGAAGGCGTTCCGACCGAAGACAGCGTAGCGGAAATTTTCCTTCCGATATGTCCGGGCTTTCCCATGCCTGAAACAATAACATGTCCATACTTTTTGTTATAAATCAACTCAACAGCAGAGACAAAATTGGCATCCAAAGCCCAATACATAGCCTCAAGCCCGGCGATCTCCTGCTTTAAAACTGACTTTGCGTATTCCAAATCTGAACTCATATTTTCACTCCACTGTAACTGACTTAGCTAAATTTCTCGGTTTATCAACATCTTCCCCTTTAAGTACAGTCACTGTATATGCAAGCAACTGCAAAGGAATTGAATATAATATCGGATACAACTCTTGATTTATCGGTGGCAACACAATCTTCTTAACCGATTTATCAAAACTCTTGGCTCCTACAAAATCGGTAAACACAATGACATTTTTTCCTCTAGCCTGTGCAACCTGAATATTTGAAAACATCTTGTCAAACATACTTCCGGACGGGCATAAGCAAATAACAGGAACTATGTCATCAATCAATGCAATCGGACCGTGCTTCATCTCACCTGCAGCAAATCCCTCCGCATGAATGTAGGAAATTTCCTTAAGCTTCAATGCTCCTTCCAGGGCAATCGGATATAAGTTATCCCTGCCCAAATAAATCGCATTCGAGCAGTCTTTTATTCTGAAGGCTATTTTGTCGATGTCTTCTTTTAACACCAATGAATCTTCACAAGCCTGTGGAAGATTTTGCAATTGACCAAGCAGCTCGAAATTTTCGCAAAAAGCCAACTTCGCTAAAACCGTAAGTTGCGCAGTAAAGGCTTTCGTAGAAGCAACTCCTACTTCAACCCCAGCTTCCGTATGAAAAACAAAACCTGCCAAGCGAGAAATTGCACTGTTCAAAACATTCGTAATGGCAGCCAATCGACACGTATTATTATTTTTCTTAACATATTCCATAGCCTCGAGAGTATCTATGGTTTCCCCTGACTGAGTTATGACCAAAACAAGAGTATCATCCTCGATCACTGGAGAGCGATACCTATACTCGGAAGCAATTTCCACACACGTAGGCAGTCTCAGATGTTTCTCAAACCAATATTTCCCGACTAACCCCGCATGGTAAGAAGTTCCGCAAGCCAAAATAAGAATTCTGCTGACTTTATCAAAGAAATTTTGAGGCACATCATTCCCCAGCAAAGTTTTACGTATTGCGCTTGGCTGCTCCATTATTTCTTTGATCATATAGTGAGAATATCCGCCCTTTCCTGAATTGATCAGATCGTCGGTCACGGCAACCCGAGGCTTGTCCACGACATTGAATCCGTCATCGAAAAATGTGGCCCCATCCTTCGTAACCTCTGCATAATCTCCGTCATCCAGATACACAATCTCCGAACAACTTGCAGATATCGAACTGGCATCCGACCCGACGCATATGCTTTTTCCGAACCCGATTGCCATAGGACTTTTGTTTTTTGCACAGAAAATCACGTCAGGTCGAGCTTTGAAAATCGCCAAAAACGCATAGGTTCCTCTCACAGTTCGAAGCATTTTTTGGAAAGCTTCTCGAGGGCTTAATCCGTTGTCCAACTCCATTTGCAGATACACAGCGACAACTTCAGTGTCCGTCTGAGATGTAAATTCGTATCCTTTCTTCAACAAATCAGATTTCAACTCTTTGTAATTCTCAATTATTCCGTTATGAACAAGTACCACATCCCTCGTAAGCATCGGATGGGCATTTTCTTCTGTAGCTTTTCCGTGGGTCGCCCAACGAGTATGCCCAATACCGACTGCTCCAGAAATCGGATTAATTTTTAATTTATTTATCAAATTTTCCAGTTTTCCGACGGCACGAATTCGTTTCAAGCCAGCAGCACCGACCACTGCCAGCCCGGCGGAATCGTACCCTCGATACTCCAGCTTCTCCAATCCATTAAGGATATCCGGAACGACGTTATTGTTATCTTTGCTTATAACACCAATAATCCCGCACATTTATGTCTTTTTCCCATCCTTTTTTTCTACATTACTTATCGCTGCAACATTTTCTGATTTACAGACTGAATTGGCGTGCTTCTCACGAAAATTAACGGCCCAATCTTTTATATTTTTTTGAAACCCACGAGCTATTGCCAAAGAACTCGGCTCAACATCCCTCGTTATGACGCTACCGGCACCGATAACCGCTCCGTCTTCAATTTTCACAGGAGCGACCAGAGCACTGTTCGACCCGATAAATACGCCCTCACCTACTTCCGTTCGATATTTTTTAAACCCATCATAGTTACAGGTGATAGTTCCGGCACCAATATTGGTACTTTTTCCCAAATTGCTGTCCCCGATATAAGAAAGATGGTTGACCTTTGTCTTTTCATGCACAACGCTGTTTTTAATTTCGACAAAATTACCGATTTTCGCTCCGTCACGTATCTCGCTTCCAGAACGCAACCTCGCAAAAGGACCGACTTGGGCTGATTTTACTTCGGCTCCTTCAACTACACAGAATGGTCCTATTTCCGCGCCCGATTTTATTTTTACATTTTTTCCGAACACAACATAAGGATGAACGGTTACGTCTTTTTCGATTTCGGTATCGTAAGAGAAAAATACAGTTTCCGGAGCAACTAAAGTCACACCACTATCGAGAATTTTTTGCCTCATGCTGTCCTGAAAATATCTCTCCAAAGTCGCCAGTTCCGCTCTGGTATTTGCCCCAGACAGCTCTTCCTTCGAGGATACATAATACCGACAATCAAATCCCGACTGATAGGCAAGCCTTACAATCTCTGTAATATAAAATTCTCCTGTGGTTTCGCTCGCCTCAATTTTGTAAAGCAAATCATTTAACACATCGCGCCGAACCAGCAGCCCTGCATTACACAGAGGAACAACTTTATCGCTCTCTATCAGATCTTTCGCTTCAACAATTCTCTTTATGGTGCCATACTTCTCGCCGATTTCTAATTTTCCAAGATTCTGATCTTTTCCAGCATCGAAAGCTAAAACGACAACGGCCGTATCTTCATTCGAAACTGCAACATCGTACATTGCATTCAAAGATTCCGCGGAAATCAACGGTATATCTCCGTAAAGCACGTAAACCCATCCCGAATCTGAAGGGAATAACTTGTTCATCGCGCATTTTACTGTATCTGCACTACCTCTCGGAACAGGCTGAAACGCTTTAATAACATCTTCATTCACCTCTGAACAAAAACTTTCATATTTCGGGTTCAACACGGCGACAATTTTTTCAGGAGAAATTTCAGAGGCAGCCATTATGACATGATCCAGCAGGGAAAGCCCTCCGATTCTATGAAATATCTTCGGAAGAGACGACTTCAAACGAGATCCGCAACCCGCCGCCAATATTATTACTGACTTTTCTTTTGTTTTTCGCACATACCCCCCTAAAATTTACGAAGCGTAAACTTTTATCTGATAGACTAACAGATAATGGTTGCATTGTAACCGTTTTTGTTTGGATGTTACAGAGGTCGAACGAAAAAATATGAATAAAGTTGTCGCAGTATTAGGAATTATTGTAGTAATCACATTAGGAGCCTTATTTTTCTTTGCGGGTTTCTATATGGGAAACACAACAACATTCGGAAAAGACTCACTAACGAAGACTGAAGCAGCGAAAGATTCGGAAGGGAAAAAGCTATCGCAGCAAGATATTGAAGAGAAAATTTCAGCTCAATCGAATAGTATCTCAGAAAAAGTTATGAAAATTATTTCCAGCAGCGCCGATAATATATCAAATTCGGTTTCTAAGGTTGTGACAAAGATAAGTCATCAAAAAGCCTCGCAGATGTCATCGGATGCTCTATTGAAAGAAATTCTCGCATCTCATTCGGAACACGATAATTGTTCTCCTGAAAAAACCGAACAAGATATCAAATCCGATACGAAGTATAATAAATACAGCCTGCGCGGAAAAAAAGTTGTTTTTATCGGATACTTTAAGGACAACATTGCTCTACAAATACAACAGTTACTCGTCAACAAAGGGTACAAAGTTCACGTTGAGCAATCAAAAACCTGCATTGGTGAATCTTTCATATTTTCTGGACCGTTCAGGAAAAAAGAGAACGCAGACAAATTGGTAGATTGGCTTAAAGCCCACGATTTTTCCGAAGCAAGGGTAATAAACGTTGTCCAAGAATCTGTTGAAAAAACTATCTCTGATACAATGGACGATGACTCTACTATTCCGGAAAATGAGGAAGAAGAAATTCCTGAAGTAAACAAAGAAGAGTTGCAAAATCTAACCAGCAACGCAGAACTTTCTGAACCTTCACAAAATTCAAACAACGGGGAACTTCCCGTAGCTTCTCAAAATTTGAATAACAATATGGGACTTACCGGGTATCCACAAAATTTGAATAACAACACAGGACTTACTACTGGATATCAGCAGAATATCGTTACACCGACTTTCCCAACAAATTATCAACAGATGAACGAACAAATTCCGGCAGTTAATCAAATGCAAAACTTTCAGATGAACCAACCGGCAACGATGCTTAATTATCAATAATATTCTTGCCTGGAATTTGTCGCAGAACCTACACATGCCTCGGAAATCTGTAACCTTGTAATTATGAATCTCAAAATTGAGAAGCTTTACTGTGCCCCGCAACCATTATCGCATTTGGACTTGTCTGAGAAATAGGTGGAATTTTTTTGAAAATTAGGTTTATTTAAAGAATCAGAAAGAGCTTTTTGAGAATTAGATTTATCTGAAAAAGTATTCTTTTGATAGTAAACCTCCGCTGGAATAACTTCTCCTGTCCCCAAAATTTTAACCCTATGTTTAGCTGGAACAGTTGATTTATAATTTTTCACTTTGCTTTGCTCTAAAGAATGACTATTCGAAAAACGATGTTCCGGCACAAATCTCTTAGCATTTTCGCGAGTTACCTGCTTTACAGTATGTAAACTCTCCGACCGATTGAACTTTGAAATTTTTTTCGCGAATCTTCTGGCTTTCCTGGAAGTTGACAATGTTTTTATCTTATATATTCCATTGCTGTTCCGTTTCTTATTGCGTGATTTAGACTTTGCGATTTCGGATTTTTTCGAAGATTTCCTTCCTTTCGATGTTGATTTATCGGATAACTTATCCTTTTCTGATGAACCCTTAGATTTTTTCTTTGTCGATTCATCAGATGTTGAAATCCCTTTCAAACCAAGACTGATTTCATCTAACTCTTTTTGCAACTTCAAAATTTTGTTTTTCAAATTTTTACTGACGACTATTCCTCCGTTTTTAGTCTTGTTCAAAGCTTGATTCTGTTGTTCATTTCTGATTTGCAATATATTATTTACCAAGGATTGAACATATTCATCGTTGTCCATATGGGCATATTCATCACCGTTCTGATATACTTGATTGTTTATCGTACCATCGGGAAGTATCATACCTGGTTGTTGCATCATCGCACCGTTTGGAAACATTCCCTGATTCATCATCATATTATTTTGATACATCATGTTTGGTTGTTGCATCATCATGCTGTTCTGTATTGACGTACCCTCGTCATCACTTTGCTCATACTCGTCTTCATCTTGGTCATAATCCATGGACCAAGACGGCAGACTTACAAGTAAAAGCGAACCTAAATATAATAAAAAATACTTCTTCATAAGCGTAATATCTCATAAAAACATTACCATTTTGTTAATTTAGAGCTAAAAGCGAAGATTTAGCATAAATTTTAGTATTTTCAGCAATCTGTACCCATAACCGTGTTGAATATATCATATTTGGTTTTTGAAATATCACACACAAAGAATTGCATTGAAATTTTTTACGGCGATATTGTCTGAAATAAAAGTTAATGTTTGGTTAATTTTTGCTATTAATCCAATCTTATGTTATAAGTATAAAAATATTTTTTATGAGGTGAATTATGAAAAGAATCGTTATGTTATCGTCCATACTGTGTTGCGGAGTGTTGTTGTTATCGGGTTGTGCCAGGAATATTTCTGCAAATGTTTATGATGCCAGATCACTGGATGGAGGAGGAATGATTTCTCATCCATGTACTGTTGTCTCAGTCAGAGTGGTTGCGGTTGAAGAAGGCGATTATCTTGAAGACAACAAAACCGGTGCATTAATGGGGGGTGTTGCCGGAGGATTGGCCGGAAACTTGATCGGTGGAGGTCGAGGCAGGTCGATAGCAACCGGAATTGGTGCTTTGGCCGGAGCTTTTGGTGGTGCTTTGGCGGAAAAAGCACTTAAGTCTCAGAATGGATACGAGTATGTCGTGAGATTAGAGGATGGATCCATGAGAACTGTTGTTCAGGGAATGGATACCAAATTGCAGCCAGGACAAGCTGCTTTGTTGATCGAAGGAGCAAGAGACAGTCGTCCAGGAACAGGAACAAGAAATTGCCGTCCTCGTTTGATAGCTCGTTAGTTTGTTGACCAATTTTAATTGTTCATTATGAAGATCGTAAAAGCAGGCGAATTAGATTTCGCCTGCAAGGTTTTAAAGAGTGGTGATTTGTTAGCTTTTCCGACCGAGACTGTATACGGATTAGGGGGAAACGCTTACTCTGATGAGGTAGTGTCAAAGATTTTCAAATATAAAAATAGGTCACCGTTTAATCCTGTGTCGGTTTGTTATTCGTCATTTTACGACGCATCTCGAGATGTAGAAATAAATCCGAAAGCAGAATTGTTAGCGAATGAGTTTCTTCCCGGAGCTCTGACAATCGTTCTAAAGAAGAGAGTCGATTCGAAGATATCATGGATGTGTTCGGCCGGCGGAGATACTGTCGGCATAAGAGTTCCAAATAATCCTCTAGCTCTAGATTTATTGAAAAAATTGAATTTTCCTCTGGCGGCTCCCAGTGCAAATACATCCTCGGAATTAAGCACAACCACCGCCCAGTCCGCATGTGAAAGTTTGAAAAATTGCAGCGATTTGGTAATTTTGGATGGAGGAACCTGTAATTTGGGAATAGAATCCACCATAATTGACTTATCCGTTGAAAGCCAGCCTAAAATCTTAAGGAAAGGAGCAATCTCTCAAGAAGAAATCGAAAACAAATGCGGTTTTACGTTAGTTGAGATAGAATGTTCAAAATTTAGTCATTACAAACCGACAAAGCCCATTGTTATGAACGTTCAAAAAATAGAAAAAGAAGATGCCCTTTTGGCCTTCGGAAATCCAATTTCTGAGGCAAAATACTGTCTAAATTTAAGCAGTAATTCAGATCTGACCGAAGCTGCCAAAAATTTCTTTCTTATGCTGAGAAAATTGGACTCTACCGACGCAAAAAGGATATGCGTCATGCCAATTCCGAATGCCGGCATAGGTATAGCCATAAATGACAGACTGAAAAAAGCGTCTCAGAATGATAAATAATCTAATTGCCACTATTCTTCGAAATTGTCCGAGCAGGCCATAGCAAACGCAACTACCCATCCAACAAAAGTCATTCCTAAAAATAGATTTATAACAACAATCGAGCCAAAATGCCTCACACCTCTGCATTTCGCAATGATCACCGGCAAAAAATAAATCCCCAGAAAAAACAAACAAAATAAAATTATCAACAAGCTCGCCATAATAATTCTCCAATATTTTCAATAACATTATTACCAGAACAACTATCAGACCACCTCCGAATATTGTACATCAATGAAAAAATTTGAGCAAATCTTAACCTCTTGTAAAGGAATATATCCGAAATTTCGGAAATCTCATTCCCCTAAGATTGCACTTGCATACAGATTGGCAGAAAATGGCTGAAGATCATCTACCCCCTCTCCCACTCCTATGGCAAAGATCGGAGCTTTGTATTTTTGAGTCAGAGAAATCACCACTCCGCCCTTGGCCGTCGAATCCAGTTTTGTAACAATCAATCCGTCGATGCCTACTTTATTCAAGAAGGATTCAACCTGAAGATGAGCAGTTTGACCCGTCAAACCATCTAACACCAAAACTGTTTTGTGTGGCGCTGTCTCGTCTATCTTTTTTATAACTCTTTTTATTTTATCCAACTCAGCGATTAAATCATCTCTGTTCTGCATACGACCCGCGGTATCGATGATTATAACGTCTTTATTTTCGGATTTTGCTTTTTCGATTCCCGAATATACAACGCCGGCGGCATCCGCCTGCTCCTTTCCATGGAAAACATCTACACCGAGCTGATTCCCCCAATATTTCAGTTGCTCTACGGCCGCTGCACGGAAAGTATCTCCGGCAATCAGCAACGGATTATGACCTTTCTTCTTGAAAACATTAGCCAATTTTGCGATCGAAGTCGTTTTGCCGTTTCCGTTTACGCCAATCACTAAGATAATTTCGGGATTTTTGTTTACCGAATCAAAAAGATCTGCCTCGTAAGGCTCGAGTAACTGTGTTATTTCATCCACCAGAAATTTTTTAATCTCGGATTCTGTGGCGTCCCTCGGAAACTTTTTATCCGCCAATTTTTGGGCCAACATTATAGAAGTTTGCGCCCCGACATCGGCCCGTATTAAGGCATCTTCTATTTCCTGATAAAAATTCTCGTCAATCTTCTTCCCGGCAACCGCAATTAAAATGCCTTCAGACGTTTTTCTAAAAGTCTCCTTTAATTTGTCAAGAATCCCCATTTTAAAGCTCTCCTATGATCGTATTGTTCTCTACTTTTAAGCAATTTATCCAATACTCTTTTCCTACCTCAAGCTCAGATAACGATTTTACCGGCAAAAATGAATCCGTCTTCGCAATTTCCGAAGTCTCGGCCAAGATCCGTAGTTTTCGTCCAACAAATGCCTGCAATTTGTGATTCAAAATTTCCGACGCACACTCTCTCAAAATTTTCGCACGCGCCACTGCTGTTTTCTTCAGAACTTGAGGCATCAGAGCCGCAGGAGTTCCGGGCCGTTTCGAATAAGGAAACACATGCAACAACGAAAGATTCCCCTCCGCCAATAACTTTCTGGTATTTTCAAACATATCGTCGGTTTCAGTCGGGAAACCCACAATAATATCCGCTCCAAATATAACACCTGATCTCTTTCCCAGGATTTTCAGATTTGTCTCGATTACCTGCTCTCGACTGTGCCGCCGTCCCATCCTCTTCAAAATCATATTATCACCGGATTGAATACTTTCATGGATGTGTGGCATCAACCTCTCCTCTCCCGCAATGAGTTCAATAAGTTCATCGTCGATATCCGCAGGATCTAAGGAAGACAACCTCAGCCTCTTTAATTCCGGAACATTTTTTAACAAGTACCTAATAATAAATGAAATATTTGTTTTCGGAGACAAATCCTGCCCATATGACGAGATATTAACTCCGGTAAGAACTAATTCTTTATGCCCTTGCTTCAAGGCTTCCCTCGCCTGAAAAACTATTTCGTCTTTGTCGAAGCTAACGGAAGGGCCTCGAGTCAATCGAACGACGCAGTACGTACACCTGTGATCACATCCGTTTTGAATTTGCACAAAGCCTCGCACCTTTTGATTGTCGCTCTGCGTCAATGATTTTACGAGAGAACCGTATTTTGAGTATTCCTCTTTTGATAATTTAACTTTATTGGATATGATCCCGACCACGCCGTCCATGCTAAGATACAAATCAGGATTCAACTCAGCCGCACAACCAGTCAAAACCAACTTTATGTCCGGATTTTGTTTGTACAGCTTTCTGATTTCCTGTCGCAGCTGCCTTTCCGCTTCAGCTGTCACCGCGCAGGTGTTTATTATTGTGTAATCAACTATGCCCAGCTCATATACGAACTGAGAAATCGCTTCGGATTCACAAGCATTCAGACGGCATCCAAAATTTATAACCTGCCCCATAACAGCCCTTTAAACAAATAAAACAAAGCACTGACACCAAATCGTGAAGTAATCAACAAAGTCAAAAAAAATCCAAACAGATTAGCTTTCAACAACCTTGCTGATTATGTCAAAAATATCCTTTGCTGCCTGAGGAATTTCTTTATTTTCCACGGAAAAATCATACTCACCAGAATGAGCAATATCCAACCGAGCGGTCAGAAGCCTCTTCTGAATATCGCCTTCATCCTCGGTATTCCTGAGTCGAAGACGTCTTTCCAGCTCCTCTATAGACGGAGGATTTATAAAAATCCCCGTAACATTTTCGGTGATAGATCTCTTCACCTTCTGAAATCCTTCCCAATTGATTACCAGTATCGAGATCTCATTTTTTTTCACACTCTCCTGAATACTCGAAAGCAAAACACCGTAATAATTTTCGTAAACCTCTGAAAACTCAGCAAACTCATTATTTTCTATTTTTTTTCTGAAATCTTCTTTGGACAAAAATATATAATCGACACCGTCTTGCTCTCCTTCGCGAACAGATCGCGTCGTACATGTAATAACCCTGGATAACTGTGGCTTCTTATCCAAAAGATATCTAACAATCGTAGTCTTTCCTACGGCAGAAGGCCCCGAAATAACAAAAAGATGCCCCATAACTCCCCCTCTCTCACGAAGCAAGAATAACGCAAATCTCGATAACTTTCCAGAGATTAATTCGTTTTATCCGGAATAGAGTAGGTCGCGAGGACTCTTACCGTCGTTCTCCCCATTTTTATTTTATGATGTATTACATTACCATAATCAGTTATACCTTCATGTTCTCTTCTGAACGGAAAATTCACTTCGACGGAAACCCCCCATTTTTTGTTGAAACGTTTATGCCCCCCTATTCCAAACAGAGGAATGAACTTTGTTGCGTTTACAGAAGAAATTCGCTTGCCATCAACATAGTATGTATACTCAGCTTGCAAGCGTTGCGCTCCCAATTTCAAAAAGGCAACAGTTCCCAAGTTGTGGAAAATATAACCTCCTTTTAGCGAAATTTCCGGAATTATACACGGCATTTTCAGTTCCCCTGAAAGGGTATTAAATAAAGTAGCCCAAGTACTCTGACATCTGTCATAATAGTCATAGTTAAATATTTGCATATCGCCGGTCTTCTTTTGGGCTTTCCAAAAGTCCAGCAAAAGCGTACCACCTAGAATAAAATTCTTTTTGAATTTTTTCGAATAATCAATTCCTAATGTAAGCATAAAATTATTCATGTTTTGCTTTGTTCTTCTCGAACCGGTCCGAATTGTGGCTTTAAATGAAGACATCGAGTAAGTCAGTCCACCCATGATCTTCACCCCATCATGTTTTAATGCATTTTGCTGCGCTTTTTTGCTGATATCTATGTAAACTTCAGGACTTGAACCACTTCCCCACGACGTATTGCCCTCTTCTGCCAATACTTCAAAAGCCAACAATCCCAAACAGAAACAACCAACGAATCTCATTTCCCTTCTCCATCGTTTTATAAATAAAATATAAAAAATATTTTAATAAAAAACAATCTATTGAAAAGAAAACCACACGCAAACATACAACCCATTCGAAACAAAGGCTTAACTACCAAGCAATGAGAGCGGCGAACTATTTTCTATCGAAAATTCAATAGAGATCTACAAATTAGCTGCTCCTTTTGTGAGTAACTATCGATATAATTCGAGAAATCACTTCCTTCAGGTCTTTTCTCTCCACTACCATATCGACCATTCCGTGCGAAAGCAGATATTCTGATTTTTGGAACCCATCCGGAAGTTTTTCCCTGATTGTTCCTTCGATGACACGAGGCCCACTGAATGCAATCAATGCTCCCGGCTCCGCAATGTGAAAATCTCCCAGCATCGCGAACGAAGCAGATACCCCTCCCGTAGTAGGATTTGTTAATAACACGATATACGGCAAGGAGGCTTCTTTTATTTTATTGATCGCAACCACCGACCTCGGCATTTGCATTAATGAAAAAATCCCCTCTTGCATCCTAGCTCCGCCGGAACAAGGGATAACCAGCAGGGCACACGATTTCTTCAGCGCATATTCGGCTCCGGCAATAATACCCTCTCCTACGGCACTTCCCATGGATCCGCCCATAAAATCAAAATTGAAAAGAACCGCAACGCACTTATTTCCGTTTATGCGACCATAGACAACGCTTACAGCATCCTCGCTCTGCGTCTTTTCCCTCGCAGCCTTCAGCCTGTCCGAATATTTTTTTGAATCCTTAAATTTCAACGGATCGTTCAACGGGGACTTATATTTTATTTTTTTGACCTCTCCGCCATCAAACAAACTGGATATTCGCTCATCCACGGACAACCTAAAATGATAATCACAATGTGGACACACCTGCGAATTACCGGATAAATCCGAATGAAAAATCATCTGTTCGCAACCGGGACATTTTCTCCACAAATTATCAGGAACATCATTCCCGACCAGAGCCCTTATTTTCGGTCTGACAAAGTTCGTAAGCCAATTCATTATCAGTCCTCATCTCCAAACGAATTATCTCTAATCCATTCTCTCTCGTTAACAGCATCTCTTAATTTTTTACCCGCTCTAAAAAATGGAACTTTTTTTGCTTTTATGAGGACTTTTTCTCCGTTTCTCGGATTTCTCCCCTGACTTTCTCCCCTCTCTCTGGTAGAGAAAGCACCAAAATCTCGCAACTCTATCCTGCCTCCCTCTTTAAGCTTATCAACCATCAGATCAATGATAATCGATATAATTCGCTCAACATTTCCGACATTTACATACGGAAAAATAGCAGAAACACGAGAAACCAAATCAGATCTAGTCATCACAATTCCTAAAAAACTAAAAAATAACAAACTCAAACTCGACAAAGTCAGCTAACTACGTGTAGACTCTATCGTAGGGTTTATTATACATGTACGAATGAAATATTCAAATGTTACTTCGCTGGAAGATTTTTACGCATCTCGGTTAGGAAGTAGTTTGTCGGAGAAAATTTCCCAATATCTGTCTAGCCGAGTCTCTTGTTCCGAGTCCACGCTGATACTGGGATATGGTGATCCGTATTTGGATAAATTGGAGAGCGAAAATCTATTGTACGCAATCCCTGCGGGATACAAAACCAGCAGATGGCCTTCAATCAGGCCGTTTCAAACGGTGGTTGTAGATGAAAAAAATCTGCCTTTCTTGTCTTACTGCTTCGATAAAATCATCGTAATAAATTTCTTTGAATTTTCGAAACACTCGAGACAGACACTAAACGAAATTTCTCGATGTCTAAAGATAAACGGAGATTTGATCATAATAGCCTTAAATAAAAGCATGTTGTTTCGAAAAATCAGGCACATCAGGAACTCTATAACGGAAATTGTTTCGTGTTTAAACAGTAAAAATTTCGCGCTAAGGCATGTTTTCGAGGTCGGAGAGAAATCGTTTCACGAAATAGAAGAACCATCGCCTTTATTACTAAAAACCGCACAAATTTTCTATGATATGGTCATCTTAGACACAAGCAGAGAAATTTTTGCCGAAGAAACTGTCTTTACTCTGCAAGAAGTGTTAAGCTTGCCATAAAGTTTTTTTGCTAAAATTTAAGGCTTGAGCCAATTTTTACGAAAATTCCTAAAATTTTTTCAAAAAATTAACCTCCTGTTAACTTTATTTCCTTAGAATGAAAAACGTAAATAGTTAAATTTGGAGGAAACATGAAGAAACTATTATTAGGCGCCATGTTGGCGGCAGCGTGTATAACGACGAATGTGGACGCGGGAATTTTGGGAATTAGAACTAAAGGTGATAAGGCAGAGGTCGATACTGTCTTAAGGGAATATGCAGGAGAGAATTATGAAGAAGTATCGAAAAATATAATTAATCATACCAATGATTTAAAAACAGCCATCTCAACAATTAAAAAAGATAAAAATAACAAAACAATATTAAAAACAAAGATTCAAATAGACAGCAAAAAAACCAAAACAGCAACAAAAATATTGGATGATGTTCAAAAAGAATCAAAAAAAATATCTGAATTCTTTGAATCTATGATAAAAAAGAATAGTAGAACCAATATCTCGAAAAAAGGGAATAATGCGAAACAAGCTGCTGATGCACTGCTAAATAGCTTGAAAACATTGAAAGGATCGAATTCGACCTGGGAGAGTTTTAAAGATAAATTAAAGGCTAGCATCATAGAAATAGCTGATGAATTAAAGCCTTTGGCTGAAAATGCAACTGAAGGAACTTACATGACAAAGAAGGGAAAAGGGATAGAACTTAATATCAAAGCTCTCCTAACTAGTCTTTCCACAAGTTTTGAGTCTATACGCGGGCTTTTTGCTGACAAAGTACTAGATCAATCTAACAGTGAGAGCTCAACGGTTAATTTAGATAATGAAAAGAAAGAAGGTGTCAATAATCTGAGTCGATCTGACAGTGAGAAAACATTGGTTAATGAACATGTTGAAATACCTGCTCAAAAGCCGGCACCTGCTCCAGTCCAGCCAATAAGAGTAAGAGGATAAGAGATTAATTACGATTATTGTTCTTATAAAAAACTCCCCTCGGGGAGTTTTTTTGTTCTGCTAATTAAGAGAAGACTGTTTTTTTGGATACCGTAAAAGATTTTGTGTAAACCGTTTTATCTCAGCTTCGAATCATTCAACCTCTCGTTGAATAAAATCTGAAGCTGAGAGTATATTACGCCCCAATTATGGATTTTTGAAGTCCATTTTCGTTCAAGGCGTTGAATACCCAGAAACAAGCTCTTAATCAGAGCATCTTCGTCCGGAAAAGATGGACGATCTTTGGTAACTTTTCGCAGACATCGGTTAAAACTCTCGATCAAATTGGTGGTACAGATCAATCTTTGAATTTCATCGGAGAAGGTTCCGGAAAATGAATGTAGCACTCAGCTGAATCTACAAAAATCTTATACCGACAGCAATTAAAAAATCGCGACAATTATGAGATACTGTGAAAAATGTTAATCGGAAAGAAAATGGCAACGGTATTCAGCAAATTTTTCAAAACTCCACTTTTCTCAAAAAAAATCTGTCTTGTCGCATTATATGGTTTGTTTTTGAGTCTTTCGACCCAGATGCTCTATTCGCATTTGGCTTTATTTCTAAAATTTGATTGCGATGTTTCAGATTCGCAAATCGCATCCATAGACGGGCTGGTTGAATTTTTGTCCTACCTAATCCGCATCTTCGCGGGAGCCGTAAGTGATTATCTCTACGACAGAAAATTGCTGCTGATCGTCGGATGCACAATCGCTATGGTGATAAAACCGATTTTCTCTGCAGCCCATTCTGTTTTCAGCGTAGTTTTTTCGGAAATCATCGAAAGATTGGGCAGCGGAGTTCAAGCCTCACCGCGCGATGCCCTGATCGCCGATTTGAGTCCGCAGTCCAAATTGGGCGCCTCTTTCGGCTTCTGCAAATCCCTGAAAACCATCGGCGGCATCCTGGGAAGTATTGTCGCACTGGGGGTGATATATCTTTCCGCGAATAATTACAAGCTGCTGTTCATTTTGTCGGCCATTCCCGCCGCCTGCGCGCTCTTCTGCGTCTGGAAAATAAAAAAAACATCCGTAAAACTTCCTGCTGGATGCCGAAAATTCGACAATCCTTTCCAAAAAAAATATCTGAAATCAATGGACGGCAACTTCTGGAAAATCATCCTCCTCGCCTTCGTCTGCGAATCGGGACATTTTGCTGAATCCCTTCTCACTCTGAGGTCAACGCTATTTTTCTCCCAAACTTTTTCGGGAATGACCAGCATTTTCGCGGCATTTGGGCAAATACTTTTTTCGTATTTCATCGGAATCGCGTCCGACAAAATCAGCAGAATGACTTTGTTGAAAATCAACCTGACCCTTCTGCTGCTGACCTATACCCTGATGCTCTTCGACGCGTCGGGATTCGTATTTTTGCTCGGAGTCTCAGTAATTTGCGGACAATACGCAGCGATGCAACTCCTATTTTTATCCTTGATAAATTTGCAAGTAAGCGTCAATCTAAGGGCAACGGCGATCGGAATTTTTTACTGCGCAATAGGCATCGCTTACATGCTCTCCACCAACATATGCGGATTTCTGTGCGAAAATCTCGGGTACGGATTCTCATTTTCATACTCACTGTTGGCCTCATGCGCAGCGATTGTAATGGCTTATCGATTCGAAAAATAAATCTCACTTTGCAGTCCCCCCGCCGGGAGGAAGGGGGAAGGATTTGAAAACAGAGATTTTATATTGACTTTATTCGAAGAACTGATACAGAATGCAGAAAGCGAGTGGTGTATAATTGCTTTCGGGAGGAGCTAATGTTGTTATCTGAACTACGGACTCGATTTCGAGACAAGATTCTTGCCATTGCCGGGGAGTGCCACATCGAAACCGTTAAGGTTTTTGGATCCACGGTTCGCGGAGAAGCTCGTGATGACAGTGATGTCGACCTTCTCATTTCCATTAATGGAGCTACTTTGCTCGACGTGGGACGTTTTCAGTGGAAAGTCCAAGACCTGATTAAGAAAAAAGTCGATGTCGTGTTCGAAAAAGGTCTGCACCGTGCCATCGCCGATCAGGTCAAAAAGGAGGCCTTGCCGCTGTGAACAAAGCAAAAGACGACTTTCTTTACATCTCTCATGTTCTTGATTCCATAAAATCCGTTGAGTCGTACACAAAGGGCGCAGATTTTAAGGAGTTTTGTGCCAACCCGATGATGTACGACGCAGTAGTCAGAAAATTACAGGTATTGGCCGAATCGACGCAGCGAATCTCCGACAGAGTCAAAAACTAAAATCCGCAAATCCCGTGGCGTGACATGTCCGGCTTCCGCAATATTCTGGTCCATGATTACCTCGAAGGAATCGATCCGAGAGCTGTTTGGGATGTCATAACTCGAGACCTTCTCAACCTGAAAAAATCGTTTCAGAAGATTAAAATCAACCGAAAAGACTCCTGATTCAGGAGAGGTTTATTATCCCCCGCCGGGAGGAAGGGGGAAGGATTTGAAACTAAAGCCCCTTCCTCCGAGCGAGGGAAATTTGCGCCCTATTCATTCCAACCGTTAGAAGCCAGGTTAATTACATAGTCTACTAGCTTTACACGGAGTTGTTCGATAACACTCGAAGTCAGGACAGAGGTGTTGTCGATCAATTTTTTTGTAGATGTATACAATCCAGGAAAATCATTGCCGTCTATCATCTCAATAAATTCGACTACGTTAGTACCTGCCGCCGAGAAATTCGCAGTTTTTCCCTGAGGAAAAATATAAGGATTTATCGTAGCGTATATCGCGTTACAGAATGCGGTTTTAACACCATTTTCGTTGTTGACGTTACTTAAATTGATATTACTGACATCAAGAATTCTACCATAAGCAACCTTAGTATAACTCCGTTTAACATCATCAGAAGTATTTGATTTTTGAGCAATAATATTGTTCAACAACACGTTGTACGCAGTAGTTTTTATGGCATCCTTTGTTGTGACATTCGCAGATGCGCTCCTCATAGTATCCCTCAAATCTGAAGAAACCAGCTTATCGATCGCTGCATTATTGACCGCATTCGCTTGAGTCTCCAAAACATTATAAGTAGCGTCCGCATCGATTTCGATTATGTTGTTTTTTATCCTTGAATAGGTATAATTCAAGACATCCACAGCATTTCCGCTAGCAGAAATCTTAAAGTTGGCATAATCATCCCCAGAATTCGCTACAGGATACGCATTTGAATCATCCACCAAAGCTGCGAGAGTCGAATTTTTAAACTCCGCCTTCAAGGCATCCCTGATCGTCTTACCATATCCTATGTTAGTGAGGCAATTTCGGATTTGCGCGGATATATCAGCCTTAGCCGGAATAATAGTATTCAAGTAAACGTTCTTCTCAAAATTTGCGATTCTACTAATAATCTGATTCGCTCTAATTTTTGACCTTGTTAAGGTATCATATTTTTGCTGTGCCGCTGATATGGCAGCATCTACGTCATTCAGACTTTTGGCATCATCATAAATATCGCTTATTATACTGTCAGTCAGGTTCTGAAGCTCAATATATGGTTCGAATAAATTCATGCGGCACTTCAGATATTGTTTAGCGTTACTTTCTGTGTCCGACAGCACTTTTGCATCTATATCTCCTTTTATATTTTCTAATATTGATTCATTACTGTTCTGGATATACTTATCTATAGCCGTATTTACCCAATCCGAAGTCATCATTATCGGATGATCTTTAAAAATACACATTACAGCATATTCTCTCACTGCTTGCGCAATAGAAGTTAAGGCTGCGTAGAAGCTATCTATTTTTGCATTCATTGTATCGGTATCAGTAATAATCTTCGTCAGAATTTCCGCTTTTGTCTCATCCGCATTCAAAGCACCCAGATGATTATCATCGTTAACAATCTGTGAAAATTTGTTATCTATTTCCCGAGCCTCATAGAGAGCAGAAACGTATGATTTAATAGAGTCTATTAAAACGTTTTTTGCAGGAATTCTGCTGTTTATTACCTTGGCTGCTTCTGCATCTATCTCATAGATTATATCTCGATCCTTTTTGGACAAGCCATAATCAAGTTCAGGATAAAAATAAGGATATATAATTAATCTGAAATTATAAGTGACCAAATCTGACCAACATCCCTTAACATGAGCTTCTGTTATATCATCTTTTTTTACATTACCATTTGGCCACATAAATTTAAGATACCCATCGAGTCGATAGCTGGTAAAACTTGGATCATTCACCAAAGCAGCTGGTTTTGCACTAGATATCAATTCATTAATCTCTGATCGCATAGTAGGTTCCTGATCACTTCTCTCACTTCCCTTAATCGTAACATGTACATACCAATCCCTTTCCAACAAATAATCGACAAAATGTTTTTGTTGTTTGTAATCGAGAGATACTTCGCCGGAAATTCCACATTTTTCCAGAACTTGAGAATCTCGTACTACCACTTCCCCACTCAGACTTTGTAAACAAACCGCCAATTTATAGAGTGCAGCTTTTGCTTTATCTTTATCTGACGGCAAACCAGATATCGACGGATTAGCTGTTAAATAGTCATCTATATCATCCATAAGCTTTTCTTTATTTGTTTTTTCTATTGATAAATTCAACCCGCTGACTTTTTTATTCATATATGTTACAAGTCCACTCAGATCGTCATACGTCAGATCTGTTCCGCAGGCTTTATTCACTTCTGAACTTGATTTCTCCTCGTCTAACTTTGACAAATAACTTGTTTGGTTATAGATCTCTTGATTTTTCGGCTTTTTCAAATATTCCACTATCTCAGCAAGCTTTTCTTCGCCCAGATCTTTCATCTTAGCCGGCGTTTCGGCATCTCTGCAATAACTCTCAAGGGCTGATTTTTCTATTTCTATCGACGTCCCTTCCTTTTCGTTGAAATCATCCACAAAACCATCAAGGGTATCCACGTCCAAATCTGTTCCAAAATAGCCATTAATGCCGGCGCTTGTTTTCTCGCTTCCAGGCTGCTTCAGATAGTTTGCCACTCGGAAAAGCGTATTGGAATCGACATTTGAAATCGGATAATCCTTTACCTCGTCCATGATCCTTTCATCGTCCGACGGAACAACGGTTATATCATCAGCAATCTCATCCGCTTCTTTCATATCTTCTACGAAATCATCAAGTTCCTCTTTTGTAAAATTCACACCTGCGATATCATCAGTCGTCACCGTAGAGCCCTCCGGCATATTCTTCAGATCTGTCACCGCACAATAGAGCGCCGCCTCGGATGGTTTACTCTCTATCACATGATTGGCCAAATACGTCTTGACCAAATGCTCCGTCTTCTCCTCTGGAGTCATCTCAACCCTTATCTTATCGGAAATCTCGCCTGCGTCTTGCATCAGCTGCACCAAATCAGACAATTCATCGTACGTAAATTTCACGGTCGTGATGTCCGAGGTCTTCACGGTCGGAGCCTCTCCCTCCAAGCCTTTCAACTGATCCAGCACGCCCAAAATGTCGGCCTCAGACGGCTGCCCCTCCACATTATGGTTCCGCAAAAAACTCTCTATCCAGTATTTTGTCCGCGTCTCCGCAGTCCAGCCTTCCCGCAGCTCGATCAATTTCTCGGCGATGTCGGCCGCCTTGAACTCCTCTTCGCGAGCGGTTATCCAGTTCATCGCGACTTGTCGGACCGCCGCCGCTTTAGCAGCCGCATCCGTGCCGTAGATCGCGTCGATGAAGCCTGTCACTCCGCCTTCCACGCCGTCGAAAATCCCTGCCGTTCCGTTCGGAGCTAGATAGCCGTTCATGGTTCCGAAAATCGCAGCATCGAAGGCAGCATTGACGCTCTCCGCATCCGTGACTCCCTCCAGTGCCACAGTGTTTTCGTCGATGTTCACGCTTCGGTAAATTTTCGCGTACCTGTCTTTCACGTCGTCGGAAGTATTCGCCTTCTGTGAAGTAATGTTGCCCGTCAGCACCTGGGACGCAGCGCTTTCCACGCCGCTCGCGCTTGTGACTTCGGCAATCGCACTCCTCAGCGCCTCCCTCAAATCCGACGAAACTAGCGTATCGATTGCCGCGTCGTTCGTCGCGTTCGCCCGAGCTTTCAGCACCTCATAGGCCGTTTTCGCGTCGATCGCGCGCACATCGCCGATCAATTTGTCGTATGTGTAGTCCAGCATGTTTACCTTCGTTTTGTCGGAGGATGCGTAATTGTTAATTTCATCATCGCCGTCCGCTGTGTACCACGCGTATGTATCATTCACCAAAGGTTTTAAAACCGTCTCGCTGAATTGCGATTTCAGAGCAGATTTTATCGTATTGCCGCTTCCCAAACTCTTAAGACTACTTTGTATTTGCGCAGTTATATCACTCTTCGTTGGAATATTAGCATTATTCATAAATCCACTAATGTAATCGGAGTAAGCATATCTTGAAACCGTTAATTCTATAGATGGTGTTATCGCATCAGCAAGTAACCGTTCTATCATATACTTTTGATAGAAACCAATAGACTCTTGTCCGCTAGATCGAAAACTACTCTCCAAATAATCATAAGCTTCTTCTTTAAAGTTTAATTTATCATTATCATTTCTTGTATATGCTAAAGGTACATAGCTCTCAAGCAGATCTATAACTTCTGTTTTTTGGCCATTTTTAATTTTCTCTATAATACTTAGGTTCGTATCATGATTTGAAGGCCACAAATATTTATCATGCTTAAGGTTATAAGCACCTGTTCCTTTATCATCACTAGACGTACCATCCCATATATACTTTATCGATTTTGTTTTCAAAAAGTCAACAGGATCATCCCAATTGGTATCAGCCCATATATAAGCCGCTTGACCTGTACCCGCGGCTCCAGTAAGTGCTAAACCTTCCTCGAAATTATTGTTATTCTTCCATACGTAACTTTTACGATCTTCTATATCTTCACGGGTAAGCAAATTTAAGTCCCTTCTATATGACCATAAAACAAGCTGCAGTTTATTCTGTCTCTTTAATTCTGTTGGCCATCCCGGTCTTATAAAATATTCTTCATGATACTTGGATATTTCCTGATATGCTGCTACATCCATAATTCCAAATGGCCCCGTGTTAGGCAGTTGTTGTTGTCTCTCTTTGGCTTTATTATAGATATTCTGTAGAAATTGTAGATCACGAGAGTCCAAATTATCAGGGAACTTATTTTTATTCAAATTAAAATAATTAAATAGGTAAATTTTCAAATATTTTTCAGCCTTAGCTGAATATGTTGATTCACTTAATATTTGATTTATTACACTTGTTTTTACTTTATCCCAAGCAGTCGAGTAATTATCCTTTACATATTCAAAATATTCGCTAACTACATCTGGATGCATTCGCCACGTCACCGCATACCTTCTAATCGGGTCAACGCAATTGTATAAATCCGCATAAACACTATCGATCTTCGTATTCATCGCGTCGCCATTGGCGGTGACATCTGTAAGAATTTTGCTGTTTATTGTGGACCTACTCTCGGTTGTATTTAACACACTCAGCTTGTTTTCGTCGCTGAGAAGCGAATCCAACGCCGACTCCATATCCGCCGTTCGTGCCTCATAGAGTGCATCCACATAGTTTTCGATATCGGTTTTCAGCGACGTCGGAACCGTACCATCTGTGGTTGTAGCGATTCGGCTTTGCGTTTCCGTCTCGGCCGCGGCAGCTATGGCAGGCTGGATACTCGAATCCTGCTTCAATATGCTCGAATTCGCGTCGGACAGGGCCGACATGAAGGAGGCCGTGATCGCGTCCGCCCAGGTGTTTTTGACGTCGCCGCCGTCGATGGTTTCCTGGAGCAGCAGCGAATCCAAACGGTAGCTGTCGTAGTCCACGTCGGCCAATTTGTCCTTCGGAGTGTGATCGGCGAGCAGGGCGTCGATTTGCTGGCGCAGAGTCAATTCCTCCTCCAGGACAGTGATGTTCAGGTTCAACTCCTCGTCGTTCAGTGCAGCCACAAAAGCTTCCAAATTGTCGTGGGTCAGGTCAACCTCGCTCGGAATCTTCGGTGGGGTTGCGGATTTCAGCGCCTCCATAACGGTCGAACTGCGCGTTTTCGTGCCGTCCGGCAGCGTATTCAGGTGCTTCGCGATCTCGACCAGAGCGGCTTTTGCGTCATCATCGGACAATCCGCTGATCTTGTGGCTCGGGTAGTAGGCGGCGATCGCGTAGTCGATCTTTTCCGCGTCAGTTTTCACCACCTCTATCGTCTTCTCCAGGTCGCCCTTCAGATATTCCACGAAGGCATTCAGGTTGGCGAACTCTATGTCTACGTCCTTCTTGAGCTTGGTTTTCAATTCCTTCTCAACATCATCGCTGTTAACCTCTGCGCCTTCGTCCTGCCTATTCAAAAATTCCACGATCGCGTACGCCTCGGCTGGTGTCAAACCCCATTTTTCGCCGCTGTACTCGCCGATTTTCTCCGTGACCGCTTCTTTGTAGGTCATCTCCACCTTTATCTTC
>JAGCFW010000019.1 GCA_017649895.1 Alphaproteobacteria bacterium | reverse complement strand
TCTCCCAATTAGGGCCGTGGAAGACGACCACGTAGATAGGTCGGAAGTGGAAGTGCGGTAACGTATGAAGCTAACCGATACTAATAGCCCGATCGGCTTGATACTCAACAATCAGTCGTAAGCTTCTTGAAGCTTGATGATTAAAAAAAAGACCTAAGTGGTTTGAAAATCAGAACTGATTTTGTTTGGCTTGGTGGTCATAGCGAGGAAAAAAACGCTCCATCCCATCCCGAACTGGAAAGCGAAAGTCCTCAGCGGTGATGATACTATGTCTCAAGACATGGGAAAGTAACACACTGCCAGGCTTAATAAAATCAGTTTTTTCTTCATTATATCTTACTCCATTTTGCCCCTTTCCTAATCGGAAGGGGGCTGTTTGGTTTCGGACAAGTTTATACATAAAGTAAAAAAAATCCTGGAAAATTTACAGAAATTTAACGAATTTTTGGTAAGTTATGCCTGTTTGAATGGTTTAAGAGACATACATTAACGGCATTGTCGGATTTAAAATCCTTGACATCAAAAAAACTTTCTGCAGTGGAAAAAAAATATAATGATTCTATAAAGAAAGGACTCTCAGAAGGGGAAAAGAAGAAATATGATGCAAGAATTAAAGAAATTGATGAAGAGCTGGGCCTATTAAGGGACGCTATAGGCAGAGGTAATTATGGAGAAGACCTATTGAAGAGAATCCAAAGAAGTCTAAAAATCTTGATATCAAATTCGCCAAAGCTGAGAACTTTGATAATAAAATGTGGGAAGGAGAATATTTTAAGAGAAATATTAAAAAATTGGGATTCAAAAAGAACGTCGAACGGCAAAGAGGTGAGCAAAAGTCAAGGCGACTTGATTGATATAATTTCTGACGAGATATTTAAGTTATCGAAATGGGATTCAAAAAGAACGTCGAACGGCAAAGAGGTGAGCAAAAGTCAAGGCGACTTGATTGATATAATTTCTGACGAGATATTTAAGTTACCGAAATTGGAATTGATTGAATTTATGGAAAACAACAAAAATACAAAATATGATAGGGAAAAAATCGATGCAATGAGAAAGCGTCGGGATCCTGAGGGGAAATGGTCAATATAACAAAAAAGCCCCGAAATTCGGGGCAACATTACTTATCGAAAAAATTCTCGAAATCGACTAATTTCTTCTGTTTCCCAGAAATCTCAACAGATATAAGAACATATTGATAAAGTCCAGATACAAACGCAAAGCTCCGATAATTGATTTCTTCTCAGACGCTTCCTCTGATTCTCCCTCAAAATACAAACTCTTTATCAGCTGAGCATCCCAAGCGGTAAGTCCCGTAAAAATCACAACTCCGATCACCGAAGTGACGAAGCCCAAAGCGGAACTTCTCATGAAAATATTCGCCACGCTTGCGATGATCAACCCGAATAATCCCATCATAAAGAAGGAACCTACACCTGTCAGGTCTTTATCGGTGGTATATCCGTAAATCACCATGGACAAGAATGTCGCCGACGTCACAAAAAACGTTGTCGCGATACTTTCCCCCGTATATGCAACGAAAATCGGGGCAAGAGATACACCCGACAAAAGCGCATAAACATAGAAACAGAATTGCGCTGTTTGCGAAGACATCTTATCGATTCTGGCAGACAAGTAAATCACCAACGCAAATTCGGCGATAATTAATCCCCACACAAGTCCCGAAGCAAACACTGTCTGCATAATTGCCTGAGATGTGCTCACAAAATACGCAGCTAAAGCAGTGACTCCCAACCCAATGCACATATGGGTAAAAACCTTCAGCATGTACTTCCTGAGGCCGGCATCCACGGTCGCTACAGCTTCTTTGTAAAATGATGAAACTTTGTTCTTCATGACAATCCTCCATAACTTGCCGCGAACATTGTATCAAAACTCTTGATTTTTGACCAACAAAAAGTGGAGGTTAACGAAGATTTTGTTGCAAAAATACAAATGATAAAATTCGGTTGATGATTCCATGCCGCTTAGTGCATTTAGGCTATGTCAGCAGCGATAAAAAATTAAATTTTTTTAATATAGGATTGACCTCAGTGAATATTCGGTTTATTGTGAGACTGCTTTCTTACGGAGGGGTGGCCGAGCGGTCAAAGGCAGCAGACTGTAAATCTGTCGACGGAAGTCTACGAGAGTTCGAATCTTTCCCCCTCCACCATTCTGTATTTTCGATTGAAAAACTGTCAAAAACTTTAAAAATTGAGGAGAGTTTAGGTGTTCCAAACTTTTTATCTTTGTCGTAGGAAATTGGCTCAGAAAAACACAAGTTTAGAACCGCTCTCCTTTGTTTATAGTTTCCGACCTTCCAAATCAAGGTGGGATTTCTCACAAATTCCAATGTTCTTTCAAGTTTTTTCGCAGTGGACTCAGCAAACGAAATTTCTTTTTTTTCTTTCGCATTAGATAACCGGCTAATCTCGGCATCCAATTCAACAATTTTTGATTTGCACATTTTCGTTATCTCTGGCTCATCACTACTGTTTAAAAGAAGATTAAAGCATTTTTGCTTTTCTGCCTGCTTCTTTTTTATGTCTTCCTGCCTTGACTTCATATCTTCTTTCCACTTTTTGGATTCTGAATTAATCTTGTTTCGAATAATCGCGTTAGCCAAATTCACGAGTCCTGAAGGAGGCGTAATACTGTTTAGACTCTGTCGTCACGAGATATTTCCCCAAACAGCCAGGCATCTGATCTGATCTGAACGGCAGCAAGAAATGAAGACAAATTTTTGCAATATCTGGTAGCGATTCCGCGCCAGTGTTTCAGATGCAAAAAGGCGTTTTCGACTAACCTTCTGATTTTGTAAGTATTTTTGTCGTAATTTCGCTGAACTTTTCGATTTTTGCGAGGAGGAATAACAACTTTCATGCCTAAATTTTCAGTATTTTGCACAATTTTATCAGAATCGTATCCTCTGTCGGCGATTAGCCCTCGTGCTCCGGTGTTTTCGATAAGTTCGCCAGCTTTTGCGCAGTCAGCCGTGACACCGTCTGTAACAATGCATCGGACCGGCACACCGCGCGCATCCACGGCCAGATGTATCTTGGTGTTGAGCCCCCTTTTGTGCGGGCAATTCCTTGGTTTCCGCCTCGCGCTCCGCAGGCGTGCGCATGCGCTTTGACATAGCTGGCG
>JAGCFW010000018.1 GCA_017649895.1 Alphaproteobacteria bacterium | reverse complement strand
TATGACAGTCTATTGTCTTTCAGAAGTATGAGAAGTTTTACCTTCTTCTCGATTTCAATGTTTTCCATGGTTGCCCCATATATGGTGTACCTGTTGTCATTCGGATTCTGTTAAAACTGTGTCATTTTCGGGTGCAGATCAAGGGAATCCAGCGACAAACATTTGAACACACCAACCGGCTCTCTTACTTGCGAGGAACGGGAGCCCAGCGACAAGCATTAAAACATTCCAACCTGCTCTCGACGTTTTTCGTGACACAAATACTTTCACAAATCCATGAATATTACTGTGTTTGGGAGTGAGCGGGTCCCAGTAACGAAAAAAATGTGGAAGCCTTCCCATAGGGGCCTTTCCACATTTTTTTCTACGTCCCGCTCACTCACAATGCAAATAATTCCATAGAGCAGGTTGGTATACTTCCCAATCTCTCTACTATGTTTTCCCGAGTTTTGCCGAAGGCAAAACTCGAAGGGGTCGCTCAAGCCTGTTACCTATTATCCGAGCGTGCTTTCAAGCGACCCCGTAACTCACAGGGCTCGCTAAAGTTTGTTGCGAATTTTAATGCTTGTTTCAAGCGAGCCCGTTACGGTGCAAAAGTCCAGGTCACATTTGCACCGGCAACTGCAGTATTTCCAGAAGCTGCTAGAATCGCATCTTTTACGGTTGAGTTCGGTACCTGTATTGATGTAATGGCGGTACAGTTATTAAAACATCCGACCCAGCGGTTATTATCGGTTATCGTAGCATGTATCTCTGAAATTGTAAGCAAGGTACAGCCTTGAAAACAGTAACCCATTTTTGTAACACTGTTCGGTATAGCTGGTGCTGTTGTCAGCGAGGTACAGCTTGCAAAACAACCATTCATGTCTGTAACACTGCTTGGTATAGCTGGTACTGTTGTCAGCGAGGTACAGCTTGCAAAACAACCATTCATGTTTGTAACACTACTTGGTATAGCTGGTACTGTTGTCAGCGAGGTACAGTCATAAAAACAGTTACTCATATCTGTAACACTGCTTGGAATTACTGGTGCCGTTGTCAGCGAGGTACAACTTTCAAAACAAGCATGCATCGTTGTAACACCGTTCGAGATAAGAGGAGCTATCGTCATTGTGGTACAATCACAAAAACAGGCATACATATTAGTAATCCCATTAGGAAGTACAGTTGAAGAAAGGTTTACATATTTTGTTCGGTTTGCTTTAAGTGCGGTACTAATGGATGTCCAGTTTGTCGTAGTGAGACCAGTAATCTTTATCGGATATGCGGTTGTCACGGTGTTGGCAGGTTTTCCCGCAAGATAAGCACTCAAGTTTGAAATATCAACTTCAACAGGATTTGTAGCTGTTGTTGATGTTGATGATGAAGATAAAGAAGCTGTATTTGAAGTTGGCGAACTTCCACCTCCCCCACCGCCTCCGCCGCCACAGGAAACAACGGCGATTGCTATAACCATAAAGAATAAAATCACAAATCCTCTCCTTTTTTTCATAAAAACTGCTCCTTTTTTATTTACCAATAAAAAAGCCTTTTCGGACATGCACAGGCGCACACGAAAAGGCTTTTGTGAAAGAATTAATATTTACTGATGTTATTCGAATATCGAATATCGAATATCGAATATCGAGGCGATTGTATGTGAAAGTCTTTTAACGTCAAGTGTTTTCAGAACTTTTTTCATCTATAAAAAAGTATAGCATGAAAACCGTATATTGCAAGAAATATTTTAACTGTCGATTTCAACAAAATATCTTGCTGTACGCTTATCAGAATTCTGTACTCAGACTGAGTACAACTGATTTTTTATCAATCCATCAAATTTCCCGCTTATCCATTGTCTCAATTATAGTTATTCCACAGACACAATTACAACTATTCCACTGTCTCGGTTATAGTCATAATTGAGACAGTGGATGAACTGATTTTGATAATAATCCGACAGCGCAGACATTTTTTAATTTTTTCAAACTTTTTTTCCACAAAACGTACAAAAACAACTTTTTAAAACTATATAAATAGGTGGAGGTTGTTTTATGTACACAATAAAACCGTTTGAAGAATTAACATACCACGATGACTTTATGTTCGGGGTCGTCATGAAGGACAGGGAAATCTGCCGTGAATCTTTGGAATGTATGCTGGGCTTTGATATCGACCACATTGAATATGCGGAATCTCAGAAGACTATAGAGCCGCTCTATACATCGCATGGTATACGACTGGATGTTTACGTTCAGGACGGAAACCGCGTTTATGACGTGGAAATACAAAACATTGATGAGCAGGATTTGGGGAAAAGAACGCGTTACTACCAGAGCATGATAGATATGGATTCTTTGCTAAAGGGACAGGATTACAGCGAATTAAAGGAAAGCATAGTTATATTTTTGTGCCGTTTTGACCCTTTCAAAAAACAAATTCCGTGTTATACTGTAAAGAGACTGTGCGAGCAGGACACAAGTATTAATGTAAATGACGCTGCAACAGTGCAGATTTTTAACTGTACCTCTTATAACAAGATGAAAAATGAAAACCTGCGCTCTTTTCTTAAGTTCGTACAGACCAACAAAGCGGAATCCGATTTTACAAGGAGACTTGACAATATGGTAGAAACACAGAAACAAATAGAAGAACTTAAACAGACATATCTTTCTTGGAGTCTCCATGACAGGGATGTCCGCCATGAAGGTATGAAAGAAGGTATTTCAATCGGTGAAAAACGAGGTGAAGAACGCGCAAAACTTGAAGCAGCACGGAATATGCTTATGGAAGGTGACTCTACAGAAAAAATCGCACGATGTACAGACTTGACACTAGAAACCGTTCAGAAACTTGCCGAACAACTGAAAGTTCCAGCTGCACAATAACGCTGATAGCGAAAACCCGAACACACCAACCTGCTCTCGACGTTTTTCGTGCCGCAAATACTTTCACAAATCCATGAATATTACTGTGTTTGTGAGTGAGCGGGTCCCAGTAACGAAAAAAATGTGGAAGCCTTCCCATAGGGGCCTTTCCACATTTTTTTCTACGTCCCGCTCACTCATAGACGCGTACTGTTGACTGATTTGTATTGTTTTGCCCAAGAGCCGCAACCCATACGAGATATTATGCCGAACCGAGAATTGGGGTGAAACCCCAATTCTCGCAGGGGTCGCTAAAGCCTGTTACATATTATCCGAGCGTGCTTTCAAGCGACCCCGTAACTCGCAGGGCTCGCTTAAGGCTGTTGCGAATTTTAATGTCTGTATTAAACTAACCTTCCTTCCGCGAGATTTGTCCGTGAGGACAAATCTCGTTGGGGAATACGGACTACGCTGTAGTCCGTATTCCCCGTAAATCTCGCGAAAGCAGTATTTCAATGTATCCGGCAGTGCAGGTTTACCAAACGGTTTTTACATCATATTTAGGAATTGTTCCGTCGCGTGTGATTATTGTAAGATTTTCACATTGCGCACAGGAAATTAAAAGTCTGTCAAACGGATCCCGATGGATAAATTCCAACGATTTTGTATTTTCGATAAATTTGCTGATAGTCGGTAATTGGATAAAGCCAGCATCTTTGCAAAAATCTTCCAGTTCAGGGATTGACACCTTATCATCAAGCTTGCCCAGTTTCTGTTTAATTGCTATTTCTCAAAGAGATGTCATACTGTAAAAACATTCATTGTTTTCAATAATTGTTTTTGCTTTTTGCGATAATTCTCTGCTTCCTTGTGCATACCAAAGAATTGTATGGGTATCTAAAAGATATTTCATCACATATACTCTGCAAAATCTTCTATTGGTTCATCAAAATCAGGTGCAATATATGAGATTTTATCTTTTAATCCGCCAAAATGTGATTTTTTTTGTATATCAAACTTTTTATCTTCATTACGAGAAAGCAAAAAAAGAGCAAAATCATATAATTCTTTTTGCGCGGTTGCAGGCATTGTTTCATATATTTTCATGAGAGATTCTGCCATCAGATGCCTCCTTTTTTAAATCTGAGAAAAATATATCACACACAGTAAAAAAGTCAAGCAAATAAGTATCAAACACATTACTACTCTTTTATTGTAACTGTGTAAAAACGGTGATTAGCGCTCCTCATTGGGACTGAACGGGTCCCGGCGGAAACCCTAATATGACAACCTTCTCTCAACGTTTTTCGTGCCGCAAGTAAAGCAGCAAATTTTTTCATTGTTTTTCCTTTCAAAACGTACAAAAATGAATTTTTAAACCTATATACATTGTGATACTTTTTTTAGGAGTTCACAATGAAAGCTATTGAAAAACTTACTTTTACCGACGACTACATGTTCGGTCAGGTCATGAAGGACGAAAGAATCTGCAAGGGTGTTATTGAACGACTGCTGCACATCAAGGTTGACCACGTAGAGCTTATAACCCTGCAGAAAGACATCTCTCCGTATTATGAAACCCGCGGGGTGCGCTACGATGTCTATGTCAAGGATTCTGACAAAGTCTACGACATTGAGATGCAGAACCGCAGGCATACCAACATCGAGAAGCGCACGAGATATTATCAGTCTATGCTGGATGTTGATATGCTGGCTAAGGGTGCAAACATCAAGGAGCTTAAGGAAAGCTACATTATCTTTATCTGCCGGACAGATCCTTTTGATTTAGGAGAGCCGTGTTACAAGACTAAAACAGTCTTTGAGAAGCATCCCGAAAAAATATTTGATGACAATACGCACAGGATATTTTATAATGCTAGTGCGTATAAGAAAGAATCCGATCCGGAATTGTATGCATTTCTCCAGTTTGTCAGCACGAATGTTCCGGAAGACGGCTTTACCGATGAGATTTTCGATTTGGTGGAAAAGAACAAGATTGATGAAAAGTTCAGGAGCGAGTATATGAGATGTAATATTCATGACTATGACATAATGGAAGAAGGCAGGGAACAAGGCATTGCCATCGGTGAGGAACGCGCCAGGCTTGAGGCGGCACGGAATTTTCTTTCCGAGAATATACCGGAAGAAACTGTTTCTCGATGCACCGGGCTAACGCTCGAAACTGTACAACAGCTCGCGGAAGAATTGAAAATCTATGCTGCACAATAATTAATCATGTAAGCAGGAAGAAAAGTTCAGGAGCGAGTATATGAGATGTAATAT
>JAGCFW010000017.1 GCA_017649895.1 Alphaproteobacteria bacterium | reverse complement strand
GGGTTCGATTCCCTTCACCCGCTCCAGGAGGGCTGTCGAAGTTTTGCAGATAATGGAGCGAAATGAACTTGTAATTTTTTGGATGTAATTCTATGACGCAAAACGAAGTTTGGCCAAAAGGCTTAAAAGGTCTGTCTTTCTTAATCATAATTCTGGGGATATTTTTTTCTTTTGAAATGGGGAATCGTCCTTTCGCGTCGCCGGATGAAGGTCGTTACGTGGAAATTCCTCGCGAAATGGTTGTGACTGGAGATTATGTCACGCCGCGTTTGGACGGAATGAAATATTTCGAAAAACCTCCGCTGTTTTATTGGATGCAAGCGGCGTCAATTAAGGTAGCAGGAATCAATGAAACTTCTATGCGATTTTGGATTGTTTTGTTTGCGATTCTCGGATGTCTTTCGGTTTTTTATGTTGGAGCAAAATGTTATTCGCGCAACGTCGGGGTTATGGCGGCGGGAATTCTCGCCACGAGCGTTTTGTATTACGGACTGAGCCATTTGATAATTTTGGATTTGGTTCTCTCCGTTTTGCTGTGCGGAAGTTTGTGGGCATTTTTTCTGGCTTTTGTTAAAGAAAATCGATCGAAAATTCCGAAAAAATATTTGATCATTGCGATGTATGCTTTGGCGGCTTTGGCGTGTCTGACCAAAGGATTGATCGGTGCAATTCTTCCCGGATTTGTCGTTTTTTTGTGGATGTTATTCACGAATAATTGGAGAAAATTGAAAGAGATTTTGTATGTTCC
This sequence comes from Alphaproteobacteria bacterium, assembly GCA_017649895.1. Lineage (GTDB taxonomy): Bacteria > Pseudomonadota > Alphaproteobacteria > UBA3830 > UBA3830 > UBA3830. Next base: position 40,076 of record JAGCFW010000017.1, on the reverse strand, counting down.
GGGGATCTTGGTTTTTTTGGCGATATTTTTGCCGTGGCATGTTTTAGCGGCGCAAAGAAATCATGATTTTTTGTATCACTATTTTGTTGTGGAGCATTTTTTGCGATACACGACGAAAATGCATTATCGATATCAGCCGGCATGGTTTTTCATTCCGATAATTTTTGCCGGAATGATTCCGTGGATAGGATTTTCGATCGCGTCCTTGAAAAATTTAGTGAAAAGATCTTTTGAGAAAAATTCCGAAAATATATTTTTGGCGTGTTGGATTTTTGGTATTTTCGGATTTTTTTCTTTTTCTCATTCGAAACTGATTCCGTATATTTTGCCGATTGTTCCTCCGCTCGCTTTGTTAACAGCAGTGTTTATCGATGAATGCAATAAGACGGAGTTTCGAGCAGGGGCGGTCATAAATATCGTTTTATTTTTTGCGGCGGGGATCGCCTATTATGTTTCACGAGACGAAGTAAGCGATGTGTTGCAAAATGCCGACGCGCGGATTTTATTGAACGTGGTTATCATAAGTTTAGTTGCGATCGGGATAGTTTTTCTGTTTGCGATTTTTTCGAAAATTCCGAAAAAAATGGCCGTGGTGATTTGCATATTTTTATCGGGAAACATGTTATGGACGATTAACAAGCTTGCAGCTTATTATCAGGAAGAGAAAAAGCCTTCTACGAAAAAAGTTGCGAAATATGTTCGAGCGAATAAAACGAAAGACGATTTAGTTTTTCTCTATTACCATTATTTTCAGGATTTTCCCGTTTATTTGAATGATACAACTGGGGTGGTCGATTCCATCAGAGATTTGGAATTCGGAGCGAATGCAGAACCGGAAAAAAGCAAGGTGATTTCAAAAGAAAAATTTTGGGAATTGTGGGACACTACAAAACAGCGGATTTTTCTGGTACTATCACGCGAAGATTATCGAAAAGTTTTTGCGGAAAAAACGCAGGTTCATAACGTGCATATTTTTGATGAAAATTTTATAGTGATATCTAACAAATGATGAATTATTTTTTGATTTTATTCCAAGTTTGCATTAACACCGCTGCCCAATTGTTTTTGAAAAACGGCGCAAAAACCCTGGATTTTTCTCAATCGCTTTGGGGAATATTTTTGGCGATGCTGTGCAACGTAAATATCTGGATCGGCGGCATAATTTTTGTCCTTTCATTTTTGTTGTGGATTTATTTGCTGAATCAATTTGAGCTGAGTTTTTTGTATCCGTTCGGAAGTTTGTCCTTCGTTTTGGCTGCTGTCGGCGGATGGTTTTTTTTCGGAGAAGATGTAAATATCTACAGAATTTTCGGAATTTTTTTGGTTTTTATAGGAGTAATTTTCGTTGCAAAAAGTTGAAAAGTTTCTTCCTCTTTCTAGACCTACAATTAGTAAAGAGACAATCGATGAAGTTGTGAAAGTTTTGGATTCCGGATGGTTGGCGACGGGGCCATTGACTCAAAAATTCGAAGCCGAATTGAGTAAATATTTTGGTGACAGAAAAGCGGCTTGTTTCACTTCGGCGACGGCCGGACTTCATGCATCGTTGATTGCGATCGGAATCAAACCGGGCGATGAAGTTATCACGACTCCGTTGACCTTCGTTGCGACGGCAAATGTGATTGCGATGTTGGGCGCGCGTCCCATTTTTGTTGACATCGAAAGGGATACTTTCAACATAGATGTGAAAAAAATCGAGGAGGCATGCACCGAAAAAACCAAGGCGATTATGCCGGTACATTATGCGGGTTTGCCGGTCGATTTGGATCCGCTTTACGAAATCGCGAAGAGAAGAAATTTGCGAGTGATCGAGGATTCCGCACATGCGGTTGGGACTTCCTACAAAGGGCGCAGAATCGGAACTTTCGGGGATATTCAGGTGTTCAGTTTTCATCCGATCAAAAATATGACTTCGGGCGAAGGCGGATGCGTCGTTTTGGATTCAGAAAGCGAAGTGAAGACTTTGGGTTTGCAAAGATTTCATGGAATTGATCGCTCGATCTGGGACAGATTTTCGAAAAACGGGAGCACTTATTACGACGTAGTTTTTCCGGGATTCAAAAGCAATATGTCGGACATTCAGGCGGCGATCGGATTGCATCAGTTGAGCGAAGTTGAAATGATGAACAAGCGTCGCAGATGCCTGGCGAACAGATATCGTGAGGCTTTCGCGGACATGGGCGACAAGTTTGCGATGCAGGGAATTCCTCCGTATGATTTCACTCATTCCGGACATCTGTTCCCGATCTGCCTGGCCGATTCCGAAAAGCGTGACGACTTCATGTCATTCCTGAAGGAAAATTCTATCGGCACGACTCCTTACTACACGCCGTTGCATTTGTTCAGCTATTATCAAAACGAATTCGGTTTCAAAAAAGGAGATTTTCCGGAAGCGGAATTCGTCGGCGAGCGCATAGTTTGTCTGCCGTTGTATTACGCATTGCAAGAATCCGATCAAGATTACATAATCGATATGGTGAAGAAGTTTTTTGAGTAGGGGTTTCGATGGAAAAGAAGGAAAAAACGAAGACTAAAAAAGTTGCGACGAAAAAATCCGCGACCGAAAAAAAATCAGCAGCGAAAAAAGCGCTGACCAAAAAAAAGGGTGAAGTGGAAGTCTCGATAGTGATTCCCGTTTTCAATGAACAGGAAAATATGGAGGCGTTGTCGACTCGCGTTTTGGGGACCATGGACGATTACGGGCATAGTTATGAGCTGATCTTTGTTGACGACGGAAGTTCGGACAAAACTCCGCAAATGCTGCGCGATCTTTTTAAAAAACGTTCGGATGTCGTTCGTGTGATTTCGTTCAACGGCAATTACGGTCAGTATGTCGCGATTTTGGCGGGATTTGAACATGTGCGCGGAGAGGTTGTTGTGACCCTTGATGCCGATTTGCAAAATCTTCCGGAAGAGATTCCCGATCTGCTCGAAAAAATGAAAGAGGGTTATGATTTGGTCGGCGGATATCGAAAAAAGCGCCACGATAATTGGTTTAGAACCTACGCTTCGAAAACCGTAAATTGGTTCCGCGCGAAAACAACGGGAATTCATATGCGCGATCACGGATGCATGCTCCGCGCCTACAAAAGATACATCATTGATGAGGTCGTGAAAACTCGCGAGACATCGACTTTCATCACGGCGTTGGCGCAAAAATTCGCGGGAAATCCCGTAGATTTTCCGGTCACACATCAGGAGAGAAAAGCGGGTGATTCGAAGTACAATTTGTACAAGTTGATTCGTATTACTTTTGATTTAATGACGGGATTTTCTCTCGCTCCGCTGCAGGCATTTACGATGGTGGGAATGACGATTTCCTTCGCGAGTTTGATTTACTTTTTCGTTGAGGTTTTTAAGAAAGTCGTCGGACATCATCACGGATTCGGGCTGCATTTTGCATTTGTGTTTTTGCTGCTGAGTGTGATCATTTTGGGAATCGGATTGTTGGGTGAATATCTCGGTCGCGCTTACTTTGCGGTTTGCGATCATCCGCGATTTGTAATTAGAGAAATTTTAGAAAAATCGGAAAAGAAAAGTTCGAAAACAAAATCGAAGTAATTTTTTAAAAAGTTAGGAGATAAAAGAGTGAATATTTTAATAGTCGGAGCCGGTGGTTTTATCGGGAGTCATTTGTGCGAGGCAATTTTGGATCGTCACAGCGATTGGAATATTACTGCGATGGATATTTCGTCTGCGAAGATCGGCCATTTGATAGGACAAGACCGTTTCAATTTTGTTCAATCGGATATTTTGAAAGATTTCGATCTGATGGAAGATTCCGTGAAAAATTGCGACGTGGTTTTCCCGTTGGCGGCGATTGCGAGTCCGTTGGTTTATGTGCAGGATCCGTTGAGAATTTTCGAATTGGATTTTGAGGCGAATTTGCGCATCGTTCGCTTGGCGATCAAGTACAAAAAGCGCGTGATTTTTCCATCGACTTCAGAGGTTTACGGCATGTGTAATGATGAGGAATTCGATGAAGAAAATTCAAGCTGCGTCACCGGGCCAATCTGCAAACAAAGGTGGATTTATTCCTGTTCGAAGCAGATGATGGACCGCGTGATTTACGCCGCCGGAAACAAATACGATTTGCATTACACTTTGTTCCGTCCTTTCAATTGGATTGGGCCGCGACTTGATGACATCACCAATCCGAACAACGGAAGTTCGCGTGTCGTGACTCAATTTTTAAGCAACATTTTGCACGGAAAAAATCTGAATTTGGTGGACGGCGGCAGTCAGGTTCGTTGCTTCACTTATATCTCGGATGGAATCGATGCGCTGATTAAAATCGTCGAGAACAAAAACAATTGTGCGGACAAACAAATTTTTAACATCGGGAATCCTTACAACGAGTTGAGCATCAAAGATTTGGCTTATAAGATCAAAGGGTTGGCGTCCGAATATGAAAAGCTGAAAGAGAACGCGAGTAAAGTTGAAATTGTCGTGACAAGCTCGTCGGACTATTACGGAAAATCATATCAAGACGTAAACAGACGTGTTCCGTCCATCAAAAGAGCGGAGTCGATTTTGGGCTGGAAACCCGTTGTAAATATGGATGATTTGTTAACCAAGACAATGGACTTTTATTTTAAATAATAGTTTTTTGTTGATAAAATAAATGGTATACATACAGAATGTGATACTGCGAGCGTGGTGGAACTGGTAGACACGCCAGATTTAGGTTCTGGTGGTTTACGCCGTGGGGGTTCGAGTCCCTTCGCTCGCACCAGGAGTTGATAAGGGAGTTTTTTATGAAGGTTTTGAGCAGAACCAGCGATGGTCTTAAGCGGTGCTACAATGTGTTAATTACCTTGGAGGAAGTAGAGCAGGTCAAAAGGGGTAAGCTTCAGGAAATCGCGAAAAAGGTGAAGATGGATGGTTTTCGTCCGGGAAAGGTTCCTCTTGATATCGTGAATCGTTTGTACGGGGAAAGTGTCGTTGCGGAGTCGAAGCAAACGGCCGTAGATAATGCTGCCAAGAAAGTTTTATCGGACGAAAAGTTATCGATTTCCTTCAATTATGTTACGAATGTTGTTAAGGAAGATAAAAAGGGGATAGAGTTCGAGATGAAGTTCGAATTGATTCCTTCTTTTGAGTTGCACGATTTTTCGAAAATCGAGTTGGTAAAGCATACGGCCGAAGTACCTGAAAAAGAGGTTGAGAAAATTCTGGAAGACATCCGAAAATCTGCTAAAAATTGGAAGGAAGATACGAAAGCCAAAAAGGTTGCGGAAGGCCAGAAGGTTACGATCGATCTCAACATGCTTTCGAAAATTAAAAAGCACAAGAACGAAAAGATAGAAGATTTGGAAATCGTTATCGGGGACGAGACGCTGGTCGATGATTTTTGGAAGCATCTGGTCGGAGCGAAAGTTGATGACACCGTGGAGTTCGACATAACTTACCCTGAGAATTTTTCAGATCGCGCTTTGGCGGGCAAGAAGATTCATTACTCGGCCGTGATCAAAAAGATTTTCAAGGCCGAAGAATTTAAAATGGACGATGAGTTCGCAAAATCCATCGGGTATAAAGATCTGGAAAAGGCGAAAACCTGGGCGAAATCCAGAGCGGTCGCGAAGTACGAGTACATTTCAAAGGACATCATGAAAAGAGATCTGCTGGACAAGATCACAGAGATGTATGATTTTGAAGTTCCGAGCAACATGATTGATGCGGAGGAGAAGGAAGTCGTTAAGCAGATCAAGGTAGAAGCGGACCGTTTGAAGAAAGAGTTCACTCCGGAAATTGAGAAAGAGTGTCGCGAAATTGCGATCAAGAGAGTTCGCTTGGGATTTGTGATTGCGGAAATCGCGAAGAAAGAAAAAATTCGCGTTTCCAGAAATGAAGTTGTTCAGGCGATCAGAAATATTGCGATGATGTATCCGGGGCAGGAAAAATCAATTTTCGATATGTATTACAACCGTCCGGAAGCGGCAAGCGCAATTATCGGACCGGTCCTCGAAAATAAGGTTGTCGATTATTTGTTGGGAGAAATTTCCAAGAAAGAAAAGAAATGTTCGATCGAGGAATTAATCGCAATCGACGAAGAGCCGTTTGATTTCTTCAAGGATGATGCTGCGAGCGCGAAATCCGGTTCGGCTAAAAAAGCTGCAGCGAAAAAATCAACGAAGTCCTCTGAGAAAAAGGATAGTTCTGCGGACGAAAAAGCCCCGAAAGCTGCGGCAAAAAAGTCGGATGCAAAAGGAAAGACATCGGCAGGAGATGCTTCGAAAAAGAAAGCAAGCAAAAAAGCTGAGTAGTTAGAATAAGGAGATGAAAATGGACAGCTTTATGAATTTAGTTCCTATGGTGATAGAGCAGACCAGTCGGGGAGAGAGGTCTTTTGACATTTATTCCCGATTGCTCAAGGAGCGCATTGTTTTTCTGAACGGGGAGGTCAATGACGTTTCGGCGAATTTGGTTTGCGCACAATTATTGTTCTTGGAGTCGGAAGATCCGAAAAAAGATATTTTCTTTTACATCAATTCTCCGGGCGGAATCGTGACTTCGGGGCTGTCGATTTACGACACGATGCAGTATATCAGTCCAGATGTTGTGACTATTTGTATGGGGCAGGCTGCGTCCATGGGTTCCCTGTTGCTTACCGCGGGAGCTGCCGGAAAAAGGTATTCGTTGCCGAACTCAAGGGTCATGATTCATCAGCCGTCGGGTGGATGTCGAGGTCAGGCAACCGACATAGAAATTCACGCACGCGAAATTTTGGATTTGCGTAAGCGTTTGAATAATATTTATGTCAAGCACACAGGAAAGGAATTGTCCGAGGTAGAAAAAGCGATGGAGCGCGATAATTTTATGTCGCCGGAGGAAGCAAAAGATTTCGGATTGATCGATAAAATTATCGAGAAAAGAGCTTCGGCTTAATGAGAGAGCGGGGAAATCTCCGCTTTCTTGATTTTCGGGGGGAGCCCTTTTTGTTAGGTGGTTAGTTCCGTGGAATTAGTGTAATGTGTCCGTTTGTTGAAGAGAATGTAGAAGATGTAGATTACGACGTCGTTCCCGATGCAGAGCTTAATCGAGGTCTGGTTTCTCATTTCTTCAGAAATGATCGAAAATATTTGTTCATCGGGGGAACTGCCGTCGCGGTAGTTGTTATCGCGGTTGTCGGGATATTGAATTCAAGAATGACTCCGGTGAATATCGACGAGCTACCCGTAATTCAAGCGGAAAAAACTCCGATTAAAGAGAAGCCGACAAAAAACAATCAGGTTAAGCATCAGGATAAAATTGTTTACGACAATATTTCGGGAAATCAGCGAAAAGTAGTTGAAAAAGTAGCAGATCAGCCCGAGACAGTGCTCTCGATTCCTGAAGTAGACATGTCTGAATCTTTGTCCGCCGAGGACAAAAAGACGATAATTCAAGCTTTTGATGATTTGGCGCCCGAGGAGATTAAAATAAATTATGTGGAAAAGCATCCGAAAATAGATCGATCTGTCGGGCAGGAAAATTACGCTTCTTTGACCGCCACAGAGAATGAAACTCTGCGAAAATTGAAGAACAAAAAAAGGTTGTCGGCAAAAGAGAAGAATCAGTTGAGAATCCTTACCAACAAGATAAGTAATTCATATAAATCCGGAATTTCTATTGAGGAAACCGCTCTTCCTCCGATCAATACGTCCGTTGATAATCGGGTAAATACGAAAACCACCAAAAAGAGAAAGAGGCGGCTCAAGGATTCGATTGCGGATAAGACCAACAAGCAAAAATTGGCGGAGGAAGTGTCCAGGTCGCGCAGGGGAGACATTATGGTTCAGATCGCTTCCGTCGAAACCAAAGCGGCCGCGGAGAGCGAGTATAATCGTCTCTTGCGCAGAAATCGTTTTTTAAAGGGAAAAGGTAAGAAGATTTACAAAGTTGATCTCGGTCCGGACAAAGGTGTGAAGTATCGTATACAAGTAGGTCCTTTCAAGAATAAGACCGAGGCCAAAAAGATTATTTCCGCGATGCAGGACAACGGTTGCAAGGCTTATATATCAAAATGATGAATGCGAAATTTTATCAGCATGGTTTGCGGGTTTTATCGTGAAACACATTCCCAGATTCTTTGTTGAAAGTGAAATAGTTTGCGGTGGAGATGTGTCGATTTCTCCTGAGCAGATGTTTCACGCAAACAAAGTCTTGCGACTAAAAGAAAATGACAATGTTCGAATTTTTAACAGTATTTCGGGCGAGTGGGAATGTTCAATTAAGAGCGTTAAGAGAAATCTCGTCACACCTCTGAAATTACTGCGAGAACCTTGCGATGAGATCGGTCCGAGTATCGCATGCGCGCTGATAAATCCCAATAAATTTTCAATCATGATTGAAAAAATTACGGAACTGGGTGTGCAAAATATTTATCCTATAATTACCGATTACACTCAGTATAAAACCTTTAATAAACAAAAGGTTAAGCAAATAATTATACAAGCCTGCGAACAATCCAAGAGGTTAACTGTTCCAAAAATTCATGAAATAGTTAAATTGAAAGATTTTCTGGGCAATTTATCCGAAAATCAAAAAATTTTGGTAGGAATTGAAAAGAAAAATGTGGCAAAAATGTCGCATTGTGTAGAAAAAGATATTATATTTGCCGTGGGTCCGGAAGGCGGTTTTTCAGATCAAGAAATAGAAAGGTTTAACGATACTGCCGCGGTAAATTTGGCCTATTTCGGTCGAAATATTTTGAGAAGTGAAACGGCTGCTATTGCCTTTATTTCTCTATGGGTGGCAAAATATTTGTAATTCATCTTGAAAATTGTATTCGCATGCGATATAAATTTTGATAGACGTTAATTAAATTTTTACGAATATGCGTTATAGTGGCGGTAATCGAAAGGAATGAGGATGAAAGAAGGCTATTTAGAAACTGTTTCATTGATTGAAAAGTTGCATCGTTTGTATTTAGAGGTAATCAAGTGCGAACTGGATAATTTGAGAGTTGATGATATAAATAATGTTCAAGCTCTGGTTTTATACAACTTAGGCGGAGAGCAAATCTCCATAGGTGAGCTGACCACAAGGGGCTGTTACTTGGGATCTAACGTGTCTTACAATCTCAAAAAGATGGTACAGAACGGATATATTGACCAAGTATCTTCAAAACATGATAGACGATCTTATATGATTAAGTTGTCCGGTAAAGGTATGGATCTTTGCAAAAAGCTCGATAAAGCCTTGGATAAGCATGTGGATACTTTGAAAGCAAAAGGGATGACCTCTTTTGATGATTTGGTGGACACGTTGAGAAATCTCGAAAATTTTTGGAAGAGTGCGTCAGTACAAAAAATTCGTTTCAACGCAAAAAGGCGCTAAGTTTTTCATTTTTTTCTATAAAAGCTCCGCGTTACGGCGCGGAGTTTTTGGTCTTTGGATTTTTGTTTTTAAGCATCGCGGAGTTGGGCAAAGTGGTTTTTCCCGAAAGTTTTTAGTGTAGGGGAGGGGTTAAAAATCACAGGGTTGAGCCGAGTGGTTTTTCCTCGAGCTCTGGTCTTTTCGTGAGGATAGATTTTTGAGATTTTATCTTTTATTGAGGAACGACAAGGTAAAGTCATAGATTAACAAAAAATTAACGTTTTGCAGATAGGATTTTCTCCGGGTTATTTAAATAGGAGAAACCACTGATGGAGATATTCAGCATATTTGTGTCGATTGCATTTTTGATGTTCCTGGCATATCGAGGGTTTTCGGTGTTGGTATTGTCACCGATATTAGCGTCATTCGCGGTCTTACTCAGCGGGGGCGAGTCTCTGCTGGCTCATTACACGCAGATATTTATGGTAAAATTGGGAGATTTCGCGACAATTTATTTCCCTCTTTTCCTTCTCAGTGCTGTTTTCGGAAAAATTATGGAAAGTTCAGGCTGCGCGCAATCCATCGCGGATTATATTTCGGAAAAAATCGGTCCTCAACACGCAATATTGGCCGTTGTTCTGTCGTGTGCTGTTCTTACTTACGGAGGAGTTTCACTATTCGTCGTTGTTTTCGCGGTCTATCCTATCGCCGTGGAATTATTTAGGAAATCCGACACTCCGAAAAGACTTATTCCGGGAGCAATCGCCTTGGGAGCATTTACGTTTACGATGTCTGCCGTTCCCGGCACTCCGGCAATTCAAAATATCATTCCGTGCCAGTATTTCGGAACAAACGCATTCGCCGCGCCTGTGATAAGTATCATCGCGACATTAATCATGATCGGGTTCGGTATGGCATGGTTGAATACTCAAGCAAAAGCCGCGCGCCTCGCCGGAGAAACTTACGGAAATCATGTTGAAAAAATTATGACGAACGCAGAAGGGACGAAAGTTCCGAATTTTTGGGTGTCATTTATTCCCGTGGTGATGGTAATTTTGACTAACTATATGTGCGTAAAATATGTGTTTCCGAACATCGACACCTCGTATTTGCAGGAGGAAAAATACGGAGCGATCGATATAAAAACCGTTGCCAGCAACTGGGCGATCATTATTTCGCTCTTCTTCGCAATTGTTTTCGTGATCGCAACAAATTACAAGAAAATCGACATAACAAAGTGCATGAATATCGGAGCACAAGATTCACTCGGTCCTATATTTAACACGGCCTCCGTCGTTGGATACGGTGCGGTTATCAGTAGCCTCCCGGGGTTTGTTATGATTCGCGATTGGCTGTTGTCCCTCTCCGGCGGAAATCCGATTGTATCCAGTTCGTTCGTGACCAGCGTCCTCGCCGGAATAACAGGATCCGCATCGGGAGGTATGAGCATCGCTTTGGACATGCTGGGCGCAAAATATCTCGAAATGGCGAACTCCCTCGGAATCAGTCCGGAAATAATTCACCGTGTTGTCTCGATATCTTCTGGAAGCTTGGACACTCTGCCTCACAACGGAGCGGTCATCACTTTGCTTGCGATTTGCGGACTTACCCACAAAGATTCTTACAAAGATATCTTTGTGACCTCCCTGGTCGGACCGATCCTGGCGGTGATTGTGACAATTGCATTAAGCAGCATGTTCGGATTATATTAAAACCTTATGGCGAAAGAACAGCAAGAAACAAGCCCGAAAATTTCGGGCTTTTATAAGAGAGGATGTAGCTCAATTCTTTGGAGAAAATGGAATTCCGTTGATGCGAAATTTTACTATGCTTCTCAGTTGATCATTACTCCATATTTCGTGATTTCTTCCTGCGAGAGAAAGCTTCAACGCAACCTCCCGTCGTTTTTCAGAAGAAATATTTTCCTCTAATTTTTCATCCACCAGAACTTCTTCAAGCGCAGGCATTTCCCAAATAAAATCAGGAAGATTTTTTAAAGTATGATTTATTCCCAAAGCATAAAAATAAAAAGGATAACTTTCTATAGGACTGTTTCTCAGATCTAATGTTTTCAATTTACCTAAATTTTTTATGCTCTTAGGGAATGATTTTATATGTGTTCCCCTCAGATTTAAGCTTTGCAGATTTTTCAGATTTCCAATCGATTCAGGCAATGACTTCAAATGATGTTCATTCCTTAGTTCTAAATGTTGTAAATTTCTCAAATTACCGATCGATTCAGGTAATTGGTACAAACCACAATTGGTGATGCTTAGTACCCGCAAATTTCGCAAATCTTCCATTTCACGAGGCAAACGCACACAGGCCAGATTCCACCCATTTAAATTTATCTCCTCCAGAGTTCGTAATTTTGTTATATCCTGTAGAATTCTTTTCATGCTGCAGTCGGCGTATGGTTCACCATATTCACCGAACGGATCATAAAGGGAATAATCGTGCGGATTATAAGAGGAATGATCAATATTGCGGCGAGTCTGTCTCCCGATTATTCTTTTTAACTTCGGAAAACTCTTTATACGCTTCTCGAGAATCGGCTCTCCCTCTTCACGAAAGATAAATCTCGTTATTGTTGGGTCGGGGCCATTCGGTATTTTCTCCGATATGATGTATCTGACACTGAAAAGAAATGAATCAGGATCTTCGAATTTCGGGCGTCTAAAAATCCACGCGTCCTCATCTTCAATTTCAATCTGTTCCAAATTGGGAAACTCTGCGCAGTTTTTCAACAATGCGATATCCTCCGCGCTTGTCCCCAGCTCGCAGGCTTGGCACACTTTTCTTGGATTTTTTATTTCCATTTCGTATTCTGCCTCCGTAAAGACGCCCTTCATTCCCTCCGCGTCATTTGCCCAAAAAGCCGCTGCAGCACAGATGCCTAACAACAATTTTCTCATGATTTACTCCTTACGCTTACTATTTACCACAAAAACCACGCGATTCCGCACCGAGCGAAACCGCAACACCACGGGATGGAGCTCGAAAATCAGACGAATCCAATTAAAACCACTCCAATTGAAGAAGACTCACTACCCGCCTTCTAAAACTAGCACGAAACAAATATGATTTACAACCTCGGGTATAATTATACTACTTGTGGTAAATATTTGGATTGATTTACGAATCCTCATCCAGTGGTTTTTGTTTGCTGAATGCTAAAATCAATCCGACCACGACGCTGATTGCGAACATTGATGATCCACCGTAGCTCATAAACGGAAGAGTCATCCCTTTTGTCGGAATCAGGTGCAAAGTCGAAGCCATATTTACGAAGGATTGCAGCCCGAATTGAGACAATAACCCGACCGACGCAAGCAGCGAAAAAGAATCTGTGTTGCGCAGCGCGCGAAGCATTCCGTGAACGACGATGAATCCGATCAAAATGACGACGAAGGCGCAGACAAAAAATCCGAATTCTTCGCCGAGGACCGAAAACACGAAATCCGCGTGGGCGTCCGGCAGATGCTTTTTGACGATGCCTTCGCCCGGGCCGACTCCGAATAATCCTCCGTTCGCGAACGCCTCCAAGGATCGATTAATTTGATAATGATCGCCGACTGCAGGATCCAAAAATTTATTTACTCGCGCCGTGACGTGAGGCAGAAATAGGTAGGCCAAAACGAATCCGGACGCGCTCGCGATGACCGCCACCAAAACCAAAATTATCGGCAATCCGTTCAAAAATAATTGGATTCCGAACACCGCCGTCGTAACGACCAGCATTCCGAAATCCGGTTGCAAAACCAAAGCCGTTGCAAAGATCGTCCACAAAAAACACGCGAGAAATTTTCCGTTGATTTCAGGATTTTTTTGCTGGGCCGAAAACACCCACGCGACCAAAACTGCCAAAGCCGGCTTGGCGAATTCGGACGGCTGAATGGAGAATCCGCCGAGAGCAATCCAACGACGCGCTCCCTTAATTTCTGCCCCGAAAAATAAAGTCATGAAGGTCATAAAAACCGCTGCGAAAAACAGAAGCAGCGCGAAAATTTTTATGTAACGATGCGACATGTTCGAGATCGCGAAAATAATTCCGAGGGATGGCGCGATGTATAGCAAATGCCTTTTGAAAAAGTAAAATTCTTCGATACCGATTCGGTTTGCGACCATTGGAGTTGCGGCCACCGCGAGTAAAATTCCGAACGCGATCATGGTGAGAAATCCAAACAGCAGCGAGCGATCCACCGACCACCACCAGCGACTTAAAATTCCGTCATTTGTTCTCGAAAAATTCAGCACTGCAACTCTTCCACAAATTTCTTAAACTGCTCTCCGCGATCTTCAAAACTTTTGAACTGATCGAAACTTGCACACGCCGGAGACAACAAAACTACATCTTTTTCGCGCGCGATCTTGTGCGATTTTTTCACGGCGTTTTTTAAATCAAAAACGATTTCATTTGCGACATGATTTTCGTCCAAAAATTCGTGCCATTTTTCGGCAGCTTCACCTATCAAAAATGCGAATTTGATCTTCGAAAAATACGGGCGCAAACTTTCGATTCCATCTTCCTTCGGACGTCCGCCCAAAATCCAAATTATATTTTCAAATCGATTCAAAGCCTGCTCGACGGAATCCGCATTTGTCGCTTTGCTGTCGTTCACATATAGTGCGCCGTTGATTGATTTTACAAATTCCTGACGATGCTCCAACCCTGAAAAAGTCGCGAGTCCTTCCGCGAAAATTTTCGGCTCAATTCCATTTTCGACGCATGCCGCATAGGCTGCCGCGATGTTTTGTCGGTTATGATTTCCATCCAGCGCGGGAACATTTTTTCCGACGATTTTGAACAGATTTTTACGATTATCGATCAAATTATTTTCATGCCAACCGACGCCGTTTTCGGGAACTTCTTTTCCGGAAATTTTTATGACTTTCGGATAGTGAACAAAGTCCAAAACATGTCGGCAATAATCGTCATCGATTCCGACAATTGCCGTTGAATTTGTTTTGTGATTCGCGAAGATTTTTTGTTTGGTCGCGACATATCCCGCCATTCCTCCGTGCCGCGTCAAATGGTCTGGTGTGACGTTCAACAAAATCGCCGTATCGAATCCCAAAAGGTTACAAGATTCCAACTGATAAGAAGACAATTCCAACGCATAAAAATCAGAATTTTTCGGCAGATCCAAAACAGGCTTTCCGAAATTTCCGCCGATCTCCGTTTTGAATTTTTTTCTGAAAATATGGTGAATCAATGCCGTTGTCGTGGACTTTCCGTTAGTGCCCGTGACCGCCATAATTTTTCCGTGAATTTGTGGCTGAAAGAGGTCAAGATCATTGATGATTGGAATCATAAATTTGCGAGCTTGCTGCACCGCCGGATGGACGTCCCACCAAAGATGAATTCCGGGGCTGACGACGAGAAAATCCAATTTTTTCCAATCGAAATTTTCCAAATTTTGGTAGTAAGGATTGTCGATAATTTTATCGTCGAAAAGAAAAATATTCGCTTCTGAATTTTCGAGAAAACGAACTATCGATCGTCCCGTCTGACCAAATCCGACAACACCAAAATTTTTGCTCATTCCGATACCTCTAAAAATTTATCTGATCTTCAAAGTCGCCAACCCGATCAAAGCAAACACTATGGAAATAATCCAAAATCTGATGACGACTGTCGGCTCTGACCACCCTTTTTTTTCGAAGTGATGATGAATCGGTGCCATCAAAAAAATTCTCTTTTTCGTAATTTTATAATACCAAACCTGCAGCATCACGGAGACGGCTTCGATTACGAATAACCCGCCTATGATCGCCAGTGCAAATTCCTGTTTGATAATTACGCTGAGTCCGCCTAAGGCTCCTCCGATCGCCAATGAGCCGGTGTCCCCCATGAAGATTTTTGCCGGAGGAGCATTGTACCAAAGGAATCCCAAACACGCCCCGATCATCGATCCGCAAAAAATGCACAATTCTCCCGAGGTCGGAATGTAAAACAACTGCAAGTAATTTGCGAAAACAAAATGCCCCGCGATGTAAGACATTACTCCCAAACAAAACGCCGCCAGCATCGACGGAAAGGTTGCGAGGCCGTCCAGTCCGTCGGTGAGATTTACCGCATTCGAACTTCCGGTGATTACAAAAGTCGTGAATAAAATCAGAAATACCGAGCTGTGAATCGTGAAATTTTTGAAGAACGGAAAAGCAAGATGCCCGGCGATTTCCGGGGTGCGTAACTGCTCAACCAAATACGAAAAAACCAACGCTGTAATTATTTGAATAGCCAATTTTTGCCGCCCCGAAACTCCTTTTGAATTTTTGTATTTTGTCTTCAAATAATCGTCGATAAATCCAAGTAGCGAGAACACAAAAGTCAATCCCAAAATCAACAGCAAATATTCGTTTGTGACGTCTCCCCAAAGCACGGTCGAAAAAATAGTCGAAGCAATAATTATCGCGCCGCCCATGGTCGGAGTGCCTTGCTTATTTTCAACATGAGACTGAGGTCCGTCCAATCTGATCGGCTGTTTCCGGTTTGATTTTTTGATGAAAATGGGGTAGAGAAAAAAACTAATCATCAGCGAAGTAATCAACGCACAAACCGTCCGAAAAGTTATGTATCGAAATAGATTTATTCCGGAAATAACGTCAAAAAACGAAGATAAATTATAGAGCATGATCGATTGCCTCCACGACTTTATTCATTTGCATTGAATTCGAACCTTTCACCAAAATTGTATCGCCCTTTTGAATTTTTGACACGATGCTTTCCGATAATTTTTGCGAATTTTCATACCATCCTCCGCATTTTTCTTCACGAAGATTTTCGAATAAATATTTCGATAACTCGCCGCACGCAAAAACTAAATCCACGCCGAATTTGTCGATTGTCGACGAAAGATTTTCGTGAAAAAATCGGCTGTTTTTTCCCAATTCTTTCATATCTCCGATTGCCAAAATTTTTCTTCCGGAATATTTCGATAAAGATTCAATTGCTGACCGAACGGAAGTGTAACAAGCATTGTAGGAATCATCGATTATTGTAATTCCGTTTTTTTCAAAAATCTCTCCGCGTCGATTTGCAGATGAAAAATTTTCAATCTCATTTGCCAAATCCTGGAGATCAATTTTGCTCGCCGCGTGGGTTGCCAAAATCGCCGCCAAGCTGTTTGGAATTACTGAATTATTGTGACAATTTACGCAATAACGAATTTTCTTCCCCAGAATATTTGCAACAATTTCCGTTCTATCCGAAAACTGATTTTGCGAAATAATCTGTGCATCGGATTTCGAAAATCCAAAAGTGAAAATGTTTTTCGATCCCAAATTTTTTGCTTTGTTTTTCAGAAAATTTGTGTAGGCAGAATCCGCCGGAATAATTACAGCATCCTGCGGAATTTTCGTCTCCATAATTTCAGATTTCGCTTTTGCAATGTCCCAAACGCAGTTGAAAAATTCCAAATGAGTTTCGCAAATGTGTGTGATGACCGAAACGTTCGGCTCGATAATTTTGATGAGATTTTTTATGTCGCCGATTGCTCCCATTCCCATTTCAAAAATACCGATTTTGGTTTTTCGAGGCATGCACGCCGCGCATATCGGCAGACCGATTTTGCTATTGAAATTTTTTTTTGTCACATAAATTTCGTTCGGAAAATTTTTTGAGAGCAAATGATAAATTAAATTTTTCGTTGTAGTTTTTCCGATGCTTCCCGTTACGCCGATGTACTTTGCATTTGCTTGCGCAACATTGTATTTTGCGAGATCCTGCAGTCCTTGATAAGTCGAATTAACCTTGATTAAATTTTCTTCGCGCCCATAATAATCACGACTTTCACATTGAACCATGGACAACGCCGCGCCATTTTCGAAAGCCGATTTTACAAAATCGTGACCGTCGACATTTTCACCTTTCAACGCGATGAATAAATCTCCCGATTTTGCTTCGCGCGAATCAATGCAAATATCGTCGACGTTTTTCTCAACTTTCGTTTTAAAAATTTCCGACAATTCTTCTTTGCTGAATATCATTTTATTTCGTCCAAAATAATTTCTTTATCACTAAAGTGAATTTTTCCGCTCGCCAGAATTTGGTAATCCTCGTGCCCCTTTCCGGCGACTAATAATATATCACCCGACCGCAGCTGATTGATAGCAAATTTTATGGCATCTTTCCTGTCGGCGATTTCTTTTGCGTTGGGGCAGCCGTCCAGAATCATTTTTCTTATGGATTTCGGATCTTCGTTTCGCGGATTGTCGTCTGTTATGACCGTGACGTCGGCAAATTCTTTCGCAACTTTTCCCATGAGATGTCGTTTGTCCTTGTCGCGATTTCCGCCGCATCCGAAGACCAGTAGCAATCTATTTTTTGTGTGTTTTCGCAAAGATAAAATTGCATTTTTCAAGGCGTCGGGGGTGTGCGCATAATCAATGTAAATGCTTGCGTTATGGCATTGTCCGACTAGTTCCAATCTTCCGTTGATAGGTTTTAATTTTTTCAATGATTCACAAATCGAGTCGATGGAAATTCCCGTGGCGTAGCAAATTCCCATTGCGCAAAGAGAATTATAAACTTGAAAATCTCCCGCCAATGATAAATCGAATTCTATTTCTCTTCCGAAAAACGAAATTTTCACTTTTTGATATTGGTCAATTTCGCGAACGGAAATCAATTTTATTTGGTCGGATTTCTTTCCGTAACTTATGCGGTTGATATTTTTTTCGCGCGCGATTTTTTCAATTTTTTCGCTCATGATATCGTCGGAATTTATGACAAAAAAATCTCCACCTAATTCTGAAAATAATCTTTCTTTCGCGAGCCAATAATTTTCAAAAGTTTTATGATAATCCAAGTGATCTTGAGTGAAATTTGTGAATGCGCAAACCGAAAATTTTATGCCGTCGACGCGGTGCTGATCCAATCCGTGGCTAGACGCTTCCATCGCGATATTTTTGATGTCTTCTTTTTTGAAATCGTCGAAAATATGGCGTAGCGCGATCGCCCCGGGAGACGTTAAACTTCCTTTAATTTCATAATTTTTCGTGATGATGCCTAAGGTTCCGACGCTGGCCGCGTTTATATCTGAACGGATCCAAATTTGGCGGACAATGTCGACTGTAGAACTTTTTCCGTTCGTGCCCGTGACGGCGACCACGTGATCGAAATTTGCCGGCCAAAAAATCGAGCAAACTCGCGCCAATTCTTTTCGTGGATTTGTTACGGAAAAAAATACAACGTCGTCGCGTTTTTCCACTGAAAAATTTTCGTCGCGAGATACTATAAATTTTGCTCCGTTTTTGATTGCGTCTTGGATGAAAATATTTCCGTCGGACGCGTTTCCGTTGATTGCAAAAAACATGCTGCCGGGAGTCGCTTTTCGTGAATCGTCCACGACGTCGGTCACCGATAAATTTTTCAAATCATCATTAACTGAAAAAAGATCCGCTAACTTTTTCATTTTATTTTTCTCAACATTTCATGCCAATTTGGTTCCCGATTTCCGGAAGTCGTTACGTTCAACATCGGACCGATTCTTTGAATAATATTTGCCGCCGTCGGGGCCGCGATCCATCCTGCTGTCCGGTATCCGTGAGTTTTTTTTGTCGCTTGCGGTTCATCCAAAACGACATAGACGGAATACTCAGGATTCGGCATCGGAAATGCGCCGATGAATCCCGTGTAGTTCGCTGTTTTTGAATATTTTCCGCGATTTAATTTTTCCGCCGTTCCAGATTTTCCGCCGACGCAATATCCTTTCACTTCCGCCCTTTTATTTGCACCTTCTGTCACGTTTAGCCGCATTAAAATAGCGATCTGTTTTGCTGTTTTTTCGGAAATAATTTTTTCGCCGGACGGTGCCGAATTCTTTTTCAAAAGCGTCGGATTATTTTTCATTCCGCCGTTCAGCATTCCCGAAACAACCGTGATTAAATGCAGCGGACTGAGAGCAATTCCGTGTCCGAAAGCAATGGTCATCGAGTTCACTTCGCCCCAATTTTTCGGATACAGCGGTTTTTGAGTTTCCACCAATTCGCACGTGACCGTATCCAAAAGTCCGATTTTTTTGAAGAATTCTTTTTGATATTTTCGCCCCACGTCCAACGCGATTTTCG
Source organism: Alphaproteobacteria bacterium (assembly GCA_017649895.1). Classification (GTDB taxonomy): domain Bacteria; phylum Pseudomonadota; class Alphaproteobacteria; order UBA3830; family UBA3830; genus UBA3830. The sequence continues at coordinate 20,702 of JAGCFW010000017.1, read as the reverse complement.
CCGACCCGATATTGGAAGAATATTTCAAAATTTCTTCGACGCTCAGATGTGTTCCGCGACCATGAAAATCGTGAATCGTAAAGCGTCCGATCTTGATTGGAAATCGCGCATCATATTGAGAAAACGGAGTGATTTTTTTTGTTTCCAATGCCATTGCGGTATTGATAATTTTCGCGCTCGATCCCGGCTCAATTGCGGACGAGGTCGCCATATTAAAACGCTCGCGGGAATTTGGATTTTCATTTCTGTTCGGGTCAAAATCCGGCAAAGAAACCAACGAAAAAATTTCGCCCGTTTTGATTTTCATTACGATCGCCGCGCCACCTTTTGCACGAAATTCATCGATCGCCTTTTGCAATTCGTCGTGAACGGCGTGCTGAATATTCAGATCGATCGAAAGCGCAATCGATTGAGTTGAAGACTTCAGCGCTTCGTCGAAAACTTTTTCGATTCCGGCGATTCCGTTGTTATCGATATCAGTTCCGCCGATTACGTGGGACAGCAAATTTTTATCGGGATAAACTCTTTTTTCTGTTTTCAAAAAGTGAAATCCCGGAATTCCTTGATTCAAAATTTCCTGTTCTTGAGTTGGAGATAGATTTCTTTTTACCCACAAAAATTTTTTGGATTTTTTCAGGCGATGCAGAAATTTTTCCTTTTCGATATCCTTAAAAACGGCGCAAGTTTTTTCCGCGGCTTCATCAAAATCGATCATTTCGTGAGGGCAGGCGTAAAGAGAAACAGTCGGCAAACTCGTTGCGATGATGTTGTTGTGACGATCGACAATATCGGCGCGAAACGCGATGGTCGGTGCGTTCGCATAGAGAGAATTTTCGTCATCATTTTTGTTGAAAATCATAACGTGAGCCAGTCGAACTATTAAAACCAGGAAAGCAAAAATGAAAACGCTGATCACAACGAAAGTTCTTTTTTTTGCAATCATTAATGCACGATAAGTCCGAGAATACAGATTGTGACCGATTTCGTACACCTAGTCCTCCGAACTTGTTTCAGCCACCATTTTTGAAATGATTTTCGATAACTTTTTCGTATTTTGTTTTTTTGAATCGCTGTGAAAAATCGACGGATCATATTCCCTGAGTTGTTGCGGCAAAATTTGTTTCATTTTCAAATGCTTAATCGCTAATCTCTGTACTCTTTCGGGCGTCGTCAGCGCCTTCCATTCCGCTTTCAAAATGTGACTATTCGCCTTTTCGATTTTCAATTCTTTTTTTGCTTTGTAGATGCGATCCTCGATGTCCATTACGGAATACTTGAGATAAAAAAGGACAGTTCCCGCAACACAAATGAAAAATGAGAAAAAAATTGACGCCCTTTTTGATACCATCGGAACACCCAAAAAACGCGCAATTATACCATTATAATTTTTCAGATTCCACGTGCGGATGAAAAATCAATTCAAAGCAAATTATTATTTTGCTGATAATTTGTTTAGATTTTTCAAATACTCACGACGGGATTTTTCTTCCATCTTTTTTCTTAATTCCTTATATTCTTTTGAATTTCTGAATTCTTCGCGTTTTTTTCTGTATTCTTTGCTCGGTAAACCTTCAAAATCCTTGAGGTATTCTTTTTCTTTTTTCTGAAGTTCTTTAAACTCCTTTGAATTTATCATGCTTTCGCCCGCTTTATTGAATGCATCGACGTGTTTTCCAACAATTGACGGAGCAAAAATAGTGAATGATGTTGCCTTAGGATCTTTTTTCTCGACAATCGCAAAGGATCGATCTTTTCTGAAAATTATGGTCGGTTTTTTCTCTCCCATATTGCTTATTCCGGAACCTTTTATTCCTTCATATATAACCAATCCGGCCTCCATGTTTTCCGGATATTGTTTGAAAAACATTATCAATTTTTCGTTTTCATCGAAAACAAAAAACATAAAATCATTTTTACAGTCGTCTGGGATGCTAAGGTTATCCCATCTGCCTTGAAACTCTACATTTCCGGCTAACACTACACTGGATTTTTTTAATCTATCATGAAACGATTTTATCCCATCGCCTAATAATTCATTCGAAGGCAGTCCTTTTGCAAACCATTTTTCAAGCCATTTTTGAGACAATCCCGCAAGATCTACTTCTTCCAGAATTCCTCGCTTAAATAATGCTATCGTATATTCGCGAGAGTTTAAAATATCGATAGCTTCATTTCTTGTTGTTAAATCTAGCGTCATGCCGAGAGTTTCCAAATTTGTAAGTCCCCAAGATTTTGCGTGATCCATTAATTCGTCACCTGTTTTTTCGTGGTATGGGTGAGGACTTTGTTCTTTCAGCGGCCTCTTTTCGTTAAGCCAATTTAATCCGCGTAAAGGTGAGGAGTGACGACTTTGTTCTTTCAGCGGTCTCTTTTTGGAATCTTTACAGCCCACAAGGCATAACAACATGCTCAAACTCAGTGCGCAAAATTTATTCATGATCAACTCCTTGCCATCTTTTTGTGCATTATATCACCAATATGTAAAATTTTTATTAATGTATAAAAAACGCACAAATTTTTGCTAATACGTGATCTTTTATGCCTGTGTCAGCAAAGATAAACGGAATTTCCACCGGATCTTTTGGAAATATACATAAAGCTGTCGGCGATAAAAATTGCCTCGCGAAGTTTGACATTTTCTGATCCGATGTAGCATGCTCCGATGCTTATGGTGCAGCGAATTCCGTTGAATAATTTATTTTCGACGCTGTTGACTAGACGCAGGGCAATTTTTTCGATTTCTTCGCGAGAAATATTTCTCATGAAAATTAAAAATTCATCTCCGCCGTATCGCGCAATGAAATCTGTCAATCTTATGTAAGACTTTATGTGGGCAACCACTTCACCGAGAACTTTATCCGCGAAAGTATGTCCGTATCTGTCGTTGATTTCCTTGAATTTATCGAGATCTATCATCAAAACCGCGGAGTGATTCAACGCTTCATCTCGTCTGGAAATGTAATCTTCGAGAAAACTGCGATTGTAAACTGATGTGATTGCATCAACCGACGACATGTAAATATTTCTTTTTACTTCGTGGTAGAATCCGTCCAGCAGCCTTTTATATTTTATGTGGGCATCTACCATACAGGAAATTATTGACGGGTGCGTGCCCAAGTCTATTATATCCAGTGCGCCGATGTTTTTGCGACACACGGAGAGCGCTTTTTTTCTATGAATTTCGTCCGTGATTAGAAGAATCGGTTTGTAGCGATATGCTTTGCATAACTTCAAGTTGATACACAGTTGCTCGATATTTTTAAGTTTTGCATCTATCAGAAAAATATCCGACAAAGGGTAATTTGTCAGATTGCTGTTCTTTACGAAATTAATGACTGTCCCTTTATCCAGAAAATCCGTGTCGAACAAATCCAGACGGTTTTCTGAAAATACCGTTATTTTTTTGTTTTTCGGCTTTCTCAATGCGTCCTTAACCAAAAAGGAACTGTAGATTTTTTCCTTTGCTTCGGATAATGCATGAACTTTTCTGAATAAATCGCTTCCGGAAATATCCGAATACACGATGTCATCGACGCCTCTATTTGAGAAAAGAGGAAAGTCACACGGCAAGCAGTTATCAGCGATTCCTATCAAAGGTGTTACACCGAGAGTCAGCCGCAGTACCGAAAGAAAATCCGAGCAGATGCTCTTGGCGTCTGACAAAGCCAGCAAAACCAAATCCAAATGACTTCGTCCGACAGCCCGAAGCGCGTCTTCCATCGATCGCGACTCGGTCACTTTGGAAAAATTGTCCTCCAGATATTTTTTGATACGACTCAGATCTAATCCACACTCATTGATAATCAAGACTCTCAGTATCATTCGGCTCTTCTACGCAACTATCAATTGACTCCATGAGTCTATCAAGAGAAAAAGGCTTTGTTAAGAAACTATCTACAATTTCCGCAATATTTTTTTTCTTATCTTCTCCATAAATGGAAATTCCGATAATCGGCATGTCTTTTGAGGTTTCTTCATTCCTGACGTTATGTATAAATTTTTGTATGAATTTTTCTTCGACTATTTCGGTATTTATGAGGACTAAATCTTGAGATTTTTCTCGGATTTTTACGAGCGCATCCATAACAGATTTGGCGACATATACATCGAATCCGTTGGCTTCCAGCAAGTCGCTGTACAGCCTACAATGCATGGGATTTTGCTCCACTAGCACTGCATTTCTCTTAAATAAACTTGCCTGCATAATCAAACCTTAACATTCATTCTTTATTAAGATTTAACACTGCAAGGTTAATAAAAAGTAAAGAAATCCCTCAATTATCAAAATAATAATATATTTGTGAAAGTTGAAAATTCAGTGTATATGAGAATCAGCCAAAATGGCGCGCGGTTATTTGCTTTTAATAAATTTTCGACGCGCCTTAATGTGTAAAACTAATTTTTCTCGACATGCTCTTTGAGAAAATTAAAGATATTCTTATGTTCGTATATTTGGGCGACATCCATTATCGAAAATTTGCTCGTTTTGGTACAGATCTCTGCACCGTGGGTAACTAATATCCTTACCATATCCAAATTTCCTCTTATTGTCGCAAACATCAACGGAGTCCATTTTCCGATTGATTGGCAAACTACTCCGGCATTTGGTTCCGCACCGTGTTCAAGTAGATATTCTGCAACATATATTTGGTTTTCCAAGACAGCCGACAGCAACGGAGTTATTCCTTCTTTGGTAACTGCATTGACGTTGGCTCCGTGATCGACCAAAAATTTCACCATTTTCAAGTTTCCCTTGGTGATAGCATCGTGCAACGGTGTTATTCCATAGTTTGCAGTTGTATTGATGTCGATACCGTTTTTGATCAAATATTCGGCGATGTTTGTATCTTGGTTTTTTACGGCAAAATGTAAGGGAGTATTTCCTTCATTAAGAATGTCTTTAATGATTGCTCCATGCTTAACCAAAAATTTCACAAGATTCAAATTTTCCGCTGCAATTGCCAAAGCAAATGGAGTCAATCCGTGAATTTCTTTTGTATTGATATTAGCTCCGTGTTCGACCAAATACATGGCTATTTCCGGATATTTGGACGTAATCGCAATCATCAATGCCGTAAGTTTGTGCTCCTCTTGGGCATCGATATCAGCTTTTCCTTGTTCGAGCAGATGTTTCACTGCGTCAAGTTGTCCGCTTATGACCGCTGACATCAATGGAGTCCATCCTGTACTGTTGCAAATGTTTACTTCGGCGCCGTGTTCAATTAAATATTTTACTATTTTTGGATGTCCGTTTTTTGCTGCGGCAAATAGTGGTCGATTTTCCTTTTTCTCTGATAAATTTACATCAGCTCCGTGTTTGATCAACAGGTCCACGACGTTTAAGTTTCCCGATGCGGATGCAAAGGATAGGGGAGTTAATCCGTGATTTTCCTGCACATTTATCTTCGCCCCGTGTTCAATAAGATATTTTATAATATTTATGTCTCCGAACTGAACGGCCAACATTATTGGAGTGAAATTCCTGTTTCCTGGCGCATTAACGTCTGCGCCGTGTTCGATCAACCATCTTGCTACATCAAAATGCTTATATCCGCAAGCGAGCAACAACGGAGTGATATGAATGTAGCTTTGCGCATTGATATTCGCTCCATTTTTGAACAGATATTCTATAATGTCCAAGTGTCCCGGTTCAGAGGCGTACATTAACGGAGTTCCTCCGGAATTGTCGAGAAAATCTATCTTTACACCATGGTTCACTAACCATTTTACAGCTTTTAAATCATTTTGCTCAGCACAGATATGTAGCCAATTTGTTCCTGAATTTAGAGCCACGCTATTAAGAATAGAGGGAGAATATTTCACTTTGTTAAGAGATACACGTACAAAATTAGATTGAGCCGGTTGTTGTGTCGCTTTCCATCCATCTAGACTTACCCATTCGTATGTGTTTATTTCATCTATGGTGATTTTTTTGATTACGAAATCGTTGTTTATCATCAAGTCCAATTGTTGATCAGTTAGTTTAAAATGATTTTTCCATGCCAATAGGCAATTTACTACGGAATTATGAATTATTTCGTTTGCAATTGCGTATCTCGGTACTTGCGGTACTAAGAATCTGTCTATAATCACTTCTTTTAATCCGGGAACTTTCCATAACGCATAAGGTAATTTTGTTATTTGATTTTTTTCTATATGTAATTGTTTCAAATTTTTTAGTCTGAGTATCGCTTCAGGGAAGATTTCGAATTCATTTTCTTCCAAGTATAAATTTTGCAAATTTCTTAAATTAGAGATTTCTGTAGGAAGAGTAGTTAATCGATTTTTTGCTAAATGCAGTGAACAGAGGTTTTGCAGATTGCCTATTTTCAAAGGGCATTTTTTCAGCAGATTTCTTTCAAGAAATATTGCGCGGAGATTGGGAGTTTTTAGCAGTAAATTCGATAATGCGTTTAGTTTCTGCTCGTCCTCTTCGATATCTCCGTATATATCCAGACATTGTAATTTTGGGCATGACGGTGCTAATTTCTGAGCGTCTTGTAAATTTTCAGCATGGATTCCTACATATTCCATATAAGGAAAATTTCTGTATGCCGCTGAATTTCTCGGAGTTTTTTCGATGATGGTTTGCATCGTGAGAGAATTCCATGCGAATGTCATTGAAGCCATGCAACATATACTCAAAAATCTTAACTTCATTTGCCTCTCCTGTTTAATTTTTTAACAAGCCTAAACATTGTCCCATGGTCGCGCTGCAATTAGTTCGCGATTTATCATAGCTTCCGGGGACATATCAAACATGTATTCGTTCAACGCCACGGGGGATGCGTCAACCAGATATACTATGCCGTCTTTTATTGTGAGCACATCTGTCAAAACCCCCAATATGTCGGCGACGCGTTTTATTACAGATTTTTCGCTGGGAGGGGGACTTGTTAATTTTACCTTAGTGATATCTTCGATTTGTTGCATCGCCGGGTATAATTTTGTTACAGGTGCAAAGGTTATTCCGATGAACACCGGCGTTTTGCGGGAGCAGTTTAGTAGAAATGTTCCGGTTGGTTTTGTTTCCGAGTTCTGAGGGGAATCAGATTGAATATGAGGATCTTCATTCAAAAAATCATCGGAAGTAATTTGGCGACCATTCATTGATAAGTCACCGTAAATTGCCGATACTTTAATTACGGATCCGTTAAAATTAAACCTCTTGTATTTTTCATACATATCAACTACTTCATTTATTGGATTTTTTGTTGTCGATACAATATAAGTTCCGCTGTTGTCCACAAAAATCTGCTTGTTTTCGTTTCCTACAAGCCCTTTTTCTTTCATTAGTACGTCATAAACGGAAAAACAGTAGGATTCGATATATTTTTTTCGTCCTCTTGTCTCGATTTCCTTTCCCTTATTCTCTCTTACTGCAGGAATTTTGATATGTATATTTCGGCCGTTTATACCGACTATGCGACATTTATTCGGGTTAAAGGTGGATTCATATATATCGAGACAACAGTTGTTACATAAATCTTTAAACAGATTCACACGGCTCGCTGTATAGCTTATCGCTTGTATGTTCCATATTTGAATTCTGTCGGGATCTAATTCTCTGTATGTTTTGATCCGCGTGGGGGTATTCTGTCCTACAGTTACATTCGTATATCCTGCCAGAGGTTCATAACGATATTGGATATATTCATTGTCTGATAATTTGAAAAACCTATTTCCCGAACTCATTGAATAGCAGCTCAGCGAAAAACAAATCCAAGCGAATATTTGTAATTTTCTCATAAATTATTTTTCCTCATTTAAGCCGTTTCTCCCTCATTACCGTTGCTGACATTTTAGACGCTCAATTAAAGTTTACAAGGCTAAAAATTTAAAAAAAAAATATAAAAATAAATGTATAATTGTCGATTTTTTTAAGAAATAGGAAATCACAACTTTTAAAAATTAACAGATTATTAACTAATTTGAAGAGGTAAAGAACAAAATAGATAAGAATAATCTACAGATAAACTTCTGAATGATATTTATCGATTTATAAATCTCGATCAACGAAAATTAACGAACAATTAAATAATTCCTGATATTGTGAGCCGAGTGTAATGATTATAGGAGAAAAAAAATGAGAATAGGATTGTTAAGTATATGTGCCATGATGTTCCTGCTGTATGGAACGGATTGTTTTGCGAGAGAATCTGTGAAGGATACAGTAGACAATTGGGGAGAATTCAGTAAAGTCGATGAATCCAAACGAAATGAAGCTTTACGGAATAAAGCTTTTGAGCAAAGAATGAAAGATGCGAAGATAGAAGAAGGTTCCGTCAAAGCTCTGATAAGTAAATTTGATCAGCAAGATAATCAAAAAAAATCTGATAAAATTTCAGAAAATTTCGAAGATGGAAAAAACGTTCGGGAAGCGTTGGGATCTGAACAATATAAAGAAACTGCGGATTCGGCGACTCCAGCGAGACAAGGTCCTTGGTTCAGAGATAAAAGATCTTTTGCTGACGTCGTTAAAGGTGTTAAAAAAGAGGATGAAAACGCAAAGTCCGAAGGGCAATTTCATGACGCTATAGATTTTGAAAATAATGTTTGGCTCGAGGAAAAAAATCGTAATGAAAAAAATTCTGATAAATTCAATCAACTGAAAGAACCAGTAGTTTCAGATGATCAAATTAAATCGGAAGAGAAACAAGTTGTCGAGGAAAACAAGATCGCGTCGCCTCGGGTAAGACGTTCGAAAAAAGCTTATGGTACCGAAATGACGAAAAATCAACGTGCGGCTCGTTCGAAAAAGGCTTTTGATGCCAGAAGGTCCAGGGAAAGACAACGTAAAAAGTTTACAGACGAAGTTCGCAAAAATTAAAAATCCAGACGTTTTGCGGAAATCGTTGATAATTGTAGATTTCAGGTCACGGGAAGTCTCGTGCCCTTTTTGGTAGGAGAATTTTATGTCATTCGCCGAGATTTTTCAGCGAGGTATGGTGGGTTTGGCTCTGGCTGTTTTTTCGTTAATATCTCTGACTTCTTGCGAAGACAAAGACATTTACGCCGAAACCGTGGCAGACTACACACTGGAAGGTGAGGATGAAACATGTTTCTATTTTAAAATCAATTTTATTGCTGAAGAAGGGGAAGGAGTGGACGGAGGAGAATTTGGCGGAAAGCCTTTCAAAAATCGTTCAATTGAGGCACATACTGTCGAATATCGCAAAGATGTAGAGCAGAGAAAAGGTTATAAGCCAGGGGTTAAGCCTCTTAAACACCAAAAAATCAGAATAAAATATGAAAAAAAGTATCCATATATGTTCGGCTTTCTCGAAGATTCCAAATACCAGGATGAACAAGGGCAAATAGTGAAGCTGGATTTTTAAAGGAGGTTACGATGATAGGTGTAAATTTTAAGGAGATGGAAATGATGTTTTTTCTGAAATTGTTTGCGATTTTTATGTTATTTTACGGAGAAATCGGCGCGATGGAAATGCCCGAGGGATACCGAGGTGATCAAAACAGCAACAAAATAGCGGTGAAAAACAACGAAGACAACATCTATGCTGAAACTGTAGCAGATTACACATGGGAAGGCGAGAATAGTTCTAAGAAAGGAAAGTTCTGGAGTTTTATGATCAATTTCATCGCAGAAGAATCGGAAGAAAATGCGTTATCAGGGGACTCGGCCAAAAATCATTTGGTTGAAGTGCGTTATTTGATTCCTTTAGTCAGGGTGGAGAAAGTAAAAGGTTACAAGCCAGGGGTTAAGCCTCTTAAACATCAAAAAATCAGAATAAAATATGAAAAAGAAGAGCCGATAATGTTCGGCAGGCTTGATAAATTCAAATGCCGGGACGAGCAGGGGCAAATAGTGGAGCTGAATTTTTAGCAGGAACTTCACCGAAAGCTCGGTCCGATAAACAATCAGTTTTGGTAAATTTCAATGACTTTCTGCGTTTGCACTGCCAAACATGGCTTTGCGAGCAGTCGGTAGGTTAAAAAGAGTGTTTTTTTCGACGATTTATTATGTTAACAATGTACCTCGAGGGGGAGGCATGAAATATGTTATAAATCTATGTTCGATTTTTGTATTGTTGTGCGGGGAAGTCGAGGCCATGGCGCAAGGCGGACACACCAATATACAGATAGATTTGGACGAATCCAATGGAAAATACGAAATTGGTCAAAGTAATTTGTTTAGAGAATTAAATTCCGCAATAATAGATCGTAACAATGATATAGTGAAATTCTTTGCGAAAAAGGCTTGTCGAAATCGTTTTAGAGGCTGGAACGAAGACCAAAAGGCGATCTTGTTGTTTTACGCTGTGATGAATGGTTTAGAAGAAGTCGTCGAGGATTGTGCGGATAGCAGATTTAACATTAACGTAAGAGGATGTTTCGGAAAAACGCCTTTGATCTTTGCTATTGAACGAGGTTACGACAGAGTCGCAGAATATTTGTTAGAATCAGGTGCTGATCTTAATATTGTCGATGTTAGCGGATTTTCCCCCTTGATGGTTGCGTCTTGGAGAGGCTGTGAAAGTTTGGTTAGGACATTGATAGGAAAAGGAGCGAATGTTAATGCCTCTTCCCACATGGGGTATTCTTCGTTACTGCTTGCTACTGAACGAGGTTACGACAGAGTCGCGGAATATTTGTTGGAATCAGGTGCTGATCCCAATGTTATGGATATTTATACAGGATTTACTCCCCTGATGTTTGCGTCTTGGAGAGGCTATGAAAGCTTGGTTAGGACATTGATAGGAAAAGGAGCGAATGTTAATGCGTTTTCCTATACAAGTTATTCACCGTTAAGTTTAGCGATGGGAAATAATCAGTGGGAAGTGGTGGAGATACTGAGAAATGCGGGGGCAATTCTGATAAATCAAAATTGTGGCATAACTCCGTCGATGGCGCTGTATTACAATCAAAAATCAGTAGAAAATGATAGAGAAAAAACAAAGTGGAACGCAATGATCAGGAAATTAAAAAAATTGGACAAACAGAAGAATGAGACAGAAGTTAACGAACCGCCCGCCCGATCATCCGTTTGGTCATTTTTTCGATCGTTTTTCAGAAGATTCCAAACACCGGGTAAACAAGGTTAAAATAGAACTTGATGGAGTTTTCGCACAATTATTTCGCGTCTTTTCCTTTTTTGTGTTATACTTCGTCGCTTTTCATCATTAGGAGTATACATTGAGCAAAGAGTTAAGAAATTTGGCGATTATCGCCCACGTTGACCATGGTAAGACTACGCTGGTGGACGCAATGTTTAAGCAGAGCGGAATTTTCCGTGATAATCAGCAGGTTGATACTTGCGCCATGGACTACAACGACCTCGAGAGAGAGCGAGGGATTACGATTTTGGCAAAATGCACAAGTTTCCTGTGGAAAGATATAAAATTTAACATTATCGACACTCCGGGACACGCAGATTTCGGGGGAGAGGTCGAGCGAATTCTCAGCATGGTGGACGGAGTGCTGTTGCTGGTGGACGCGGCCGAAGGTCCGATGCCACAGACGAAATTCGTTCTGACCAAGGCGTTGTCTTTGGGACTGAAACCAATTGTTGTTGTCAACAAAATAGATAAACAAGACGCGCGAGTGAACGAAGTCATTGATGAAGTTTTCGATCTGTTTGTTGCGTTGGGTGCGAATGAGGAGCAGTTGGACTTTCCGATTATCTATGCATCGGGAAGAAACGGTTGGGCGGCACTGAATTTGGAAGATGAGAGAAAAGATCTGTCTCCATTGCTGGATAAAATTGTTTCGCATATTCCGGCACCAACCGTCGACGAAAATGCTCCGTTCAAAATGTTGGTCACAATGTTGGACTACGATCAATATTTGGGGCGTGTTTTGACGGGAAAGATTCTGTCGGGTTCGGCGGATGTCAATGAGTCGGTGCATGCGTTGCGCGGAGATAAAACCGTAGAGAATGCGAAGCTTACGAAGCTGTTGTCGTTCGAGGGATTGAAGAGAATTCCGATCGAGCATGCTCAGTGCGGAGATATTGTCGCGATTGCGGGGTTGTCGACCGCGACTGTTGCGGATACGATTTGTTCCGTCAGTGTGACCGAACCGATCAAGGCGATTCCTGTTGATCCGCCGACTTTGTCGATGGTTTTTTCGATTAACGATTCACCTCTCGGCGGGCAGGAAGGCAAGAAGCTGACTTCCCGAGTTATTTGGGACAGGTTGCAGAAAGAGGCGGAAGGAAATATTTCCATTTCCATAAAAAAATCTGATGCGCAAGATTGTTTCGAGGTGTCGGGACGAGGCGAATTGCAGTTGGGAATTCTGATCGAAACGATGAGAAGAGAAGGGTTCGAGTTGTCGATCAGCCGTCCGCATGTTTTGTATAAGACGGATGAAAAAACGGGCGAAAAACTCGAGCCGATGGAAGAATTGTACGTTGATGTCGATGATGAATTTACCGGTGCGGTCGTCGAAAAGATCACTCTGCGAAAGGGAAATATGGTCGATATGCGACCTTCGGGATCGGGGAAAACTCGTCTGAAGTTTTTGATACCGACTCGCGGACTGATCGGTTATTTCAGTGAATTCTTGACGGACACGAGAGGTTCTGGAATCATGAACAGATCCTTCTACGGGTATGAACCGTACAAGGGACCGATTGAAGACCGCAATAAAGGCGTTTTGATTTCCAATTCGAACGGGTCGGCTGTTCCTTATGCGTTGTTTTTCCTGGAGGAGCGTGGCACGCTATTTGTAAATCCCGGCGATCCTGTTTATGAAGGGATGATCATCGGAGAAAACAACAAAGGAAACGATTTGGACGTCAATCCGACCAAGACGAAACAGCTTACCAACATGAGAGCTTCCGGAAAGGACGACAACATCAAGCTGTCGCCTCCGAGAATTATTACGTTGGAGCAAGCCTTGTCCTATATTCAGGATGACGAATTGGTCGAGGTAACGCCGACCTGCATCAGGTTGAGGAAAAAGTATCTTGACGCAATTACGCGAAAGAAAATGAGCAGACAGGAAAAATGAAATTAGCGTCGCTTTTTGACGACTTTATTGATGTTTATTTTAAAAAGGGGTTGAGCTCGAAGTTTTTCATCGGGTTCACCTGTGGAGTCCCTTTTCTGCTGCGGTTGGCGATATTGGATTTGTGGCTCAAGGATTACGGCTTGTCCAATTCGCTGATCGGAATCATAACCCTGCTGCAATTTCCGTTTGCTTTCAAATTTCTGTGGGCGCCGTTTATTGAGAAATTTAACTTCCCGTTTTTATCCAAGATGTTCGGACAGCGAAAAGGATGGGCGATCGCCAGTCAGCTGTTGCTTTTCGTCGGAGTTATCGGAATGGCGACTTCATCTCCGAATTCAAGCTTGTTCCGCTTGCTGTTTTTCACATCTCTTGTTGCTTTCGCTGATGGCTGCCAAGACATGTCGCTGTACACGTTTCAATTGTCGAAAACCGATTCACAGATGTACGGCCCGACGGCAGGAGTTTATGTTTTCGGATATCGCACGGGATTACTGTTTTCCAAAAGCATCACCTTGTACCTTGCCCATTATTTCGGATGGAACGCCGCTTATTTCACTATGGCATTTTCGATTTTCGTTTGCACATTTTTCATTTTAAAAATAGACGAGCCGAAGCCGAACAAAATGGTATCGAATATTGACGGAAAGCAAGGGCCGTTGCAAATTATCGCCTCCACGATGCAGCAATGTTTGTTCGATCCTTTCAAGAATTTCATGAAGCAGCCCGACTGGAAAAGCTTCATCGCCGTGATCGTGCTTTATCGCGCCGGGGATATTCTCGCGCAAAAAATGGCACGGTTGTTTTACATGGATTTAGGTTTTTCGATTTTGGACATCGCAAATGTCGTGCAGGTTTTCGGAAGTATCGCGACATTGTTCGGAGGAGTTATCGGCGGCTTTTTTATTAAAAAGCTGGGTATAATCAGATCGATGATCCGATTCGGAATAATTCACGCAGTATCTTGTTTATGCTACGTCGCACTGGCAGCTGTTGGGAAAAATCTTCCAATGTTCTACTTTTCGGTTTTTGTCGAAAATGTTACCAGCGGAGCTGTTACGACCGCCTTTGTTGCCTTTCTTTACAGCATGAGCAACAGAAATTATGCTGCGACACAGTACGCGCTGCTTTGGGCATTTTACGATTTGGGCGGAACTTTCTACCGCACCGTTTCGGGAATTATCGCGGATGCGTTGGGTTGGACGAACTTCTTTCTATTTATTCCATTGACTTTTATCCCGTGTTTAATCATCCTGTTGTCGCTTAGAGATTATTCTGGAGAGCAAGATTGTTGTCGCGATACCTGAAGTTTTTTATGTTGAAATTAGTTTTATTTATTCCTTGATATTTTTGCTTTTTATGTATAGCATGAAGCTCGCGTGGCTGATGTTTGATATAAGTCAGTTCGTATAGGAATTTTGGTTTTTTGGAAAAGAGGAAGCGATGGAAGACGATCATCATCATAGTGATAAGATGCGTTTGTTTTTAGCAGTTGCTTATCTCTGTTCTGAGAAAGATCTTGGGTTCTGTTGATTTTTTCTCTTCATTCGAAAAGCTCTTGTTAAAAATTTCGACAAAAATAATTAGATTATCGAGACGTGTTGTGTAGTGACCAGTGGTTTTATTTGGTCATCTTAATGATGAAAGCAATGATAGCTATAGAACTATGCTGAGAGAAATCGCTTCCTCCAAATAATTTTGGAGGTAAATATGAAAAGACTCATTTGGACAGCGCTGGTGCTGTTTTCATTTTTGGTTTACAATTCCACGAGTAGCAACGAAGTTGTGAAGATTAAAGTTTGCAAAGTAATAGAACACGAGGCGTTGAATTCTGTTGTTAGAGGGATGACAGATTATCTCAATTCTCAAAAAGGAAAGAAATATGAAGTTGTGGTTGAAACATGTCAGGGACAGATTGCTTTAGCATCGCAAATTATCGCGAAATTCGTCGGATCTAATGCAGATGTCATCGTTACAATTGGTACTGTTCCCTCTCAAGCTGCGTACAAATTTACGAAAAACACGCAAACAAAAGTCGTTTTTAGTTCTGTAACTAATCCTGCAGATATTGCATCAGATTTCAGTAATTCGAACATGACAGGCGTATCAAATTTCGTCGACTTAAAACCGCAGTTGGAGTTGTTTCGACAAATTCAACCCAACTTAAATAAACTCGGCATGATTTACAACACTGGAGAGGCGAATTCATCATCGATTATCGAGAGGATCAAACCAATCTGTGAAAACATGGGTATTCAACTGATTGTTCAGGGAATCTCTAAGATTTCAGAACTTCCGCAAGCTCTCGAAAAAACGCAGAAAGGAGTAGATGCGGTTTTCATCAGTAACGATAACATGGCGTTAAGCGGAATGGAAACCATTGTTGAAACTTGCGCTCAAAATAATATTCCCGTTTATGTTAGTGATACAGATCAAGTTGAAAAAGGTTGTGTTGCGGCTTTGGGGCCAAATCAATACAACATTGGAGTACAAACAGGAAAGCTTGTACAGCAAATAGCTGAAGGAAAGGATATAAACAATATTAAAATTCAGTATCCAGATACAACAGAATTGTATGTAAATACAAAGAGCGTTTTAAAAATTCCTGACTCGATAATCGAGCAAGCAAAGAAAGTTTATGAGGTGAAAAAATGATTAGTTTTCAAGAAATTATAGTTGCTAGCGAGATAGGATGTATATACGGAATTTTAGCTTTGGGGATTTACTTAACTTTTCGTACGATAGATTTTCCGGATCTGACATGCGATGGAAGCTTTGTGACAGGAGCAGTTGTATCTGCGGTTTTAATCAAAAATGGAGCCAATCCATTTGTCGGAATACTTGTGGCAACAGTGGCGGGTGGGTTAGCTGGATTTTGTACAGGACTGCTAAATGTTAAGCTGAAAATCGATGCATTGCTGAGCGGGATCATAATTGCGTTTATGCTATATTCTGTTAATCTGCGTATTTTGGGAAAGAGCCCGAATATTTCGTTGGTTGGAGAACAAACTGTCTTTTCTTTTGGAAATTCATTAATAATCAGTGTATTTTTTGTCGGAATTCTGCTTCTTATATTAACTTACATCATGAATAGTGATTTCGGATTAGGGTTAAGATCGATAGGTCAAAATCGCAAATTTGCTGCAGCAAACGGGATCAACGTGAATGCAATGATATTCCTCGGATTAATCCTCAGCAATGCATTGATTGGAATGTGTGGTGCTGTATTCACTCAGTACCAAGGATTTTGTGATGTTTCACAGGGAGTAGGTTGCTTGGTAATTGGTTTGGCATCAGTAATTATCGGAGAAAAATTATTGGATAAAATCAAATTTTTCAATCAATTAAAGTGTAGTATAGGATTGCGAAATTTGATTCGAATATTTTCAATTTTCGCGTGTTGCGTAATCGGTTCAATTTGCTACAGAATCTTTATCTCACTCGCAATCAACAGTGATATGTTAGGTTTAAAAACTCAAGACATGAATTTTATTACAGGGTTGCTCATAATTTTTGTAATGGGACGGAGAAAAAAATGTTAAGGATGAAGAATATATATGTCAGAGAAGTGTTAGTTGATCTCAACCTAACCGTGGAAAAGGGAGAATTTCTAATGGTTTTGGGAGATAATGGAGCAGGGAAGACAACCTTATTCAATACAATATCAGGAGCAATACAACCATTTCAAGGCAGTATTTTCGTAGACTATGAAGATGTAACGAATAAAACTCAATTTCAGCGAGCCAATTTAATTGCGAATGTTTTTCAGGATCCGAAGGTCGGAACTATCAGCAATATGACCTTACGTGAAAACATGAATTTAGCCTATATGCGTGGAAGAAAACGTAAATTGTCAACATGTTGTTCTGAAAAACGAGACGAATTATTTCGAGAAAAATTAATTGAGCTCGATATGGGTTTGGAGGACAGACTTGATAGTTATGCTGGCGAACTCTCCGGAGGACAACGACAGGCATTAAGCATAGCAATGGTATTTCTAACGGATTCGAAGATATTGTTGTTAGACGAAATCACGGCAGCTCTCGATCGTGCAAACTCGGAGAAGATCATAAATATTGTATACGAAAAAAGTAAACAAACTTGCAAAACCTGCTTAATGATTACTCACAGCCCACAAATCATTGAACAATTTGAGAACAATGTCGCAATTTTGGAAAAGGGAAAAATTCGTAAGCAGGGAATTGGATTTGCTACCGGCTGTTTTGCATCTTAGGGTTAAAGTAAGCGAAACTTTCTACCGCACAATTTCGGGGATTATCGCGGATGCTCTGGGATGGACGAACTTCTTTCTATTTATCCCATTGACTTTTATCCCGTGTTTAATCATTCTATTGTCGCTTAGAGATTATTCTGGAGAGCAAGATTGTTGTCGCGATACCTGAGTAAGATTTTTATAGGTATTTGTTACGGAATTTCGTTTCCGCTCACCATCACTATCCTCGATTATTGGCTCAAAGATCTCGGAATTTCCAACACGCTGATCGGATTGTTTTCCTTCATTCATTGGCCTTTCATGCTGAAGTTTTTGTGGGGGCCGATCATTGAGAATTTCGATGTTCCGATGCTGTCCAAGAAAATGAGTCGCTATAAAAGCTGGATGACCTGCTCCTATGTTTTTCTGATTTTCGGGATCGTGATTATGGCGAATTCAAATCCGACCACAAATGTTTTTTGGTTGATTTTCGGTGCGTCTCTTGTCGCCATTGCCGACGGTTGCAAAAATATTGTGCTGTATCCGTATCAATTGGTCGGAAAAAAAGAAGATTCAGTCGGATTTATTGCAAGCTGCGTGAATCTCGGAAATCGCCTGGGGTCAATTTTTATAAAAGTTTCAACGCTTTACGTCGCGCATTTCTTCGATTGGCGAACGGCTTATTTATTCGCGGCGCTGATGATTTTTGCAGTTATGATAATCAATTTTGTTATTGAGGAGCCGCAAAAGAGTTTCGAAAATCGCGAAGATTTTTCGCTGAAACAATCTTATTTGAAATCATTTTTTCTTCCGATCAAGCGATTTTTAAAAACGGAACACAGTGTAAAATTATTGGCGATAGTAGGGCTGTATAAATCCGCAGATTTTATGATGCAAAAGATGTCCAGAATATTCTGCATCGAGGTTGGATTTTCGAAAATCGAAATCGCAAACATAATTCAGTTTTACGGATCGATCACCGTGATTGTCGGAAGCTTTCTCGGAGGGTACGCGGTTAAAAAACTCGGATTGATAAGATCGATGCGCCTCATTTTGTCTCTGCACGCAATATCCTTTTTGGCCTACCTTTTGCTGGCCGAATTCGGAAAAGAGAACACTCTCCTGACCATGATTATTACCCTCGAAGCGCTTTCCGGCGGAGCAGTAACTGCTTGTTTTCTCGGCTTTTTTTATACGATCGTATCGGATCTTACGATCTACGCCGTGCTTTGGGCGTTATATGAACTTTCCGGGTTGGTCTTCATGTCCGTTTCGGGAATTTTTGCAAACCTTTTGGGTTGGAAATTATTCTTCTGCTTCGTCCCGATGCTGATAATTCCGAATTTGGTATTGCTGAGAAAAATAAAAAAGAAAACATCATCTGACTAAATGCTTTTATTTTTCAGTTACACGATATCATCAATTCGGATTTTCTTCTTCCAATTTTTTGATGACCGATTTCCAGAATTCAGGATCAGAGCAAGATCTTCCATCTTTGATTCTTTTATTTTTAAACCAGTATTCTGCATTATACAGCAAATCGGTCTCTTTTTCACCGACCTTTGCTCCATTTTCGATTAAAAATTTTGCAAGTGCTTCTTGACAATTGACTATTGCGATAGAGAGCGGCGTATTTCCGTGTTGGTTTTTCAAATTAATGAGTTCAGGATTTTTCTTTAGAAGTAAATCCGTTATTTCAATATGTCCTTCCATTATCGCTCTCGTTAATGCTGAACATCCAGCGTCATCTACAATATTGATATCAACATTTGTGTTATTCAGCAGAAATTCTACTATAGACTTATGTCCATGTAGAGAAGCCAATATTAGCGCCGTGTGTCCGTATTTACCTCGCTTGTTCACATCAGCTCCATTTTCTATTAACTCCTTTACTACATCCGTATCACCTTCACTTGCCGCATATACTAAAATAGGATCACCAAAACGATTAATCTTATTGATGTCCAATCCCTTATTTATAATGAAGGCTTTAATTCTGCCCTTAGGGGGCAATTGATCAACTTCGTACTCCGTTAGGACATGAAAGTCTCGAGCATCTTGATAGTCAGAATTATTACTACTTTTACTCTCTGAATCGCTGTCGGAATTGTCTGGAAGGGAATAAGGCTCCGGAATAACTCTGACTGAATGCCGATCTCTTCCGCTAATCGCATTATTAAAATCGCTATCTGAGGAATCCTCCGAACTACTCGTATTCTCTGAATCGCTGTCGGAATTGTCTGGAAGGGAATAAGGCTCCGGAATAACTCTGACTGAATGCCAATCTCTTCCGCTAATCGCATTATTAAAATCGCTATCTGAGGAATCCTCCGAACTACTTGTACTCCATGACTGGGTTAACCTCCGACTAGTTTGATTGCCATTAGAGAAATAGTTTGCATTTCTTTCTTCAGGCGGAATGTATTCTGTTTTTATCAACTCCTTGGCGGTCTCACTCGGAAGCACATATCTTTCCTGTACAATTTTTGAAAAAAAATTCGGACGAGAGGAGCTTTTTCCCTGGTCAAGATTGTCATAACTAATCTTTTCACTTTCCGTGCTTTCTGAATCGCTATCGGATATGTCCTTTACCTTTACTAATTTCCGCTCTGTTTTCTCCGAGGACACATCTCCAATTACAGATTCAAACGGAACCTGCATTCCGAACACCGCTGCTGACGAATACATTAAAGTTGCCAAAAACACCGCTCGTTTCATTTTACCACCTATAACAAAAACTCACAAACTACAAAGATTTTTCACTACCCTCTGCCAAACAGTGAAGCATAAATTCAATTGATTTACAATCCCCCAATAGAAGCAAGATCGCGTACATCGATTCGACTTCGCTGAATGTATGCCGTCCAAAAAGGATTTACAGAAACAAAGTTTTCAAGGGATTGGCTAAAAGAGGGAAATCGACAAAAGGTTGGTTTTTCAGTTTCAAATTGCACATAATTATCGATGATAAAGGAAATTTAATGAACGCAAAACTTGCGAAAGGCAATGCGGACAATCGGTCGGTGGTGCCTCAAATGACAGTAAATATGAAGGGATCTTGCGGACAAAGGGTATATCAGCAAGGATTTGTTTCTTCGTTTGATGGCTCGGGGATTGAAAATAATCATGGGGATAAAACGCTCAATGAAAAATATTTTGATGTCGTTCGAAGAGAAAATTCTTCTGCGCAAACGCTCTCTCGTCGAGACGGTTTTCGACAACCTCAAAAACAAATTCATGCTGGAACACTCCAGGCATAGATCCTTTATAAACATGCTCGTGCACATCATTTCTACACTCACTGCTTATCAGTTAAAGCCTTCTAAACCTTTGGTTGCTTTCTACTTGCTAGATGTTCAGTCCCATATTGTAGAGGTCTGGTTCAATTTTAAACAATTCAGGATGTAAATTCCGTAATTTAACGATAAATTCCCAAGGCGTCAGACCATGCAACGTTTTCAATCGCTTTGCAAAATTGTACGCATCGATAAAGGCCAGAAGATGCTCTTGCAGAGAG
>JAGCFW010000016.1 GCA_017649895.1 Alphaproteobacteria bacterium | reverse complement strand
CGTTAGCATTGCCTTTCGTTAGTTTTTCGTTCATCAAATTTCCTTTGTTATCGATGTGTAATTTGAATCCGAAAAACCAACCTTTCGTCGATTTCCCTCTCTCAGCGAGTCCTTTGAAAACTTTGTCCCTGTAAATTCTCTTCGGATGGCACACATTCAAAGACGTTGAATCTATATACGCGATCTTGCTTCTTTTTCCTCTCTTCTTCCAACGCTTTCAAAAAATCATCTACCAAACAAAATAATCTCGTGATATCTTTTTTCGTAGCTGAGTTCTTACTCTTTTTTTTCGGAGCTTAGCCTTTCCTCTATTTTCAAGCTTTTTATTCCATTATTGGGGTAATATAAAATCTCTGTTTTCAAATCCTTCCCCCTTCCTCCCGGCGGGGGACTGTTATGCCGATGTTATTCATTATAACCATTTGATTTTCTTTTTAATTTGGTCTAAATCATCATTGCAGCGACTTTACAAGGGAAACTTTTACGGATAGCATAGAAATGTTTAGTGGGAGAGTATCATGATAAATTTGTTCAGAATGTTTTTTGTTGCGGCAGTGGGGTTTGTATGGTGTTTTTCAGTTGATGCTGTTATATGGGAATTTCCGAATGTTGAGAAAAGTATAAAAATGGGAGAGATTGTTTCTGACGATTTTTATACGAAGCAGGAGCTGTCTCCGGAGACCGAAAGATTGCTGCAGCATTTTACCGAATTCATAGAGGATTTCAAAAAGCATCCGTATGATGAATCTTGCGGGTTAACTCAGGCGGAATTTATTCGTAAGAAAAGAAACGGGATATTTATGGCGCTGAGCGGGCCTTTGGAGGATATAAAATTAGTTGAAGATAGTTTTGTAAAAAATGAAGAGAATGGAAACGAGATTCCGGTGAGATTATATAGGAATGCTGATAAACCAACCAATGATTTAATTATTTTTGTTCACGGAGGCGGATGGACTCAAGGAAATTTGGAAACGCATGACTATCTTTGCAGAAAGTTGGCGAAAATTATTCAAAAAGACGTTCTTGCGATTGACTACAGACTTTCGCCGGAAAATCCTCATCCGTGTGCATTAAATGATGTCATCAGTGTTTACAAAAAGTTTGCAAAATCCGATTATGATCGCCTTTTGTTGTGCGGAGACAGTGGGGGTGCACATCTTTGTAGCGCCGCCTGTATAAGGATACACGAGGAAAAGCTGAAGCGTCCGTATGCGACAATGCTTTTTTATCCGGCTCTCGGAAATGATTTCAATAGTCGCTCTTTTCAATCCTTTGGCAGCTGTTTGGCACTTACGAAAGCGGGAACGATTGCATACACCGATAATCTAGCGGGAGGTAATTGCCAGGCTCCAGAGAATATCTCCAATAAGTATATTTTCCCTGTTTTGCAGAAAGATATGGCAGCGTTTCCGAAAGAGATAATTGTTTCGTCAGGATATGATGTGCTGTTTGATGGTCAGCTTGAACATGTGAAAAATATGGTCGAAAGCGGTAGAGGTGAAGATGTTGATTGGTTTATTTGTCTGGGAGCTGCCCATGGGTTTATGACTTACGGAAAGTATTACGATGAATTAGTCACGCAAGTATGCGAAAAAATTAAAGTATGTCTAGATAAAACTGTTAGGTAAATTCGATTTCCAAATACAGAGTGGCTGTTTCGGTCACTCTTTTGATTCTCTATAGCCACGATAAGCTTCTTTATCTTCGAAGATTCAATCGGCAAGACAGATGAATGGTGGGCAATGCAGGATTCGAACCTGCGACACCCTGATTAAAAGTCAGGTGCTCTACCAACTGAGCTAATTGCCCTAAAACCGAGGCCAATATAAACAACTTTATACGCAAAAGCAAGTGATATTTTTAATAAATGACCTTATTGCAAAAACAATTAATTCGTTTTGCGAGGTTCGACACGGATTAATTTTGGAAATTTCTGCAATCTTCTTGAGTTTTGAAATATTTGCGGTTATAAATACGAAGATAACGCATGCGAACAGAGGGGCAAGATTGTCCGTTCGGTCCGAGAAATCGGTTGGAGTTCGCAGAGGAGGGGGCGCATGGTGTGTTCCCGTGATGGAATTATTTTTTTTCTTGGGTAATTCCATCTTTGTAACCGAAAAAGGAGCAAAAATATGCAAGAAATTTCAATAAAAAGTTTGTTAGAAGCGGGGGTCCATTTTGGGCACCAGACACGTCGTTGGAATCCAAAAATGGCGCCGTACATTTTCGGATCTAAGGACAAAATCCATATCATAAATTTGGATAAAACTGCTGCGATGATGAAAGAGGCGTTGAGCGTCGCAGGAAACGTTGCCGCTGAGGGCGGACGTATTCTGTTCGTCGGAACCAAAAGGCAGGCCAGTGATAGAGTAGCGGAAGCAGCTCAGAAGTGCGGTCAGTACTATGTCAACCATCGTTGGTTGGGTGGAATGCTTACCAACTGGAAGACCGTATCGCAGTCAATCAAAAAATTGGAGATGCTGGAAAACAGGTTAAAGGACGAGAATATCGTACTGAAAAAGAAAGAAATCCTGAGCATCGAGAGAAAGATAGAGAAGTTCAACAGAGCTCTTGGTGGAGTTCGCAATATGGGTGGAATTCCATCGTTGCTGTTCGTTTTGGATGTCACTTTGGATAAAACTGCCGTCGAAGAAGCCAAAGTTTTGGGAATTCCTGTGATTGGTATCTGTGATACGAATTCCGATCCTTCTGTTGTTGATTTCCCAATTCCGGGAAACGACGATTCGTCCAGAGCGATCGAGTTGTATTGCAGCGTTATGGAAAACGCGATTATTGAGGGAATTCAGAAAGGGTTGAGTTCGTCCGGGGTTGATGTTGGTGCGTTGGAGAACCCTGTTGTCGCAGAGGAAGTTTCTGAGGAGAGTACGGAATCCGTCGATGATCAAAGTCAGGAAGTGGTTGCTGAATAATTGTTAGGAGAAAAATTATGGCAGAAATTACAGCTAGTGAAGTAAAAGCCTTAAGAGATCGTACCGGAGCAGGTATGATGGATTGCAAAAAAGCTCTTGTCGCTTGTGATGGTGACGTTGAGAAGTCTATCGATTGGCTTCGCAAGAAGGGGCTTTCTGCGGCGGCTAAGAAATCCGGAAGGGTTGCAGCTGAAGGTTTGGTCGGTCTCTATGTGGACGGAAACAAGGGAACAGTTCTAGAGGTTAACGCCGAGACGGACTTTGTTGCTCGTAACGATTTGTTTCAAAAATATGTTTCGACAGTTGTTGAGATAGCATCCAAGAACGATGCCGATTTGGAAACACTGAAAAATTTGGATTACCCTGAAACAGGTCGTAATGTTTCCGAGGAGTTGACGAATTTGATCGCGACCATCGGTGAAAATATGGGATTGCGCAGAGTTTCTCATCTTTCGGTGAGTGATGGAGTGATCGCGTCTTATGTTCACAACAAAATTGCTGATAATTTGGGAAAGATCGGAATTTTGGTTGGGTTGGAATCAACCGCTGATAAGTCCAAGTTGTTGGAGCTGGGGAAGAAAATAGCCATGCATATTGCCGCAGCAAGTCCGAAATCGGTAAATATTTCTGATTTGGATCCTGAAGTTGTTGCGAGAGAGCGTGATGTTGTTACGGAGCAAGCGAAGAATTCGGGAAAGAAAGAAGAGTTTATTCCGAAAATTGTTGAGGGGCGTTTGAGCAAATTCTACGGGGAAGTTGTTCTTACGGAGCAGGTCTTCGTGATTGATGGAACATCGAAAGTGAAAGAAGTAATTGCTCAGGCTGAAAAAGATCTCGGAGCGCCGATTAAAATCGTTGGATTTAAAAAGTTCGTTCTGGGAGAAGGTATTGAGAAACAGGCTGTTGATTTTGCAGCCGAAGTTGCGGCTCAGTTGAATTAAGAAGGTCTTATGCTGAAGAATTTTCATCGAGTGTTGTTAAAAATTTCCGGTGAATTTCTTATGGGAGATCGGGACTACGGTCTCGACGTTAAGACTGTGGATCGAATCGCCGAGGAGGTGAAGGCCATTCGTGATTTTGGCGTCGAGGTTTGTATAGTTATTGGAGGCGGGAATATCTTTCGGGGTGTTTCCGCCGCCGCTTATGGTATGCACAGGGCGGCTGCTGACAATATCGGAATGTTGGCAACAGTGATGAATTCCATTGCTTTTCAAAATTCTTTGGAAAGAGTTGGAGTTGATACGCGTGTTATGTCGGCGATTCATATGCCAAATATTTGCGAGCCTTATATTCAAAGAAAAGCAATACGTCATTTGGATAAGGGACGAGTAGTTATCTGTGCGGCAGGTTCGGGAAATCCATACTTCTCTACGGATACTGCTGCTGTGCTCAGAGCTTTGGAAACGAATTGTGAAACTTTTATAAAAGCGACAAAGGTTGATGGAGTTTTCGATTCCGATCCGGTAAAAAATCCGAATGCCAAGTTTTTGGAAAAGTTATCTTACGACGAAGTTATTGATAAAAACATAAAAATCATGGATCATACTGCCATTACTTTGGCTAAAGAAAATGGTATTCCTATGATTGTATTTTCTTTGAAAGAAAAAGGTAATTTAGAGAAGGTCTTATTGAGAACGGGAAAGTATTCTCTTATAATCTAACAGTGGAGGGAATAATGTTAGAAAAGTTAAGAAAAAAGATGACAGCCAGTTTTGAGAATCTGTTGAAGGATTTCAGTGGTCTGAGAACAGGAAGGGCCTCTGTGTCTATCCTGGATAGTGTTATGGTTGAAGCCTACGGAAGCATGGTTCCGTTGCAGCAAGTTGGTACGGTAAGTGCTCCGGAAGCAAGATTGTTAACAGTGCAAGTTTGGGATTCTTCGTTGATAAAGCCGACGGAGATTGCAATCAGAAATTCTTCGATAGGTTTAAGTCCTATGGTTGACGGTCAGTTAATTCGCATAGCAGTTCCCGAGTTAAGTGAAGAGAGAAGAAAAGAGATCTGTAAGTTGGCGGGAAAATATGCCGAACAGACCAAGGTTGCAATTCGCAACGTTCGTCGAGAAGGGATGGATGATGCGAAAAAGCAAGAAAAGAATAAAGAAATTACCGAAGATGAGTTGAAAAGACTTTCGGATGATATTCAGAAAATAACCGATGAGTACGTAAAAAAGGTCGATTCGGCTCTCGAAGTAAAAGAAAAAGAAATAATGAAAGTTTAGTCTATGTCGAATGCGGAGTTGGATTCAAACAAAAATTTGAAGTTGCAGCACATTGCATTTATTCCGGATGGTAATCGTCGTTGGGCTAAGAAACGCGGAGCCGTGTCAACTTTAGTTGGTCACAGACGGGGTTTCGATAACGTTAAGCAGCTTTGTGTTTCGCTTATTAAATACAATGTGAAATATGCAACGTTTTTTTGTTTTTCTACAGAAAACTGGAATAGATCTAAGGAGGAAGTTTCTTACCTGATGAAGTTATTCGGTTCGGTATTCGATGATGGGGATAATTTTCTACAAAATAACGGAGTAAAGGTTGAAACCGTCGGGGATTTGTCTCTGTTGCCTCAAGATCTTCAAAATAAAATTTCTCAAATAAAAGAAAGAACGAGAAATAATAATAAGATTACTCTTATTTGCGCGATTAGCTATTCCGGACGGAATGAGATAGTTCGTGCTGTGAAAAAAATTGCTCAAGATGTTCTGGATAATAAGATTAATACAGATGACATAGATGAACAGAGGTTCGAATCATATTTGGATTTGCCGGGGGTCCCGTATCCTGACATTGTGGTAAGAACCAGTGAGCAACGCATCAGTAATTTTTTGTTGTGGGAAGCAGCTTACAGTGAGTTGATATTTTTGGATAAGTTCTGGCCTGACTTTACGGAGGATGATGTTCGGCTCGTTATAGATGATTTTTCCAAAAGGAAGAGGCGTTATGGTAAGTGAAGTAGTAACTGGAAAGGTATCTTTCAATTACGATCTTCTGAAAAGGATTCTGTCAGGGTTTTTGTTCGCACCAATGATCGCGTTGGTGCTGATTCTATCAGAAAGTAATTTCCGAGTCTTATGTTGGTTCGCTTACTTGGTGATAGCTTTCGAGATTTTTTCGCCGAAGGTTAAAGGGTATTATCTTATCAGAGGTTTGGCTCTTCTTTTCTGTTTTTTTGGAATGAAATCCTTTATATATTGTCGACAGTTTTTCGGTTCTATGGGATGCATTCTCTTGATTTGTGTATCAAGTTTTACTGATATGGGCGGATATTTTTTCGGTCGGATGTTTAAAGGTCCAAAGTTATGTCCGAAAATTAGTCCCAACAAAACCTGGTCCGGTTTTTTCGGTGGGGTACTGTTGGCAAATTTATGCGTGTTTTTTATAAGAGATTTCTTTTATGCCGGTCCGGTGAGTAGTTCCGTTTTTTATCTGAGATTTTGGGGAGTGGAATTGCTTGTTTTATCTGCGGTGGGAGGCGATTTGTTGGAATCCATGTTTAAACGTCATATCGGAGTAAAAGATATGAGTAAGCTTTTCCCTGGACACGGAGGGCTTTTGGATCGACTTGATAGCTTGTTGATGGTCTCCATAATTTTTACTCTTATCGATATTTTTTTGTAGGGTGACATGAATTTTATATATTACTTTCTATCGTTTTTCTTAATTATTAATGTCATCGTTTTCGTTCACGAATATGGTCATTTTCAGGCAGCCAGAAAAATGGGGGTTAAAGTTTCGACCTTTTCTCTGGGAATGGGACCGGAGCTGTTCGGATTTGAAGACAAGCACGGTACTCGGTGGATTTTTTCAGCATTTCCGATAGGAGGATATGTGATGATGCTTGGCGATGGTGATGCGTCATCCATGACGGAGGATAAAGAATCGCTGAAGGGGTTATCTGAGGAAGAGAAGAAAAAATCTTTCTATGCCAAAAGTAATTGGGCGAAAATTTGGATAGCCTTCTGTGGGCCGTTTTTCAATTATATTTACGCTTTTGTTGTTATTGTCTGCATGAGTTTATTTTACGGACTTCCGAATTATGAGCCCGTCGTTTCTTCTGTGGCACAAGGAAGTCCTGCAGAATTGAGCGGATTTAAAGTCGGAGACAGAATTTTATCCGTTGATGATAAAAAAGTAGAAAAATTTCGAGATGTGAAAATCGGAATAATTTGTTCTGATAAAGAAAAGATAAAATTCACGGTCGAGCGTGGCGGTGCGGTTCAAGATATTGAAGTTAAGCCTGAAATTAAAGAGACAAAAAAGCCTTGGGGCACGACTAAAAAAACGAAAATGGTAGGAATATCCAGTGGAGAACCCTCTTATGTTAAGTCGGGTTTTCTGGGTTCGATAAAGGCTGCTTCTAAGTATTGTTGGGACATGACAGTTGAAATGTGCGGTATATTCTCGAGGTTGTTTTCAGGAAAAACTTCTATCGATAATTTCGGAGGCATAGTTCAAATGACCAAGGTTGCTGGGGATTTATCTAAATCCGGAAATTTTGCTCGGCTGATAATGTTTACGGTAATGTTGTCGTTGAATTTGGGATTTATAAATTTGTTTCCGTTGCCGGTTCTGGACGGCGGGCGCATATTCATATGTTTCGCAGAAGAGGTTAGTGGGAAGAAACTCAATGAAAAATTGCAAGAATATCTGATGGTAGCTTGTATGATTTTTTTGATATTTTTGATGTTAATTACAACTGTAAATGATATTTTAAATATAGAAACGGTTAGCAATTTTATTTTTAAGAGGTAGTATATGAAAGTTTTGCCTGGTGTTTTGTTATCTTTGAGTGTTAGTTCGGTCGTTTTTGCTGATGTTGTAGAAAAGATTGAATATTCAGGATTAGACAGGGTAGAAGAGGCAGCTATTTCAGATGCTGTTCTCATAGAGCCGAATAAGAATTACGATAAAAAGGACGTAGTACAAAGTATCAGAAATCTGTATGAAAAAGATTTCTTTTCGGATGTTGAGTTTTTTAAGAAAGGTAACACCTTAATAATAAAAGTAAAAGAAAAGCCTATCGTTGACAGGGTTGCTTTCGAGGGTAATGATGCCGGGACTGATGAAATGTTAAAAAACGTCATAAACGGTAGATTAGGCGAGGGTAGGTTGTTTAGTAATCATGTCGTAAAGGATGTGCTGTCCGACATGCAAGAAGCTTACAAGGCTTTGGGGTTTTACTTTTCGGAAATCAGGCCTCAATACATTGAACGTACGGGTAATAAGATAGACATTGTCTTCAACATAAAAGAAGGACGGAAGACGACCATTGAGAAAATCGTTTTCGTTGGAAATAAGACCTTTTCAGACGATCAACTGAAAGATATTATGTCGATGAAGGAGGCCAGACTCTGGCGTTTCTGGGATTTCGACAGTCAGATTTATCGTGAAGATAAGGTTGATGTTGACATAGAAGCTATCACTAAATTCTACAAGAGTAAAGGATTTCCTTTCTTTGTGATAACTTCGAGTCATGCGGAGATGAGTAGTGATAAGCAGTCTCATTTTTGTACTTTCATCATGGATGAGGGAGACAAATACAATATAAGGAATGTTTCTCTGACGTCGGAGATTTCGGACATAAAGGCGGATGATTACAAAAATTATATAAGATTCAAGTCGAAGGATGTGTACAACGAATCGTTGATATACGAGGTGCGAGATAAAATTCGGAAAGAAGTTTCTCTTAAAGGAAATCCGTTCATCAATGTAACAGTAGATATTCAGTATGATAAAGAGAAGAATTTAGCGGACGTCTTTTATAATATAGTAAAAAGCAAGAAGGTTTTCGTTGAGCGTATAGAGATTGTCGGAAATACCCGTACTTTGGATAAAGTTATTCGTAGAGAGTTGTCCGTCCATGAGGGGGATGCTTTGAATGCTTACAAAATCCAGCGAAGTATAGATAAACTGGAAGCAATGGAATATTTCGACGATGTGCAGGTTCGACAGGAAGACGGGTCAGCAGAAGATAAGAAAGTGGTGGTCGTTTCCGTTAAAGAAAAGGATTCTACTGCTCAGATTAAATTTGGTTTGAGTGTTAACGATTCCGACGGATTTGGTGGATTTGTCGGATTTGTCGAGAATAACTTAATGGGGACCGGAAAGGTTTTGTCCACCGATATTGTGTGGATGCAGCAACATCACGGAGCAAATATTGGTTTGTACGATCCGAGATTTTTTGATCAGAACGTCGGAGCGGGAATTAAGATCGGTGTAAGTGATATTAACCGTAAGAAGTTTGAACGATCCTCTCTTCGTTCATTTTTTATCAAACCTTATATTCGTTATGCGATTAATGATCATTTAAGCCATACGGTAAGTTATTCCGTTTCGTTTAACAGAAGGAGGTTCTGGAATGAAAGCTTGAACAAGTGGACCAATGAGCTTGCGGATTCATATACTATCGATGCAGGTAAAGATGATAGTAGGACAGTAAAGTTACGAAACAAGGACATCAGACAAGATGAATACGGAAAGTACACAAATTGTGAGTTGTCTTCTATTCTGTTCTATCACAATGTAGATAACCCTTATGATCCGAGATATGGGTATGATATATCCCTGACCAATGCGTATTCTGGTCTCTTAGGGAACGTAAAATATTTCAAAAATATAATCGAAGGAAACCTATATCGTCCTATTACAGAAAAAATCACTTTTATATTGAATGGTCAGCTCGGGCATATTAAGGAAATTTCCAACACCAGAAGTAGTGATAGATTTACTCTCGGTGGCGGACAGACAATGCGAGGATTTGATTCGTACGGTATCGGTACGAGAGAAATCGGTGCTGGCGAGGACATTTACGACAAAGATGGAAAATTTCTTCATACGAGAAATAGTGATGGAGGCAGCTTGGGAAGTACGAAATACTGGACTGTCAGCCTCATGTTGAAAGCACCGTTATCTACCAAAGAAATGGGTATAAATGGTGTGGCCTTCATGGATTTCGGAAGTGCTTGGGGGAGTAAGTATCCGAAGAATAGAGTGCATGATTCAAGTGCAATTAGAATATCTACGGGTGTTGCGATTGAATGGGCAAAATGTCCGTTGGGTATGCCGATGTCCTTTGTGTTCGGATTTGCTCTAAAGAAGAAGCATTTTGATGAGAGACAAGTATTTACGTTAACAGGACCAATGATGTGATGAAGTTTTTTAAATTTTTGATTATTTGTTTTCTCGTAACCCTCCAGGTTTTCGAGTCCGGGGCTAAGGATGAAACTTTAGTCGAGGGGAAGTCTGGGATTGGGCTGAAATTGGCTGTCGTTAATTTGAAGGATGTTGCAAGAAAATCTAAGGCCGGTCAGAGTATTGATGATCAGCTCGAAGAAATTAATAACAAGTCGAAAAAAGATCTTTTGGAGTTGGAAGACAGTATAAAGAAGATGGATTCTACGACCAAAACCAGTGCTGACGGGAGGAAAGTAGAGGATTTACAGGTCATATTGTATGACATGACAAAGGAGAAACGGTATCAGATTCAAGTTGCATACAGGTCAGCAATTGAGGTTCTCGAGGAGGAAATTCGCAAGGTTGTGAAGGAAATTGCGGATGAAAACGGATATTCTTTAGTAGTAATATCAGATATAGTGGTTTACGGAACTTCGGAATGTCCGGATATTACGAAAGAGGCGATTCGCAGATTGGATAACAAAGTTTCTAAAATAGAAGTGGATATAGCCAAAAAAGAACAAGCAGATCGCAGATTGGATGACAAAGTTTCTAAAATAAAGGTGGATATAGCCAAAAAAGAACCGGCAGAGAGGTAATAAATGATAGATCAGCGGTTTTTCGGGGAAATAAAAAAAATTAAAGCGACTGAATTAGCCGTAATTTGCGGATTTAAGGTGTTCGGAGACAGGGATTTTGTAATATCTAGTGTCGCAACATTGAAGCACGCTACGGAAAATGATTTGTCCTTTTTCGGAAACAAGAAATACAAAGATGATCTCAGGAAGACAAAGGCTGGTGCGGTAATCGTATCAGAAGCGGATCTTTCTGAGTTACCAGAGAATGTTATGGCACTGGTATCTCCGAATGTCATGGTCGGGTATGCGAAAGCGTTGACGGTTTTGTGCCATCCGGACGAGCATCTCTCTCATATTTGTCAGACTGCCGTTATCAGCGAAACGGCAAAAATCGGAGCGAACTGTTATATCGGAGATTACGTAAAAATTGAGGACGACGTCGAAATCGGCGACAATGTTGTTATCGGATGTAATACAGTTATCGAAAAAGGTTGTAAAATTGGCGATAACGGATTAATCCGAAACAATGTTACGATTTCCCACAGCATCATAGGTTGTAATGTTATAATAAATTCTGGCGCGCGTATCGGTGAATCCGGTTTCGGGATTATTCCGACGGGGAGCGGTATGGTGTATGTCAAGCAACTGGGGCGAGTGGTTATCGGTGACAGAGTTCGTATCGGAGCAAACACAACAATAGATCGAGGTAGTATTGAAGATACGGTGATTGGGAACGATACAATTATTGATAATCTGGTACAAATTGCTCATAACGTAACAATCGGAAATCAGTCTGTTTTAGTTTCTCAGGTTGGTATTGCAGGAAGTTCTAAAATAGGAAACGGAGTAATTTTGGCGGGACAGGTCGGTGTAGCAGGCCATATCGAAATAGGTGACGGAGCCATTGCGGCAGCGAAAAGCGGTATTGCTTCCAGCATTGAACCGGGCAAAATCGTTGGAGGAATTCCTGCGGTGGATGCGGGAATTTGGAAGAGGCAAGCTGCCTTCCTGAAAATGTCAGTTACAAAAAAGAAGAAAAATTAAATAAGTGAAGAAACGGAGGTAGTGTTTATGGCGGGGGAATCATTAAATTTGGAGGAATCGTTGGGTTCAGGAGAGTTATTGAGTTTAAATGTTAACGAGATAAAGGAATGTTTACCTCATAGATATCCGATGCTTTTGATTGATCGGGTACAAGAGTTAAAGCTTGGAGAAAGTGCGGTTGGGGTCAAGTGCGTCACTAATAATGAACCTTTTTTTCA
Source organism: Alphaproteobacteria bacterium (assembly GCA_017649895.1). Taxonomy (GTDB): domain Bacteria; phylum Pseudomonadota; class Alphaproteobacteria; order UBA3830; family UBA3830; genus UBA3830. The sequence goes on along the minus strand of JAGCFW010000016.1, from coordinate 84,992 downwards.
GGGACATTTTCCTGCGCGTCCAATTATGCCAGGAGTTTTGATTGTTGAAGCAATGGGACAGACTGCTGGAGTAATTGTTGCTAAGACTCTGAATTTAGAGAACAGTGGTGGATTGGTTTATTTCATGTCTATGGACGGAATAAAATTCAGGAAGTTGGTCGAGCCGGGTGATGTTTTGCATCTACGCGTTTGCAAAGAAAAAAGTCGCGGAAATGTTTGGCGCTTCAACGGAAAAGCTTATGTCGATAATACTTTGGTGGCAGAGGCCGTGTTTACGGCGATGATAGTTTTAGAGGATAAGCAATAATGATTCATTCCACTGCTATCGTTTCCGATCGTGCGAGGATTGGAAATAATGTAGAAATTGGCGCTTATTCGGTTATCGGGGACAATGTTGAAATAGCAGATAATGTAAAAATCATGTCCCATGTTTGCGTGGAGGGAGACACGTATATTGGCGAAGGTACACAGATTTTTCCCTTTGCTGCCATAGGGTTTCGTCCTCAGGATTTAAAATTTTGCGGAGAAAGATCAAAGGTTATTATCGGAAAAAATAACTCAATTCGTGAGTATGTTACGGTTCATCCCGGGACTGAGGGGGGAGCGATGCAAACGATTATTGGAGACAATAATTTATTGATGATCGGAGTCCACATTGCGCATGACTGTATTGTCGGAAATAATACAATCCTTGCAAATAATGTGACACTTGCCGGGCATGTTGAAGTTGGCGACTACGCTATAATCGGGGGACTATCCGCCGTTCATCAGTTCGTCAGAATCGGGCATAACGCGATAATCGGGGGCATGACGGGAATAGAAAGAGATGTCATTCCTTTCGGTGCGGTAAAGGGAGAGCGAGGGCATCTGTACGACGTCAATGTTTTGGGGTTGAAGAGAGCGAATTATTCTCGCGAAGAGATCGTTGCTATCCGCGAAGCCTATCAAATCATTTTTTTCGGAGACGATGTTCTCCTGGAAAATGTAAATGAAGCCGAAAAAAAATTACCAAATTCCGATGGTGTTAAAGAAATAGTAAACTTTATGAGATATAAGAGTAACAGATCGTATTGTTTACCTAAAGGGAAATGATGATTGGTATATTTTGCGGAAGAGGAGAGTATCCTCGTGTAATTATTGATTCTTGTGAAAAGCAGAAGAAGGATTTTTGTCTTCTTTTTATTGATGATTATGACCGCACTTTGGTTTATCCGGATGTTCCCAAAATTGTGTTTAAATTGGGGCAGGTCGGTAAGGTTTTTCAATTTTTAAGAGTAAACGAAGTAGAAAAAGTCGTTTTTGCAGGGCATGTCAAAAGGCCAAAACTTTGGGATTTGTCTCTCGATTTTGAGGGGTTTAAGTGCTTAATCAAATTGTGGAAGGTTTTGTTCTGTGCCGGAGATGACGCGCTGTTGCGAACAATTGCCGGTATCTTTAAAGAAAAAGGAATTGATCTGATTTCCGGAACAGATTTGGCGAAAGGTGCATTTTTCCCGGAGGGAATTTATTCCGCGAGAAAGCCGACCAAGAAAGAACAGGCTGAAATTGAGTTGGGTATCAAAGAGTCTCAGATATTGGGAATTAATGATATTGGGCAAAGCATTGTTGTTTCCGGAGATGAGGTAATCGCGAAAGAAGATAAGAGTGGTACGGATGCTCTGATCGACAGATGTTATGACGGCGTATTGGTTAAGACTTCTAAACCGCAGCAGGATTTTCGTATGGATCTTCCGGTTATTGGTGTTCAAACCATAGAAAATTTACATAGTCATAATTTCCGAGGGCTTGTCATTGAGGCTGACAAAACTATCGTATTGAATAAAACAGAGGTTCTGAAAAAAGTCGATGAGTATGGTCTTTTCTTTCAGGTGGTGAAAATTCGAAGAAAACATAAGATATTTATGGTGGCAGGCGAGTCTTCAGGAGATTATCTTGGCAGTCGTTTGATGAAAAGCTTGAGAAAAATCGACGAAGATATTGAGTTCATAGGTGTTGGCGGTCCGTGTATGGAAGAAGCTGGACTCATAAATCTTTGTCCGATTTCAAAACTTTCCGTTATCGGGATTTGGGAAGTTATCGGTAAGATATTTTATTTCAAAGATCTTATAAAAAAGACGGTAGATACTATAATTAACTACGATCCAGACGTTTTGGTGACGATAGATTCTTCAGGATTTACACATAGAATTGATAAACAGGTCAAAAATAAGAAGCCAAGCATTCCGGTTGTACATTATGTTTCGCCTCCTGTTTGGGCTTGGAGAGGCTGGAGAGCGAAAAGTTTGCATAAGTTTATCGATAAGTTGATGGTTTTGCTTCCGTTTGAGGTGGATTTTCTGAAAAATTACGGAGTAAATACAACTTTTGTAGGGCATCCGATTGCTTCTGATTCGGATTTTGAGAAAAACGACAGTTTAAAATCTGATAATCTCACTATAACTTTATTGCCGGGAAGTAGGCCTTCGGAACTTGAATATCATATGCCGATTTTGAAGAAATTTTCGGAGATGGTGATTGCAAGATATCCGGAAGTCAGATTTTATCTTCCGACAGTAAAGACCGTTGCGCCTCTGATAAAAAGATATGTTGAAACTTGGAAGTACAAACCAATTGTTTCGACGAAAAAGCTGAAAAAGGTAAAGGCATATAATTCGTCTCATATTGCTGTGGCAGCTTCCGGAACAGTTACTCTTGAGCTGGCCAAAATGGGGTTGCCGTTTGTGGTGATATACAAAACTTCTTTCATAACCTCCAGATTAGTGAAGTGGCTCATAAAAGTTCCGTATGTTTGCTTGGTTAATATCTTGGCTGGAAAACCTGTGGTACCGGAGCTTTTGCAAAATGAATGTACTCCTGAGAATATTTTCATTGCGGTTGAAAACATACTTAATACGGATTTGAGATATCAACAGCAAAGTGAGTTCGCGAAAGTCATGGAATCATTGAAGGTCGACAAAATGAAGCCCGCTCGAGAGGTTTTCTCTTACATCAAAGATAAAAAATAAATCGCGTCGAGTCTGAAAAGTTCCGAGTTGAGTTACAGGACCTGCCTCACGACATACAGAGGACGTTGTTTTGTTTCGAGGTAAATACGACCTACGTACTCGCCGATAATTCCGAGACTGATCAATTGAACTCCTCCGAAAAACAAGATCGCGGTCATCAGAGAAGCATATCCGGGGACATCAATGCCGAAGATCAGAGTTCGAATCAAGATCCAACTACCACGCAGGAAAGCCAATGTTGTAACAAGCAGCCCGAAATAAGTCGACAATTTTAGCGGAAATGTCGAAAATGACGTAATGCCGTCGAGCGCATAGTTCCAGAGTTTCCAATAATTCCACTTGGACTGTCCCTCAGCTCGCACAGGTCTTTTATATCCCACGTAAGCAGTTTTAAATCCTGCCAGGGCAAATAACCCTTTCATAAACCTCTTTCTTTCGTGAAATGACTTTACGACATCAACGACCTTGCGGTCCATCAGGCGAAAATCTCCCACATTTTCAGGTATCTCTAAATCTGAAAACTGGTTGAAAGACTTGTAAAATAGCCAGGCAGTCAGTCTCTTGACCAGAGAGTCGTCTGACCGATCTTCTCTCTTGGCCAAGACGACATCCACATTTTTGGATTTCCAAATTTTCACCATTTTGGGAACCAATTCCGGCGGATCTTGCAGATCGCAATCCATTGGAATGACACATTTTCCTGTTGCAAAATCCAAACCTGCTGACATGGCGGCGTCTTTACCGAAATTTTTTGAGAAATCCACTATTTTCAGCTGTGGGACCGTTTTCTTTATTTTAAGTAATTTGGCCAGCGTATTGTCTTTGCTTCCGTCATTTACACACACGATTTCATAAGGCAATGCCAACTCATCCAAAATAGGCACAATCCTTTCAAAAAAAGAATCGATGGCCTCCGACTCATTGTAACAAGGTAAAACGATGCTCAGCTCGGGATTCTCAGTCATGAGATTTTCTCAGGAGTGATCCTGCTTCCGCATTTGAAATGAGACTGGTCGTTTCTTTATCAAAGTTATAAATATTTCCTGATGAGCGGATTATTTCCTTGCTCTTCAAAACCTTATTAGTATCAAATGTCAGCTTGATCATCGTGCGATTTTTCACTTCAATACCCTTGAAAGAAGTTTCTTCTGATCTTCCTCCCAAGTATATCCATGTAAAGTTATCTTTATGCAGAGAAGGAGTCCCGCAACTTTCTATTACGTCCTCCATAGTCGTTCTTCCTTCTACGAAAGACTCAAACTGCTTTTCTGCAACAACATTTCCCCGAGAATTTATGAACGGTTCACACGAAGCCAACAACAGGGAAGCCACCAAAAGATAATTCCTAAAGCGCATATCAACTCCACGATTACATGTGCTAGTTTAGTTGCTGGGTACATAATTTTCAAGAAATTTCGCTCAACTCTATAGAAAAATCTGAATTTTCATATATATTTAATGTACTATCATGAGGTGGTTTAATGATATTGACTTATCAAAAGATTTTGGAGAGTGTAAATAACGGAAAAATTTGTATTTCTCCTTTCGATGAAGCAATGTTGAACAGCAATAGCTACGATTATCGCATCGACAGAAAGTTGCTCGAAATCGACGATATACCAGTGGATCCCAAGAAGCAGACTTCATATCACGAAATAGAATTTAACGATGACGGTTATGTGCTGTCTCCGAACAAAACTTATTTGGCGAATACTTATGAGGAGATCGGCAGTAAAGAATTTGTTCCATTATTGATAGGAAAGTCTTCTCTGGGAAGATTGGGGCTGTTTTTGCAAATTACAGCGGATCTCGGAAATTTAGGATCGGCTCATCGTTGGACTTTGGAGTTGAAAGCAGTTCAGCCGATAAAAATTTACCCTATGATGAGGATTGGGCAGGTGTCTTTCTGGGAGACTTCCGGGGACAGAGAAATGCTTTACAACGGAAAGTACAACAAGTTTTCATCAGCAAAATCCAGCGAAATTTATAAGGAATTTATCGGAAAATAATCGAGGAGTAACAAAAATGATTTTAACCGGCAGCGAAATTTTAAAAAATTACGAAGAAAAAAAGATAATAATTGATCCGTTCAATAGAGATCAGTTGAACCCGAATTCATATAACTTCACCTTGGGTAACAAGCTTTTGGTTTACAACGATTATGTTCTGGATGTGAAAAAAGAAAATCCGGCAAGAGAGTTGGAAATTCCGGAAGAAGGTTTGACCTTGGCGCCGGGTACGGTCTATCTGGGCCACACGAAAGAGGTGATTGGCAGTGAGTATTTTGTTCCCGTTATCAGAGGGCGTTCATCCATAGGACGTTTAGGGTTATTCATTAACATTACCGCGGATTTGATTGATGTCGGGGCAATCGGGCAGGTGACTTTGCAGCTGAATGCTGTCCAGCCTGTGACCATATATCCGGGAATGCAGATCGGACAGGTAACTTTTTGGGCTGTTTCTGGAGATGTAAAAAAGTACGATGGGCGTTATCAAAATTCCATGGGGCCGGTTGCATCGAAGATGTATGAAGATTTTCGAAAATAAGCACCTAAGATTAAATGAAGTTTGCGTTGGGGCATTTGTTAATTCCCAAAAAATCAGGGGGAATGATTTAGAATGGGGAAGCTGAAAGCGAAGAGTGAAGATAGGTTTTATTCCTGGTGGATTGGTCTAAGTCACAAATCTCGGGTGCGCATTTCTCTTGCTTTTCTGGGGTTGTTTTCGTCCTTGAGTTTTATGCTTCCCGTTGACAATGAGATCTCAGGAGAAATAGGGAGTTGCGCGGCCTTTGAGGAGTGTCTGGGATTTTTCTTCGTCGCGTTGTTTGGATTTTTTTTTGGTTTCCTTGCTAATTCAAGACGCAAGGATGAATCGGAAAAAGAAACATTAGTTTGCAGTTTTTTGTATTGGATTTTCTACTTTATTGGAGCTTTGTACTGGTTGGCTTATCCGCTGACCATAGATCTTAGTCTTCATTGGGTACTGATTCCATTCGCGTTGTTGGCGGTTCCTGCGTATCTATCGATTCCGTTGCTGCTGCCGGTGTATCTTACACAAAAATTTTGTAAAAATGTTTGGATTGCCTCACTTGTTTTCTCTTCCTCAACTTTTTTCGTTATGTATTTGCAAGGACATTATGCTCCGGGATTCCCCTGGGCTCTTCCCGGGTATGTTTGGGGGCATAACCCTAACCTTATGCAAGGCCTGAGTGTCTGGGGAATATACGGGCAGACCTTTTTTACGTTGCTTATGGGAAGTATCTTTGGAGTATTTATAGTTGGCCTTAAAGGTAATTCGACCGATAACGCGAAGGAGTTATCGGAAATTGAGGTTCTTGAAAAGTTTAAAAAGTCGGAAATTAATTTCTCTGAGGAGTTAAAAAAGGCTGATTTCAAAAAATGTGGTCTTTCTCTAACAATTCTTCTTGTTGCGTTTTCATCATTATCCGTTTTTGGTAGTATACGACTTTCAGGGAATTCAATGGAGTATACGCCTTACAAAATTCGATGCGTTCAGGGCAGCATTCACCAAAAAGATAAGATGAACAGGAATTTGTCTGCTCATAATTTAAATCTGTATTTAAATTTGAGTCGAATGAAGTCAGAACGCGATAATTGGAGTCCCGATTTTGTGATTTGGCCTGAGGCAAGTGTTCCTTATCTGTTTACGGATAAATCCAAGATGCTGGCTGAAAAATTGACGAATGTAGTGCCGCCTGACGGGTACTTATTGGTAGGTGCGGTGAGAAAGGATTCTGTCAGCGGGGATGTTTATAACAGCGTGATTGTTTTGGATGAATTCGGAAAAAATGTCACAAATTATGATAAGAAACATCTTGTGCCTTTCGGCGAATATATTCCGTTTCGAAGATTTATTCCCGATGTTTTTGCTCCGATTGCTAACAGTATCGGAGATTTTGCTCTGGGGAAAAATTCTAACGTAATAAATCTGAAAGGTCTGAAAATAGCTTTTACCATATGTTACGAAGCTATATTTCCGGGCGAATTTATATTAAGTGACTCCGATGTTGACGTTATCGTGAATGTTACCAATGATGCTTGGTTCGGACATACATCAGAGCCGGTACAGCATTTGAATATCGTAAGGGCGAGAGCGATAGAAGAGGGAGTTCCTCTTATACGGGTAACGAATTTCGGAATTAGTGCAGTTTTTGATGCTTACGGTAGAAAAGTTGATTTTTTAAAGACGGATGAAATCGGAGTTATAGATTGTTATATTCCGAAAAAGATCAAAAAAACTTTTTTTCGAAAATTTTTTATGGATAAAATGAAATTAAAACAGTAGGATACGTTTTGATGAATGCAGAAAAGAGAAAAAGCTGAAATATTTTTTATGAAATTAATAATTTATTTGAATATTAATGAGAATATTAAATAGAACTAATTGATAGGAGAATGTTATGGAAAGATCAGATAAAGACGGTACTTTGCGTTGTTCCTTTTGTGGAAAGACTCAGCATGAAGTAAAGAAGCTTATCGTTGGTCCTACTGTATACATATGTGATGAGTGCATTGAGCTGTGTGCAGGAATAATTTCCGATGCGGAGCCTGCGGACTCTTTGAAAAAGAATAATGAATTACCATCTCCTAAAGAAATTTGTAAGATTTTGAATGATTATATAATTGGGCAGGACAAAGCGAAGAAGGTTCTGTCAGTCGCTATATACAATCATTATAAAAGATTAAATTGCGGAGCCAAAAGTACGGACGTGGAGCTCTCGAAGTCAAACGTTTTGTTGGTAGGCCCGACTGGTACTGGAAAGACATTGCTAGCTCAGACATTGGCCAGGATAATTGATGTTCCCTTTACGATGGCGGACGCAACGACTCTTACCGAGGCAGGATACGTGGGAGAGGATGTCGAAAATATCATTCTGAAATTGCTGCAGGCGGCGGACTATAACGTTGAAAGAGCGCAAAAAGGAATTGTTTATATTGATGAGATCGATAAGATTTCGAAAAAATCTGACAACCCATCCATTACAAGAGATGTTTCGGGAGAGGGTGTACAGCAGGCTTTGTTAAAAATTATGGAAGGTACTATATCGTCTGTTCCTCCTCAGGGAGGCAGAAAGCATCCGCAGCAGGAATTTTTACATGTTGACACGACGAATATTCTGTTCATTTGCGGAGGAGCCTTTGCTGGACTGGAAAAGATCATTGAGGCGAGAGGAACGAAGACTTCTATAGGTTTTGAAGCTCAAATTAAGGCAAAAGAAGATAAAAAAGTCGGGGAGATTTTCTCTAAGGTTGAGCCGGAAGATTTACTTAAGTTTGGATTGATTCCGGAGTTTGTCGGAAGGTTGCCTGTTATCGCTACGCTGAATGATTTGGACGAGGTTGCTTTGGTTTCAATTTTAACCGAACCTAAAAACGCGTTAGTGAAACAATATCAAAAATTGTTCAGTATGGAAGGAGTTACCCTGACACTTGACGACGAGGCCGTACATCGTATCGCGAAGCTAGCATTGGAAAGGAAAACAGGTGCGAGAGGTCTGCGCTCCATAATGGAATCCATTTTACTTGACATAATGTACGAGCTGCCGTCTATGAAAAATCTCGAAGAAGTCATTATTACAAAAGAAGTTATTGATGGAAACAGCAAACCTATATTAAAATACTGCGAAGTAAAAACGGATATTGCGTAGGAGATAGTTTTGAAAAATAGTTATCCAGTCCTGACTGTGCGAGATATAGTCATATTTCCGCATGTGGTTGTTCCTTTGTTCGTGGGACGATCCAGATCCATAAAGGCTTTGGAAGCGGCGATGGATCAAGACAAGAAGGTAATTTTTCTAAGCCAAAAGAACGTACAGGATGAAGAACCGGGATTCGATGATTTGTATCACGTCGGAGTGCTGGGCAATATATTGCAGATGCTGAATCTTCCGGATGGGTCAGTGAAAATTCTCGTTGATGGAATAGACAGAGTTAGGGTTTCTGATTATAAGGAGGAAAGCGGATATTTTTCGGGAAAATGCGAGATTTTGGAAAAAGAAAATTATAACGAAATCGAGGTTGAAGCCTACAGCCGAATGGTTTTGGAACAGTTTGAGATTTACTCGCGACTAAACAAAAGAATTTCGTTGGACACGATAAATGCTGTTAAAAATCTGCAATCTCCTGATGACATAATTGACGTTATCGCGGCGCATTTGACTCTGAAAGTTCAAGACAAGCAGGATCTTTTGGAAGATACGAATATTTTACGTCGATTCGAAAAATTACTGAAATTTCTCGAGGCGGAGATCGATGTCATTCACGTGGAAAAGAAGATCCGCAATCGTGTCAAGAAGCAGATGGAAAAGAGTCAGAAGGACTATTACCTGAATGAGCAAATAAAAGCCATCCAAAAAGAGCTCGGCGATACTGATTTTGTACTTGATGATACAAAAGAGTTTGAAGAAAAAGCTAAAAAAGTTAAGTTGTCGAAGGAAGCTCGAGAGAAATTTCAATCTGAGTTGAAAAAATTGAAAAACATGCCACCGATGTCTCCAGAAGCGACGGTTGTGAGAAATTACTTAGATTGGTTATTGACTATTCCTTGGAAAGTGAAAACCAATGTGAAAAGAGACTTGAAGGAGGCCAAGAAAATTTTGGACGAGGATCATTACGGGCTGGAGAATGTGAAGGAGCGAATCCTCGAATTTTTGTCGGTTCAAAAGAGAGTGGGGAAGATCAAGGGATCGATCCTCTGTTTTATGGGACCTCCGGGAGTTGGTAAGACTTCGCTGGCGAGATCGATTGCAAAAGCGACGGGGCGAAATTATGTCAGGATTTCGTTGGGGGGGGTTCGCGATGAGTCCGAAATACGAGGTCATCGCCGTACCTACATAGGGTCTATGCCAGGAAAAATTATCTCCAGCATGAAAAAGGCGAAATCGTCGAATCCGCTGTTCCTTCTGGATGAAATAGATAAGGTTGGGTCGGACTGGAAAGGCGATCCCGCGAGCGCTCTACTGGAAGTTCTCGATCCCGAGCAGAACGGTAATTTTAATGATCATTATCTTGAGGTCGATTATGATTTGTCCGATGTTATGTTCATTACGACCGCCAACAGCTATGACATGCCGAGCCCGCTGCTGGATAGGCTCGAGATTATAAAGCTTTCCGGATATACTGAAATGGAGAAGTTCGAGATAGCCAAAAGGCATTTGCTCCCGAAACAGATGGAAGAGAACGGCTTGAAGGCTTCAGAGCTAATCATATCCGATGACACCATTATGAAGTTAATCAGAGATTATACCAGAGAGGCGGGGGTCAGAAATCTCGAAAGGGAGATTTCTAAAATCGCTCGCAAGGTCGTGAAGGAATTGACTGAAAATGCTGAGTTAAAGACAGTTTCAATCGATCTCAAAAATCTGGAGAAATACGCCGGAATTGCTAAATATAAGAGGCAAGATATAGAAGACAAAAATCTAGTCGGAGTTGTGACAGGCTTGGCTTGGACTGAAGTCGGTGGCGAGTTGCTTTCGATCGAAGCTGTGGCTGTTCCGGGAAAGGGTAAGACTATTCTTACTGGAAAGCTGGGCGACGTTATGCAGGAGTCCATCCAGGCAGCAATAAGTTTTGTAAGATCTCGTGCGAAAACTTTCGGAATTGATCCAAAGGTGTTTGAAGAAAGTGACATTCACGTTCACGTTCCGGAAGGAGCCACTCCGAAAGATGGCCCATCAGCTGGTGTTGCGATGATTACCAGTTTGGTATCCAGTTTAACTTCGGTTCCAATCAGAAAAGATGTCGCCATGACGGGAGAAATTACTCTGCGCGGAAGAGTTCTTCCGATCGGTGGTCTGAAAGAAAAATTGTTGGCAGCTCATAGAGGCGGTATCAAGACTGTTTTGATTCCGAAAGCGAATGAATCGGATTTGCAAGACATTCCGAAGTGCATTCTTGACGATCTTGAGATAGTTAAAGCAGAGGTCGTGGACGAAGTTCTTTCTGTAGCTTTGGAACACTCCGTCGCTTCGGGGGCGTAATCAGCAATTCATTTTGGATAGTCGTTGATTAAGTTGGATTTAAAACACAGAAGGGACTTTCATAAAGAAAGTCCTACTTTGCTTTTTTAAGAAAAGGAGAGCTATTAGAATTTTTGCGATTTTTCAGAATTTCTCTTGTTGTTCTCGTATAAATAAATTCTCTTAATTCGCGGAGTTTTTGCCTTGTAATCCCTAACTAATTTCAATTTCATGTAAAACGGAGAAATTTCAAGATTTAAAGGTCTGCTGTCACCGGTTTTTATTTCGGAGTTAACGGGTCCCTGGTTTGGGAAATATATGTCATTAACGATAATTGCATACTTAAAGTTTGGAAGTATATGGTCTTTGGCGTATGCAATACTATCATTACTCCAATGCTGAATTACATCCTTTAGAATAAGCAAATCCCCCTTATATTTTGACAGATCCTTGATATCGTCCACCGTGTCGTATGAAACATTTGTTCTCTCGTAGTGGAGTTTGTTATAAGCGATGACCGAATCAACGATATCCAACCCCAGATATGTCGTATTTTCTGAAAGATTCAAGCCTTTGAGCAATTCTCCATATCCGCATCCCATGTCGACTATGGTGGAGATGTTGTGCTCTATGATGAAATTTTGCAAATAATCGATGAAGGGACGATGTTCTTCTGTTCCAGAAATATCAGGACTTGATAACTCTTCATCCTGTTTAACCGTATAAATTCTTGTAAACACTTCTTTATCTGTACGTGCATATGCACAAGTAGCTTCATGATAATCCTGGAAACGAGTGTTATATGCTACATATATTGCGGCACATGACGCTAGTACAACAGCTCCTATTAAGACTCGCTTCTTTGAATAACACTTGAAACAACCTGTCTTGTTATTCTCTTTAGATTCCATAAATTCCTCCCAATTTAATTTTATTTTAATGTGCATATTTCTAAAATTCAATCTTATTAAATAGTTTTATTTCAAAAAGTGAGACGCATAGACACGAAGATATCGACAGCTTGTTTTACGTTATATGCATAACCTGAGTAATTCTGATTTAATAGAGTTAAGCCAAATTATTTTTCATCTGAGCTTTTTTCTCTAAGCAATTTTATCTTACGATGTAGTGCCGACCTTTCCATTCCCACAAATTCTGCCGTCTTGGATATGTTTCCGGAAAATCTTTCAACTTGAGCGTTCAGGTAATCTGTTTCGAAGGCGTTCCGAGCTTCACGTAACGGCAATGCAATTAGTTTGGATATATCAAGGGATACGAATTTGTCTCGGGTGCTGGTGGTAAGTTCTGCCGGTAAGTCTTTTTTTGTAATTTGGGCATCTTCCAGTGCATTGATTAGCGAATTTTCCACGATGCTTTTTATCTGATAGACGTTTCCTGGCCATTCATAAGTCTGGAGAATCGCGCGACATTCATCTGTAAATGGTTTTGATTTCAATCCGAAAAAACTATCGGAATTGTCGACATAATAATCGACCAACGGCAAGATATCTTCGCGTCGATTTTTCAGTTCGGGAATTTTTATATTTACAATATTTAATCGATAAAACAAATTCTGATTAAAATTGGAAATATCGAGATTGGCATTATGGCTGCATATGATTCTTGTATCTACATATACATTACCTCTGTTTTCGATATAAATCCGTCCTTCTTGGATGTATTGTAAAAGACGGCGCTGGCAATCCTGGGATAATTCCGTAACATTATCCAGGAATAGGGTTCCGAAATTTGCTTTCTCGAGATACCCCATGGTCTTGTCTTTTCCGAATAACTCTGTTTCAATTTTATCTTTAGCGTCGGAAGAACAATTGAAATGAATAAACGGATAGTCTTTCCGAGAAGATTGGCTGTGAATGTAGAGGGCTATATTTTCTGCACCCATTCCAGGATAGGTCTCAATGAATACACGTCCGTTCGTTTGAGAGGCTTTGTCCAAAACGGATTTGAGACCGAGCACAAACGGAGATTTTCCAATGTTGATAACTTCCAGATCCACTCTTTTATTTCTCAGTTTCAGATTCTCTTTGCGCAGACGGTACATTTCTATCGCCTGATTGGCTGTGAGCAGCAACCGGTCGATTACGAAAGGTTTTTCGATAAAATCAAAAGCTCCGTTTTGGATAGCACTGACCGCGACGTCTATTGTTCCATGTCCTGAAATTATCACCACGGGAATTCCTGCATACTGATTTTTTATCTTATCGAGGATTTTTAATCCGGCGGATTCGTCGTCGCCGATCCATAAATCCAAGAAAATCAGATCAAATTCCGTTTTCTTCAAATTAGAAAAAGCTTCGGATTCGTTGCTGACGGGGAAAGTTACATAGCCTTCATCCGAAAGGACGTCGGAGATTAAGGATCTGACCTCGGCATCATCGTCTATGATTAAAATGTTATTCTTCATTTTCGACCTCCATTTTGCTTTGTTCGGAACCTGTGAAGACTGGAAGAATTATCGTTACTTTTGCGCCTGCATTGTGAGAACTTTGTCCGAAAACCAAAGATCCCTTGTGATCTTGAATAATCTTTTTTACGATCGCCAATCCCAAACCTGTTCCTTTTGGAAGTAACGTAAAATACGGCGTCGCTAGTGAATCCATTCTGTCTTGCGGAAGCCCCGGGCCGTTATCTTCAACATCCAGACGTATAGTGTCCTCTTCCTTTCTCAACTGAATCCAGATTCCCTTGCTTCTGCGGCTTATCGTGGAAAGAGCGTTCAAAGCATTCTTTACGATATTAACAATGCATTGATGTAGTAGCCGATCATCTCCGTTTACAAAATATGTCTCGTTATCTTTTTCTTTACTGAAATGGATTTTTACCTTATCTGCGGTTTCATTCATGAGGAAAATGGCCTGTTGGCAGACCTCCTCGAAGTTGATTTTCTTCAATTTCGGTTCCGGAAGTCTCGCGAAGAAACTGAACTCATCTATCAATCTCTTGATATCTCCCACTTGCTTCACTATGACCTCGATCAACCTGGTGAAAGTATCCGGGTCCTCTGAAATTTGAGAAATATATTTTCTTTGTAAACGCTGAGCCGACAGTTGAATCGGAGTAAGCGGATTTTTTATTTCGTGAGCAACTCGCCGCGCAACCTCCGACCAAGCTGCCTTATGTTGAGCAACCATCATATTCGTGAGGTCGTCAAAAGTAACCACATACCGATTGTAATCTTCCGCCACGATATTGACGATCTTTATGGAAAACAGGAAAGTTTTGTTATCTCGTCGGTAGTTGATTTCTTTCGATATAAACGAATTTTGCTCGTTTATTTCTTTAATCATCTCCTGCAATTCCGGCAGAACATTGAGAATATTTTCACCGAAAACAAATTTCTTGCCCAGCAACTCTTCTGCTTTGCTGTTCCAGATGTAAACGCATAAATTATCGAGCCCAATAACTCCCGACGAAATTCCCGACAGCACGTTTGTAATGAACTTAACTTTTTCGTCAAGTTCATCATTGATTGCGATAAGTTCGCTCTGTTGGCGATGAACTTTTGATATCATCTGGTTAAATGTCTTGATAAGATTTGAAATCTCTCCTTTGTCGGAATACGGTTCGTCCACTCGGGCAGTAAAATCACCTTTCATTACTGTTTCGGAGACATCGATTAAGTCACTGATACATTTTATAAATTTCCAAGAATAAATGAGGGATAGGAGTATTGAAATTACAAGTATCAGCAAACCGATGACAAAAAACATAACTATGAAAGCTCTCTCCAGAGAACTCCGATTATCTAGCAACTTGTAATAGTCACTGAAAGCTTTGCGAGCGTTATCGGCATGTTCGATTATTTGCGGATTAATTTTTTTCTCCGTGATTAAAAATATATACTCGTTTGGAGCTCTCATAAGACGAAAACATGCAGCACATATAAGGGTTTTCCTATCTGTTCCACTGATTTTTAAAAGTTTTCCATTTCTTTGGTATCGATCAGCAATTTCTCTCAGCTGTTGCATGTCTTCATACTTTATATTTAGGAAGTGCAACGAAACACTGTATTTAGTGTGAGCGATGATTTTTTCTTCGGTTACGAGAATTGCACTACTCATGTCTTTCAATCTACAAAAATCATCCAGCATACCTCCCAAAGTTCGTTCAAATTTATCATCACTTTCCCAATTTTCCGGAATAGCCATATTATTTAACTGACCTTCGATTGCTCGTGATATGGATATACAATCTCCCAGAGCAGATTTTTGAGTATCTTCCAGATAAGAACTTGCGACATTTAAAGAATCTCTAAGAGCAGTTTGATTTCTTTTATTAAACCATGATTCCAGACCATTATGAAAAAACAGCGAGGTAAAAATGCACATCAAAATTGATGGTAAAATGGAAATGAAGGAGAAAATCGAAATCAATTTTAGTGTGAATCGAGAACTTCTCTTATGACGATTGCCCCAAATAAAAGTAATTTTGTTCCAGGCTAAAAATAAAAAAATAACAATAAAAGCCAAATCAAAGTATAAAATTGAGGCTACCTCGCGAGGATTTTCGTTAAATAACTCGATATTGTAGAACAAGCAGTAAGTGCCCACACAGGATACTATTGATAAAAAAAAGAAGAGATAAGCCAAAACTTCTTTTTTGTAAGATTTTCTCAGAAAAAACCAAAATTTTCGTAGGGCAAAACTAATATTCATCTTCCAAGTCTAAAGTAAGTAGCTTTTTATGTAAAGTGTTTCTGTTTATGCCAAGTATGCGGGCAGCCTTCACTTTATTGCCCCTCGCATGACGCATAGTTACATTTATCAGACCTTTCTCAATTTCTTTCATTATGATGTCATAAAGTCCCGTTGGAACGCTGACTTCACTGTGCATTTCGAAATATTTCTCAAGCCGTGCTTCCATTGCCTCGGATAAACTCCCGAAGCCGAAAACGCTTGCCTCTTCCAAACTTTTCATCTTTTTTCTTCCATGTAAGCTACATATTAGCGTTAAATTTGATTTTATGGAAGTCATTTTAGAAGTGATTTTCGTAAAAAACTCTAACTACTTTTTCTATTGATTTTATGTTGTCCAAATGATTTATTTGTTCTCGGAAGCTAGAAGCTTCACTCATACCGCTGCTGTACCAGCAAAAATGTTTTCGAAAAATCCGTAGTCCATGCTCTATTCCGTAAAAATCCAAGGTATTTCTGAAATGTTGCATTACAATTTCGTATTGTTGCTCCAAGGATGGGGGAGGGATGTCTATCCCATGATTGATTTTTTGCAAAATTTGATTGAGAAGCCACGGTTTTCCTAGTGTGGCTCTTCCTATCATCACTCCGCGTGCATGGGATTGTTTTAAAGCCTCTTTTACGTCGTTGCAATTTTTTATGTCGCCGTTGACAAGGTAAGGGATTTTTATGAGGTCTTTTAAATCCGAAATTTCTTTCCAGTTTGCGGTTCCGCTGTACATTTGAGCGCGTGTCCGGCAATGAACTGTCAGCATTCGGATTCCTGATTCTTCGAATTGTTTAGCCAAGCTACGAAAATTCTTCGATTCGTTGTCCCATCCCAATCTCATTTTCAGAGTAACTGGAATTTTCACTGAATCTACGACCGTTTCAGCTATTTTTACCGCCAATTTTTCATCCTTAAGCAAGGCTGA
Organism: Alphaproteobacteria bacterium; assembly: GCA_017649895.1. Lineage (GTDB taxonomy): Bacteria > Pseudomonadota > Alphaproteobacteria > UBA3830 > UBA3830 > UBA3830. The sequence goes on along the minus strand of JAGCFW010000016.1, from coordinate 68,377 downwards.
ACCGGAATTATTATTTACGATTTTTTTTACCGGGCATCCCATGTTGATATCGACAATATCGGCACCGTTGTCTTCGTTGATTTTTGCGGATTCTGCCATTCGTTGAGGATCTGATCCCATTATTTGGACGATTTTGATATCTCCTCCGCCCGTAAGCCTTCGATAGGTTTTCACGCTGTTTCGGACCAAAGCTTCGCTGGAAACCATTTCCGAAACTACGGCCGTTGCTCCAAATTTGCTTACCGTTTTGCGAAATGGCGCATCTGTTACTCCTGCCATCGGAGCTAAGAATACGGGAATTTCTTTATCTAACAATGATTTTAACTTCATTCGTTTTCTCAAATAATTGATTAGAATTCAACACGTACGTCATATACCGGATGAGTGAATAAATTGATTGAAGGAGAGGAGGCGAACAACCAGTCATTGAAAATTACTTTTCTGTTCTCCTGAATTTTTATGTAGGCGTAAACTTCGTCCATATCATCAGGATTATTTACGAAAGCTTTTTCCAAGCCAATTGTTATGGTGCCGAAACGAACAGACTGTCCTACGCTCATTTTAGCCCTAAAAACTTTACCACTGATTTTATCTAAAATCTGAATATTCACGTTATCAGATTTCAAAGGGAAGGACTTCCAGATTGACGAATCCGTATCAGGAATAACGCTTGTCAGCACATCCTTCATTTTCTTTCGAACCTTTGGATGAGATTTAGGACCTCCGGCGAAAACAGAAGTCGCAAAAAGAACGAGAAGGAGGCTACTCTTCAGTTTCATTCAAGCTAACACTCTCTTCCGATTCGATATCTTCGTCGTCGGTATCAAGCAACTCAACATCGTCGATTACGCTATCAACTTCTTTGTCTTGATCTAACTTGGACTTCCTTTTCATCAGATATTCAGGGTCAAATTCTTCTCCGCAATTCGGACAAAAAATAGGGGATTTATTAAAATCATAGAAGCGAGTAGCACAGCACAAACAAACTCTTTTGATACCCCAATTCTCTTTATTCATGACCAAATTCCTTTTTAACAAATTTTAACCTTGCTAATATAAACCGAGCTATTTTCTAAAGTCAAATAAATATAACAATAATGTCTTCGATTCGGTTAATTAGGATTTTTGTTTGTCTTTTCCAAGAAAGAGTGCCATCGGGCGTTGTTCAGTGTCTGCAAAAATGCTTCGTGAGCTCGGATTTCTTCTTCGGTTGGAAGAAATTTTCGAGCTTCGTGAAATTCGCGCGACGAGTTTTTTCGAATCGGATCGCCAAGTTCACTTTTGCTTTCGAATAACAGACTACTCTGTCGTCCGCCTAACAGATTCAAATATACTTCTGCCAAAAGATAACAGTCGACCAACGCTCCGTGTGTAACACGAATAGAGGTATCTATTTCAAATTTGCGACATAATGCGTCCAAATTGACGGCCGAACCCGGGAATTTTATCTTCGCGAGAGTGAGAGTATCTACGGCATCCTCTAGTTTGAAGAGGGGTTTATCGACTCTACTGAGTTCGCTATTTAAAAAATCGATATCGAATTTTGCGTTATGTATAACTAAAGTGCTGTCTTTAACGAAATCCAAAAACTCATCTGCGATGTCTTTAAAAAGCGGCTTATCCTTAAGAAATTCGTTTGTAATTCCGGTGATCCTCAAAGCTTCATCATTCATAAGTCTTTGAGGATTGATGTAAGTTTGGTAAATTTTTCCCGTTTGTATATGATTGATCAATTCGACGCAAGCTATATCTACTATTCGGTCTCCATTTTCGGGATTTAACCCTGTCGTTTCGGTATCAAGCACAATTTCTCGAACATTTTTTGAAATAGTCATAATTTGTAAACTTTTTTATGCGAACATGATTGTAGCATTTTTAGGAGAATATTTAAGTGGCGGATTCTATAAAAATACTAATATTAGATGATGAAGAAGATACAAAAGATCTTTTTCAGCAAGAATTTCGTCATCAAATAGAAAAGGGAGACTATTCTTTTTCCTTTTCCGTATCCTCTGGTGAAGTATCAAATATGTTGGAGAAAGAGAGTTTTGACATATTCATTACCGATATCAATATTGCGGGATTCGATGGAATAAATTTCATCAGTCAGCTTAAAACCGCCTACCCGTTGATGAAAACCATCGTCACATCTGCTTACGGGGATATGAATACGCTGCGTGCCGTTATGCGAAGCGGTGCACACGACTTCGTCATTAAACCGATTGATTTTCAGGATTTAGCTCTTACTATTAAAAATACAGTAAACACAGTATTAGAACTGAAAAGAGCGGCAGTTACAGCCAAAAAACTCAGTGCGATTTCTGATGAGTTAACCCTTTCCGCAAAATTGCAAAAGAGTATTTTGCCCGGCAACAGTTTGAAACGGGGCGATGTCGATGTTTGGGCGGATTCAATTCCGGCAGCCGAAGTGGGAGGAGATTTTTACGATTTCTTCTGGTTGGATGACACAAAGGTCGGAATAGTTATGGCTGATGTTTCGGGAAAAAACGTTACAGCAGCAATGTTCTCGATTATCGCAAAGACTTTGATAAAATCCTTTTCAAAAATTTACAAATCTCCAGCGGAGTGTTTTAAAGAGGTAAACAAAACTCTCTGCGAAGAGAATGTAACCACAATGTTTGTTACGGCGATGTATGGGATCTTTGATACGGAAACTCACGAGCTGACCTATACAAATGCAGGACATCTTCCGATAGCGGTTGTTCATCCGAGTAAGGAGCCTTCATTTTTGGAGTGCGACTCGGGTATAGCTCTGGGTATCATGGAAGATGTGGCATTTCAGGATAACAAATATGTTCTTTCACCTGGCGAGATAATTATGATGTACACTGACGGAGTAACGGAAGCAGCAAATAACAGTGGCGAGGAGTTCGATTTTTCAAGGCTCATCGACGTGCTGAAACAACATTCGATTACCACTCCGAAATTGCTGGTAAACGATTTGATTGTCGCGGTAAAAAGTTTTGTTAACGAGGCTCCGCAGTCAGATGATATCACGACTTTATGTTTAAAATATAAACCAAGGATAATGCGCAATGTTACTTAATGTTAAAAACGATATCCGAGAAATAGATAGAGTATTCGCTAATGTTAAAGAGTTTTGCTGTACTAACGGCATAAGCGAGAAGAAATGTTTCGATATATTAATGATCATAGATGAGTTGGCGACTAACATAATAAGTTATGCTTTCGATGACGGACAAGAGCATACTTTTACAGTTATGATAGAGAAAGAAAAAGATATGGTTCATGTGCAGCTGTCGGACGCGGGAATTCCGTTTGATCCGCTGAATAGGACCGAACCTGATACAGGTGCTTCTTTGGAATGTCGTAAAGTCGGTGGTTTGGGAATTTTCTTTGCAAAGCAGTTGTCACAGTTTATTAGTTATGAGAGAGTGGGAAACAGAAATCAGTTGGATATATTAGTCAATTTGAAAGAAGAGGAGTGAAATGGAAATTACAGTAAAAAAAGACTCAGGTATCACCGTTGTATGTCCGAATGGAAGGATAGATACTTCAACCGCCAAAAATTTTGAGGAAGGCGTTATGAAGTTAATTCCCGACAATCAACAAATAATTATTTCATTTGCGGATACGAGTTATATTTCCAGTGCCGGACTGAGGGTCATTCTTGTCGCGGGAAAGAAGATCGCATCGATGAACGGGCAGTTGGCTCTCGCAGAAATGTCGGACAAGATTTACGAGGTCTTTAAAATGAGTGGATTTGATAAAATCTTGAAAATATATCCTACATTTGAGGATGCGAAGAGTTCTTTCGGTAAGTAGAAACTTTACTCTTGTGTGGAAAGATTAACGGTTTATTAACCTTATTTATGTACAATTTCCATGATGCATCGATATAGGTAAGTTATATGCGGAATATATTTGCGATTTTTTTGGTTTTCCTTGGTTTTGATTGCTGTGGCAGGGATTTTGATATAGGTCAATTTGTAGGTTCTGCTCTGAATTCTGCGATAGAGCAGGGGGCTTTTGGGGGAAATACGAAAAAAAAGCAAAACAATTCTTTAAAAAGAAATGATAGAGCTATTGATTTAAGGAGTTCTTTGCAAGTAACTGATTATTTGAGAAGTCAATCAGGACAAACCGTAAATAGAATTACAAAACAGGCAGTAAATCAAATACGAAAGCAATCCATAAAATTTCTGAAAAGAGGGGAGGTTTTTCCAGAGGAGGAGATAAAGAAGATAGAAATAAGTCCTAATGGACAGAGAGTAGTTTGCCTTATTAAGGAAGGGGGAAAGCAATATCTGAAGAATATTCTTATTGTAAATTCTGGCGCTACGGAGGAGATCAGGGAGAAATATCCGATTAATGATTTTGTGCTTTTTGGAAAAAATATTGTATATACCTATTACAACAAAAAAAATATTCTTAATGTCAAGGCTAAATATTCTACTACTACGGCTCGATTATTGAATTTGCCGAGTAATTTGAGATCGGTTCGTTTTTTTAAGAATAATTCATTATGTATGGCTGAGTGTTATGATGGAGAAGAATACACCTTATACAGTATAAGGAACGATAAAAAAACGAAAAAATTCTTATGTAAGAAAGAGAAACATTTATCGAGACCGACTCAATCTTTATTTAATAATAATTTGAATCCGGTTCTTACAATAAAAAATGAAAACGGTTTAACGAATGTTTACGCAAATCAAAATTTGGCTGTAAATAAGCCAATAAAAAGAAGAGGTAGTGCTATTGATTTGAGCAGTGACGATTTCGTTGAAAGCGAAGAAGATGAATTGCCTAATTCTGAAGATTTGAAAGACTCTGAAGATTCCAATAACTTAATGCCGGTAGGTCAGATTCATGATCCTGATTCAGAGAAATATTTTTCGGTAGATAACAAAAATAATTGGTACACAGCTACATTAAAGAAGACAGGGAATACTTCGGTAGATAACAATAATAATTGGTACACAGCTACATTAGAGAAGACAGGGAATACTCTTGTAATTGATAGAAAAAAAATATCGCAAGGGGATGAATCAAATGTAGAAACGCATAAAATGTATAGTTTAAGGAATGTTTCAAGCCTTTCTCGGGTCAGGATTAATTTGGATCAGAACGGTGTGCCTTCTTTCATTAGTGTAAGTGCCAAGAAATATAATCATTTTACTTGGGATAGTAACATAAAAATGCATCTTAATGTGATAGGTAACAAGTTTAATTATGCTTCTTGGTATCGAGTCAATACCTCATCGGATGGGAAGATTTGGCTTATTTGTGTAATGAGTGACAAGCTTGGGGATCAGTTTTTCACTTATAATACGGTAAATCGCAATTTTACACTTGTTCCGACAAACCCAAACAATAGAGCATATACCGTAAAGGATTACAATGACAATAAATTTGATTTGAGATCTATGTCGAGCCATTACCTTAGCAAGGGATATGTGCATGTGTTCTTTGTGCGAGGCGTTAAAAGTACGACTAATTCTCCGCTGATTGTTATGACAAATTCTTTAGAACAATATGATTGGAGGTATATGCCGACAGTTCAAATTTTAGCTAATCGAGGATTTAATGTACTTTGTTTGAATTACAGAAAATCGGAAGAAGATTTTGCAAAAGCTCTTCGAGAGATAATAAATTCAAATATCGAACAAAGAAGTGAATCGCACGAAGATGAGAGCGATGATGATGAAGAGAATGACGGCGAAAAGAACAACAGAGAAGAATTGTCTTCCGATGAGTTAGAGAAGTCGGAACGCATCGTCAATGAGTCGGTTAACAAAGCTGTTGCGGATATCAAAGAAGCGATTAATTGGGCGGTAAAAAGCAGGCTGGCAAAATACGGGAACATTATTTTATTTGCGGAAAACCACAGTATAATTCCGGCTATGCGGCTTTTTTTGAAAAATCAGGCAAGTTTTGCAGGATTTATTGCAATTGATCCGAGCGAAGATGATATAAGTTTGGTTAGTGCTTTTGATTATGGTGAAAATTTAAAGCCGACAATCATTTTAGGCAGTTTTGAACGTTCTGAGTCCATTAAGGCATTTTTGAGTAAAGTACCTGATGTCGACGAATCTAATTTCTCCGTTGTTATTTTCAAGAATCTGATAGATGAAAAACTGGCGACGGGAGTTGTTGAAACTTTTTTGCATAAGATTTTTTCGGATAAGAAAATAGAGTCGATTTCGCAGGAAGATATTAATTCTCTACCATTTATCAAAGGCGAGATTGGTGTAGAAGAGTCCTCGAATGTTTCGAACGATTCGGTAATATCGAATTGGAAATGATAAGACCAATTATTGTCGTACTTTTTTCTTTAAAATAAAAGAAAAATGCGGTAGCCTGACTCAAACGAATGTTGTGTTTAAGTAATGGCGAAGGATAACAGAATTTGGATTTACGGAAAGCATGCTGTGCGAGCGGCGGTGCTGAATAAGGCGAGGCATGTTTTTAGGGTAGTTGTGCTTCCGCAGAATCGGGATTTTTTTACAGATTGTTCCATAAAAGTTGATGTTGTTGATAAGAATTACTTTTCATCCTTATTTGGGAAAGATGTTATTCATCAGGGGTGTGCAGCGCAAGTTCTGCCGCAGGAAGAGGTCTTTTTAGAAGATTTGCCTGACGATGATCGTCCGATAGTATTTTTGGACCAAGTTACGGATCCGCAAAATGTCGGAAGCATATTGCGGGCTTCTGCCGTATTCGGAGCAAAAGCTGTTGTGCTTCCGGAGGCTCATGCACCGGAGGTTACAGCGGTGATGGCGAAAGTGGCTTCTGGGGCTCTTGAAACTGTTCCATTGATAAAGGTGAAGAATTTAGTTCAATCGCTTAAATTTCTGAAAAAATTAGGGTATTGGTGTCTCGGATTGGATGAACGAGGCGATAAAAAAATCGGACAAATGGATTTATCTGGCAAATTTGTGTTGATAATTGGTAGTGAAGGGCAGGGAATGCGTCGTTTGACCAGAGAGAATTGCGATTTTCTTGTTCAGTTACCGAGTGTCGGAGAGTTTACGACTTTAAACGCAGCTCAGGCAGCAACAGTTTCTCTGTATGAAATTTTAAGGCAGAAAGGGAGTAATAACTAATGTCGATGCAGCAATATTTGTATCCTTTGTTCGCGTATCTGCTCGGATCTATTCCGTTTGGATTGATTTTTTCGGAATTATTCGGATCGGGAGGGCTTCGCGAGAAAGGCTCGGGAAATATCGGAAGTACGAATGTTTTGAGAACACAGGGAAAATTGCTGGGCGCGATGACTCTGGTTTGCGACTTTTCGAAAGCATTTATCCCTTGTTATTTTTTCGACTCAGGAGATCTGGTTTGCAATTTGCTGATCCTTGTTGCTCCGACCATTGGGCATATGTTCCCTATTTGGTTGAAATTTAAAGGAGGAAAGGGAGTTGCGACCTTCTTGGGAACAGTTGGTTCCATCAGTTGGTTTGTACTTTTAGGTGCTGGATTAATTTGGGGGGCTATTTTTCTGGCGTGCAGGATTTCTTCCGTCTCATGTTTGATTGCTGTTTCCAGTAGTTTGCTGCTGTACAGGTACGTCCAAAACGATATATTTACGATGGGCGCTTTGATATTTTTGGTAATTTTGATATTTATCAAACATAAGGATAATTTGATAAGGTTGCGCAATAATCAGGAAAAGAAAATATAGAGGTATCGTTTGGAAATACTTTCGGATGAAGAAAAACTTGCTCGTTTAAAATTAACTCGAAGTGAGTCGATAGGTGTCCGTTTATTTTGGCGATTGATTAAAAAATATTCCAGTGCCGTAGAATCTCTGGAGATGCTAAAAGATTACTCGCGGAAATATAAGATTTGCGAAGATTCTGTCATTGAAAAAGAGATTGAAAATACGAAAAAGTTGGGCGCGGAGTTCGTTTTTTTTGAAGATGAATTGTATCCACCTTTGTTGCGCGAGGTGGTTGATGCTCCTCCGGTTCTGACTTTTTTGGGAAGAAGGGAGAAGTTAGAGGAATTCAACAAAAGAAATTTGATTTCAATTGTCGGAGCGAGAAATTCTTCGATAATGGCAAATAAGCTTTGCCGACAGATTGCCGAAGATTTAGGACGCAACGACGTTGCCATTGTTTCGGGAATGGCGCGAGGCATAGATTCCGAAGCTCATAAGGCAAGTATTGCAACGGGAACAATATCTGTTTTGGCATCGGGCGTGGATGTTATATATCCTCCGGAAAACAAAAAATTGTACGAATCCATAAAAGAGAACGGAATTATTTTTGCGGAGATGCCTCTGGGAACCGCGCCACAAGGGCATTTGTTTCCGAAAAGAAATCGAATTATCGCAGGTTTGTCTTCAGGAACGGTGATAATTGAAGCGGCAAAGCAATCGGGTTCTTTGATAACGGCGAAATGTGCTTTGGAGTATAACAGAGACATTTTTGTAGTTCCCGGATTTCCTCTGGACATAAAAAGTGAGGGGGGAAATAATTTGTTGAAACAAGGAGCGATTTTAACGTTGTCCTCTCAGGATATTTTGGATCATATTTTCCCGCGTAAAGCTCTTCAGGAGGAACTGCTTTTTGATAGTGCAACCGTCTCGTTTGAATCCGAACCCGAAGAAATTCATGAAAAGATATTGAATTTGTTGAGTTTTACTCCTATAACTATCGATGAGTTGGTTTCTACGCTTGGGGTGTCTCTTCAGAATGTGTTACCGATTTTAATGGAGTTGGAAATAGAAAATAAAATCGTTAGGCTTAGCGGACAGAGAATAAGTTTGATAAATGGTTAAAGGGTTGATATGCGTCTTGTAATAGTGGAGTCTCCGGCAAAGGCTAAAACGATCAACAAATATTTGGGGTCGGATTTTAAGGTTATGGCCAGTTATGGTCATATCCGTGATTTATTAGCGAAAGACGGAAGCGTTCAGCCGGATAATAATTTCTCAATGGTTTGGGAAATGAGTGCGCGAGGCAAGAAGTGTGTTCAAGACATCGTAAAACAACTCAAAAACTGTGATGAATTATTGCTCGCGACTGACCCTGATAGGGAAGGGGAAGCTATTTCTTGGCACATAAAAGAGGTGCTGCAGGAGGCAAAGAAGTTAAAAGTTCCGTTCAAGCGCATAGCATTTCACGAGATTACGAAAAGTGCGATAAAAGCGGCGATAGAAAATCCGCGAGACATTGATAGTTCCTTGGTTGATGCTTATCTTGCGCGTCGAGCTTTGGATTATTTGGTTGGTTTCAATCTTTCTCCGATTTTGTGGCGCAAGCTTCCGGGAAGTAAATCTGCTGGTAGGGTTCAATCAGTTGCGCTACGCATAATTGTGGATCGAGAAATCGAAATAGAGTCTTTTGAGAAAAAAGAATACTGGACGATCGAGGGTAAGTTTGCGGCTCCTGATAAAAAAGTCTTTTCAGCCCATTTAACCCATCACAAAGGGAAAAAGCTGGATAAGTTTTCCATAAAAAATGAGCAGGAAGCGCAGGCGATAAAAGATGAGTTGGTGAATGATTTTTTGGTAACTAAGGTTGAGTCGAAAATCGTGAAGCGCAATCCAGCTCCGGCATTTATTACTTCGACTTTGCAGCAAGAGGCCTCTCGAAAATTGGGATTCAGTGCCAAGAAAACCATGCAGTTGGCGCAAAACTTGTATGAAGGTGTCGATATCGGTGGGGAAACTAAAGCGCTGATAACCTACATGAGAACCGACAGTATAAATTTGTCGACGGACGCGGTTAATAAAATTCGACAGGTTATTGAAGAAAAATACGGGAAGGACTTTGTGCCGTCGAAACCTCGAGTTTATAACACAAAGGTGAAAAATGCTCAGGAGGCTCACGAGGCGATTCGTCCTGTCGATGCAAGTGTTATTCCCGATACTCTCGAAGGTAAGCTTTCCAACGATCAGCTGAAATTATACACCTTGATTTGGAAGAGAGCTGTTGCCTGTCAGATGTCTTCAGCCGAATTCAACAAAGTGCAGGTAGATCTGAGCGACCAGAATAAAAATATTTTCAGAGCAAACGGAAATACGGTTGTTTTTGAAGGATTTTTGAAGGTTTATGTAGAAGGAAAAGACGATCAAGATGAAAGTGAAGAAGGGCTGTTGCCCCCGTTGAAGGAAGGAGATAATACCCCGACCAAGAAAATTGAGGCACTGCAACATTTTACGACGCCGCCTCCGAGATTTTCTGAAGCAAGTCTTGTAAAGAAACTGGAGGAGTTGGGAATCGGTCGCCCTTCAACGTATGCTACGATTTTGCAGGTTCTTCAGGACAGGGGTTATGTAAAATTAGTGAAAAAGTTTTTCGTTCCTGAAATTCGAGGGCGTCTGGTTACCTCATTTTTGATGAGTTTCTTCAGTCACTACTTGGAATACGGATTTACCGCGGATTTAGAGCAATTTTTGGATGATGTTTCAAACAATAGTCGTTCAAAGCTCGACGTTCTGAATGGTTTTTGGAAGGATTTTTCTGCGGCGATTGCCAATATGAAGGATGTAAAGATTTCCGATGTTATTGATAAGCTGAACGAATCCATGGAAAAGTTCCTTTTTATGTCCGACGGAAAGGTTTCAAGACACTGTCCGGAGTGTAAGGAGGGGGAACTCAGTCTGAAAATAGGACGATTCGGTTCGTTCATTGGTTGTTCTCGGTACCCCGAGTGCAATTATGTGAGAAAATTGGATTCTTCTCCGATGAATCAGGATGACAATGCCATGGTTGCGGCCAGCGAGTTTCCGAAATTTTTGGGGAATGATCCGACGGACAATGCAGAAATCTTGTTGAAGAAAGGTCCGTATGGTCTCTATCTCGAAAAGAAAAATCAAAATAAAACGGAAGAGAAAGGTAAGAAAAAAGAGAAGCCTCTAAGAGCACCTGTTCCAAAGACAGTGGAAGCAAACAATGTCGATTTGAACATGGCTCTGTTTTTGCTGAGCCTTCCGAAATCAATTGGAACAATCGGAACGGAAGAAGTAAAGGTCGGCATCGGTCGCTACGGGCCATATGTGTTTTTCAAAGGCAAATATGTGTCTATACCGAAAACGGAAGATATTTTTTCGATAGATCTGCCAAAGGCCACTGAAATTCTGAAAAAGTCAGGCAAGGTTTCTCTTTAGATTTGTTGCGATAAGTTTTCGTGTTTAGTTAACTGAAATATTTACCGTCTTGTTTCCGACATGAATTTTTCCACAGCTTTTTGTACCTTGAAAAATACTTTTCTTTCATCCCCGGATGCGTCGATTAGCTTGCAGCGAAAAGGGAACACTTCTGCGATTTTTCTGAATCCGTTCCGAATGATATTATATTCACTCTCGGACATCATGTCGTAGTCGTCCCAATACAATTGGCGACCCTGAATTCTTTTTTTCGCTACGCTTGAAGGAATATCCAAGATAATCGTAAAATCAGGTTCGAAATTCCCGAGGGTCATTTCCTTTAACTGCATTATTTTTTCGATCGAAACGTTTTTTAATATTCCCTGATAAACCAGAGAGGAATCGTAAAATCTATCGCAAAGTACTATATATCCCTGGTCAAGTAACGGGCAAATGGATTTTATGAAATGCTCTCGACGGGCGGCGAACATCATCAGCATTTCTGTTATTGAATCGATATTTGAAGTTGTTTTCAGAATGTCGCGAATTTTTTCAGAAAGTTCCGTTCCTCCCGGTTCCCGCGTGATGTGAACCAAATTTCCTTGTTCGGCCAGCTTGTTAGCCAGCAGTCTTACCTGAGTTGATTTCCCTGTGCCTTCTCCGCCTTCGAAGCTGATAAAAAATCCTTTTTTCATTGCTGAGTTTTTAGTCCTTGCTGGCTATCGGATGTTCCGAACAATAAATAACTTACTGCAGACCTTGCTCTTTCGAAAAATCCCGCCCGTTTCACTTCTTGGCAGGCGAACAGATCATATTTTTTTGAGACAAAGTTTTCATAGCGATAAGAGAGCTCTCCGACTTTTGATCCGAGCGCTACTGGAGCTTCAATTGGTTCCTTCATCTTTGCTTCCACTTTGAATTTATTTTGGAGTTTTCTAGGAATCATTATATTGATGTCTTCGTGAGCGCAAACATCAATTTCGTTCCTATCTCCCAGCCAGACTTTTAATTTTGTGATCGGAGTTCCTGCCTTTATGGTTCTGAAATTTGCAAATTCGCGATAACCAAGAGCCAACAAGCCATTTGCTGCCAAATTTCGTGATTTCGTACCGGAACATCCGTTTACGACAGCAATTAACCGCTTATCATTTCGAGTGGTAGAGGCGATAAGGCCGTATCCTCCGGCGTTTGTATGTCCTGTTTTTAGTCCATCAACTCCCATGGAGTTCCCCAAAAGGGTGTTGCGGTTTGGTTGAGTGATTCCGTTAATGGTGAATGTTTTTTCAGAAAAATAGGAATAATATTCCGGAAAATCTTTTATCAGACGTTGGGCTATGATCGCCAAATCATAAGCGGTGGAGTAATGCTCTTCATCTGGTAGTCCCGTGGGATTTGTGAAATGAGTGTTTTTCAACTCAAATTCTTCCGCTTTTCGATTCATTTCGTCAGCGAATATGGAAGAGTCTCCCGAAAGAGCTTCTGCGACGATGACACAAGCATCGTTTCCGGAATGCACTATTATGCTTCTTATTAGATCTTCTAACTTGGCATAAGTTCCGGCTTTGAAAAAGCTGCGGGAACCTTCCATGCTTTGGGCTTCTTCACTTACCAAAAGTTCGTCGTCCATTGCTAAGCGACCGCTTTTTATCGCAGAGAACAAAATGTACAGTGTCATCAATTTTGTCATGGACGATGGAGAACATCTCTCCTGAGAATTTTTATTATACAAAATTTCTCCGGTATCAAAATCGATGAGAACCGCTTGCTTGGCATCGGGTAATCCAACTTTTTTCTTTGCAGATAGAATCGCTGTTTTTTTCGATGAAGATTTTCTCGAATAGATCTTCTTCTTTCCTTCCGCAAAATCCGCGTTAAACACAGCAACAACGGACAAAATCACCAAAATCTTTTTCATCGGATTTAATTCCTTTATACAGATTCAAATATAACTTATAAACGCAGATTTTTTAATCGTTATTAGGAAAAAAATTACAAGAGCTGAACGCAAATTCGGTCGACTTTCAATGCGAAAATTCGGATATTCATTTATATTGATTTTTGAAAAAGGCGTAGTGCAGTTTCCAGCTCCCGCAAATACCGATATCTTTTTCAAAAATTATGTCGGAATCATAAAATTTCCTGAAATTTTCTACCTCAGCGTAATCTTTATAGATAAATGTCGCGATGCGATTGGCTAAATTGTTTCCTTTTTCAGTAAAAAGTTTCTGAGTTCTGTGGATTTTTGGGTTGTAAAAACATGGAGAATCTTTCAGATAGAGATGTAACGGTGTCGTGTTCTTGTCCGAAATGATATTTTCGATTTTTTTGTTAGGGAATACACGACTGTAGTCCTGCTCAATTTGCCGACTGACCGTTTTGTAATCTATTGCATATGACGGATGAGAGTCGCGTAAAATCTGACGTACCAATCCCAATTTTAGGATTAAAATTACGGCGAAAAAACAAGATATCCATTTCGTAAATTTAAAAAGCGACGCAATATTCGGAAGCTTTCTGTTGATAATGACCAGGTAAATTCCGATCATGGTCATCATGCAAGCTCCCCAGAAACTTCCTATACGCATTCCGGTAAAGAGGGCGGACAAAAACAAAATGGCTGACGGCGCGAGTGTCATTGTGATTACAAATAGTTCCTCCGTTGAATAATTTTCGTTCTTTCTGCATACAAAATTTACATCGCGAAACATTTCAGATAGTTTGAATTTTTTTTCGATCGAAGACTTATTAGATCTGAAAGCAAAACATGCGGCGATAAAAGAAGTAATAAAGAAAAAGCACATCATTAATAGGAATTTTAGAGCAAACATAGGCGATTTTTTGGCCAAAGCCGATTTTTCAAGCGCGTAGCGAATTGTTACAAAATCGTTGGAGTAAATCCAATATACGTGCCAGGAAATCCCAACCAAAAATACGGCTATAGAAATATAGGGAAGAGGTGTTCTGAGAATTTTTCTACAGTTGGAATTGAATAGTAAAAAAAGTCCCATGCATCCGAAAAACAAAAGAGCAATGTACTTTCCGATGAAAGACAACGCAGCGAAAGTTCCCAGCAAAACGGCATCTCTTTTTCGACCGAACTTCATCATTTTCAAAAAATAATAAAAAGTTGCCGGCAAGAGCGAAAATAAAATCGTTGTGGCATTAAATTTTTCGTTTCCCAGAATTGCCGCAGCAGAGGACATGAATATAAAAACCGAGGCGTATGATTTGATTCGGTCGTTATAGATAAATTGAGAAATTTTAAAAACGAAAACCAATCCGAGCAAGAGATTTAGTTGCGTTAGAATGTAAAGAGATTCCGGAATTGAAAAAGAAAGTTTGAAAAATGCTTGAGAAATCCAAGCAAAAAGAGGAGGGTGCTTTTCATAGCCGAGCTGCCACTCTTTTCCCCAGTATAAATTCTCAACCATATCGAAAGGAATTACGTTGCGCGTAAGTATTGGAATCAGCGAAAAGACAGCAATATAAATAAGAATGAATAAATTAAACTTATTCCAAGTGCCATTTTGATCACCTGAAATTTTCCAGAAACCCATAAGCTTATTTCCTTCGCGAATATAAAAAGTAACAACAAAACATGCTGATAGTATTATATGGGAGCAATGGAATCAATATGATTGCCGAAGATGAGACGGCAGGGGGCAGCTTTTTTATTGCTACTTTTTCGGGAATTCTTGTTTCCTGACCCCAATAAAAAAGGTTTTGAACAGTTATTCGGCGATAGGTTGTGCATAAAATGTATGTAACTTCGAATAATAACGGCAAATATCTGCGCCTGGTGCGTTCAATCGCAAGAAATCCCACTTTACTATTCGCGTCATTACAAACATACTGCCATAATCAGCGAAAGAATCAATCAGCTATTATTCCGGATGAATGTCTTCATCGAATCAGTTTGACCTTTTTCTTTCTATCACAACATCACACTAACTATCAAAATAACAGACAAAACCTTTTTTTTAGAGCCACTATCGGAATTTAAAGTAATTCCAAAACATCAACTTAAATTTCAATATGCCTCTATAAATTAATTTTTTCTAAACCTTGCAAAAAATCAAATTAAAAGCACTTTATCTTATTCCATAGTAGTAACAATTTATTAACAAAAGGTTAACAAATTGAAAAATTTTGGAGATTTTAAAAACCACGAATGGTCTAATCCAAAATTACCTTCCAAATAGGACCGTCCTTGGTGTCTTCGATTTTTATCTTGTTTTCAAGAAGATAATTGCGAATTTCATCAGCTCTCTGGAAATTTCTTTCAGATTTTGCTTTTGTTCTTTCGTCCAATAACCTTGCAATTTCTTCTTCGGATAATTTTGCATTCTTCTGGAACCAATTTTCGCGCATCAGCAATCCCAAAATTTCCGCCTCTTTCTTCAGGATCGAGCACAAGCGATTCTTCTCCTGTTGATCATCCGTTTTGTAAATCTGATCGGTAATTTCCATCAGCCGCTGCAGTGCAAGAGGAGTATTCAGGTTGTTGCAAAGTGCGGCGGTAACTTTGCTTTCGAAATCGACATCATCCGAAATTTTTGTTGCAGAACTCAGAGCTCCGTAAAATCTGTCAAGCGCCAATTTCGCCTGATTCACGATTTGGTCCGTCCAGTTTAAGGTTTTCTGGTAATGACTGGACAGCAGCACGTAACGAATGATTTCCCCGTCGAGTTTCTGAAGAATTTCATCGAGGGAAATAATATTTCCGATGGATTTGGACATCTTTTGGTTGTCAACTAACAAAAGACCGTTGTGAACCCAGTAATTCGCCATGAGGCAGCCGAAAGCTCCGAAATTTTGAGCGATTTCGTTTTCGTGATGTGGGAAAATCAAATCCTGACCGCCCGCGTGGATATCAAATTGTCTTCCCAAATATTTTGAACTCATCGCTGAGCACTCTATGTGCCATCCCGGACGGCCTTTTCCGAAAGGACTGTCCCAACTTGGTTCATTTTCTTTTGAAGGTTTCCATAAGACGAAGTCGAGCGGATCTTCTTTGTAAGGGGCAACCTCCACGCGACTTCCCGGAATCATGTCTTCCACGCTTCTCTTGGAGAGCTGTCCATAATTACCCAGTTTTTTAACGCGGAACAAAACATGACCTTCTACGACATAGGCAAATTCGTTTTTTATGAGCAAGTCTATGATATCCAACATTTCTTTTATATGAAAAGTTGCGCGTGGCTCATGAGTCGGAGGGAGTACATTAAGCTGATTTGTACTCTTGTGAAATTCAGCAATGACTTCGTCGGTCAATTCTTTGATCGAAACATTTCTTTCAAAAGCGCGTTTGTTAATTTTGTCGTCGACGTCAGTAAGATTTCGGACGTAAGTAACATCTCCGTAAATCTTTTTGAGAAGGCGAAACAATACGTCAAATACAACAAGAGGTCTGGCATTTCCAATGTGCGGACTGGAATAAACCGTCGGACCGCAGGCATACATGCGGACATTGTTGGGATCAATAGGTTCAAATTTCTCCAACTTGTTGGTCAGAGAATTGTATAAATGTAACGAAGTCATTGTATATTTTTCTCTATTCTGTTCTTTACTTTTTCATATCCCAATAGCTCGAAAATCTTTCTCAATTCCGGACCTTTTTCTAAATTTGTCAAAACCATTCGGATCGGGTGAAATAAATCCCGTCCCTTTCTCCCGGAAATCTTTTTCAGTCGCAAAATCCACGTATCGAAATCAACTTCAGGCGAAAGACTTTCTAGCATCTGACGCAAATAACCTTGATCCATTTTTTCGGAGCAGGCAAGTATATCCTTATAGAAAATTTCGTACCAAAAATCAACTTCTTTTAAAGTATTAATATTTCCTTTTACTGTCTCCCAAAAATCCTCAGAGATCTGTTCGGAGGCTTCAGATTTTACCTCATTAAAAGATTTTTCCGAGATAATTTTTTTCGTTAGAAGTTCCACGTCCCTGACATTGAATTTCGGAGAAGATAAACTCATTTTTTCAAAAGAAAAATTCTTGATTAAATCTTCAAGCGAATTTTTGTGATCGACGTTGTTTGAAGTTCCCAGCGACGACAGTACGTTAATGATTGCCTGCGGTTCCATCCCGGCATTACGCAGATTCACCATGCTTAAAGACGAACTCGTTCTTTTTGATACATCTTGTCCGTCTATCGAAGATAATAGTGGAACATGAGCAAATTCTGGTGACTTTCCCGAAATAGCTCGAAACATGTCGATTTGCGCCGCGGTATTTGTAATGTGATCATCTCCACGAATGATATGAGTAATTCCGATATTGATATCATCGACAACAGAAGCAAACGTATAAACATAGGATCCGTCTGGCTTGATAATGATAGGATCACTGACACTGTTTAAAGGTATGGAAATTTTCCCGTGAACCAAGTCGTTCCACTCTATGATTTGGGCATCGTTGAGTTTAAAGCGCCAATATTTGCGGACGCCTTTTTTTTCGAGATCAGCCTTTTCCTCGTCAGATAATTGCAGAGACGATCGATCGTAGACAGGTGGTATTCCTTGCGAAGATTGAATTTTTCTTTTTAAGGAAAGCTCGTCCTTCGTTTCGTAGCAAGGATAGACTCTGCCGATGGATTTCAAATACTCCAGCGCCTCGTTGTATTTCGGAAAATGATTAGATTGTTTATAAAATTCGTCCCACTTAAATCCGAGCCATTTCAAATCTTCCAAAATTAAATTTTCGGATTCGATGGTAGAGCGTTCTTTGTCAGTATCGTCGATACGTAGTACAAACTTACCACCTCGATTTTTGACGAACAAATAATTCAAAATCGCGATTCGAATATTTCCGACGTGCAGTAAACCCGTAGGGGAGGGAGCAAACCTGACTTTTACGCTCATGAGTTCTCCAATGGCTTATTTTGCGGCTTCTTCAACAATTTCTGCCACCAACCACTCTTTTTTTTGCTGGAATTGGGAGAAATGCTGGAATTTTTCAACTCTTTCTTTTGATAGGTTTGCATAACCCTGGAAACAATTTCCTGTTGATACTCAGTTACTTCTATTGGGGCCTGAAAATCAACCTTTCCTTCTTTTAACTCAGGAATTTCCGGAGTAGAAGTTTGTTTCTGTGAATTATCCTCAGAAAGCTCTCTCGATTCCGCAGTTTTGGCTGATTCTTTTTCTGTATTTGCTTTTGTCTTTTTTGCTGGCTTTTCGGCTCGCTTAGCTCTCTTGTTTGATTTTTCACTAGATTCAGCAATTTTTTCTGACTTTTCTGTTGATGCGCTGACATCCGTTTTGCGAAACCTTTTCCTGTCCTTAATATTGGAACGTTTAGCTATTTTACGGGTGGTTGGTGCAGATTTATCCGATGATTCTTGCTCAGTAGTATTCCCTGAATCAGTTTCTTGCTCCGTCTTTTTCTCGTTTGAGCGGGATTTGTTGCTTCTTCTCTTTTGAGCAGATTTTCCCTCAGAAACTTCTGATGAATCATCTTTCTTGATTTCTGATTTTTTTCCAGACAATTTTTTGCTAAAAGTTTTCTCAGTCGACCCTTTTTTCTCCTCTGCTTCGGTACTCTCGTCATCATCAAAAATTATCGGCTGAGGCTTGAAAATCTGCTCGATTTTGAAGTCATTTGTTGCGATACGATGATCGGTGTTGAAAGTAATTTTCAAACTTCCTCGAGATTCTATTGCAGAAATAAAAGATCGCTTGTTATTCAATATATACAGAGCAATAATAGGGGAGAGGGTGACGATAATCTCCTTGAACTCTGAAGCGATGCAAGCCTCTTCGATTTTTCTCAGTACCTGAATCGCCATGGATTCTTCTGACCACATGAAACCCGTTCCTCGGCAGTGAGGGCACACGATCATGTTGGCATCGGCAATACTGGAACGTAACCTTTGGCGTGAAAATTCCAACAATCCGAAATTGCTTATGTTTCCCACCTGAATCTTCGCTTTATCGCTTTTCAAAGACTCACGCATGCATCTTTCTACCTGGATATTGTTTCTTTTTTCTTCCATATCGATAAAATCAACGACGATTAATCCAGCAAGATCTCTCAAACGGCATTGACGGGCGATCTCATGTGCTGCTTCCAGATTGGTTTTCAATGCAGTTCCTGCAATATTTCTTTCTCTGGTGGATCTTCCGGAGTTAACATCGATGGAAATTAGGGCTTCGGTGTTATTGATGACCAAATATCCTCCCGAAGGCAAATCGACCCTCGTTGAATAAATCTGATTTATTTGTTCGTTTAGCTTATATTTGCTGAACAAAGGGACATTCTTGTCGTTGTATAATTTAACTTTTCTGGAATGGCTAGGCATTAGTTTCTTCATGAAACTTTTTGCGGTTTTATAGCCGGCTTCTCCCTCTACCACAACAGAATCGATTTCTTTTGAGTACATATCTCGCAAGGATCTCTTGATAACGCCCGCTTCCTCGTGAATCAAACACGGAGCAGAAGATTTAAGTGTCGTCTCGCGAATTTCATCCCAAATATTTTTCAGATAAGCGAAATCCTTTTTTATTTCGGTTTTTGTGTGTCCTATGCCTGCAGTACGAATGACAGTGCTTCCATTATCAATGTGTAGCTCCGAAACTATCTTCTTTAATTTTTCGCGGTCACTTCGATTTGTAATCTTTCTGGAAACCCCGCTGCCTTTCGATGTATTTGGCATAAGAACACAATACCTTCCGGCCAGAGATATATAAGTGGTAAGGGCTGCTCCCTTGTTTCCCCTTTCTTCTTTTGTAACCTGAACGAGCATTATTTGCCGTTTTTTGATGACTTCTTGGATTTTGTAGCGTCGATAAAATTGGTAACGAAGCCTTGAAATTTCTCGGGCATCCATTTCTTCGGCTGTTTTTCCCGTTTCCTCAACATAAGCGGCAATGGCATTTTGTAAGTGAGCTTCCAATTCCTGACGGTCGCTTACCGGAATTTGAAAATAATCGTAATGAATTTCGCTGAAACTCAGGAACCCGTGGCGATTTCCTCCATAATCGATAAAAGCTGCTTGCAACGAAGGCTCCACACGGATGACTTTTGCCAGATATATATTTCCCTTGACTCTGACTTTCGAGCGAGTCTCAAAATCGAATTTGTCTAACTTTCCGTCATCAACAACCGCAATTCGGATCTCTTCAGCATGCGCCGAATCTATGAGCATATCTTTTGACATATTCTTCTCCATAACTCTGAGTAGGAATATTCAAAAGTCTTTGATTGTAACGCGAGTCGCCTGCCTTCGGTACAGCCCGCGCAGCTTCGCCCGATCGAAACAATATCCTGAAAATTTTTAACTCCAAAACAGGCATAACACCCTTTTAAACATTCCGTCCAATCAAATCTGCGAAAACAAATCAGTTCAACTTTCGCAGAACAAAAACCTATATGGTCCAAACAACCACTAAAGGCAGTATATATGATTAATGGATAACTGTAAACAAATGTCATAACTTTTTCTGATATATATCATAAAAAGCCAATAAAATACTACAAATATAACAAATTGAAAAATAATAAAATTATTCCAGTTTTAGCCCCTCAGAAAAGCTCTCCAAAAAATGTATATTGAAGTTTCCGTCAATGACGCGCGGATCATTTGCAAGACGTAAATGCAAGGGAATCAAGGTGTCAATTCCACTGATAACATATTCATTTAAAGCTCTGCGCAATCTCGCCAAACATTGCTGACGATCTTTTCCATGGATAATCAACTTTGCGATTAAGCTGTCATAATACGGTGGAATCTTGTACCCCTCGTATATGAAACTGTCGACTCTTACTCCAGGACCTCCCGGACAATGATATTTTGCCACTGTTCCTGCGGACGGGATATAGGTATCCGGATTCTCCGCATTGATTCTACATTCAATCGCATGGCCCGTGAACGTCACATCGTCCTGTGTAAAAGATAACTTTTGGCCATCCGCGATCAATATTTGCTCGCGTACGATGTCGATTCCGGTAATCATCTCGGTTATAGGGTGTTCGACCTGAATACGGGTGTTCATCTCAATAAAATACAGTTGACCGTTTTCATACAGAAATTCTAATGTGCCGACGCCAACATATCCCATCTCGGATATGGCTTTCGCAATTTTTCTGCCGAACTCATTTCGGAATTCCGAAGACAATACCATACTCGGTGCTTCTTCCCAAACTTTTTGGTTGCGTCTTTGCATCGAGCAATCACGCTCTCCCAAATGAACAGCGTTCCCGTATTGATCAGCAATGACTTGGAACTCAATGTGTTTCGGATTTTCCAGATATTTCTCCAGATACACCACGTCATTACCAAAAGAAATCCCAGCTTCTCTTCGTGCTGTTTCGTAGGCTTCGACGAATTCTTCACTTGATCTTGCGACCTTCATTCCTCTTCCGCCGCCACCGCCAGCAGCTTTTATCAGAACAGGATATCCCATGTCATCGGCGAGCTTGATTGCTTTATCCAACTTAGTTAGAGCACCATCTGATCCTGGAACTGTCGGCAAGCCAAGACGAGAAACCGTCTTTTTTGCCATAATTTTGTCGCCCATCATAACGATGTGATCAGCTTTAGGTCCGATAAAAATCAAACCATGTTCTTCCACCATGTGAGCAAAAGTCGGGTTTTCGCTTAAAAATCCGAAACCCGGGTGAACCGCATCTGCTCCGGTGATGCAAGCAGCAGAAATAATTGCGGGAATATTCAGATAGCTTTCTCTTGGAGAAGCAGGGCCGATACAAACACTTTCGTCTGCCAATCTCACATGCATCGCATCCGCATCTGCAGTGGAGTGCACTGCTACTGTCTTAATTCCCAGATCCTTGCACGCTCGTAAAATCCTAAGAGCGATCTCACCTCTGTTGGCAATCAGTATCTTCTTTATCATGGACAATCAACTACGACTACTTAACTACTCAATTACAATTATAGGATCACCGTATTCTACAGGCTGGGCGTCCTTTACAAAAATATGTTTAACAGTTCCCGATTTCGGGGCTTTTATCATATTCATCACTTTCATTGCCTCTATAATGAACAAAGTCTGACCTTCCTCGACTTTGCTTCCTAAGGTAATGAAAGGATCAGCAGAAGGTCCCGGAGCCAGATAAACCGTTCCGACCATCTGTGCTTCAACCACCCCCGGATGATTGGACCAATCGTCTTTTCCTGATTCTCCTGCGGATGAATTTGGTTCCGCAGTTCCGGTCGCAACATTCTGCGCCGGAGCCTGAGCCGCCGCAACCGGAATGACCGCTTGCTGAACAGTTCTCAAAACTTTTATCCTTGTCGAATTTTCCTGATATTCAATTTCCGTCAGATCAGTTTCCCTCAGAAGCTCTGCAAGAGCGCGAACAGCTTCTGTATCTATCTTTACTTGAGGAGCCAACTTAAACCCTTTCCTTGGTGTTGCCAAAAAAACTAATGGTGGGCACAGCAGGGATCGAACCTACGACCACTACGATGTCAACGTAGTGCTCTACCTCTGAGCTATGTGCCCAAACTCTGGGAATCTTATACACCCTTTAAAATTTTTTAGCAATAGTAAATTTTTAACAGTACTGCGAAATAGTTTACAAAAGGTTAAGGGAAGGTTGAAATTTTTAGATATCATCCATATAATATTCAGAGTTTATGTAGATGGGTGTTTCATGGCTGGAAGTATCAATAAGGTGACTTTATTGGGGAACTTGGGAAGGGATCCGGAAGTCAGATCAGGTCAGGACGGTAGCAAAATAGTGAGTTTTTCCATCGCTACGACGGAATCTTGGAAAGATAGAACTACGGGAGAAAGAAAAGATCGTACGGAATGGCATAGGGTTGTCGTTTTCAATCCGAATTTGGCTGAAGTTTGCGAAAAATATTTGAGAAAAGGATCTAAGATTTACGTTGAGGGGCAGCTTCAGACCAGGAGATGGCAAGATAAGGACGGAATCGAGCGATTCACTACGGAGATAATAATTCCTCGCTTTAAGGGTGAGCTAGCGTTGCTGGATTCCAGAGGCGGCAGTGACGACGCTGCAGATATTCCTTCGGACATGAGTTCAGATCAATCACCGGCGGGAATAGATGACGATATTCCGTTTTAATCAGTTTTTGTTGTATTTGGGAGAGTTCTTTTGAGTGTGGAAAACGAGGACATTGTTCCGGTCAGTCTTGATGAGGAGATGAAACGCTCCTATCTGGATTATGCCATGAGCGTTATCGTTGCACGTGCGTTGCCTGATGTGAGAGATGGTTTAAAACCTGTGCACCGTCGTATTGTTTTCAGTATGACAGAGTGCGGGAATGATTATAACAAGCCGTTTCGCAAATCAGCCCGTATTGTCGGTGATGTTATGGGTAAATACCATCCTCATGGAGATTCGGCGATATATGAAACCATGGTTCGCATGGCACAGCCGTTTTCAATGAGAGTTCCCCTTGTAAATGGTCAAGGTAACTTCGGGTCGATGGATGGTGACTCTGCTGCGGCAAGTCGTTATACAGAGGCTCGATTAACTAAAGTTGCTCACAAACTGACAGAAGATTTGTATTTGGATACGGTCGATTTTCAACCGAACTATGACGGATTGGAGAAAGAGCCTGTTTTGTTGCCGGCCAGATTCCCGAACTTTTTGGTGAACGGAGCCAGCGGTATTGCCGTAGGTATGGCGACCAATGTTCCGTCTCATAACCTGGGGGAGGTTATAGATGCTTGTGTGCTGTTGATCGATAATCCGGAAGCGACATTGGAAGAAATAATGGCGGTGTTGCCGGGACCAGATTTTCCAACGGGAGGTATTATTCTCGGGAAGGGAGGAATTGTTTCCGGATTTAAGACTGGACGGGGTTCTATTACTATTCGAGCAAAGACGCATATAGAAAAGATTCGCAAAGATCGTGAGGCGATAGTCGCTACCGAGATACCTTATCAGGTTAATAAGGCGAAGATGATAGAAAAAATCGCATCTTTGGTGAATGAAAAGGTTATAGAAGGAATTTCTGACATAAGAGATGAATCGGATAAGGACGGAGTGCGAGTTGTTATCGAGCTGAAGAGAGATGTTAATGCCGATGTTGTGTTGAACCAGCTCTACAGAGCTACTCCGATGCAGTCGTCCTTCGGAATTAACATGCTTGCGTTGCATAATGGTCGTCCGAAATTGATGGGTTTGATCGAAATTTTGCAGGCTTTCGTTGAGTTCAGGACGGAGGTTGTTGTTCGCAGGACACGCTTCAATCTAGGGAAGACCAGGGACAGAGCCCACGTATTGATCGGATTGGCGATTGCCGTTGCAAATATCGATGAGGTAATTCGTATTATCAAAGCCAGTGAAGATCCGAGTTCGGCAAAGGTGACTTTGATGAGTAAGGATTGGGATGCTGCAGAAATCGAGCCGTTGATTAAATTGGTTGATGATCCAAACAGTATTTATTCCAATGGAAAATGTCGACTTACAGAAGTTCAAGCTCAGGCGATTTTGGATTTGAAGTTGCACAGATTGACGGGATTGGAGAGAACGAAGATTTCCGATGAATTGAATCAACTTTCCGATCGAATTAAGGATCTTTTGAGCATCTTGGCTTCGCGTGCGAGAGTTATGGAGATAGTTCGGACTGAGTTGATTGAAGTTCGCAATGAGTTTGCGACTCCGCGACTGACTACCATTGAGGAAAACAGTGTTGATCTTGATGATGAAGATTTCATTCAGAAAGAGGACATGGTTGTAACCATCAGTCACAGTGGATACATAAAGAGAGTTCCTTTGAATACCTACCGCGCGCAGAATCGAGGAGGTAAGGGGAAGACTGGTATGACAACTAAGGATGAAGATTTCGTCCAGGATGTCTTTGTTGCGAATACCCATACTCCGGTGTTATTTTTCTCGACGACTGGTATGGTTTATCAGATGAAGGTTTACAAATTGCCTTTGGGAACTCCGCAGTCGAAAGGAAAGGCTCTCGTGAATTTATTCCCGACCAAGGCGGATGAATCTTTAGCCACGGCTCTGGCTTTGCCGGATGATCCGTCGACTTGGGATGATTACGATGTCGTGTTGGCGACTTCACGAGGAACGATTAGGCGGAATAATTTGAGCGTTTTTGCGAATATCAATTCCAAGGGAAAGATCGCAATGAAGCTTGAAAATGAGAGATTGATCGCGGTTTCTCTTTGCAAAGCGGGAATGGATATTTTGATTTCCACCAAACTTGGAAAGAGTGTCAGATTCCCGGTAGATTCTCTACGGGTATTTTCCAGCAGAAATTCCGTCGGAGTTCGTGCGATTAAGTTGATTGGCGATGACGAGGTTATTTCTATGGCGGTTCTGAACAATGGAACTTCTACCGTTGAGGAAAGGGAAGAATATGTTCGCTACTCCAATTGGTTGAGGCGTACGGGTGAGGAGCTTGATTTAGAGCAAAAAATGGATCCTCCGGCGAAATATGAAGAGATGAAAGAGCTGGAGCAAATCCTGATGACCGTAACTGAAAAAGGGTATGCGAAAAGGACCTCGTCTTTCGAATACAGAACCATGAGTCGAGGAGCTCAAGGGGTGAAAAACCTGGATATGAGTTCAAAGAATGGAAAAGTCATCGCGGTATTCCCGGTGAACGAAGAAGACGACGTAATGTTGATAACTGACGGCGGAAAGTTGATTCGTTGTCCGGTTTCAGGTGTGAGAATCACAGGTCGAGCTACTCAGGGAGTGATTTTCTTTAAGGTTGGTAAGGACGAGAAAGTCGTATCTGCAGTTAGATTGATCGAGAACAGTAAAATTGAAGAGAAATAGAAAAGAACGAACATGGCATCTATAGAATTACGGGGAATAAATAAGTCTTTCAAGGATAGTCCCATAATAAGGAATGTGGATTTAACTATCGAAGATGGACAATGTACGGTGTTGGTTGGTCCTTCCGGGTGCGGAAAGTCTACGATTTTGCGGTTGATCTGCGGTTTAGAAGATGCAGACTCGGGGGAGATATATATCGGCGATCGATTGGTAAATGACGTTCCTCCAGCAAGTCGCGGAATTGCAATGGTTTTTCAATCATACGCTCTTTATCCGCATATGACGGTTTTCGAAAATATGTCTTTTGCTCTCCAAGTTCGCAAGTTGAGGAAAGATGAAATTCGGAGAAGAGTGGAGGAAGCCGCGAAAATTTTAAAGATCGATCATCTTTTGCAGCGCAAGCCGAAAGAGCTTTCTGGAGGGCAAAGGCAAAGAGTTGCAATAGGCCGTGCGATCGTTCGTAATCCTTACGCTTTCTTGTTCGATGAACCTCTTTCAAATTTGGATTATTCTTTGCGATGCCAAATGAGATATGAGCTTGCAAAGTTGAAGGCTCAACTGAAAACTACGATGGTTTATGTTACTCATGATCAATCCGAAGCGATGACTTTGGCTGATAAGATTGTTGTGATGCATGACGGTATTGTCGAACAGGAAGGTTCTCCGTTGGAGATTTATAATTCTCCGGTAAACGCATTTGTTGCGCAGTTTATAGGTTCCAGTAAGATGAATATTTTCCCGGTGACCTTTGAGGGACGTAAGGGTAGTTTGTCCAACTTTAAATTGGCGACGGGAGAGGTTGTTTCTGTCGATAAGAAATTAGATTTGAATAAGGGTTCCAAGTACTTAATGGGAGTTCGCCCAGAAGATCTGGATGTCGTCGCCGAAAATGCGAAAGTTTCCGGAAACTGTTTAGAGGGAGAGGTCATCCTTGCTGAGAATTTGGGAGGTGAGGGATTCGTCCATGTATGTCTCAAGGACGGCTACCAGATCATGTCTAAATCAAAGAAAACAGTGCTGGAACAAGTCGGCGAAAGAGCTCGTCTGTTTTTCGGATGTGACCGTTGTTATTTGTTCGATGAGCAAGGTAAAGCAATTTGCGGAATTAGTTCTCGATCGATTGACGCAGAATGATTAAATTTCAAATAAACGCAATTGGAAAATTGAAGAAATCTCCGACATTTGAGCTGATCGAAGATTACAAGAATCGGATTCATAATCAGATAAAGATAAACGAGCTGGAATTCAAAAGATCACAAAACGCATCCGAAGATTTCGTAAAGCAAGCTGAAGCAGAGTTGCTTTTGTCCGATGTTCCGAAGAATTCGTATTTGATTTCGATGGACGAAACGGGCGATCTTCTGACAAGTCATGAATTCGCAAAATTTATAGAGCAGAAAACCAATGAGGGGTATTCGTCTTTTGTGTTTTTTATCGGTGGGGCGGACGGATTGCATTCTTCGGTAAAAAAACAGAGTAATCGTGTAGTTTCGCTAGGAAAAATCACTCTGCCTCACATGTTGGCGCGATTGATTTTGGTTGAGCAAATTTACCGCATTGAGAAGATAATGGACAATCATCCGTATAATAAGTAATTGAAAGGGAAAAGAAATGATTTTTATATTTCCAGGACAAGGTTCTCAAAAAATTGGAATGGGAAAAGATGTCTACGACAGTTTTTCTTCGGCAAGAAATGTTTTCCACGAAGTTGACGACGCGATTTCTTTTAATTTATCGAAGTTGATTTTCGAAGGAACTGAAGAGGATTTAAAAAAGACAGAAAATACCCAGCCGGCGTTGATGACGGTTAGTATGGCGTTCGTCGAGGTGATGAGAAAAGAATTCGGATTCGATCTTTCTGAAAAAGTAAAATATTTCGCGGGACATTCTTTGGGAGAGTACACGGCGCTGTGCGCGGCGGGGGCGCTTTCGTTGAGAGATACGGCGAGAATTTTACGAACCAGAGGAAAAGCGATGTCCGAAGCTTGTCCTACAGGTGGAGCGATGGCAGCGATTTTGGGATTAAGCCTAGATCAAGTCGAGGAAATCGTGAAGGAGTCGTGTTCTGAGACGTCCAAGGTGCAAATTGCGAATGATAATTCCGTCGGACAAATCGTTGTCAGTGGTCATGAAGAAGCCGTAAAAAAAGCGACGGAAATCTCTCAGATCCGTGGTGCAAAGAGGGCGGTAATTCTTCCTGTCAGCGGTCCGTTTCACAGTGAACTAATGAAGCCGGCAGTAAAAATTTTGGAAGAAGTGTTATCTGATGTCGAGTTCAAATCTCCATCGAAACCGATTATTGCGAATGTTACGGCGCAAGCGGAAACGGAGAATTTCAAAGAGCTTTTGTTAAAACAAATCACGGGCAGAGTTAGATGGGTCGAGTCAATTAGATATGCCGAAGCGCAGGGAGTTTCTCAATGCATCGAAGTTGGAGCAGGAAAGGTTTTAACTGGACTGGTGAAAAGAATTTCCCCGAGTATGCGACTGGTGAACATTAACTCTCTGGAATCTTTGGATTTGCTGAAAGATTTGTAACAAAGTTATTCTTTCGTTGTTAAGTTCTTGAGAATTTTTGAAGCCGAGTTTTATCAAACTGGTCAGGTGTTTTGATTTTGAACATATTGATGCAGTGACTTAATCTTTTCCCTGAAATCGTCTAACTCTTCGTTGGGATTTGTTCCGTATCTTATTTTTTCCCAAGCATTAAGAACGTTGGAGTACAAGTTCTTCAAATCGGAAGGTATGCTTTCGGAGCTGAAAAATTGATTATTGCTATCACTGAATATCTCATCTCCTTTTCCAAAAATCGTGTTACGATGAGCTTTGGTACTCTGCATGACTTTATTAAAGTTTATTAGATTTTGCTTAAATTTCATGAAAGTCGGATCATTTAAATATGATTTTGCCTCTTGGTTAGCGTTTACCTGCAATCTTTCATTTAACAACAAATTTCTTATTTTAGTAAGCCAGAAAATAAGTTCTTTTATTTCATTAAGGAACACATCTGTCTTAGAGCTTGATTCAAAATTCGATGAAGGTACAATCTTGTTGGTTTGTTCTACAAATGTAGGTACTTTAGTATCAGATTCAGTATCTAATAATGTTGCGACCTTTTCGGATTGGTTCATATTGACATTGGATCCAAAACCCGATAGTGTCACGCAAATGGACAGTCCAAAAATTATCTTCTTCACGACATTCCTCCAATCTCTTAGTAAAACAGAATATCAATAATGTATTAATTATTGGTTAATGAACGAATTGTGAGAGATTCTTTATAAAATTTTGTGGCTTCTATAAATTAATTAATAATTTTCAATAAATTTAACCATTAATTAACCAATATTAATTTAGCTTAATCCTTGGGAGTTTATGTAGGAGAGTAAATGGAATCTTTGGTTCAGTGGCATGAAGGAATGTTAATTTCTCCACAGCATTTTCAATTAACGACAGGGTATTTTCAGCAGGTGATCGGGTATACGTCGGCGGCGGTTTTTCCTTTTGGATACGGTGTATTCGATCTTAAAATAGATACCTCATGTTTGTCTTCGGGATTAGTTCGAGTATTGAAAGCGAAAGGCTTTTTCCGAGATGGATTGTTTTTCGATTTTGATGCGACGCGCGATGATCCGTTGGAATTAAATCTGGGGGATTATTTCGAGGTCAATTCTG
Source organism: Alphaproteobacteria bacterium (assembly GCA_017649895.1). Classification (GTDB taxonomy): domain Bacteria; phylum Pseudomonadota; class Alphaproteobacteria; order UBA3830; family UBA3830; genus UBA3830. The sequence goes on along the minus strand of JAGCFW010000016.1, from coordinate 38,874 downwards.
CCTCTACGAAAATTTATTTGGCTACACCGTCCCGACGTAGTGGTGAAAATATGCTGGAAGGAAATTTTGCTCGCTATTATTCCTCGGAAATTGCTGACGTAAAGGACGAAAATACGGGAAAAGAGCCGATTACAGTACCTGTTTTAAAACCAAATCTGAAATTAATGCAGGAAGATCAAGTGGATGCCAGATATCAAAGTTTTCCTGTGTTTGAGGTGGGAAAATCAGTTGACGGAGGCATCTCTGAGACGAAATTTATCGCTCCATTCTTATCTTTGGATAAGCATTCGAAGATTATTGAAATGTGCTCCTCTCTTGTGCGACTCATTCGAGACAAGATCTCATATTTTGCAGATCGCAAAGAAAATTTTGCTCGAAATCAAACGGAAGAATCTTTTGCGAATCTTCGATTATTAATACAGGCGGCAATTCCTTTGGAGACGGTTCTTGAGGTGGAAGGCGTGCATCCGTTCGAATTGTTCAAAGCTTTGTCTCAGACAGCAGCGTTTGTGATGTCGATGAATCCGGCACAGCTAATTCCGAGACTGCCTGCTTATAAACATGAAGATTTATATGGCTGTTTTTCTCAGCTGCATGACTATATTCATGGAATAATTTCTCACTTGAAACAGAAGTATGATGTTCTTTTGTTCGATAAAGTTCAGGATGAATTTAGATTAATGATGAATCCGCATTTACTTGAGAAGGATGAAATTGCTATCGGTATTCGCAAGCCGTTTTCGGCAACTGACAGCGATGTTATAAATTGGATTAAGGGGCTTCAAATCGCCAGTGAATCGATGATGCCCTTGATAAAAGATCGTCGAATTTTGGGGGCGGAACGAAGGATTTTGGAAAGAGGAGAATATATTACTCAGCCTAATGGTGTGACCATTATCGCGGTAAAAACTAAAACCACATACATTAAGAGTAACGAACAATTATGTCTGATAAGCAGTAATTTGGATGTCGTTCCGGAGGAGATTATTCTTTATGCAGAGAGATAGTAAAATTACAGACCTGGGCTTAATTTTTGGCGATTTCTGCTCGGAAATTTTTAAATACAAGACTCAGATTATCCAAAAAACGGAGAATCTCGATCCGAAAGTAATTTACAAAAATTTGGTATCGAAAGTAAAAGGAATTCTTGAGCGTCAGAAGAGTATTACTTTTGAGCAGCAAGTAAGGGAAGTGGTTTATATCATGGTTTCTTTGGCCGATGAAATCTTTTTGAATATTTCTTGGGACGGAAAAAAATTCTGGGAAGATAACATGCTTGAAAAACATTTTTTTGGGACCCAAATAGCCGGAGAAAAAATCTTCAATAATATCGAAAAATTGATTGAGAAAAATGATGTCGAAAGCCTATTGATCGCGGAAATTTACATGAAGGTGCTTTCGTTGGGATTCAGAGGTAAATTCAGAGATGATACGGATAAAGATAAGCCGATAAACGTTTTCAGGAGAAATCTTTTCAATTTTGTTGAAAAGTACGACAAATCTATCGATATGGTGAGTCACAGAATGTTCGGTAAAGAGTACACTTATACATTGCCGACAATTAATAGACAATTTCTGCCGGACGTTTCTGTTATTAATTACGTTTATGCCTTCTTTGTTTTTATGTTTTTGGTAATAAGTTCTGTTGTTTGGCTGATCGAGACACGAGACTTATATGAAATTTTACACGAGATATCAGCTATAGTGTTGAGAGCGTAAATATGGATGGATTTAAGAATTTTTTGTCTGACAGTTTACCTGCAATTCCCAAAGAGATGGTACCTGCGGTTTCCTTAGGATTGATTTTGTTTTCGATTATTTTGGTACTGATTTTTTTTGTTATGTGCGTAATGTACATAAATTCTCAACCTAAGCCTAAGGTGATCACTCCGCTGAAAAGAGATGATTTAAAGAAAAAACAAGAAGAAAAGCCTAAAATTGAAACAGCAATCAAAGATGGAAGCTGCGAGGAAATACCTACGATTTCGGGAAGGTTAGGTGAGATTCTCAGTCTTTTGGGTATTTTGAAAATCGGTCCCATAACAAAAATGTTTTTCAAAGTTTTAGAAGCCATACGAAGCAGTACATACGACCTGAGATGGAGGTACAAACTTCCTTGTTTTATGATTATAGGTCCTAAAGGAAGCGGGAAAACGACTTTATTGGACAATTTAAATTTTGAGCACTTGATGTCCGAGAAATCAGAGAAAAATTCTTTGTGGAAATTGTTTAAGGAAGGGGCTATTTTTGAGTTTCCGAATATAGATCCGGCGGTGGATAAATCCAAATTTTGGACCTTTATCAGTGAATTATTTGTTTTCATAAGACCACGTCGTCCGCTTGATGGAATTATTGTTACAGTTCCCGCAGATTTCTTTATTTCAGGAGCTGTAAACGTTGAAAAGCACGCCCGTGAAATGTTCGACAGGATATTTCAATTTCAGCACGATATCAATTTCAAGCTTCCGATATATTTTATAGTGACCAAGGCAGACCAGATTTTCGGATTTCAAGAGTTTGTTCATTTGTTGAAAGAAAATACAAAGCAGCAAATTTTCGGATGGTCGTGCCCTTATTCATTGGACATGGCGTTTTCTCCGAATTGGATTAATGAAATTTTCAGCACCATAGCCGATGGAATCCGAAAAGCGGGATTCTATTTCGCTCGTAAGAGAAATATAGATGAAAATCTCGAAAAAGCGATGCTATTCGAAGCATATTTTGAAAAAATTAAACCGATGTTGTCGGAATATTTGCTTACGATGTTCCGTACCCACAATCCTATGGACGGTATGATTTTAAGAGGGGTTTATTTTGTCGGACGTCAAAAGGAAGTAGCGATTTCTTCGGGGGGAGTTGTACAAGTATCAGCCCTAATGCCCGGTGTAGATATTGACGCCAGTTCGAATTATTTGCATACGGATGACTTGTATTTCGTACAGGATCTTTTCAAGGACAAGATTTTTAAGGAGCACAACATTGCGTATCCTATTTTGAAAGATACGGGGGGTATTACTAAAAAAGAATATCGCAACAAGCTGATATTTGCCGGGTCGGCACTGTTTTTCTCAGTAGGATGGATTTGGGGGAACGGCAACATCAGAACCAATGTTCGGAGTTGCTATCAGACAATGTGTACTGTGAAGAAAAATTTGCTTCGGATAAAATATCTGGAAGACACTTTGAAAAATGCGGAAGATCAATCCCTGATTAACAGTCAGGCATCTGCTTTGCTGCAAAATATGCCGGTGACAAGAATGGGGGATTTCTTCTCGATTTTTGTGCCTCAGTCTTGGTTTTTCGGAATAGGAAGTTCCGTCAGATCGACAACGGAATTGGTTTTTGATTCTGTTGTGGTAAAAGCTATGTATATCGACTTAAACTTCAACACTAAAAATATTTTACTGGGGTCGCGCAAGTCTTCGAAAAAAAGTCTCAATAGTCAGAAAGACATTTTCGATGTGCTGAATTTTGAGAGCTTCAAGGAGCTATCAGAATTTGCTGAAAAAATTAAGAATTTGAAAAAAATCAGTTCCGAATATAACTCTATACGAAATTTGGAGGACAGCAACAATGTCATAAGCGTAACAGAGTCTCTTTTCAAGGATAAATTTGAAATTACTGATGAAATGAGAACACATGTTCCGAATAAGCAGATCATGCCACCGAAATTTAATTTGGAGGATTTCCAAACAAATATCGAAAACAGTTTGAAAAATATCTTCGATAATTTTATAAAAGACGCTTTGGATACGACCGTGGAAAAAGTCCTTCAGAATGTCGCGAGTGATATCGATCGTTTGCATGAGGCGGGACAAAATTCGAAGGTTAATTACAGTGTTCAGGATTTGGCGAAGCTCTACAATAAGGTGGAGTTGGTAGAAGATATTTTCAAAAACAAAAATTTTTCGTGGATCAGAGAAAATGCTTTTTGTCCAACTCCTGAATATCAAAAAATTTTGAATAACTTAGAGTCTACGGGAACGGTCAGTCCTGACTGTTTGAGAGATCTGATGCATTTTGCAGATGTTTCATTTAATAGTTATAAGGATGCATTAGGGGCGTACAAATCCAATCTTTCAGGGAAGATTTTAAATAACCAAAATCCATCGGAAGGGTTTATGCAGGTGAAAGGAGAGTTGAAATCCCTGTTGGATCTTCCTTTCATTTGTGTAGTTCCTTTGGGGCATTTTTCGCGAGAACTTCCGACGGACAAAATGCTGATCTGGGATGTTAAGCGTTTAAAAGAGCTTTGCAATTTGATCGATAAATACAACGAATTTTCTGAAACAGTTCCTGAGGGAATGAGGGCGGAATATTTTGATATCTACAAAACGGTCGCGAAAAAGTGTTTTTATCCAACCATTAAAGCAATGATCGGAAATGCTCAAATTTTAGAGGATATGCCGTTGGGTAATTCAAGGGCCCTATTCGAAAATTCTTATAAAAAACAGGCATTGAATATTCGCAATGTTTCAGTATCTCTTCCGAAAATAATAAAAATTTTGGACGAAATTATTTCGGAGGAAAATTTACAGGATTTTGGTTTTTCCGATCTTATAATTTCCCAGTATTTGGGGTTACTGGAGAAGATTGATGCCTTATTCAATACAGAAAAACCGTATTCCACCAGTTCTGCTTTATTCGATGACTGGGATGGCAACGGAAATCCTCAATTTATGAAAATGAGCAGCCAAGCTAATATCAAACAATATTTGAGTGCTCAGTTTGAAAGGATAAAGTTTTTAGCGAAGGATTTAGCCAGTCCGATTGTGGATTTGCTGACCATTCCTAATATTTTTGAAAAAATTCGCAACAAGAAGTTGATTAACAAATGGCGGGAAATTATTACCAGTGTCGATGACTACGAAAACAACAAACCTGGTAATTCGATCGCGGCACTGGAGAGCTTCATCAGTGAAAATCTTTCCAAGGTATCTTTGGATAATTTCGATACTCAGGGAGAAATTAAGGATATTTCGCAAAATGATTCAGACTATTTCTTGTCTAAGCGTTCGGTTGTGGCAAAATCTCTCATAAATCGTGCCGACACAGTGCAATACGACAGAGTAGCATCGACCTACAATAAAGTTTACAACATATTCAACAAAAAGTTGGCTAAAAAATTCCCGTTCGGAGATTCTGATGAAGACGCTGAGATTAAAGATCTTGAAGAATTTGTTAAAGCTTACGAGGTGATAGATGCTACTTCGATAAATGTTTTGAAAAGAAATAAAGAGACAAAACAGGTCAATTCTCAGGTATTTGATTTCTTTGAAAACACTAATAAAATACTGCCGTTCTTGAAAGCATGTGTTGCTCAGTCCAAGAGTTCTGACCCGAATACTTGTCCGATGTGCTTTAACGTATTGTTACGACCTTTTCCGAATATGGAAGCATTGACATCTGCCGTAATAGACAGAACGTTTTCTATTAATAATATGCCTGTTTCGGACAATAATAACGGAGTGTTTTTTTATGGTAATGCTGTAACGGTCGGTTTCGGATGGGTAGCTTCAGCGAACGAAAAACCGAATGAAGACAAGGCTGAGGGAAATCTCAGTATCAATAGCAATTTTGCTGCCTTTAAGTATACCGGGACGTGGGCTTTATTCCGCATGATTGAAGCTCATAAAGTCAGCAAAGGTGTTGAATATTCAAACGGTGTTGTACTGCAATTTAACGTTCCTGTTGTCTCTCAGAAAGATGGGGCTGAAGTAGGAGATGCAAAAATGGTTTATAAAGTTACTCCTATGGTAAGGGATGGAGAGAAGTTAACGCCGATAGCATGGCCTTTATTTCCGAAGAGTTGCCCAAGCTTGTATGGTACCAAGTCGTCAGAAGAAAAAGAACAGTCTTCATCCGATAATAAGGATAATAAACCATCGGAGGCAGCTCCTTTAGATGTTGATGTATCGTTTGATGAATAAAATTGAGTAAAAATGGATAGAGCAAAAGTAAATAAGATTGATTGAATAAAGTGAGGTTCGGGAGTTATGGATATAGAGAGCTTATTAAAACCGATATCATCAAAAAGTAATTGTGGCGAATATCTGTGCTACGATCATGTCTATGATGAGCTGAAAGAGCTGCGTCGGGAAGACGATATTCGTTTATCTCAGGGGGTTTGGCAGACTGAGCCGAAACGCGCGGATTGGACTCAGCTTAACAAACTTGGTTGTGAACTTCTTAAAACTAAAACGAAAGATTTACAAATAGCTATGTGGCTGATGGAGTCTTGGATTATCGAGCGGCAATTCGAGGGATTTATCGACGGATTAAAGTTAGTTAAAGGCCTCAGTGAAAAATTTTGGGATGAAATTTATCCGGCTATAGACTGGGAAAATCACAGCTACGATTATCGATTAGCTCCGTTTTTTTTCTTATCGGATAAAATTTCTGAAAGAATAGTTTTGATTCCGCTTACCAGTACGGAAGATTCCCTGATTTATTCTTTGTCTGACTGGATGGAAGCGCGTAGAAATCTGCAGATCAAAAACACCAATGGAATTTCCCTCAAGATGATCAGTAAGCAAGTAGCCGTTACTGCTCTCGAGACCTTCAGAGGTATTGCAGATCAAGTAGAGAAATCGATTAATCTTTTGAAGGAACTGAGAGCTTTTCTTGATGAAAAATGCGGTCAAGATGCGCCGAGTTTTCATCAATTGACAGAGTATTTGGAAGATATTAAACGAATTACTTTGAAAAATATTGAACTGAAAGAAAAGCAACAGGCTCAGGCGGCGCAAAAGGGGAAAGTTGAGAAACAGGCTCCTCCGTCCAATAACACCGATGACGAAATGATACTAGAAGATGATAACAAAAATCAAAATAGAGAGCCAACAATCGGTCAAGCTTATGATGCTCTCTCCGAAATTGCTTCATTCTTGGAAAAGAAGCAGCCGCAAAGTCCTTCATCCACTTTGCTCAAGGTTGCAGTCATGATCGGTAAGAAAAGTTTTCAGGAATTGCTTGAGTTGAACATGCGAAGCGGTGTTCCGGTTTTAAATACTATTTCTGAACTATACAGTATTTTTTACAAAAAAGAGACCGAACAAAAGAAGTAGTTAGTTGATTTGTTATGCAAAATTCTGTTGGAACAGTGATTGTAAGATGTTACAATTCCGCAGGAGCTAGAGGAGGTTTTATGCGAAAGTTAGTGAATTTTTCACTGATCGGATCAGCTTTTTTGTTAACAGCTTGCGATCCGGTGAGTTGGTTGGTTGGTGGTACAGTTGTTGCAGGTACTGTCACGGTTCGTGATAAGGAAGGAATTACTGGGCAAATTTCAGACACCTATTTGAAGGAAAAGATCCGCCTGACTTTGCTGAACAAAGACAAAGAATTGTACGATAGGATCGAGTTAGCGGTCAAACATGGGATAGTCGTTGTAATCGGAAGCTTCGATGATGAGTCTCAGTGTGAAAGAGTTAAAGATATCATTGACAAGGTTCAGGTTAAGGATGTTTATTACGAAACTAAGGTAGAGCCTCAAGCTAAAATCGGGACTTTTGCTGCTGATGCGGGAATTACTACTCGTATCGAGGCGAGTATGAAGAGTAACGGAAATGTGGCATCCTTGAACTATGATACCACTACGGTCAATGGAGTGGTTTACATGTGTGGAACGGCGATGTCTGCATATGAAAGGGACGTCGTTTTGAATATCGCTCGCAGTACTTCCGGAGTGAAAAAGGTCGTATCCTACATAAAAATAGCGAAACCTGAAGCGGAGGAATAGTAACCTTGCACGCCAGCGTAAAAACAGTTGCATTTTTCGGAGTATCGGTAGCTGAAATTGACGTGCAGGTCCAAATTCTCAATGGGTTGCCTTCGTTTAATATCGTGGGTCTTCCGGATAAGGCGGTTGCAGAATCTCGAGAAAGGATACGCGCCAGTTTGTTTGCAATGGGAATATCTTTCCCTCCGAAAAGAATAACTGTAAACTTGGCTCCCGCCGATGTCCAAAAGGAAGGAAGTCATTACGATTTACCTATTGCTTTGGCCTTGCTTGCGGCAATGGGAATTGTTTCTCAAGAGGACGTTTCTAACGTAATTGCTATGGGAGAGTTGTCTCTTACAGGAGCTATTTCACGAGTTGTGGGCGTGCTTCCGGCATCTGTTCATGCGAAGAAAACGGATCGAGTGTTAGTTTGTCCGAAAGATTGTGCTCAAGAGGCTGCTTGGGTTAATGATGGTTTGGTTTTTGCGCCGGGAAGTTTGCTGGATTTAGTAAATCATTTTAAGGGTATTCAATTTTTACCGAAAATTGTTCCGAATCGAGATAAAGTCGATACCATGACGGTTTCGAAATGCGGGTGTTTCAGCGAGATAAAGGGACAATTTCTTGCTAAAAGAGCGATGGAAGTTGCCGCAGTTGGAGGTCACAATCTTCTCATGCTGGGGCCTCCGGGAGTGGGAAAGTCCATGATGGCTTCGAGAATTATCGGCATTTTACCTCCGATGACTGCTGAGGAATCTTTGAAAGTTACGACTATTTACAGTTTAGCCGGAAAGATGGATGGAAACGGTCTAATTCTACGGAGACCTTTTCGCGCACCTCACCATTCGGCTTCACTTGTAGCGATAGTCGGAGGCGGAAACAATGCTCGTCCGGGGGAAATTTCTTTAGCTCACAATGGAGTTCTGTTTTTGGATGAACTTCCGGAATTTTCCCGTTCGGCTTTAGAATCTCTGCGGCAGCCGTTGGAATCAGGAGAAATTACCATCGCACGAGCCAATAATCATGTAACCTATCCTGCGAAAATTCAGTTGATCGCGGCAATGAATCCGTGTCGTTGTGGGTATCTGGGTGTGGAAGGGAAAGAATGTTCGCGTGCTCCAAGGTGCGGAAGTGAGTATTTGCGGAAAATTTCAGGCCCGTTGCTTGATCGTATTGACATCTATATAGATGTGCCGGAAGTGAGGGTTCAGGATTTTTATCAGGATAAGAGTCAATTGGAAACCAGTGACGTCATAAGGCAGCGAGTTATCCAGGCTCGAGAAATTCAATATCGGCGTTACGGCGGAAACAAAACCAATTCTGAAATCGAAGGAACAGATCTGGAAAAATATTTATCGGACAAAGGACGCAATTTGCTGTACTCTTTTGTGGATAAGGCAAAAATTTCGGCTCGCGGATTTTATCGAGTGATAAAATTAGCTCGGACCTTAGCGGATATGTCAGCAGAGGATTCAATCGCAGAAAATCACGTGGCAGAATCCTTAGGGTATCGAAGAATAGTTTGATTTCTATTGATCGCATTATAAAATTTGTCAAATTTAATTGATTTGTATAATTTTTTGCAATAGAATTGTCTAGATTTTGATTCAGAGGGGAGGGTGAAATCATGATTAATTGGATAATAGCTTGCACTATAATTGCCGTATTTGTTTCGATATTTGTGATTGTTTTGTCTTTACGTAGAATAGTTCCTACGAATGAAGTTCATGTGGTTCGCTCCGGTTCGCAGACTCATTGCTACGGCGCCACTGAAAATAATGAAGGTAATATTTATTATGAATTTCCTGCTTGGGTTCCTTTATTAGGTGTTTCTGTTACGAAGTTCGGAATAAATGTATTTGATTTGGATATTCCCGACTATGAAGCATATGACAAAGATCGTTTGCCGTTTGTTATAGATGTTAAATCGTTTTTCAGAATAAGCAGTCCGATAGTTGCGTCCCAACGTGTATCGAGTCAAAAAGAACTTGAAAAGCAACTGTTAGGCATCGTGCAGGGGGCTGCCCGTTCTATCCTTGCTAAGGAAGACCTCAACACAATAATGGGAGAGCGTAATAAATATGGTGAAATGTTCACAAAAGAAGTTACGGATCAGCTCATTGAATGGGGAGTTTCCGCTGTTAAAAATATAGAGTTGATGGATATAAGAGATTCTCATGGCTCCAATGTAATCGTGAATATCATGGCAAAGAAGAAATCTCAAATAGAGATGGAAAGCAGACAAACTGTCGCTGAAAATGCTAGAAAAGCCAATGAAGCAGAGATTCTGGCCCAAAAAGAGGTGGAATTGAAACAACAAGAAGCTAATAAAGCAGTTGGGTTAAGAAAGGCTGAAGTTTCGCAAGAAGTTGGTATTGCCGAAGAGCAGTCCAAACAAATGGTTCAAGAACAGGCTAAGATTACTACCGAAAAAGAAATGGCGGTAAGGAGAGTTCAAGAAGTGCAAGCGGCCGAAATACAAAAGCAGGCCAGTATTGTTAAAGCTGAAGGGGACAAAAATGTTGTTGAACTGAATGCGAAAGCTAACGTAGCCAAGAGTGAAGGTGAAAAGAAAGTTAAAGTTCTTGAAGCTGAAGCAAGAAAAGCTGAAGTGGAACTTAAAGCTGATGCCGATCTTAAGGCCGCCAAAAATGAAGCTCAGGGAATTGAAGCAAAAGGTAGAGCACAAGCTGCGTCCAAAGAGCTTGATGAAAAAGCAAAAGTTGCGGGAGATATAGAGCTTTTTGATAAGGTTCAAAGCAATCCAGAGTATCAGGAGTTTATGATAAACACAAAGCGTGTTGAAGCTCTGATGCAAGTTGGTATTGAACAAGCTAAGAACCTGGGAAATGCTGAGGTTAAAATTTATGCAACTTCCGAAACAGTTACTGGCGGCGTGTCCAAAGCAGCTAATACATTCAGTCCTTCAACCGGTTTTAATGTATCTAGTTTATTGGATGCCTTTTCTTCAACTGATGCGGGCAAAAAAATAGCTCAAACTATAGCCAATGTCGTGGAGAAAAAAAGAGATTAATTTAAATGAAGGCGTAAGAGATATTGTGTAAATTGCGATACTCTTTCGCCTTCAAGATATTTGACCTTTTAAATACGTTGAACTAATGATGAGGTGTATTTTTTGTTAATTGTTGCGTTTCCTTTAAACAACGGATTTGTTAAAAATGTACCGTCGGAATATAACTATTCTTATTTAAATTTACTTTATAATTTGCTATAAAATGAAAAGGTAGTTGTGTATTCAGCTGCCATGTGGTGTCAGATCGGGTGTTTAGGGTATACCTGGTTTGATTTTGTTAGAATTGGAGGATAAAGTGCCCAAATTGAAAACAAAAAGTGCTGCGAAGAAAAGGTTTTCTTTTACAGCAAATGGTCATGTGACGTCTCAGCCTGCTTACAGGCGCCATCTTATGAAGAACAAATCTCAAAAGATGAAAAGACAAACGCGAGGAACCATGGTTCTGAGTGAAAGCGATGCGAAGAGCGTTGTTAAGTATATGCCGTACAAGTAAGGAGATAGAATATGTCACGAGTTAAAAGAGGTTTAACCGCACACGCCAGACACAGAAAGGTTATAAATCTTTCCAAAGGATTCGTCGGGCGTTCCAAGAATTGTTTTCGTTCAGCTATCGAGAGATTAGAGAAATCTATGCAGTATGCCTACAGGGACAGGCGTGCTAAAAAAAGAGATTTTCGCAGACTTTGGATAGTAAGAATTAACGCTGCGGTAAGAGAGCACGGTTTGAAGTATTCTCAGTTTATCTGCGGGTTGTCGAAGGCCAATATTGCTATCGACAGAAAGGTTCTGTCTGAGTTGGCGATTAATGATAAGGCCGCTTTCAAAGAAATCGTAAACAAAGTGAAAGCTGTTTTGTCGTAAAAATCAAAAAACGAAAAGGGGTAGGTGTTATGAGTAGTAAGATTTGTGAATTGCCGGAGGGCTATGTTCCGAGCGCTTCTGAAGAGTTTATGAATGACTTTCAGCGCGAATATTTCAGGCGAAAGCTTGAAAATTGGAAGGATGAGCTTCTTCATGAAAGTGATTTGGCTTTGCAGTCCTTGAAAGAAGAAAAGGAAATTTGCACGGATATTGCTGATCGAGCATCTACCGAAACCACTTTAGGCTATGAGCTGAGGTCTAAGGAGAGAGCGAGAAAGTTGATCTCTAAGATAGACGATGCTTTGGCGAAAATAAAAGATGGGACTTACGGATATTGTGAGGATACAGGCGAGCCTATCGATTTGAGAAGATTGGAGGCAAGGCCTACTGCGACGCTGAGTATTCAAGCTCAGGAACGTCACGAAAAGATGGAAAAAACTCAAAAAGATGATTGAAATAGATTTTTCTGATATAAGGGCTTATTTGGGAAAGGCTTTTTCCCAAAAAAAGGAAATGACTCCGGAAGAAAAAAGGGAGAAGTTTAAATCTGATCTGAAATTTTGCGCTTGGTTTACCGTAATTTTTTTGTTGTTCAGGTTTTTCGTTTACGATTGGTATATTGTACCGTCATGCTCAATGGTTCCGACTTTGCTGATCGGTGATATGCCTTTCGTCGAGAAATTTGCTTACGGAATCAGTAAGCATAGTATTTGGTTCAGTCCGAATCTATTTTCGGGACGACTTTTTTTCAGAAATAATGTGAAACGTGGCGATGTTATTGTTTTTAAGCATCCTCATGATATGCTTAATCCCGCAAATGATGATTTGAATCTTATAAAAAGGGTTATAGCCCTTCCGGGCGACAGAGTTAGTGTCGAGAACGGAGTGATTTCAGTTAACGGAGTTAAGGCTGAGCTTAAGTATAAGGAAGAGGTGAATTATTACGATTATCCGGAGGGAAAGACTTACATAATTCAGAGATATGATGAGAAGTTGCCGTTGTCTGATGCGCCGGTGCATACAGTTGGATATATCGAGGAGATGAGATTCTCAAAAGCAAACAATTTCAGAGAAGTTACTGTTCCTGAGGGGCATTACTTCGTTATGGGAGATAACAGGGATATCTCTAAAGACTCCAGATGCGGATTGGGCTTCATTCCCGAGGAAAACCTTATGGGACGAGCGATTTTTAAAGTATATTCGATTGATAAAGGTGTGAAACTTTGGGAATTTTGGAGATGGTTTCAAAATATCAGGTACGATCGTCTTCTGAAGAGTATAGATTGATAGATTAATGGAAAAATTATCAGAATTAGAAAAAATTATCGGCTACGAATTTAAAAATAAAGAGAATATTTCCGTTGCGATAGTGCATCCGGGAGCCAATAAGTTTGATAGAGATTTTGCGAAACATTTTGAGAGATTGGAGTTTTTGGGCGATCGGGTTTTAGGATTATCTTTGGCTTATTTGATTTTCTCTAAGTTTAAGAAAGAGAGCGAGGGAGACCTGGCGGTTAGGATGTCAGTTCTCGCCGGGACGGATTTTTTGATAGATCTTGCAAAAAAAACAAGATTGATTGAATGTTTTTCTTATCCAAAAGATCTTTTTGTTTCGAAAAATAAGAATTCGTCATCGATTGCCGATATGATGGAAGCGGTTTTGGGGTCGGTGTTTTTGGATTCGGGATTTCCTGAAGCGAGAGAAGTTGTAACTCGTTTGTGGGGTGACGATTTGGACAAAGTCATTTATAAGAAAAAGGATTCTAAAACCAGATTGCAGGAAATAGTTCAAAGTAGATCGGAAGAATTGCCGTTTTATCGTTTGGTAAAAATGAGTGGCGAGGCTCACGATCCGGTTTTCGAGATCGAAGTTTCGGCTTGCGGAGAAGTGGCGTCAGGTTTCGGGAATTCAAAGAAAAATGCTGAACATGATGCGGCCAAAAAGTTGATAGAAAAATTAAGTAAATAGACTTCTGAGAGATATAATGTCTGTTAAAAAAAATTTTGATAATTCGGTTAAGGTTAATCAGAAAAGATGTGGTTTTGTTGCGGTTTTGGGGGAAACCAACGCTGGAAAATCTACATTGATAAACAAATTAGTTGGACAGAAAGTTTCGATTGTTTCGAGAAAAGTTCAGACCACGCTGAGTCGAATTTTGGGAATTGCGATCAGCGGAAACAGTCAGGTAATCTTAATAGATACCCCTGGTTTTATTTCAGATCATAAGACTGCGGATCAGAGGTCGAATGTCCTCGAAAAAACGGCTTGGGATGCTTTCCGCGAAACCGACAATGTATTGTTCGTAGTGGATGCTCACAAACGGAATTTTGAAAAAAGTGCAGCTTTGCTTCAGAAAATTGATAAGAAAAAGAAAGTTTCGTTGGTCTTGAACAAAGTCGATTTGATTATGAAAGAAAAGCTTTTGGAAATCGCGAGTGAATTTTCCAAGATTCGTGATTTTGAGAATGTTTTCATGGTCTCGAGTTTGAGCGGCGACGGAGTTGAAGATATTGAAAAATATTTGGCGAAAGTTGTTCCAGAAGGAGAGTGGTTGTTCCCGGAGGATGAAATCACTGATTCGTCTTTTGAAAAATTTACTTCGGAAATCACGCGAGAACATCTTTATCATCGAGTCCATCAGGAAATTCCTTACAGATGTCGGGTAGTTACGGAGAATTATCGCAATGAGTCTGACGGATCAATTAAGATTGCCCAGAATATTTTCGTAAAGAACAAGGCTCATAAAATAATTCTGCTTGGGCATAAGGGCGGAAAAATTCGAGCCATTGGTTCTGCGGCACGCCTTGAATTATCTGAATTGTTCGGGCGAGAAGTTCATTTGTTTTTGAATGTTGTTGTGGAAAAATAGAGAATGCAATGGCAAGAGCAAAGCATTATTTTATCTTCCAAACCTTTTAGCGAGAATTGTCGGCTGATTAGTGTTTTCAATCGAAGCATGGGAAAAACCTCGGGATTGGTGAGAGGAACTAGATCCGTTATCCATGTCGGAGATATAAGCGATGTTACGTGGAAAGGTCGCAATGCAGATCAGCTCGGGACTTTTAAAATCGAGACAGTATTTTCGCCATTTTCGTTTGTTTTCGAAAATCCATTGGAAATTCTTGCCATAGACAGCGTTTGTACTTTATGTAGCAACGGATTGCCCGACAGAGCTCCTCACGGAAAATTGTTTGATTCCGTGAAGCGATTTTTACTTGAGTTAGTCCATAAAGATTGGCTTTTGAATTACGTTCTTTTCGAGAAAATGTTTTTGTCCGAGGTCGGAGTAGGGTTGAGTTTGTCTCAATGTGCTGTTACGGGAAAAAAAGACGGATTGTTCTATGTATCACCTCGGACAGGAAAAGCAGTGATAAAGGAAGTCGGTGAAAAATACAAAGACAAGCTGTTTGTATTACCGAAATTCTTATTAGATGCGGAGGAAGAGCCGTCGAGTGAGGATATTTTGATGGCTTTGAAGATAACTCAGCATTTTTTAAAAATTTATTTTTGTGGTATAAGCAGTAGGGAATTGCCCATGTCCAGAGAGTATCTCGTACAAGGGCTGTTAAAGGGAGATAAAGATGAAACTCAGTACTATAATTAATCCGAACGAAAAAAGAGTCGCGATTACTCCAGAAATCACCGCAAAATACGTTAAGTTGGGTTTCGAAGTTGAGTTGCCGAAAGGAGTAGGGGAGTCTGCAGGGTTCTCTGACTCAGAATATGAAGCTGCTGGCGCAACAATTAGTGATGGAGTAATTAAGGATGTTTCACTGTATCTGTGTGTTCGCCCTGTTTTGTCGGAAAATATGGATCTGAGTAAGGGCAGCTATTTAATTGCTATGCTGTCACCGTTTCAAAATGCAGAAGTTTTGAAGAAATTGCATTTGAATGGGATTAATCCGTGTGCGTTAGAAAAGATTCCGAGAATTACTCGTGCGCAGTCGATGGACATACTTTCATCTCAAGCAAACATCGCAGGATATCGCGCTGTTATCGAAGCAATGTCTGAGTATTGTCGAGTCATTCCATTAATGATGACGGCGGCGGGAACGATTCGTCCGGCGAAAGTACTTATTATAGGTGCTGGAGTTGCTGGACTTCAGGCTATCGCGACGGCAAAACGTATGGGGGCGCGTGTCCGAGCTTTTGATGTCAGAAGAGCGGCGAAAGAGCAAGTGGAAAGCCTCGGAGCAACCTTTGTCGATGTTGATTCTGACGAAAATGGAGAAACTGTTGGCGGTTATGCTCGTGAGATGTCCGAGGATTACAAAAAGAAGCAAGCTGAAAAATTGGCTGAAGCCTTGAAGACATCAGATATCGTGATTTCTACGGCGCAAATTCAAGGGAAGCCTGCGCCGAGGTTGATTACGAAAGAGATGGTTAACAGCATGATGCCCGGATCGGTGATTGTGGATATGGCAACCGAGACCGGTGGCAATTGCGAGATTTCAGAAAAAAACAAAAAGGTTGTCATAAACGGTGTTACTATCATCGGGTATACAGATATTGCAGCGCGTGTAGCTTATGATTCCAGTCAATTATTTGCTCGAAATGTGTTTAATTTTGTGTCCCTGATGCTTAAGGACAACAAGATAGACACATCCGATGAAATAATCCAAGCGACCATGATAAAGTGAGTTCTGCTTCCGGAGATATATTTTCGCATTTGTCGTTTTCGAATAATTTTTTCGGAGTCCATTCAGTTTTTGTTACGGATATGGTAATAAGGGATAGTTCCTTTCAGGTTTAGGGGGTAAGGATGAAATTTTGTGTAACCACACCGATCTACTATATCAACGGAGAACCTCATATCGGACATGCCTATGCAAGCACTGCTGCAGATATTTTGGCTCGATTTAAGAGGTTAGACGGGTACGAAGTTCATTTTTCGACAGGTACCGATGAGCATGGGATTAAAGTAGCTCGTTCTGCGGAAAAAGCTCAGATGGAAGTTCAGGCGTTTAGCGATGTGATGTCTCAAAGATTTCGTGATATGTCATCGTTGATGAAGATCAGTTATGATGATTTTATTCGTACCACCGAAGATCGCCATATAAAGGCCAGTCAAAAATTGTGGACCATGATCGAGAAAGACATTTACAAGAGCTCTTACAAGGGTTGGTACGATCCGCGGGATGAAATGTTCGTAAATGACAGCGAAATTGTAAATGGTATTGCTCCCAGCGGAGGGAAAGTTGAATGGATGGAGGAGGAATCTTATTTCTTCAAGCTATCGGCGTATCAGGATAGATTGCTGGATTATTACGAATCACATCCTGATTTTATTTTGCCGCAGAGCCGACGGAACGAAATTATCAGTTTTGTGCGGAGCGGGCTTAAAGATCTTTGTATTTCCCGTAGTAAATTTAGCTGGGGAATTCCTGTTCCGAATGCTGAAAATCACGTGATGTATGTTTGGATAGACGCCCTGACCAACTATCTTACGTCGCTCGGTTTTCCAGACGATATGGAAAGAGCGGAATCTTATTTTAGAGAGTGTATACATGTTGTGGGAAAGGAAATTTTGCGCTTTCATGCGGTATATTGGCCTGCATTTTTGATGGCGGCAGGACTTCCTTTGCCGAAGAGAATTTTTGCTCATGGATGGTGGACCAGTGAAGGGCAAAAGATGTCAAAATCCATCGGAAATGTCGTGAATCCTTTCGAAATTGTAGAAAAATACGGACTTGATTGTGTTCGTTATTTTATGATGAGAGAAGTTCGTTTTGGTGAAGATGGTGATTTTTCCGTTGAAGCTATCAAAAAGAGAATTTCTTACGATCTGGCCAATGATTTGGGAAATTTGGTGCAGAGAGTTTTGGCTTTCATTCAAAAGTTGGGTGGGCATATGATTCCGGATTATAATTTTTCGGACGATGAGAAAGTTTTGTTTGATCACTCCCGAAAATTGATCAGCAAATTACGTCCGTTGATGGATAATCAAGACTTGAGTAATGCATTATCTACGATTTGGGAATTGGTCGCAGAATCCAACAAATTTGTCAATGATCAGAAGCCTTGGGAGTTGGCGAAACAGAATGATCCGAAGTTATACAGGGTGTTGACCGCGTTATGTGAAGCCATCAAATCGATTGCTTTCGGAATTGCTTCTTTTATGCCGGACACTGCTCGCAAAATTTTTGATTTTATCAATATCGAAGGGACCTCTTTTGCTGAAATTGAAGATAAGTTCTCGTCTCAACGTTTTTCGAAACCTGTTCCGCTTTTCTTAAAGAGTGAGTGACTTCAGTGATATTCGTTGATTCGCATTGCCATTTGGATCTTTCAGGATTTGAGGAGTTTTTGAAGCCTCGCTTGGCCGGAAAGACTTTGGAATATTACAATGTTGATCTCTTGGTAGACAGAGCTTTTCAAGCGGATGTGAAGTACATGCTCAATATTGGAACTCATCTTTCGGATGTGGACAAGCTTACTGAGATTTCTGATAAATTTTCGAATGTGTTCAGATCAATCGGAATACATCCCGAATATGCGAAAGAACATTGCGAGAAATTTTCTTTCGACGAAATGCGGGAGGTTTTTCGACGGTGTTGCAGTTTGGATAAGACTGTCGCCATTGGGGAAATCGGTCTGGATTATTATGTCAGCAAGGATGTGGAGCAACAGAAAAAGATTTTTTCCCTTCAACTAGAATTGGCAGAGGAATTCAATTTGCCAGTGTCTGTTCATTCTCGCGATGCTTGGGCGGATACGATGGAAATTCTGGAAGCCCATCCCAGGGTGACAGGCGTGATTCATTGTTTTTCGGGGGAAAAAAAATTCGCGGAAAAACTTCTCAATACATCTTTTGGTTTTGGAATAGGCGGAACTTTGACTTTCAAAAAGAATACAGTTTTTCAGGAAACCGTTCGCGATATTTTGCCGCTGGATAGAATTCTAATCGAGACGGATTCTCCTTTTTTGGCTCCAGTTCCATTTCGAGGAAAGCTGAATGAGCCGGCTTTTGTGGTTCATGTCGCTGAAAAGATTGCGGAATTAAAAGATATTTCTGTCGAACAAGTCTCAAATCAAACCAGCAAGAATTTTTTCGGGTTGTTTAATAAAGCAAAATTTTAGTACAATGCAGAAGGGAGTGAGTTATGAAAAGAAAATATATCTTCTTGCTAGTGTTTTGTGTTTTGTTTTTTGCGTATCAATATGGTTTGCGCACGTCCATTCCAAACGTATTGAACGGTGATCTGCAGAATTATTTTGGGGTAAATACGTCACAAATCGGGTTTTTGGTTAGTCTCTCTTGTCTGGCGTATACAGTAATGCAAATTCCTGTCGGTTTGATTACGGACAGAGTTAGTATTAAGAAAATCGCAGTGTCATCTTTTTTCTTATTTTCTCTGGGGCTCATTGCTTTCGTTAGTTCATCAAATTTTGTTTGGGCTTCTGTTATTCAAGTGTTTCTCGGAGTTAGTTCGTCTTTTGCGTTAGTTATGGTTATGAAAGTCGCGAATGACTATTTCCCTCGGGAAAAGGTTGCATTTATTTCAGGATTGGCAGTTTCGGTAGGAGGAGTCGGACCGATAATATGCAATCCGTTAATGGCCCGCTTGGCTGCCGATTTTTCATGGATGAATGTAGTAATGTGTTTCGGAGTTTTGGGCGTTTTGATTTCGTTGATAGGATTTTGGGTAATCGAAGAGAAGGATTTGATTATCACGAATGTTGAAACCGTCTCGGGTTCGATTTTGCATGACATCAAGGCCATAGTTTTCGATCGTCGTTATATCGGAATAAGTGTTTTTTCTATGGCGACCTGGGGAGCGTGTTCGTCTTTTTGTGACGCTTGGGGAGTTTCGTTCATGACCTGTGTTCACGAAATATCTAGAGAAGAAGCCGCCTTCGCGATCGGTTTTGCGTATACCGGAATGATATTTGGGGGACCTTTGAGTGCATATCTGTCTAAAATATTCAACAGTTTTAAAAAAGCTATGTTGGGTGAAGCGATCGGCGTTGCTGTGTTATTGGGTTTAGTAGGATTCGTAAAACTTTCATTCACGTCGTTATGCGTGATTTTGTTTATCATTGGAGCTTTGGCTATGTGCCAGTTTTTGGCTTTCCCAGTTGCTCTGTCTCTGGGAGAAAAAAGGCTTGGAGCGACAATAACCGGCGTTGTTAATACTATTATCATGTTGGGATGTACTATTTTAATTTGGGCATTCGGATATGTATTAGATTGGTCAAAGGGGTCAAATCTCGCATATGGTGCAGCGGATTATAGGTGCGGCATAATGGCGTCGCTGATTTCCGTATTGTTTGCGATTCTTGTATTAGCTTTCGTTAAACTTCCGGCGTATAAGGATGTTTCGGAGGGAAAAGGCTAATTTGTAATATCGGAGCTCTATAGAATTGTTATTTTTTTAAGAACTCTTTTGTTAGTTTTTCTTTGTAAGATGTTGAAAACAGTGAGCGAAATAAATTTCTCTCGGTCTTTATACCCTGAGTGCAACCTGTATTTTGAGAA
Organism: Alphaproteobacteria bacterium; assembly: GCA_017649895.1. Taxonomy (GTDB): domain Bacteria; phylum Pseudomonadota; class Alphaproteobacteria; order UBA3830; family UBA3830; genus UBA3830. Next base: position 18,776 of record JAGCFW010000016.1, on the reverse strand, counting down.
AGTTGTATTGCTTCCTTTATGAGACGTAAGCTGGTTGGAGATTTTTCAGCAATTTTCTTCGCAAGATTTAAAGTTTCTTGTTTTAAATCCGCAGAAGAAGGCAATACCTTGGAAACAATGTTGAGACGCAAAGCTTCTTGTGCGTCAATAAAATCTCCGCTCATAATTAGTTCGCTTGCTTTTTTTGATCCAACAATCCTCGTAAGGAGCTGAGTGCCACCTAATCCCGGCATAAGTCCCAGATTTACTTCAGGAAATCCGAATTTTGCGTTTTCGTTCGCTATTATAATGTCAGAAGCGAGAGCCAGCTCAAACCCTCCGCCGAGAGCATATTTTTCTACCCCAGAAATTACAGGAATTTTTACATTTAGAATGCGTTCCCATTTGTAGTCGATAAATTCATTTAGCAAAGCTTGCTCAAACGTCAGAGAGTCTATCTCATTGATATCAACACCCGCGGCAAACGCTTTCTCCGTGCCGAATATCACCAAAACGTTAGCTTTTTTCTCAACATCGGAAAGATAATCATAGATTTCTTCGACAAAATTTGTGCTAAGTGCGTTTAATTTTTTCGGATTATTTAATGTTAAAATTGCAACAGAATTATTTATTTCAAAATCTACCGACATCGCATTTCCCTCATCCTACAGGACCATTATAAAATTTATAAAAAAAAATTCAAATTATAAAAAGTTTCAATCAGAAATTAACTTTATTTTTACGTAAACCATTTATGCTGGGGACGATAAGGAGTTGAAACTTGTTTATTTGGTTTTGTTTTGCAGTGGTTTTGATAGTTATTGCGTTGAATGATTTTATGTTTTTTAGAATCGAAAATGAATACGTCTTATTTTTGCTCCTTTTGTACGTGGTATCGTATATTTTTGGCGTTTCTGGGCAGAATTTTGCGGAAGCATTCGGTATTACCTGTATTACTTTCGCGATTTGTTTTATTTTAAATCAGTTCAATCTTATCGGTGGAGGCGATGTAAAGCTTCTGGTACCTCTTATGTTGTTTGCAGAAAATAGTATGTTTGAATTTATCTGGGGGACTGCTATTGGAGGCTTGGTACTTGCATTAATCTATATATTCTGTGGAAAGCAGTTAGCGATGTTTAGAAAAAGGTTATTTATCATATTTTCAGCAATGAAGAAGAAAAAAATTCGGTTTTTAAGAATTGCTTTACTTTCATTGTATAAGATAAAAGCCAAATCGGTAAAGCTTGAGGTTGGTAGTACCGATATATTAAAGCAGGAAGTGCCTTATGGTGTGGCGTTATCTTGCGGAGGATTTTTTGTGATTTTTGATGTGATGTTTAGGTGATGATATGGGTAATAAAAGAGACATAGTTCCTGTTGTTATAGCGTCGGCGGTAGCTTTGGTGGTTACGGGAATAATTCGATGGATGATTCCTTCCGGAAGCACGATCATAAAGCAGCAGCCACTCAAGAAAGAGTTATCATTGCCTGATATCCCTTTGATGATTAAATCTGAGCAAAAGAAGATAAAAGAAATACAGGTATTGGTAACGAGTAGCGAAATTAAAAAAGATGAAAGAATTTTGCAATCTAAACTGAGCTGGAAATCTTGGCCATCCAATGCCGTTCAGCCGTATTTTATTGCCCAGGATAGTAAAGGAAATCCGTTGAATAACAAAGATGATTATGCTAACGCACTAAGCATGTGGGCGAAAAATGAGATACCTGCAGGAATTCCTTTAACCTTAAGTATGTTAACAAGAGATGATCCAGTGGAGATTGCGAGAAGAAAGAAGGAAGCAGAAGAAGCGGAAAAAGCAAAGCAAGCTGAACTTGAAAAAAAGAAAGAGGCAGAAGAGAGTACTATAAAGAAAGGATACAGAGCTGTTACTTTCCAGGTTGATCAAAGGACACCGATTTCTAGCAGTATGATTACTCAGGGAGATTACGTGGATGTAATAATAAATTCGCTCGAAGGAGGGGTACAAAGAACCTATAACTATAAAGCATTGAGAATTCTTGCGATAGATGGAGTTACCAAGCAGCCCCGTGCTGATAAAGGTGATAATAAAGGAATTTTTGGTATAGGGGGATCGTCAACTCCTCGGAATATCACTTTGGAAGTCAAGGGAAGACATGTCAATGATATGTTAAAGCAGGCTGGCAACAACGGTATTACGATTATTATTAGAGGTAAGGACGAAAAAATTGAGGAAGATTTTGTTGAAGAAGATTCCGAAAATAAGGATTCACTAAACGAGGATAATTCCTCAAATGCTGACGATAGTATCTTAATTAAAGGACTTTGGGAAATAGGTAAAACTTCGTCTGCTGAAATGTTAAAAGAGTCCGTTAGAAAACGCCAAGAGGAAGAAAGCAATATATCAGCACTTTTGCATAATATGAGTAATTTTGGCGCGCAGACTATGCCAAAAGGAAAAGAAAGGGACTCCTCATCAGAAGATTCCAGTAAATATGAGGTTGTATCTGGGCGTATTGTTTCAGAATCTAACAAATCAAAAGACAAGAAAAAAGAGGATTCAGTGAAAATATACCGAAAATTGACCTCTGATGAAGTGCAATTTCAAAAGGATGATAAGAAAATCGGTAATAATGAGGATGATTCTGCGAAGGAAGGTAAGTAGTTAGAAGAGAGTGTAGGAGAAGTGATATGAAAAAGAAATTAAGTGTTATATGTTTCGCTTTTTTAGGATTGATGAATATTTCAAGCGTTTTTGCTGATAGGGATGCAAATCGGTTTCAGGATTTAAGGTCTGTCGATGAAGGATCTTATGACGATGCTGAAGTGAGAGTTAATGGAAAATCTAAGAGCAAAAATGCAAACAATGGAATAATGAATGACGCGTTTGTTCGTAATATCAATAATCGAAAAAATGAAGAAGCAAAAAACGATGCGAAAAGAGCCCAAAAAATGGAAAAGGAAATAGATATACACTCTATTCACTTCCTTAAATTTGATAAGGAGATGGATGAGGTCTTTATTCCAAATCCGGATGTGGTGGATGTCAGTCTGTTGAATAAGAAATCTTTGTATTTCAGTGGATTGGGTGTAGGGAAAACCCCTTTAATTATTCGCGATGAAGAAGGGAAGACCCTTTGTGACTACCTTATAAAGGTTACATATCCTTTGGGAGATATCAAAAAATCTATTGCAAAGATTTTTCCTGATTTGGAAATTGATTTAATTTCTATTGATAGCAACTTGATTTTAAAAGGTAATGTTGCGTCTCCGGAAATGGCTCAAGATGTACTGGATATTGTTGGCAGGTTTGTTGATCGTGGCAAAATCATAAACAAGCTTACAATAGAGACAGCTACCCAGGTATTGTTGAAGGTGAAAATAGCAGAGGTTACTCGAAATATAACAAAATCCTTGGGGATTGATTGGAGAACCTTATCATCATCTGGCGGCGGAAGTTCAGGATTAATCGGTATGGCTGCGGGGGTTGACACGAAGGGTTTTCCAAAATATTCAACTAATGTAACAACAGATGTTATTGATGATGTTCTTACTGCAGAAATAAAAGGAGGAAGATGGGTTGTTGCAGCTGGTGTAAATAATCTATCTGCTTTGATTGATGCCGTAGCTCAAGAAGAGTTTGGTACAATTTTGGCGGAACCTAACTTAGTAGCATTGTCTGGAAAATCCGCGACATTTAAATCTGGAGGACAATTCGGGTATACAGTCAATCAGGGAGATACTGGATCGAATAAAACAACAGAGTTTAAAGATTGGGGAACAGCTCTCGAGTTTACGCCAGTGGTTCTTTCAGAAGATAGAATCAACATAAAAGTGAAAACAGAGGTTAGTTCTCTCGAACCTCGGAAAGATCAGAATAGTGCTCCTGCATTGGCGACAAAGAATGTGGAAACCGTGATAGAACTGGGAAGTGGTCAAAGCATAGTTTTGGCTGGTTTGTTACAAAAACAGGCTACCACCAACTCTACAGAGACTCCGTTTTTTGCAGAAATTCCATTAATAGGTTCTTTGTTTAAGAGTTCTCACATAGAGTCGACAGAACGAGAATTGGTGATTATCGTTACCCCTTACATAGTGAAACCGTCTTCTTCTCGATTAAAAGTCCCAACGGATATGATTCCGAAAATGTTATCTCCCTTGAAGTCGATTACCAAGAGAAGATTTCACCGATTTGGGCAAGAGGCGGACAGTGCAGGATTTTCATTGAAATAAATGGAGGTAGTTATGAAGTATTTTTTAGGTTTGACAGTATGTTGTTTGATATTAACCGGGTGCAGCAGTGAGAGTAAGTCTGGGTCATTTGGTGGTTTTGAAGAAGTGAAAATCAATATAACAGAAAATAGAATTACTCACTTTTTTGGCGTAGACAACAATTTTCAACTCTCTGTAAGCGACCAAGAAAGATTGGAAAAATTGTTGAAAGATTCAAAGGGGGAAGGAATTGAAAATGTCGGATTTATGATAGTTTCAAATTCTCCTGTTTTAACTGCGCAGAAAAAAGCTGTTTCAGATCAGGTGAAGTCGAAAATGATTAGAGCCGGCTTCTTGGAAAGTCGAATCGTGGATTCCGGGGTTTGTATATACAAAGATGCCAAAAAAGGAATCAGGGTTGATATCTTGAAATATGATCTTCAAAGAACAGATATTAGTCTGTGGAGTGATTATATCGGTGACTGTGACACGGACAAGTCATTGCCACATTATGGACGGGCTACGAATTACAATATGGAAGAGATGGTATCCAATAGTGCGGATTTGATATCTCCGAGAAAATATAAGGGACAAAAGACTGAAAGCGCAATTAGCGCGATGGGTGAAATGGGATCGAGTAGCGGAGGAAGTTCGTCTTCTTCTGTTAGTAACTCCTCAAGTAAATCATCGAGGTCATCTAATTAAAAGGGAGAATTATTATGGCGAAGAGTATATCCGAATTACCTCACAACCTGATGGCTTTTGTGAATGATCCGGTTTCAGAGCAGGTTATATGGAATGTCATAAAAGAAATGAATATAGCCTATGCTGAAGCTAAGATGGGAAGTGTTGCAGACGCTCTGGAGTTTTTAAAAGAGAACAGGAGTCCAAAAGTATTAATTGTTGATGTTTCAAACTCGGAACTTCCTCTGGGAGATATCGAAAAGATAAAGGAATTTAGTGCTCCTAATATTTCAATCATTGTGATTGGTTCGAGGGATGAGGTTGGATTGTTTCGGGATTTGAAGGAGGCCGGTGTTGTCGATTATATAGTTAAGCCTCTGGGAAATATCCTGTTACGAAGGGCAATAGAGCAAGCAACTGGGGTAAAAAATGAAGTTCAGAAAGAAGGAAAATTGATCCATGTGATGAGTGCGACTGGCGGAGCTGGAGCGACAACTGTTGTTGCAAATGTAGGATGGTTGCTTGCAAACAGACGATTTAAGCGTACTTTAATTATGGATTTAGATTTTTTGTACGGAACAGCGAATTTGCTTTTGGATGTAAAGACAGAAAATGCTTATCTGGATATTTTGGAGTCACCGGATAAGATAGATGATTACTTTACCGAGACAATTTTAAGAAAATGTACGCAACGATTGTACTATTTGGGTGGATTGTGTGACCTGGTCAGAGGAGTACAAGTGGATATAGATGCCTTTGAAACTTTGATGACGATATTAAAGAAACAATTTAACTATATTTTAGTTGATGCTCAGCGAGATCAAAATGAGATAAATAAGATTTCCATGAAAAAAGCCGACTGCTTTATAATTATGGTTGAGATGACTATGGCATCTGCTCAAAATGCAGCGAGATTGTTGGAATTTTTGTTAATCAAGCACAGTAATAAAAAAATTATAATAATTGATAATAAAAACGGACTTTCAAGCGCTGGAGCTATTGCAAAAGAGTCGTTTGAAGAGGTGATAAGCAGAAAAATAGATTACGTTATGCCTTTGGACGAGACTATAACTCTTGCGGCTGCGAATATAGGACAACCTTTGGTGGTTTCGGATGGACCATTGACGGAGATTTTGGATGCAGTTACCGATGACGTTCTCGGTAAGAATGAGAACCAAGCTATCGTTCGAGCGATTTCGGAAAGAGAGGGCTTAACCTTCGATAAAGTTAAAAATGAAATTTTTAATACAATCGGTAAATTTATGAAAAAGTAAGGGGAGAGTTTAAATGGCTGATGAAATAAGAGATACGATAACGGAAGAATCTCCTTTACTTACAGTCTTTCGTAAAGAAGCCCATGATACAATGTTAAATCGAATTAACTTGGCGACGGCTTTTAAATTAACCCCGCAAGAATTGAGAACGGAGATTGAAAACTTCGTTTTCGATTTTGCGCAAGAACGGCGAGCACAGATTACCAAGCGAGAACAGATAAGTATTGCTAGAGAGTTGGTCGACGATATGATCGGACTTGGTCCACTGGAGCTTTTAATAGACGATGAGGCAATTTCTGATATTGTTGTTAACGGACCTTTTCAAATATATGTTGAAAAATCAGGTGTTATGCAATTGGTACCGGTAAAATTCCGAGACGATGCTCACCTTATGCAAATTGCTCAACGAATTGCCCACAGAGTCGGTCGTCGTGTCGATACTTCCAGCCCTCTCTGTGATGCTCGTCTCCCTGATGGAAGTCGTGTTAACATTGTTGTTCCTCCGATCGCTTTGGACGGTACGTCTATTTCAATTCGTAAGTTTTCTAAGAAAGCGATGGATTTGCATAATTTAGCATCACATGGCAGTTTGACGGAGGAAATGGTTCGAGTTTTGCAAATAGCTGCGACCTGTGGATTAAACATTATTGTTTCAGGCGGTACGGGTTCTGGAAAAACGACAATGTTGAACGCATTATCACAACTTATTGATCCTCGTGAGCGTATTGTAACGTGTGAAGACGCAGCTGAGTTGAAGTTGCAGCAGCCACATGTAGTTCGTTTGGAAAGTCGTCCTCCTAACATTGAAGGAAAAGGTGAAGTAACCATTCGTGATTTGGTTAAGAACGCACTTCGTATGAGACCAGACCGAATTGTTATCGGAGAGGTTCGAGGTGAAGAATGTATCGACATGTTACAAGCTATGAACACGGGGCATGATGGATCTATGTCAACAATTCACGCAAACAGAGCGAGAGAAGCTTTTATTCGTTTAGAAAACATGGTCGCAATGTCTGGATTTGATTTGCCTAGCGAGATAGTGAGAGCGCAGATAGCAGGTGCTATTAACATGATTGTCCAGACAGAGCGACTCCATGACGGTACCAGGAAAATTACTGAGATAGTTGAAGTGACAGGTATCAGTGAAAGAGGGGATATTCAATATCAACATTTGTTCAAGTTTGTTCCGATAGGAGAATCGGAAGATCATAAGGTGATTGGTCGATTCGAGGCAAGAGTGGAGCAACCGGCTTTTCTGGATAAAGCCATAACATATGGTCTTGATAAAGAGTTATTGAACATAATGAGAACGGCAATTGAAAAAAATGGAGGAGAGATAGATAATGACGACATTTATTGATTCTATATTTCTTTTCTTTTGTGCTTTTTTTTGTACCTACACGGTTTATATGTTGATGTCCAAGCCATCTGTGAAAAAAGGAGAGGAGGAAGAAGAAACTTCCGGGGCCAGGATAAAAAGACGCTTAAAAATGCTATCTAAACAGCAAGATGTGCTTTTAGAAGGGGGGGCAGCCAAAATTTCTACATTTGTAGAGAGTGGTTTTCAGGGAACGGATGAAAACAGTGACAAAACTCAAAATTTCATAAATAAAATAAAAAACATAATGAAAAAAGCTGGTATTACGGATATGTCCGTTGGTCAATTCGTGATTTATTGCTTTTTAGGAGGGGTTGCGATGTCAGTGATTATTCTGTATTTCAAATTTTTGAATGCGCTGACAGGTATTCCTATTGGTATGAGTGTTGGAGCCTATTTGGTATATACCTATCTAAAGTCTCGAGCGGAAAGTAGAAAGGCAGAGTTCCTTAAATTATTTCCTGATGCAATTGATATGATGATTCGAGGAGTAAAGGCTGGATTAAACATCGGACGTATTATGAAATTGGTTAGTGTGGAATCTAAAGATCCAATAGCCAGTGAATATGAGACAATTAGCCAAAAGCTTGATTTGGGGATTGAGCCGGAAAAAGTTTTGCAAGAGGCTGCAGATAGAATTGATTTAGAAGAATTTAGGTTTTTGGTCGTGGCGCTGGTTCTTCAGATGGAAAACGGAGGTATGTTGGGAGAAATTTTAACAAATCTCAGTAGTATTGTGAGAAAAAGGCTTGAGCTTGGATTGAAACTGAAGGCAATGTCCGCCGAAGCCAGAATGTCAGCTATAGTTCTTAGTGTTTTGCCGTTTATCTTCGCTGGGATTATGGCCTTGTTAAATCCTGCCCATCTAAAAACGTTTACTGATACAGGATCTGGTCAGACGCTTCTCAAAATAATGATAGTCTTATTTTCTATGGGAACTTTTTTTATGTTAAAGGCAACGAAAATAAAGGTGTGATATGCAAGAGTCGTTTTTAAATATAATTACTTTGTTTGTTACTCTTTGCGTTTATATGTGGATAAAGCCATATGTTGATATATGGGTTCACAAAATGATAAGTGGCATGAGGCTTGCAAGAAGAATAAAAAAAGTGGGAATACAGGCTTCAGAAGTTGAAAATGATTTGGAAGGCGGAGAGGATGAAAATATTGGTTTGAGTAAAAAAGGACCAATGTTCGGAGAAAACAAGTTATTTAACTTAATAGGGGAAAAAAATCCGGAATTGATAGATAACATGAAGTCATTGCTCATAAAAGCCGGTATGAGACATGATAGTGCAATGGAAGAATTTATGACAGCTAAATTTACTTCCGGTCTTGCAATTTTTCTCATGATAGTGCTTTTGTTGGGTACAAATAATTTTGACATTCCCTTCTATTTGACTAGTTTATTAGGAATATTAGGGGGAATAGTAGGTGGACATAAATTGACGGATTTGAATTATGAAATGATAGCCAATCAACGAAAAGAAGCCATCGATAAAGGGGTTCCTGATTTGGTTGATTTATTGGTTATTTGCACGGAATCCGGATTGGATTTGACGAAGTCTATCAGAAGAATTGCTCGAGAAATGAGGACATCTAATCCTGTTTTGGCAGATGAACTCAGTTTGACATCTATTGAGCTGGAGATGATTCCGGATCACAGACAAGTTTTTACAAATCTGGAAAACAGGACAGACTGTCTTGAGATAAAGACTATTTCGAAAACATTAAGTCAAGCTATTGAGTATGGTTCGTCATTATCGACCTCTTTGAAGGAGTTAGCTATCGAAGCGAGAGAAAAGAGAATGCTGGAAGCCGAAGGGAAAGCTGCTCAAGCTCCGACATTATTGACTTTACCTATGATGTTTTTCATTATGCCGTGCCTATTCATAGTTATGTTAGGACCGGTTATTATAGGAATGATAGATTCTTTCACATCAAAATAAAAATATTGAAATTTTGAGGTATATATACTAACATTATACACTTGTTAGTGGCTGGGGGAAGTTTATGGCTCGTATAACTGTTGAAGATTGTGAAAAGGTTGTAAAAAATCGTTTTGACTTGGTGGTACTCGCGGCGCAAAGGACGCGTCAGATATTGGCAGGAGATACGATTACTGTTGATGCTGACGATGAGAAAAAGCCTGTGATTGCTTTGAGGGAGATTGCCGCTCGTACAGTTTCTGTCGATGATCTGAAAGAAGCTGCAATTAACAGTTTTCGTTCGTTTTTGCCTTCGGATGAGGAAGAAGAAGATCTGGACGAAATGGTTGAAGAGGATACCTATAATCCGTATGAAGGTTTGTCTGTGAAGGCCATCGAGAAAGAAGGTGTGCATGTCGTTAGCGATAGTGAAATTGAAGGAGATGCGGACTTAGCTGTTGAGTCCGAAGATTCTGATGAAGGTTCAACGGGTAGCGAGATTTAATAAACTGTAGGCAACGCACTGGTTTTTGGTCCGATTATTCTTGAAAAAGTTTCTGTATTGGACTATAAAGACATTGGTTGTGCGGTCGTGGCGGAACTGGTAGACGCGTAGCGTTGAGGTCGCTATGAAAATTATTTCGTGGAAGTTCAAGTCTTCTCGACCGCACCAGTAACTTGGTCGATGTTTTGAGTGAAAATTTAGGAGGAATGATGGATACTTTGGTGGTCATACCGGCTCGTATTTCGTCGACTCGACTGCCGGGAAAGGTTTTGGCTGATATAAACGGTAAGCCTTTAATTGTTCGGGCGTACGAGTGTGCGGTATCGTCGCAGGTTGGTGATGTTATCGTTGCGTGTGATGATCCAAAGGTTAGAGATGTTATCGAAAGTGTGGGTGGAACAGCTGTTCTGACAGATCCCGAGCTTCCGTCCGGTACAGATCGGGTTTTTGAGGCATGGCAAAAATTTGATAGTGAGAAAAGGTACAATTACATAATTAATGTCCAGGGAGATCTTCCTTTTGTAGATGCCGAATTTATTGAAAAGGCGGCGGAGATCGTGAAAGGATCGAGTTGCGATATTTCTACTCTTGCTACTCCGATTAAGGATGAATCTTACAAATGTTCCAGCACGGTAAAACCAGTTATTTCGTTCACGGGTTCTAATAGTGGAAAAGCACTCTATTTCAGCAGATCTGCGGTTCCTTACGATGGTCCTTATTATAATCATGTGGGAATTTATTGTTTTCGTGCAGAGTCATTGACGCGGTTTGTTAATCTTCAACAAAGTTTGCTTGAGAAAACGGAAAAGCTTGAGCAACTGCGGGCATTGGAGAATGGTATGACTATAGGAATTACGGTTATAGACAAAGATTCTCCGATAAGCATTGATACTTATGAAGATTTGGAGAGGGCTAGAGCATACGCGCAGAGAAGGGCGCTACTAAGTAAATCCTTATAATAGATGTCGGACTTTTTTCTTTGGGCTTTTTACAGAATTGACCTCAATTCTGCGTCAAATTCAAACACTCCGAGATCGGACGATTGCATTTTACGAAGTCTGTTCAGCAGATTCAGCGCCTTCGATTCAGATTTTAGGTGATCATCAAAGAAATCCATTGCGAATTGTTGCATTATGTAATCCTTATCGGCAATCGCAGATTCGTAGACAACGGATATCAAATCGGATAGTTCCTGTTCTTGACGATATACTTCCTCAAAAATATGAAGAGGTGCTCTCCAATCTTGTCGAGAAACGGGAATCGGCGCCAATTTGAACTTGATACCTCTGCTCTCCAAGTGATGGAAAATTTTCATAGCTCCCGAACGATAAGTCTCCGACTTTTGGAGACACCAATCGGCACAATTAACTAATCCCATATTTCTCAGTGTACCAGACATCGACAGAGAATTATACGACACCGTAAATCCTCTCAACATATACTTGCTGGCGGCTTCAAAAGACCTCTTACCCAACGTTATTGACATATCATATTCCTTCTATAGTTATTTTGATTATGCCAACAAATAGTTAAGATATTGTTTATTTTGATCTGAAAGTTATGCGACCTTTGGTGAAATCATATGTTGTCATCTCGACGTTTACTTTATCCCCGACCAAAACACGAATTCTGTTTTTTTTCATTCTTCCGGAAGTATGAGCCAATATAACATGCCCGTTCTCTAGTCGGACTCTGAACATGACGTTAGGCAACACCTCGATGACCTCTCCTGTAAACTCGATCAAATCTTCTTTAGCCATAAAATCTCCATAAATTCAACGGAATAGTACAACACACAGTAATTTTTTACAAGTTTTGATGTAGTCTGTCCTGAATTTACGTATTTAAATATTGAGTAAAACTAAAAATTCAGTCCTATCTATATGATTTATAAAAGTTTTTCGGATTTTTGGTATTTTTTAATTGATATCATTTTTCAAAAGATGTATAAGTAACCGTGGCAGTGGAGAGTACGGTGCTTTCCCGTTTATTAGTGGTAAGAATATGACATTATATGAAAACATTTTTATAGGTCGTCAGGATCTCTCTCAACAGCAAATTGAAGCGTTGGGAGTAGGGCTTGGTTTGTATATTTCTCAGAACGGCGGAACGGTTGTTCGTAGCGAGTATTGTGGGCTGAGAAAGTTAGCATATCCTATCAAGAAAAATCACAAGGGACATTATTATATCATTCAAATGAAAGCAACCGGAGCGATCGTTGCCGAGTTGAATCGTAGTATGAAGATTAATGAGGACATTATTCGTCACTTAATCGTAAAAGTTGATGCTTTCGAAGATAAAGAAAATTTGATTTCTCAGGCTAAAACTTATGGAGACGATCTTGGAACGAAGGATGTCGGATATCGAGCAGCCAACAGCAAAATCGATATGATCAAAGAAGAAAACAGCGAAGAAAAAGCTGAGACAGAGGAGTAAAATCATGAGAGAAGAGAAAAAGGATAAGGGGTGGAAGAAGAGTAATCTAAATTACAAAAGGAAGAAGTGTCCTTTTGAAAGTGGTGTAATGAAGATCGACTATAAAGATCCGCGTACGCTGCAGAAATTCATTTCTGAAAGAGGGAAGATTATGCCTTGCAGAATTTCTATGGTGTCTTCCAGAAAGCAGAGAGCCTTGGCGCTTGCCGTCAAAAGAGCGAGATATTTGGCTTTGTTGCCTTACGTTTCTGACTAACAAAAACGTTTTAGATTTAGTGAGCCGTCCTTTTTCGGGCGGCTTTTTCTGTACATAATTTCTGTGAAAAAGTGAATATTCAAAGTTAGCTCAAGAAATTTTGAATATTCGCAAATTTTTTAAGTAAGTTTATTTCAAGTTTTTTCCAACTTCTCGGATATGTTCGGCGAGTTTCGCGAGATCAGGATTTGGGCCGTGATATTCATGGGACGAAACATATCCTTCATAGTGATCGAAATACTTATTATAGTCGGTGTGAATTGGTTTCCAATCGCCTTTTGTTTTGTGCAATGGAAATAATTTTGCGTGCACATGATTAATTCCAAATCCTTCGTAAATGATGGCGGTACGACCTACATCATCGAATGATGCATCCAAAAGTCTTCCGACAATTGCTGATTTTATTGTGAGTTTTGCGAGTTCAGCGTCCGGCAGATGAAAGGCGTAACTGTCGAAATGTTTTTTCGGAATTACGACCGATGCTCCCAAGGTGTTTGGATAAATGGATAAAAATGCCAGATGTTCTTCGTCTTCCCATATTTTGTAAATGGGGCTTTCTCCTCGAACGATTTTACAAAACAAACATTCTTCCATATTTTTCTCCATTTCAAATCGTTATGGTATATTGCCCAGGCATGTTGACTTTAATCACTCCTCCAAACGCGCACATTAGTATTGAACTATCTGCCAAAATAGGCCCGGTGATTCCAACTATGTTTGGTTTTGTCGGGATCCAAGGACCCGCAGGGGTAGGGATGCATGGCCCAGGAGTGAGTACTCCGAACGCTGCAGCAGTAAGTGCTGCAGTTGATGGATTCAAAAGGCTTTTACAAACACCAAACGGAGCGATGTTTAAGAATGGAACACAGTCCAGACAAGTGGCCATCGGACCGGTTGGTCCAAAGAGATTTTTTGGTATAACTGTTAGCGGAGTTGGTGTTAATCCCATTGGACAACTGAGTAAAGCTCCGATGCTGCAGCAAAATCCCATTATGCCTCCTTGCTCGAAATTAGATTTCCGTTTTCATCGTAGGTTTTTGTATATCCGATAGGTTGACCGTTTTCATAATTCGAAACCTCGAGTATAGCTCCCGAATGATAATATCTCGTAACGGTTCCATCGAGTTTATTGTTTTTGTAGCACGATTTCTCCTGAACGACTCCGTCTGGATAATAGAGGTAGCAATCGCCTTCCATTTGGCCTTTGACATAAGTTGCTTCACGAATAATTCTTCCGGCCTCGTCGAATGAAACAAAAATGCCTTCAATTACTCCATTTTTAAATGTTGTTTCAGCAGATTTTATACCCTTATTAAATAAAGTAGCAGGTCCGTCTATTGTTCCATTTTGAAATTGGGTATACATCAAGGGAACTCCATCTTGATAAAATTCCGCGGGGCCTGATAGGACATTGTCTTCGTAGTTTAATTTCTGAGCGATTTGTTCGTTATTATCGTAAATAACCATCGGACCGTGCATTTGATAGCCTTTCATCGAATAAGTTCTCATTAATTTTCCATCAGGAGATCTAACTTCTTCTGTTTTGATCTCATTCTCTGCGTTTACCTTATCTGATTCGATTGTTTCTAGATTATCCAAATGAAATCATCCCTCCTCCGATGGTTAACATTGGTGCGCGGAAACTGGACATACCTTTTCCGTTTATCTGAACTGCGGCACCTGTTAAGTTTGCCGCTCCTGTACCTTCAGCATTGAGGATTCCCGTACATTTTATATTCATGAATGTGTTAGATTTTATATTCATACTTGCACCAGCGCTTATATTCATGCTTGCGCCAGCTTTTAAGTCCGTACTAAGAGAAGACTTAATTTTCATGGAGGCTCCGGATTCACAAGAGAAATTTCGGGTAGCTTTGAAAGTTGCCGAAGCATCAGCTTTAATTGTAATATTCCGTTCAGCCTCTGCCTTTATTGATGTTCCGGATTTTATAGAAATTTCTTTTCCTGCTTCTATTGAAATATTTTTATCGGCTTCGATTTTTAAATTACCTGAAATTTTAATGGTACAATCTCCATCGATCTCGACGGTTTGGTTCCCTTTTTGAAGCTCGACGGAGCTGTTCCCTTTTTTTATAACGAAAGAAGAATTTCCTTCTTGCAGCAGTATTGATCGATTACCTTTTACCAATTCCAGCGAATAGTCTGCTTTTTTCTTATTATCTTTTGCGTGTAATTTGACGGAACGAGAACCCTTTAGGATATCTAACTTATCGTTATCTTCCTCGATTTTAGTTTCTCGCGAGTTGACTATGTCCGTTTTCATATCTTTTTGAGCATGAATGAAAATTTCCTCCTTTTCCTTTTCATCGTTAAATCGGATTTCGTTAAATCCCTTGTCGTCAGTAAAGGTTACAGTCTTCATTGTGGATATTTTGTCTTGGGATTCAGAATAAGGAGGCTTGAATTGATCGTTGTAAACACATCCAACAACTAGGGGTTTGTCCGGGTCTCCTTCCAAAAATGAAACAACAACTTCTTGCCCGACCCTGGGGACATAAACTGCTCCCCAATTACTTCCGGCCATTAATTGAGCGACTCTGATCCAACAAGAGCTGTCGTTCGTATCCTTCGATTTTCCTTTCTGATCCCAGTGAAAATGAACCTTGATGCAGCAATATTTATCACGATATATCTCTTGTTTGGAAGGACAGACTACCACCGCTGTTTGATTTCCGTAGATTTTTGGTTTATGTGTTTTTCTGGGAGGTCTGAACTCAGTACCTTTTGGTAAAGCCCAAAATCTGTTTCGGTAAACAAATCCATTTTTTTCTGTTCGGTCGAATATGTGTTCTACTTTATATAGGATATAAGAATCATTGAAACTTTTGGCATTGTGGTCTGCGAGCTCAAATGTTGTTCCTGGAGAAAAATCCGGGATGGTGGAATCTCCCTGCAACATCATGTGTTTGCATTCAATTTCTTGAATTCTGAGCTTCGATAGTTTTTCACCATCTTTGGCCTGAGAAAATCCTCCCGGATATTCATAGAAAAGAGTTTGTCCCTTCCATTTTGTGTTTAACTTATTGAATAATTTCGTATTGGAATTTTCATAATTGTAATCTGCCGCGGAATATCCACCGACATTCATAAAAGTATTTTTGCTTGTATTAAAAACCTTTCCGAGAGGACAAATTTCCTGATTACTTTTGATGAATCCGGCTTTTTCTTTAAGTTTTTGATTCGTGTCCATACTATCTCTGATTATGAGGGTATGCTTGTTCTTTTCATGTTTGAAATAATAAAAAATTCCTTCATCCTCCATGAGTCGAGAAATGAAATTAAAAGAACTTTCGTTATACTGTACGCAGTAGGTACGGCTGTTATTTCCGCACTTTGATTCTGTGACGTCTATTTTGTATTCATTAAGTACATTCTTTATTATTTCCATCGTAGATTTTTTTTGAAATATTTGGCAGTTACTGTCCAAGGACAGAAGCCATAATTTCGGACGCATCGTAAAAAAATATTCAGTATGATAGATATCTTTTTCTAGAGAAGTTCTACCTTGTGAAAACTGGGTTATTATTCCGTTAATGAATCTTTCGTGTTTTTCTGATTTAAAGTGGAGGGTAACATTTGATCCAAGGATTTTTTCAGCGTTGATCTCTCTATTTGCAGAAGAAAAATTTACGTAAAATTCAAACAACTCGGATATAGCTTCCGAGCCTCTGATGCTGTTGACGATTACATCATCTTTTAGCTCGGATATGGACAACTCAACAACCAAATCTTTTTGAGATAGCAGAAAATCCACCACGTCCTCCTTCTTTGATATAATAGCATAAAATTAATTAAAAATATCAATCAATTTTAACAAAATTCAATATTATTTACTTTTTTGTAACCTTCTTCTGGTTATAATTCAGAGGAATTTATGGAGGAAATGTTGGATAATTTCTCAAATGATTACTCGGTACGGCGCGTTTTCGTCAAAGAAGAGCCAAGGATAGAGGCAAACAATTACCCTACACGTCCATCATTAGCCGGAGGCTTGCTGAACAATAAATTTGTTTTGTTTTGTATAATTTTATACGCAGTTGTATTTTTTGGAGCCATTTTAGCGGAAAAAAATAAATTCTTTTCCAAATTTATTCCCATGTTAAAAGGAGAGATATTTCTGTCAGATGATCGCATTATAACCTCCATAGACGATAAATTTCCTATTATGATTAACAAACACGATCCGCGAGTTAGAGAAGAGTTGAGTCATAAAGATTCCGTAACATCATTGTTTGATGATGCCGCTTTGAATCTCTGTATGGCAGGGGAGTCTGTGGCTGAAGTTGGAGCTCACTATGGATATAACTGCATAATGCTCGGACAGATCTTGAAGACAAACGGAAAGTATGTTGCGATCGAAGCGAATCCGAATGTGGCAAAGTGCTTATACAAAAACATAATATTAAATGATTTAGCGGAAACTGTTGAAGTGGTCGAAAAAGCTGCTTCAGATCGTCCAGGACGAGGTGTTATAGAGGATATCGTTGCATTATTCCGAGACAGAAAAGAAGGGGATCAAGCGATAACCAAAACAGTTAATGTGGAATGTGAGACATTGAATGAAATGCTTAAAGACAAGGGCGTTTCTTTGATTTTAATTGGTGTTCCAAACGCGGCATTCGCGGTTTTGAAAGGAGCCGATAAGATTATTGATGAGTCGGACAATATCAAGATATTGGCTCATTTGGATATGGATAGAGTTGACAAATCAATTGATGTTCGAGGCGACTTAACTTTATTGGCTAAGCACGGGTTGAAGTTCTATGAGGTAGTTTCGGCAGAATCAATAAGTGAGGTATCGATTGATGAGATGATCGATAAAAAAGAGTTTGTGGTGTTAATGAGGAAAGATAAATAGCTATGAAAAAGACAATTTTTGTAGGAATTTCACTGCTGAGCATCAGTATTTGTATCGATGAGGTATGGGGGGATCTGCCCCGCCGCTACAACACGAGTAATATTGGAAGGAGAACGAGTTGGCAGGGATCAACAGTTTCAAATTCACAGAATAGGCGCAATAATATAGGAAATATGAATGTACAGGCCATGACCAATGTAGGACCAGAAAGTGTCAAAAGCTTTCTTGCGGGTATACTAATAGGAAGATCTGCGTCAGATGATTTGAAAAAAATTGTAGATGAGGTTCCTTCAGAGGATATTCGAGTTTTGCAACGCAATATGGAGAATTTTAATATATTCCTGAAAGGAAGTGGAGATGAAGACGCCAAAAATGTGGCTAATAAATTGGAAAGAGCTATAGCTTGTTTAGGTGAATTGATAACTGTGAAGGATGTTATATGTTCTGAATTGCAATATCAAACGAAGGAAAATAAAGGCTCGTCTAATGGTATGGTATCGTTGTCTGGTATAAATGATGATCTGAACGAAGTTAATATGAAAAGGCTCAGCGAAATTATACTCATATGTGAAAAGGAGAGGACATTCGCGGCATTTACCGGAGCTTTGAAAAAATTTTCAAATAGAATTAACAATTTGAAAAATATTTTAAAAGAGATGAGTGACACGTTTAATCCGGTAGTGTTGGGACAGATTGAAGGAAATCCGGGACTCCAAAATTTAGAATCTGCCAATACTCCGGAGAATCGAAGATTGGGAAAAATTCGAGACGATGAGGAAGAGAAAAATGATTCTTTCGATTCCCAGATTGTCTCCGCGCAACAAAATACTGGGCAGCAATCGGGAACAGAAAATAATACTAATAACGCGACAAATTCTCAGCCAACGCCAGCTCAGCAGAGTGTTGGGCAATCAGCTACAGAAAGTATCCCTGCTAATGCAGCAGTTGTTCAAGTAGCCTCTACACCACAAAATACTATACAAACAACAGACATAAGTAATTCTGATGCAACAACTACTCCGGGAGTTTCGGGACAACCACAAAATACTACTCAGATAGAAACGGGAAATAGTTCTAATAACGCGACTTCTCAAGGGGCTTTGACGCAACAACAGAGTGTTGGTCAGACGGGAACAGAAAATAATACTAATAACGCGACAAATTCTCAGTCAACGCCAGCTCAGCAGGGTGTTGGGCAATCAGCTACAGAAAGTATCCCTGCTAATGCAGCAGTTGCTCAAGTAGCCTCTACACCACAAAATACT